>NZ_JNKG01000008.1:0-534402 GCF_000701965.1 Prevotella sp. RM4
CAAGTATTCAAGAAAATACACCAACGCCCCATCACGGTGGATATCATGGCCGAACTAAGCCTGCGCAACTGGTTCAGCATCTATGGCAAGTTCTCGCCAATGACCATCCTCAACTCAACTTATGCTCAGGATGCCAATTTCCAGCCCGTATCCTTCGGCGTATATTTCTAAAAATATAAAATTATCCTAAGTGGTTGCAACAGAATAAATAAGAAAAAAGTAGCTCTACAGCCTACATGCCTACATAAAATCGCTGGAAAGCTGCATAAACACTGACTTTCGCGCGTTTTCAAGCCTACATAAAGCCCCACAAAAGCCTACATAGAGCCTACATGATTTGGGGCAAAAGTGGCTTACTACGCGTACCAGTAAATATGTATCAGTAAACTTGCAATCTTTCGCTTTACTGATAGCTCCGAAATTCTCTAGAGAATTTTCTGCTTAGGTGCCGTACTAAATAGTTCTGCCTGCCTGACTAACAATAAATTCTCTAGAGAATTTTCAATCAGGTATTAAAGCCAAAAGTTGCTATATCGTATGATGAAATCTGCTACATCGTAGTCTGGCGGTAAAAACGTGTAGGTTTCATGTAGGCTTTTGTGGGGCTTTATGTATGTTAAAATATAGTCAAAAGCCTTTATACATCCATGTTTCAGAAGATTTTATGTAGGCATGTAGGCTGTAGTGCAACTTTTTAAAAAGAAAATCCCACAGATGTTTTGTCGTCTGTGGGATTATTAGTACCTTTGACCCCCGAATTTCATAATGAACTAATTAATGAAGCATTTATTGTATATCATTCTTTTAGGGCTTATCATGATAAGCTGTGGCGGAAAGGAGTATGTAACCATGCAGAAGCGCTTGCAGAAACTCAATGAATATAACAAGGCCGACTCTGTTTTCCATACCACTACTGAGGCACAAGCATTAGTAGATTATTTTGAGGATCATGGCACGCCTAATGAAAAGATGCTTGCTTATTATTTATTAGGACGAGCCTACTACGATATTCATGAGGCTCCATTAGCCCTTAATAGTTTCCAGACTGCCTCAGAAAAAGCTGATACCACTGCTGATAACTGTGACTATCGGCAACTAAGCCGAGTTTATGGGCAAATGAGTAGTTTGTTTTATCAGCAGGGACTAATGCTTCAAAGTATAAAATGTGATAGTATATCTATAAAATTTGCATACGAAGGTTGCGATACATTGACAGCATTACTAAGTATGGCTAATCAAATATTAGCATATAAACAATTAGGAAATAAAGATATAGCTCTGGCATTATGTGAAAAGACCTCTAAATTGTTTAGTAAACATGGATTTAAGCAACATTCTGCTATTGTACTTTTTCCTGGTATAAATGACTTGATAGAGAGAAGTGATATAAAAAAGGCAGCTGAGTATTTAAGAAAATACGAATCTGAATCAGGCTTTTTTGATTCTCATTTAGAGATAGAGGAAGGACGTGAAATATATTATTATACAAAAGGCAACTATTATCTTTCAATTGGTTGCTTAGATTCTGCAGAGTTATTTTTTCGCAAGGAATTATTACTAGGTAAGGATTATAATAACCAAAATGCTGCATCAAGAGGATTGGCACATCTTTTCCAGCAGAAGCATATGGGCGATTCGGCTGCAAAGTATGCACTCTACAGTTACGAAATGAACGATTCGGCCTATGCCCGTATGGCTACAAAGGAAGTAGAACAAATGCAGGGTATGTATGACTATTCACGTAATCAAGAAATAGCTAAACATGAAAAAGAAAGAGCAAATCGTGCTCACGCTATTATACAATTGGTAAGCGTTTTCTTTTTCTTATTATTTATTATTGCATTTTTTATATTGAAGGATTTTCTCAAAAAAAGGAAACAAGAAAAGGTTGAATACAATAATAAAGTATCCTTGCTGGCAAAAACTAATTCAGAAATTTTACAATTACGTAACCATGAACAAACTCTGAGTAAATTGTTAGAAGAAAAGAAAAACGAGACTATAAAACTGGAAAATGAAATAGAAGCATATAAAACCAAGATTGGTTTACAGAAAGAGTCATCAGAATTAAGACTTCAAAAGTCATCTATATTTATTGATTTATGTAAATTAGCTGCAAAAGGTATTGTAATTACCGACGATCAATGGCAACAGGTATATATAATGGTAATCGATATACTTCCAAATTTTTATAAATTTATATCAGGAAAGAAATTCGAGCTTAGCGAGAACGAGTTTAAAACTTGTATTCTTATTAGATTGCATTATACTCCTAAAACAGTAGCAAATATGTTAGGAGTATCCCCTTCATATATAACAAAAATACGCATCAATCTGATGGAAAAATTGTATGGCGAAGGGGGAAAATCAAAAGAACTCGATGAAAAACTAATGCAATATAATTAATCTTCGCATTTTTGTATTTGTCTGATTATGAGTATTTTACACTCTTAGTAAAATCTGAGTAAAATATTGCTTTTACTATTATTCTCTTATTTCTTATTTAGTTGCTACTTTTGCAAATCAAATTAATAACGGATAATATCCGTAAAGTAGTAACTAAAAAAATAAGAAATGAAGAAACTATTATTTTTATTATTTTGTTTTGCTCTGTTTCATGGAAAAGTAATGGCATCAGAGGAGGGTTTATTATCATTGAATATTAAAGTAGAAAAGATAGATGAAAGCCCAGGAATGTTTGGACATAGTAAGACAGTTGTTCATACACCTCGTGTTTATCAAGATGGTTACAAACTTACTTTTTCGCGTTTTCATCCAGAGTTTGTAATTGATATTATAAAGAATGATGAATTAGTTTTTTCATCTGTTATTCCTGTTGGAATGACAGAATTTGAATTACCATCATATATTGATGGTGAATGTATTATTCAAATTAAAAATGAAAGGTTTTGTTTCTGGGGATATATATCATTATAGAATATATAATTATAATACATTTTTAGAATTATGAAAAAAATAAGTTTTCTTTTCGCTTTGTGCGCATGCACATTGTTTTCATGTAGTAAGGACTCTATGGATGAGCCTATAGTTGACAACGCATCATTGAACTATTCTGACTCAATCTGCAATAACAGTAATATACTTAGATTTGCAACAGAAGATGATTTTGCAAACGCAATTGACGAGCTGAACTCGGTTGAAGAACAGAACAGAAGCAAATTGGTAGAGAAAAAATACGGCACCATAGTTTCTCTGAAAGACATCTATGATGAAGCCATGAATGCAGCAGAACAACTTGACGAGTCAAGTGTAGCATATGAAAGCTACAGAAAAAAGTATGAAAAGAGCCTGTTTTTTGCAAACTATAAAGATGACTATGGCGTTTATTTGCCTGTCAGCAATAAAACCGTAGCTTCACTTGTTAATGCAAATGGCGACGTTATAATAAATGGAAAGATAAAGAATATGAAAGACATATTTAGCTATGCCCAATTGCAGAAACTTGGTGTAGCTATGTATGATTACTGCAAAAAGAGTGTAACTCGAAACGTAGAAGAGGTAACAAAGGAATACGATTCTGATTGGTATCATGAGAATGGAAAGAAAATACGAGTTAAATGTGGGCGTCAAATAACCTATGATTCAGGAATCCTGACGACACCTGTGGCAATGCGTATGCACATAGAGATCTCATTCAGAAAAAAGACATGGTTAGGATGGACAAACTATTCAAGCAACATAGAATATACAGGCTCATATTCTGTTGCAGGAACCAGTACTAAAATCCATGAAGATAAAACTGCAGACTCTTCACATGATTATTATTATGATTTACCTTATGCAATGCCTGTTAAATTGGAAAATTTAAACTCGTATATGAGACTTGCACTGCCTATTTCTGTAGATTTAAAGATAAAATATCGTGGAATTCCTCACGAGTTGAATCATCAATTTACCCTACCCGCAGCATATATGTAATCCACTAATCAAATAAAAATGATGAAGAAAATTGTATTAGCAATGTTCGCAATGCTTATTGCGTTATCAGTTAATGCCCAGAACAAATTCGGACTTATGGGTGGTATTAATGCCTCTACATCCAGTGCCGACCATGTAGATTGGCGTATTGGAGGTTTTGTTGGCGGAATTTACGATATTCGACTGACAGAAAGCTTATATTTACAGCCACGTTTGGTTCTATCTTATCAGGAGAACCAGAACACACCTGAGTTCCACAGCCAATGGAACGCCTCCATTCCTATGCTTGCCTCATATAAGATGCGACTGAATAATCACACCGCCCTTAGACTGAACGCTGGACCTTATATCCAATACGCAGTTTTTGGACGTGAAAAGCCTTACCAACCATCTGATAGTAGTCTTAGATGGTGGCATTACGACTTTGGCGATAAAATTACATATGGCGGACAAATTGGCTTACAAGTAGAACACAAAAAGTTCTTTACTACAATAGATTTCAAGCACTCTTTCCGACGTAACAAACTGAATATGGATGGTTTCGAAAATACCATCCAAGTGGGTATAGGATATAAATTCTAAATAAGATACAGGAATGAAAACAATTAAATTTGCATTCGCACTTCTTCTCCTTTTCATAGCAACTGGCTGTGAAAAGGAAAGGATGGAAGGTACATTGGTAATTAAAATGGACAGAGTACCAGACGAAGTAGTTGCCGACCCACGAGCATACATCTATAACATAGCTCATCTTGATGACGCAATTGCAACTGTGCATTTTGGTCCACACTCTAAAGAAGCTGAAATTACACTTAATGTAGGTGATTATGCTGTAGACCCCATTGGTTGGCATATGTATCCTAAAAAGTTCTTCCAGATACGCCAAGGTCAGACAACTGTTGTAGAGTATAAAGAAAAATAAATAAAGATGTAAAATAGTCTATTTCTTAAATTCCGTTCATATATATATATTTGTAACTATCATCTATAAGATGAAGCATTTATTTATAACATTACTGATTTTATGCCTTGCTGCTACTCAGACGGCAATGGCACAACAGAGCGAAAACACTCAAAAGAGTTTGTATCTTGAACTATTAGGTCCTTCGAACATCGTAGGCCTGAACTTTGACTCACGTTTAAAACCCGATTCTCCTTGGGGATATCGTGTAGGTATGGGATATACATACTCTAAAAACTATGGATTGTTGTCAGGTTCAAACTCAATTAGAGGTGTGGATGTGCCTATTGAAGCAAACTATCTTCTGGGCAAAAAGCGCAGCAAGTTTGAGTTGGGCTTAGGTGTTAATCTGGGTTATTATAAGGAAGAGTATGATGTGTGGAATCTGAATAAAGTTGGCGAAGAAGACGGTTTAATATATTATGAGTCTGTATATGCGGGCAAAGAAAGTCATAGCTTATGGGGTTATTATTGCTTTGGGAATATAGGCTATCGCTATCAGCCATCGCACGGTTTCCAGTTCAGGGTGGGTATCAGTCCATCATTCAATCTGGGTGGAAAACATGCCGTTTCAAAATCAGTATTCCCGTACATTAGCTTTGGATACGTATTTTAGTATAAGAAATCCCACAGATATTTTGCAATCTGTGGGATTTTTTGTAATTTTGCAGCCAGATAAGAAATAAATACGTATTTAAAGAAGATGGAAAACAAGACTTACAAGCGTACGACGGTGACGTCGGCGCTGCCTTATGCTAATGGTGGCGTGCATATCGGACACCTGGCTGGTGTATATGTACCTGCTGATATCTATGTGCGTTATCTTCGTCTGAAGAAGCGCGAGGTATTGTTCATCGGCGGAAGTGATGAGCATGGTGTGCCCATTACCGTTCGTGCCCGCAAAGAGGGTATCACTCCTCAGGATGTGGTTGACCGCTATCATAAGATGATTAAGGATTCGTTCGAGGAGTTTGGTATCTCGTTCGATATCTATAGCCGTACCACCTCAGAGACTCATCACAAGTTCGCAGCAGAGTGGTTTAAGAAACTCTATGATGAGGGTAAGCTGACAGAAGAGACTACTGAACAGCTCTATGACGAGGAGGCTAAGCAGTTCCTGGCCGACCGCTATGTGACTGGCGAGTGCCCCCATTGCCATGCTCAGGGTGCCTATGGCGACCAGTGCGAGAAGTGCGGACGTGACCTCTCACCCACAGAGTTGATCAATCCTAAGTCAACCATCTCTGGTTCTACTCCCGTTCTGAAGAAGACCAAGAATTGGTATTTGCCTTTGAACGAATATCAGGACTGGTTGAAGCAGTGGATTCTGGAGGAGCACAAGGAGTGGCGTCCAAACGTATATGGACAGTGTAAGAGCTGGTTGGATATGGATCTGCAGCCACGTGCTATGACTCGCGACTTGGATTGGGGTATCCCCGTACCTGTAAAGGATGCTGAGGGTAAGGTACTTTATGTTTGGTTTGATGCACCTATCGGCTATGTATCAAACACCAAGGAACTGTGCGAGAAGGAGCCTGAGAAGTGGGGCAACTGGGAGAAGTGGTGGCAGGACGAGGATACACGTCTGGTTCACTTCATCGGTAAGGACAACATCGTGTTCCACTGTATCATCTTCCCTGTAATGATGAAGGCTCACGGCAAGTATATCATGCCTGATAACGTACCTGCCAACGAGTTCCTGAATCTTGAGAACGATAAGATTTCAACCTCTCGTAACTGGGCTGTATGGCTCCACGAGTATCTGGTTGATATGCCTGGTAAGCAGGATGTATTGCGCTATGTACTGACAGCCAATGCACCTGAGACAAAGGATAATAACTTTACTTGGAAGGATTTCCAGGATCGCAATAACAACGAGCTTGTAGCTGTTTACGGTAACTTCGTAAACCGTGCCCTCCAGCTCACCAAGAAGTACTGGAACGGTGTAGTTCCTGCTTGTGGCGAGTTGCAGGATGTAGATAAGCAGGCCCTTGAGGAGTTCAAGGATGTTAAGGCTAAGGTTGAGGCTCTGCTGGAACAGTTCAAGTTCCGCGATGCTCAGTTCGAGGCTATGAACCTGGCTCGTATTGGTAACCGCTATATCACAGAGTGCGAGCCTTGGAAGGTTTGGAAGACTGATCCAAAGCGTTGCGAGACTATCCTGAACATCTGCTTGCAGTTGACTGCTAACCTGGCTATTGCCTTTGAGCCATTCCTGCCATTCAGCAGTAAGAAGCTTCGCGAGATGCTGAACATCAGCAACTTCGAGTGGGAGCAGCTGGGTTCAATCGATCTCCTGGAGGCTGGTCATCAGCTGGGTGAGCCTGCTCTGCTGTTCGAGAAGATTGAGGATGAGGTTATCCAGAAGCAGCTGGATAAGCTGGAGGCTACTAAGAAAGCCAACGAGGCTGCTAACTATAAGGCTGCTCCTATCAAGGATACCGTTAGCTTCGAGGAGTTCGAGAAGCTCGATATCCGTGTAGGTCTGGTGAAGGACTGTCAGAAGGTTAAGAAGAGTAAGAAACTCCTGCAGTTTACCATCGACGATGGTTCTGGTACCGATCGTACCATCTGCTCGGGTATTGCTGCTTTCTACGAGAATCCTGAGGAATTGATTGGTAAGCGTATCCTCTTTGTGGCCAACTTTGCTCCACGTAACATGATGGGTATCGAGAGTCAGGGTATGATTCTGAGTGCCGTTGATGCCGACGAGAGTCTGAGTGTGGTTACAACCACTAAGGATGTAAAGCCAGGAAGCCAGGTAGGATAATATCTGTTCAATGGATGGAATCATTGAAGGAAAAAACAGCTAAGGGCCTGTTTTGGGGTGGAATGAACAATGGCGTTCAGCAATTGCTCGGCCTCATCTTTGGTATCATTTTGGGTCGTTTGCTTAATCCTTCCGACTATGGTCTTATAGCCATGATTACCATCTTTTCGCTGATAGCAACCGCTTTGCAGAATAGTGGTTTCTCTACAGCGCTGGTTAACGAAAAAGAGCCAAAAGACAGTGACTATAATGCTGTCTTTTGGTTCAATATTTTTATGGGTGGCGTTATCTACTTAACGCTTTTCTTCTCAGCACCATTAATAGCTGATTACTATGATGAGCCCCGATTGGTTGCATTATGTCGTTATGCCTTTATCGGGCTGTTATTCAGTTGTAGTGGTGTAGCGCAGGCGGCTTATCTTTATAAGAATCTCAGAGCCCAGCAACTGGCTAAGGCTAGCATTACGGCTACTATCCTATCCAGTAGTGTGGCTGCTGTGATGGCTTGGCAAGGTTTTTCTTATTGGAGCTTGGCCACTCAAACTAACCTCTTTATTTTGATATCTACCCTGCTGCGCTGGCATTATAGCGATTGGCGCCCTACGCTGAAGGTTGATTTTACGTTTATCCGTAAGGCATTTCCGTTCAGCGTAAAGATCCTGATTAGCGATGTACTGACACAGGTCAATAACAACGTGATGAATATGTTGCTGGGTCGTTACTTTAGCGCACATGATACTGGTAACTATAACCAGGCCTATCAGTGGAACAACAAGTGTACATCGCTTATCCAAGGTATGGTAAAGCAGGTAGATCAGACGGTGCTGGTAAGCGTAAGGGATGATCGCGAGCGCCAACTGGCTGTACTGCGTAAGATGGTGCGTTTTGCTGCATTTATCTCGTTTCCTTTGTTATTGGGCTTTGGTTTGGTGGCTAAAGAGTTTATTGTGCTGGCTATTGGCGAGAAGTGGCTTATATCAGCACAATATCTGCAGTGGATATGTGTGTGTGGTGCTGTGCTACCCATCAGCACATTAATGGCCGATTTCCTGATAAGTAGAGGTAAATCAGGTACGTTTATGGGCTGTACGTTAGCGTTGGGTTTGCTTCAGATTGTAGCCATGCTAACGCTTTACCCCTATGGTATTGCCACGATGGTTAAGACTTACGTAGTACTTAATTTGTTTTGGCTGTTTGTGTGGTTTTTCTTTGCCTGTAAGGATACCAGCTATACCTTATTGCTGATGCTGAAGGATATCATGCCTTTTGCTTTGGCTGCTGCAGGTGTGATGTTTGCTACAGGTTATATCACCTCGTATATTGGAAACCTGGTGCTGCTGCTCATCAGCAGATGTATATTGGCAGCTGTACTCTATTATGCTGTGATGCGCCTGGCTGGTGCGCAGATACTGAAGGAGACTATAGATTTTATGATGAACAAAATTAAAAAACAATAAGATATGAACTATGCTTTGATTATTGCCGGCGGCTCTGGAAACAGAATGGGACAGGATATTCCCAAGCAGTTTATCAACGTTTACGATAAGCCTGTACTCATCTATACATTGGAGAGTTTTCAGCGTCATCCTATGGTAGATGCTATCGAAGTAGTTTGTCTTGATGGCTGGCATGAGGTGCTTTGGGCCTATGCCCGCCAGTTTAATATCACCAAACTTCAGGCTGTTGTAGCTGGTGGAAACAGTGCTCAGGAGAGTATTCGTAATGGTGTGTACGACTTAGAAAGCAAGGCTTCTGACGATGATATCATCATTATCCACGATGGTATCCGTCCCCTGGTGGATGATACCGTACTTACTGATGTTATCCAGAAAGCTATGCAGTATGGTAATGGAGTAACATCGTTGCCTTATAATGAACAGATATTCATTGTAAATCCTGACGATGAAACAACCACTAAGCAGTATATTCCTCGCGAAACCTTGCGACGTGTATCTACACCTCAGGCCTATCAGTTCAAGAAGCTTGATGCTGCCTATCACGAGGCTTTCGAAAAAGGCATAGGTATTCATGGCTCGTCTTACACCAATACCATGATGGTAGAATTGGGTGAGACGCTGCATTTTGCAGCAGGTTCGGATAAGAACATCAAACTTACCACTAAGGATGATCTGGAGATGTTCAAAGGTTATATGAAAATGGATAAGGACACATGGCTGAAGTAACATCACTCTATAAGCAGCATCCTCTTTATCAGGAGGATTTGGAATGTATCACTCAGTTGGGTGATATCAACCGTCTTTATGGCAAATCGTTTATGATATCTGGTGCTACAGGTTTGATAGGCGTTTGCTTGATAGATGCCTTGATGCATCTGAATAAGAAAGGCGCTAACATTACTATTTATGCCTTGGGACGTAATCGTGAAAAAGCAGCCTTGCGACTTGGTGAGTATTTTGAGGACAGCAACTTCCATTTTGTGGAGCGCGAAGCCTCAGAGTCGCTTTTAGAGTTGCCTAAGGTTGATGTAATTATTCCTTTGGCATCTAACACCCATCCATTAGCTTATTCAAAGTATCCCATCGAGACTATCAATATTAATGTGAAAGGTGCTGAACAGGCGCTCGAGAAAGCTTTGGCTTGTAATGCGATGGTGCTCTATCCATCAACAGTCGAAGTGTATGGTAATGCCCGTGGTGATGATGATTTTACTGAGGATTACACTGGAAAGCTGAACTTAGCTACTTCGCGTGCCTGCTATACAGAGTCAAAGCGACTGAGTGAAGCCCTCTGTCAGTCGTATATTGCTGAACGTGGTGCTCAGGTTAAGATTGTAAGACTGAGCCGTGTGTTTGGTCCTACCATGCTGATGAGCGATAGTAAAGCCTCATCGCAGTTTATCCAGAAGGCTTTGGCTGGCGAGAATATCGTACTGAAGAGTAAGGGCGAACAGCTCTTCTCTTACACCTATGTGGCTGATGCTGTAGGAGCTATGCTGCATGTGTTGCTGCATGGCGAAGAGGGTGTAGCTTATAATATAGCCAACGAGGCCTGCAATGTGCGCTTAAAGGACTTTGCTCAGCTGTGTGCCGAGTGGGCCGATAAGCAGGTTGTATTCGAGTTACCTTCAGAAACAGAACAGAAGGGCTTTTCGATAGCTATGCGTGCCGTACTTGATAACAGCCGCCTGAAGGGATTGAATTGGCATCCTCAGTATGCGATGAAGGATGCAGTGTGTCGTACATTATCAATATTAAAGTCATGAATAATCCTTATCTGCAGAAGTTCAAGGAACAGCAACTGCGTGCCTGCCAGCTGAAACAGTTGTCTATTCTCGAAGAGATCGACCGTATCTGTAAGAAGCACCAGATTGGCTATTGGCTTGATGGTGGTACACTATTAGGTGCTGTTCGCCATGGGGGCTTTATTCCCTGGGATGACGATATCGATATTGCCATGCGTCAGGAGGATCTGGACCGTTTTGTAAGTGTGGCACCATCCGAACTTCGTGATGGTTTATTCCTGCAGACACCACAGATAGAACCGCAATCAAAAGAGCCTATCGTAAAGGTGCGCGATCTGAATTCTTTCTATGTTGAAGGTTCAGATAACTTTGCGGCCGACTATCAGAAAGGTCTTTATGTTGATATATTCCCAATGGTAGATTATCCTACGCTGCCCAAAAAGTGGGTAAAGCGTATTACATTGGGTATTTCAAAGAGTTATTCTATCCTGCACAAGTCGCATTACTATTCATTTAATGCGTTTGCTGAGTTCTTCTGGTTTGGTGCCAAATATGCCGTTAATAAGTGCCTTTGGAGTTTGCTTTGCGCCGTTCGTCCTAAGAACGTGTACCTGTCGAATATCCTGATTAATAATGGTTATGGCATTATGCATCGCCAGGATTCTGTTTTCCCATTGGGTACTATTAACTTCGAGGGGAAATCATTTAGTGCGCCTTGCAATCCTGATGCTTATCTGAGCGATCTCTATCGTAACTACATGGAGATTCCGCCTAAAGAGAAGCAAAAAATTCATTCTGTATTCATTATGCCCGAACTGATATGAAACAACCCGCAAAGACTGATATTGCTGTTCTGCTGCTGTTCTTTAATCGTGCAGACACTTTCCGCCAGGTTTTCGAGGCGGTTAAGGAGGCTCGCCCCTCAAAGCTGTTTCTCTATCAGGATGGTCCTCGTGGCGAACGTGATATGGCTGGCATAGAGGCTTGTCGTGCGATTGTGAGCGATGAGAACATCGACTGGGAGTGCGAGGTGCATCGTATGTATCAGGAAAAAAACTATGGCTGCGATCCTTCTGAGTATATCTCGCAGAAATGGGCTTTCTCTATCGTTGATAAGTGCATGGTGCTTGAGGACGATGATGTGCCCTCACAGTCGTTCTTTCCATTCTGTAAGGAGATGCTTGATAAGTACGAGAACGACGAGCGTATCAGTATGATTTCGGGCTTTAATATCGATGAGGTTACAGAGGATTGTCCTTACGATTACTTCTTTACCTCAACATTTGGCATCTGGGGCTGGGCATCGTGGCGACGCGTTATCGATCAGTGGGACGGTCAGTATTCATTCCTCGACGATGCGTATAATATGGCACAGCTAAAGGCTTTGGCCGAGCAGCGCAAATACAGAAAGGATATGATTAAGATGTTCGCCAATCATCGTGCTACTGGCAAGGAGTACTACGAGAGTATTTTCTGGGCATCCATGCTGTTTAATTCTGGTCTGGCCATTCTTCCTTCAAAGAACCAGATAAATAATCTGGGTTTAATGGCCGATTCTACGCATTTTACCGCTTCGGCCAAGACCACACCCAAGCGCTTCCTTAAAATCTTTACCATGAAGCGTTATGAGTTGGAATTTCCACTTAAACACCCTAGATATGTGATTGAGAATGTAGGTTATAAGGACAGACTATACAAGATTCTTGCATGGCGTCATCCTTTAACCAAGATCAGCTATTCGTTAGAGGAGTTGTGGCTTAATATCCGATACGGCCAGTTTAGCAATATCTCGAAAGCTTTTACACGACGCATCCGAAAGTGGTTAGGAACAGAAAAGCATGCCTGATATTGAGGCATGCTTTTTTCGTTATATGATAGCTTTGATAGGCGATAGCAGGAAGTCGGTTAGCAGATAGCCGTTATATATTAATAGGTATATAGTCATAGCTGCCACTACCCATCTTAGCCAGCTTGTTTGTACGGCTTTAAACAGATAGGCTGTAGCAATGGGCAGTACAAATGCCCAGTGTGGCGTCATGATATATATCTCGTTAAGGCCGAAACCTAAGCCGATGTGTATCAGCATGTCGAAGGCAAATCCAGACAGGCAGAGCCAAAGGAAACGGCTTTTACGTCCCATCCACACGCCTATCACAAAGAACAGCAGTATAAGTGCTTCGATGATATAACTGAATGCCCAGTTGTAACGTACAAATACTGGACGATGAACCAGCACATCCTCTAGGAAGTAGTCCTGATGGAACTGCAGCGACTCGCCAAACAGGTTCTCATAGGTAGATTGCCAGCGCGATGTAGAAATATCTGTCCACTTCAGGAAGCCGTAATTCTCCATGGGCTTACCAGTCTTGGCTGCCTGGCGCTGCAATACCTTATCGCGACGGGCTTTCCTGGCCTCGTACTGCTCTTTCTGTTCAGCTGTCATCTGGGCCACACGTGCCTTTTGCTGTTCTGCTTTCTTTGCTTTCTGTTCTGCGCGTGCCTTTTCTTTGGGCAGCACATACGTGCGATACTCCCATTGTGCCGTTCCCCACAGCAAGGCAGCTGGCAGGATAACGGCCAGCAACAGGTATTTTGGACGGAAGAAATCTTTCAGATTTACAAAGAATCCTGATAAGAAAACCTTCACACCATTGCTCAGCGTAACACCTGCTGTGATATAGAACAGAATGGCCGATTGCCACCACTTAAACTCGCGGCGTTTCTTGATGCATATACCTGATATATAAAGGGTGATAAGCAACAGAAACATTGATATGGTAAAGTGATCGGGCACGATGGCAGCCATCAGGATATAGGCCATCGAGAAGAAGTAGGCCGTGAGCAATGTAGCATCCTTGCGCTCTAATTCTATCACTTCGCGATGAATGCGATACAGGAAGATATACGAGTAATAGGTACATAGAATCAGGAATGCTGCTACCAGATACTGCACGCAGTTAACGCCTAACAGCCAAGTAAGCCCCTCGTTAATAACCCACAGCGGCCATATCATAAACGACAGCAACGGGTGGCGATACACCTGATACACCACATCCCAGTTGGTTACGCCCAGATAGGTAAGCGGGTCGTAGCCCGACAGATGCAGCTCGTGTTCGAAAGCCTTCCAATAGGGGCCGAAACCTGGTTGCATAAACAACTCGTGCATACGGAAGATAAACATAGCGTTGAGGGCTATGATAACCATAAGAGCAATCGTCGACTGCCAGCGTTCTTCGGGTTTAATCTTGAATATCTTAAGTGGATTTCTCATTGTCTGAATGGTTTAAAATATGATTCGTCGGCAAATGCCAGCATTTCTTTGTCGCCACGACTATCGCCAAAGGCAGTCAGGTGATAATCCTTTCTGTCGGGAAAGAGGGTCAGGATACGGCTCACCTTCTCCTGGCCATAGCAGTTCTTGGTAAGAAAGCGTCCTGTCAGCTTGCCATCAATCACTTCAATCTGTGTGCCCAGCACTTTTACATCAGTAAAGAAAGGCTGCACCCAGTTATCGATAGATGCGCTTACTATCAGCACCTCCGCCCCCTCGTTCTGGGCTTGCTGTATGGCCTTGATGCCTGCAGGGCGCAGCAGATACTGCGATGAGGCTGCAAAGGCTTGGCAGAGGGCGTTAAAATCCTCGATAGTCATACCCTTAAAGAAGTAAGCAAACACCTTTTGTTTGGCTTTCCAGTTAGGATAGAGCCCCAGTTTCATCAGCACCAGCAGATGGGCATAGCGTGCAAAGCCCCATCCAAAGGCCAATGTGCCCTTGGCAAAACGGATAAACTCTATCAACGTATCCTTAGTTGTCAGCGTTCCGTCGAAATCGAAGGCGTATATCTTCTTCATACTCTAACGATGAGTTTCAGTATCTTTTGAAGTGCCCATGCCAAAGGGATGGTAATCACGATGGTGAGTAAGGCCGTAAGCCAGTATCCCAGATGGTAGGGGATGAGGTAGGTCATCACAAAGTGATCGTGTATCAGATAGGCCTCCAGACTGAGGGCGCCAAAGAAAGCGCAGAAACTGTTGAACCATCGCGGCGTGCGACGGAACACACGGTTCAGCATCATAATCAGCGTGATGGTAAACGGTATGTATATCATACGCTCTACAAACAAGGGGAATCGTCCGTGTGAAATCTGCTCCAGATACACACACGAACTGAAGGTAGCTACAAAGATAGCCACTATCATCCAGATGCCTGCACCATCAATCTTGGTTTGTTTACGTACCAGTTCGCCGCAGTTTATGCCGATAAAGAAGATGGGCACGCGGCTCCAGAATATCTCGATATGCCCTACGGCCTGATGCAATGGGGCTATCCATTGCACCCAGATGCACCATAGAATCATAACTACAGGCATCCATCGGTAAACGGGATGGCGCTGAATCAATCGCATGTAAGGCGGGGCCCAGAGGTAGAGCATCATAATGGCTGGGATATACCAGAAGGTGAGCTCGTCGTGCAACCAGAAGTCCCAGTTAATGGCGATGTCGCCAATCAGGTCGATATAATCGCCGTTTGTCCAGTCGAATCGTGGCAGATAGAAGAGCGATGCCATTACCAGCCAGGCAGGATAAATACGCAGCAGGCGGCGCTTGTAGAACTGCCACAAAGCTGGATTCTTTACCCACGAGAACCAAAGGCCGATACCACTCAGGAACAGGAACATATCTACACCCACATTACCACATCGCCTTAATCCGAAGAACTCGTTACTACGAGCCAGCGGCACGTGGAACAGGATGATGAACAGCATAGCTGCTCCCATCAATTCAGCGCGATAACGGCTAATGTTGGCCAGTTCTATATCCTTTATCTTCACAGTTTGGGACTTGGCAGTTGGTCTATCAGCTTCTTGAATAACCACGAGAGGAACAGCGTTGCTACCACGTAGAGCAGCAGCCCTGCATACATATCATCATAAATGTAAGGTCGCACAATGATTTTTCGAACCAGCGGATGGGCCACAAAGATAGCTGACGAGATACCACCCACCCAGACGCTGTACGACAGCATCCATTCGGGCATTACTTTTACAAGTGCAATGGTGCCAACAACGATAAATGCAGGAACCCATAGCCAGCCTTGGAAGTTTGAACTCAAAGCTACGATGAGGGCAACAGCGAGTAATAAGGCTATAATATATTCCCAGTTAGGGAATATTTTGTTCCCAACGTGGGAATGTTTTGTTCCCAACGTGGGAATAATTGTTGGTATTCTAGCTGCCAACAAGCCTAAGCCGAAAGGCAGCACGCCGCCAATCAAGTTATAACGTAATCGCTCCAGCAAAACAGCATCGTCCTGGCAGGAAAGTTGCCACAACCAGCACAGAACTATCATACCTACAACTAGACCCCAGTGGCGCCAGCGATAAAGTACCAGGCGATAGAAAATGTAAAGCTGCAAGGTAATGCTGAAGTACCAGTAAGGACCAGGCCAAACCACATGCGAGGGATCCTCGAACAGGTTGGCAAACATGCCCAGCATGCCAACCACCGCTGTCCAGGTATAGCGATGCATGCCTGGGGTGATGGCATCGAGCAGGATAAAGGCCACAAAGCCTACGATAAAAATGCGGAACAACTTAAGATAGTTGTAGCGTACAAATCGCCACAAACCTACCTCGGGTAACTTGCCCTGTTCGTATTTCTTAACCAGTCCGTAACCACTCAGAAAGAGGAATACGGGCACGCCATAGTGGCCGAAGAACGACACCAGATGCATGGGTAACTGTTCATCAGGATTAAGAGTGAGGCGCCACAGCTCATCGAACTTGAATTGTTGCCAGGTGTATTCGTTCTCTCTCACAATGCCCCTGAGCCAGTGGCAATAGTTGTGCAGCATGATGGCCAGGATGGCAACACCACGCATGGCAGAACACTCTTTTCTTGATAACAGTTCTTTCATTGCTTCTTTAACTGGTTATAATCTGTTACGCCTTTCAGGATACGTGGACGTTTGGTGTCGTAAGCCGGACTCACGATGTTATACTGCTCGTGATAGAGTGGTGAGGCAATACCGCCAAAGTACATCAGCAGGTGTGGCAGCACATCTGTCATCATCGGACGGTTTCTGGCCTCCTGGATAGCTGTCCAGCCGTATGGGTGGTTTTCGCGATACTTAGGCGATCCCCATATCCAGAACGGAATCTCCATCTCGTTGCGTGCCAGGCGGTAATCGATGTTGGCGCCATGCATACGTCCGTACATATATGGCTCGCCATCAAATATCTCTTCGGCATGATCGGGCATGTAGATTACTATAGCATCCTTATCGGCAAAGCGCTGGGTAACTGCCCATACAATCGAGTCGTTATAACGTACAGAGTTGTCGTAATCGGCCAGAATCATACGCTGTTTTTTGGTAAGTTCAGGACGATTGTACATATCCTCCTTCAGATACTTATGGGTAGCATTCTGCGGATAACGCGACTTGTACATCAGGTGCGAACCCATCAGATGCAGGATAATCAGATTATGCTCCTTATCCTCCTTCTTCAGGCGGTCGTACTCCTGCAGCACGCCCTCGTCATAAGGATAAAGACGGGTGTTACGTGTATCAAACAGCTTTTTGCTCAGATCAGGATTGTTCAGGAAGAAACCACCGCTGAAGTCGTAAACAGCCTCGTTAGCCTTCGACTGGAACTGGTTGGTGATAAACGTAACGTGATAGCCTGCCTTGCGGAATACTTCTGGGAAGAGTGGTTCATCGCACCATTCCTCTTTTTCGCCGATGGCCTGCAGCGACAGGATGTTCTTGAACACAAAACTGGTAAGATTCCAGGGTGCTACCACATCGGTAAATGGTACGAGCGTGCCTTCCTGAGCCAAAGCCTTCTGCTTTGGTGTGGTTGGCATGTTGTAGCCATACAGCTGCGAGTGATGCTTGTTGTAGCTCTCGCCGATAATCAATACGATGTTAGGCACACGATAACTACAGCTATCTATCTGCACCTTCTCGCTGGCAGCTTCAAGCTGTACTAACTGGTTGTCGGCCAGGTGGTTGGCGTACATGCTGAATAACAATCGGTAGATAGGTACATAGAATTCGGCCTTGTCCTTACGCGTAAGCTCGTGCTCCATCTGACCCACGGTGGTGTGGGTAAACATGCGGTGCATAGCCTCTTTGTTGGGCCAAACAAGTGTTACGCAAGAGCAGAGTGCCCAAGCTACGATTACACCTACAATGGCGTTGTAGCCCTCGATAACAATGGGGGTCATCTTGGGCAGAATCAGCCTGTTGCTGAGATGTCTGGTCATTCGGCGAATCACCGTCCAAGCGATGTGCACCAGCGCCAAGAGCAGTACCCAGCCTACTTTTGATGTAACTACATCCCATGTAATATAGCCACGCAGAAACTCGCTGGCCTCCTGACCTGTGGTTTCGTTAGCCAGCATCAGCATGGTGGGGGTAAGAGTCGACTCAAAACGTACGTAGCAGTACATATCCACAATGGCTGTGGTGTATAGCAGGATGTAGAGTAGCGCTCGCACCCAATAGCGAACCTTTCGGGGTATCAGCGTAAGCACTACGCATACGGCGTAGATATCCAGAAACAGTTCGGGTTCGGAAAACTGGTATGGTTCGGCACCTTTGCCTACCAGATAGACGGGCATCAGTTCCAGTTGTGTACAAATCATTCCCAGCGCAAACATAAACACAAAGAATGCGCTGTTTTTCTGGATGGGCATAAACAGGGCGCCAATCCACTTTAATGGGTTTATTTTCAGTCCTTTAAGCATAGAGTTCGTGTTCCTTTATATATTCAGCCACAGCCTTTGGCACCAGATGATCGATAGGCTTGCCTGCCTGGATGCACTCGCGTATTTCGGTGCTCGAAATGTCGATGAGGTCGAGTCCGTCGATACCACCTTCGCAACCACGACGGGGATAAACGATAATCTGGTACTGATTGCGGATATCATCGGCACGATACCACTTGTCAAACAGCTGCCAGTTGTCGCCACCTATCATCAGTACAAACTCGCGGTCGGGATAATCTCGCTTCAGGGCCTCGAGTGTGTTCCAGGTGTACGATGGTTTGGGCAGATGCATCTCGTAGTCGCTGGCTATGATGCCAGTTTCGCCTTCAACAGCCAGGCGGGCCATCTCCATGCGTATCTGGTCGTCCAGCAAATCGGCTTGGGCTTTCAGGGGGTTCTGTGGCGAAACCATCAGCCACACTTCGTCGAGCCCAGCTTTTTCACGAAACTGACGAGCCAACGAAATGTGACCGTTATGAATGGGATTGAACGATCCGCCAAAAATCCCCGTTCTTATCATTCGATATCTAAAAAATCCTTGATTATTTCCAAAGCATCAGCCTCGGCATATTCCAACTTGTCGTTGATAACCACCTTATCGAACTTATCGGCAAACGAGAGTTCGAACTCGGCACGGGCAATACGCTGGTCGATAACCTCGGGGGCATCTGTTGCACGACCTTCCAATCGTTTGCGAAGTTCGTTGATTGATGGGGGCTGGATAAACAGGCTCAGCGCCTTGTCGCCATAGAATTTCTTGATGTTTACGCCACCTTTCACGTCAACGTCGAACACCACGTTCTGTCCAGCTTCCAACTGGTTCTCAACCTGCGACTTCAGCGTGCCGTAAAAGCGGTCGGTATATACCTCCTCGTACTCCAGGAATTCGTCGTTCTCAATACGCTGGCGGAATTCCTCTGGTGTCAGGAAGAAATAGTCTACCCCGTTCTGCTCTGTGCCGCGAGGAGCTCGCGATGTGCACGAGATAGAGTAGGCTAGATTCAGTTCCTTGTGCTCTCTCATCAGCCATGAGATAATGGTACTCTTGCCTGTGCCCGATGGAGCCGATATAATAATTAATTTACCTTTTGCCATCGTTTAAAGTGCGTTAAGAACCTGTTCCTTAATCTGCTCCAGCTCGTCCTTCATCTTAACCACGATGTTCTGCATCTCGGCCTGATTACTCTTCGAACCGGTTGTGTTAATCTCACGACCCATCTCCTGAGCGATAAAGCCCAGCTTCTTACCCTGTCCGGCAGGCTCGTTCATGGTGTCGCGGAAATACTTCAGGTGGTTGGTCAGTCGCTGCTTCTCCTCGCTGATGTCCAGCTTCTCAATATAGTAAATCAGCTCCTGCTCCAAGCGGTTCTTATCATAGTCGGCTGTTGGAATCTGCTGCAAGCCATCTATGATACGTGCCTTAATCTTCTGAACACGACTCTTCTCGTATGGCTCAATCTCGCCCATCAGCTTGGCAATATTGTCAATCTTCTCAGTAAACTTCTTCTGCAAGGCAGCACCCTCCTGAGTACGGAAGTCAACCAGGTTCTTCAGGGCCTCGGCTACACCGCCTTTCACTACCTTCCACTCCTCGTCGTCCAGCTCTTCAACATCAGTCTTAGTCATTACGTCTGGCATGCGGAGCAGGGTATAGAACCAATCCTCAGGAGTTGGAATACCAGTCTTGTCGGCGATGGCCTTAATCTGCTGGTAGTAGTTCTCAACCAGCTGTGCGTTGATAGGGGTTGGATCTACCGATGTATCCTTCTCAACCCAAACGCTCATGTCCACTTTTCCGCGAATCAGAGCCTCTGCCACCATCTGGCGCATCTCCATCTCTTTCTCACGATAGAGAGGTGCGATACGTGTGTTCAAGTCGAGCTGCTTTGAGTTCAGCGACTTGATTTCTACGTGAATTTTCTTCTCCTTAAATGCCACGACCGCCTTGCCGTAGCCTGTCATCGATTGTATCATGCTATACCTATTTAATAATATTTGGCTGCAAAATTACAAATAACTGCGTAAAAAACCAAATAAAAACGCTTTTTTCCGAATATTTGATTATCTTTGCACATCAATATCAAACAATAAAGGATTATGAAACGAAAACTATTAATTCTGGCCATCGGTTTTTCGATGACTTTGCAGGCGCAAGGGCTACGGGTAGGCGAGCAAGGCTCAGGGATGAATGCACCTGTTTTTGAGACTTCGGCTAAAGATGAGATTGCAACAAATCGTTTTTTGGCAGGTAGTAACTATTTGGATTACGATCGTCAGCTTACTGACAAGGCGCTGACGCCCGCTCCTAAGAATTATGAACCTTACTATATGAGTCATTATGGTCGTCATGGATCGCGTTGGCTCATCAGCGATGGCAATTACTCAAAACCCCTTGCAACGCTGAAGGCAGCTAAGGAGCAAGGGAAACTTACGCCATTAGGTGAGAAAACACTCGCAACTATTGAAGCTATCTACGCTACAGCCCATAAACGTTTAGGCGATTTGACTACTGTCGGTGAACGTCAGCATCATGGTATCGGAAAGCGTATGGTGCAGCATTTTCCTGAGATTTTCAAAACCAAGAATCTAAAGATAGATGCCCGTAGCACCACGGTGAACCGTTGTATTCTGTCGATGATTGCTGAGTGCGAAGAGCTGGCTGCTGCTAATCCTACAGCCCAGATTCATAACGATGTAAGCGAGAGTCTGCAGTACTATCTCAATCAGCCTTGGGATGGACTGGTAGCGAAACTTGGACGCACCACTGGCGATAAGGAAGAGCGCGAATATGCCTATAAGTACACCCACCCAGAGCGCTTGATGAAAGCGTTGTTTAACGACGAGGCTTACGTATATAATAATGTGAATGCAGGTTCGCTGATGCGCCAGCTGTTCCATGTGGCTTGCAATATGCAGAGTCACGACACCGATCTCGAGCTCTTCTCGCTGTTTACCGATGAGGAGGTTTACGACCAGTGGCGCCAGAAGAATGTAGGTTGGTATCTCGATTATGGTGCATCGCCTGTTTCGGGTGGTAAGATGCCTTTCAGTCAGCTTAATCTGCTGAAGAACATCATAGCTACTGCCGACACCGTTACTCAGACACAGGCCACTTTGCGATTTGGCCACGAGGTTTGTGTAATGCCTCTGGCTTGTTTGTTGGAGTTGGATAACTGCGGCATGGTTGTGAACAATCTCGATGAACTCGATAAGTATTGGCGTAACTATCGCATTTTCCCCATGGGCTGCAATATCCAGCTGATATTCTATCGCCCCAAAAAGGGAAAGACTGGCGATATTCTTGTAAAGGCCCTGCTGAACGAGCGCGAGGCCTATCTGCCTATCAAGACCAACCAGTGGCCTTACTATAACTGGCAGGAGCTACGTACATATTATAAAAATAAGATTGCCGCCTTTGAAGCAGAAAACAAGTAACATCTGTTAAAAATCCATATTTATAGGGATTGCACAGCTTTTTGATTTGTCGTACCTTTGCACCCGAAATAAGTTAAAGGTGTTTAGGAACACAAAATTTAATAATATATGTATAGCAATCCCTTCTTTGCGGTTATCAATCACCAACCAGCCTGTCGCCCTCCAGTATGGATGATGCGACAGGCTGGTCGCGTATTACCCCGTTATCGCCAGCTCACTAAGATGCTGCCTTTCCGTACCATCATGTCGTATGCCAATCTGGCTGCCGAGGTTACCCTGATGCCAATTGACGATATGGGTATGGATGCTGCCATCTTGTTTAGCGATATCTTGGTAATCCCTGAGGCATTGGGCGTCAAGGTGGAATGGACCAACGAAGGGCCTGCTTTTCCCCATCCGCTGATGGATGTAGAGCATCCTGCGGCAGAATTAAGCTTTAGCCCCTCGCATCTTAATCATGTGGCCGATACGCTGGATGAGATTATGGGCCAGAAAAGGGCCGATACACCTGTGATTGGTTTTTGTGGTGGCCCGCTTACCTGCTTGTGTTACATGTTGGGTGGTCGCGACAAGACGATGCAGTTTACCGATGTGGTACGCTATCTCTACACCCATCGCGAGGAATCGCTCCAGTTGCTCGATGCCATCACCAGCGCCAGCGAGGCATATGTACATCTGCAAGCAACTCATGGTATCGACACCTTCCAGATATTCGAGTCGTTTGCTGGTGTGATATCTGCCGAGCTTTATCAGGATATGATTATGCCCTTTGTGCGCCGTATCACGGCTGCTGTAAGGCAGCATGGCTTGCCTGTTATTTTCTTCCCCAAGGGATTTGGGGCTGGTCTGCAGATGCTTACCCCTGAGGATTGCGATTATGTAAGTATCGATTGGCAGACACCTCTGTTAGTGGCTCGTCATCTTGTTAATCCGGCCATAGGTCTTCAGGGTAATATGGATCCACGTATACTGTTTGCCCCTCAGGCTGTTATCGAGCAGCATCTGCAGCAGTATCTGGCTTTCTTCCGAGAGCATCCCAATTATATCTTTAATCTGGGGCATGGCGTTCATAAGGATACGCCATTGGAGAATGTACAGTTCGTAACAGAATGGTTCAGACAAACACAAAAATAATCATTATAAATTAACAAAAGGTATGTTTTTAGGATTACTATTATCAGCAATGTTGGTGGTTGAAGGACCAGAGGTTACACCCGCCGACACAACCACAGCCCGCTCGTACAAGCTCGACGAAGTGGTGGTTAGTGCGTTTAAAACAAACAAATACGAGTTGGTGCCTGCATCGCGTTCGGCTTTGTCGGCTCGTCAGCTCAGTAATCAGCAGATAACAGGACTTAAGGAGTTAACTGCCGTTATTCCCAATTTCTATATGCCCGACTATGGTTCGAGAGCCAGTTGCCCCGTGTTTGTACGCGGTGTGGGTAATAAGTCGGATGGAACAGGTATCGGTTTTTATGTAGATGGTATGCCTTTCTACGAGCCCCTCTCGTTTGATTGCGATCTGGGCGATGTGGCCTCGGTTGAGGTGCTACGTGGTCCGCAGGGTACATTGTATGGTAGAAATGCCATCGGTGGTATTGTAAACATCAGTACCCGTAACCCATTGGAGTATCAGAACACCCGTGTTCGTCTGGGCTATGGTAAATATAACGATTTGCGCACGCAGATATCTAATTACACCAAGGTATCGGATAAGTTCGGTTTTACCTTTGGTGCACTCTATCATCATAACGATGGCGCCTTCCGTAATAGCTATCTGAACGAAAAGGTAGATAAGATGAACGAGACCGAGGAGCGTATAGGATTGTATTATAAGCCATCTGATAATTGGTTGATACGCCTTACCAGCCATTTTACTTACAGCGATCAGGGAGGTTATCCCTATGCCCCAGTGAATGTTGAAACCAATACGTTGCAGGATATCAACTATAACCGATATAGCTCATTCCGTCGCCTTATCAGCACCAATGGTCTGGGTATTACCTATAATGGTCCTGTGGTTAGCTTTAATAGCCAGACATCGTTCCAGTATATCAACTCAAAGCAGGCTATCGATCAGGACTTTACTGTTAACGACAAGTCGTTTGTAGAGAATGCCCGCCACCAGAATATGGTGTCGCAGGAGTTTACTCTCAAGTCGAATAACGATAGCCGTTACCAGTGGGTGGTTGGTGTCTTTGGCATGATGGAGCATGTGGATCGTACAGTTGATAACTTCTCACCATCAGCAGGCTCGCTCAGTCATACCAACTATTGTGTTCCAACCAGTTCGTTGGCCCTGTATCACCAGAGTACCTACAACATCTGGCAGGGACTTTCGGCTACAGCTGGTATCCGTTTTGATTATGAGCATGCAAAGACCAACTATGATAATCTAAAAGTAAAAGCCTCGCCACTATCCGATGGAGGTTTTACGTTGGTTGATCCCAGTCAGATGTCTTCGGCTACAGGCGAATCTTTCGAGAGCAGCAAGGATTTTACACAGGTAACACCTAAGTTTACGCTTCAGTATCTTACTACCGAGGATAACCTCTACTATGTGTCAGTTACTCGTGGCTATAAACCAGGTGGTTTCAATAAGTCGTTCTCTACATTCGATGAGCGTTCGTACGAGCCGGAATACAGTTGGAACTACGAGGTTGGCGCCAGCATTAACCTGCTGAACAATCTGCTTACCCTGAGTGCCGACCTGTTCTATATCGATTGGCGTCACATGCAGATTACTTCTACCATTACAGGCGTGGGTAATATCACCACCAATGCTGGTCATACAGATAGCAAGGGTGCTGAGTTGAATGTAATCGTGCGTCCTGTTGAGGGCCTTCAGTTCACAGCTAACTACGGATATACTTATGCCCGTTTCCTCTCTTATGTAAAGAGTGCCACAGTAGATTATACTAATAATCGCCTGCCCATGGTGCCCAACCACACGCTAAGTCTTGATGCTAACTACACCATTAACCCCACAGGTTGGTTAGATCGCGTGATGTTCAATGTAGGTTTGCGTGGCTTGGGTCGTATCTACTGGGCCGAGGATAATCTTGTAAGTCAGGACTTCTATACCACACTCAACGCCAAGGTGGCCCTTACTAAGGGTATTGTTACTTGGGAAGTATGGGGCAAGAATCTGACTGATACCAACTATATGGCTTACGGCTTTAAGTCGTCAACCGGCAACTATGCTCAGGCTGGCAAGCCATTGATGTTTGGAACCACGATCGAGTTAAATTTCTAAACCACCAATAGTTTCATGGCTACTCCCACCAGCGTAAATAATGTAAGAAAACTGAATCTCGCTACGTTCTTCTGTCTCTACATAGCGCAGTTCATCCCATCCACATTTATCACCACATCCATGCAGGTTAGTATGCGCCAGGCCAATTACGGTCTGGCCACTATTGGCTTGCTGCATCTGGTGCATATCCCTTGGCTCATTAAGTTTCTTTGGGCCCCTATGGTAGATCGCCAGTGTTCTCATCTGGCCAGCTATCGCCGTTTCATCCTGCTAATGGAGTCGGTCTATGCCCTTTCAATCATGTGTATCGGATTCTTGGATATCTCCTCCGATATCTACTTTATCTTTGTGTTAGTTTTTATATCGATGTTTGCATCGGCTACACAGGATATTGCTACCGATGGTTTGGCGGTGAGGGCTTTTGGTAAGGGTGATCATAGTGCTGTGAATAGTATGCAGTCGATGGGACGTTACGCTGGTGCTTTCTTAGGTAGTGGTATCTTTATCGTGATGCTCGACCATTTTGGTTGGAGTGTTGTTTTCCCGCTGTTGGGATTGGTGGCCTGGTTCATGGTGGTGCCTTTGCAGTTTAATAAGAAGATACATATCGAGCCACGTTCGCCCAAACAGCGTGCCAAGCTGATGGATTTTATGTGGTTCTTCTCGCGCAAGGAAATTATCCCACACGTGATCTTCCTGTTGCTCTACTTTATGGGTATCATCGGCATTATTGCCAATGTGCGCCCTTATATGGTTGACTTGGGCTATAACATGAAGGAGATAGGTGTGTGGTTTGGTATGGTGGGTACAGCCACATCGTTTGTGATGGCTTGGGTGGCCCATGTGCTAATCCGTCGTATCGGTATGTATCGAGCTCGCTTAATGGTGGCCTTCATGATTGTTACAGCTCCGCTATATTTCCTGCTGCTAACGTTTATTTCGCCTACACTCCCCCTATTGGTAGGTGGTTTGCTGCTGGTAAAAACATGTCATGCCTTTGCGTCGATTGTGGTTTATACCACAGCGATGGATTGTGTACGCGATGGACGTGAGGGAACCGATTTCACCATCCAGGTGGTTGTGGTTCATCTCAGTTCGTCGCTCATATCGATTATTTCGGGTGGCGTTGGCGAGTGGCTCGACTATCGTGGCCTCTATCTCATCGAGCTAGGCATTGCGCTCGTAAGTCTGATTTATGTAATTCGTGTGTTTAAACCTAATCAGATGCTGGCCAAATGGTAAAACGTATTTTATTTACAGCTCCTGACACCTATCATGTAAGTTTGCACGAGGCTTTTGGCAAACGCCCCACATGCAGCTTCCATCCCATGTTTGTGCCTTTTATCAGCAGTACCTTACTGCCCCCTGGTGGCACTTTCCTGCCGTTCTGTAATCAGTTGGCATCGTACGATTATATTATCTGCACAAGCATCATGGCCGTCAGGGCACTTTCCTCTGCTGGTGTCGACAGATCGCTTATTGATGGTAAGGTAGTAGCCATAGGTAAAGATCAGAAAGTCGTGCAGGAGTTTCTGGGTGTTACAGTGGCATTACCACATGCCAAACCCAGTTTGATGGGGATTATCGAGGCTTTGGAAAGCGAACAGGCACTACAGTCGAAGCGTATTGCTGTGCTGTGGCCTAAATATAGCGGACTG
This sequence comes from Prevotella sp. RM4, assembly GCF_000701965.1. Classification (NCBI taxonomy): domain Bacteria; kingdom Pseudomonadati; phylum Bacteroidota; class Bacteroidia; order Bacteroidales; family Prevotellaceae; genus Prevotella; species Prevotella sp. RM4. Next base: position 26,995 of record NZ_JNKG01000008.1, read on the forward strand.
CCTGTTCCGCCAACGATCACCAATTTCCAGAATGCCCTAAGCGCAACAGGTGCCGACGTATCATATGTATATTGCTATCGTACCACAGCTATGAGCGATGAGTACTATGCCGAAACAGCCGATGCCCTACGTAGCGGTAATATAAACGCTGTAGCCCTCACCAGTGGTGGCGAGGCCTACGTATTATCAAGAATTATGAAATTTGCCGAAACACAGGGCCAGCCTGTTAACGTGCCTATCTACTCGTTTGGTCCTTACACCACACGATGCGCTGAGGAGGCTGGCTTAAACGTAACAGGCACCTCCCCCAATCAATATAGCTTTTCTGACTTTATTGATTATCTCGAAACAGAGATATAACCCTATTTGATTTTCGAGGTCATCGCGCTGCGAACACCTTTATAATTATTCAGGTAGGCCTTGGCACTTCCGAACGAAAGGAACATGTCGAGGCGTACTGGTATATGGTTCTGATCGTCGGTGATATAGAAGCGGATAAGCTCGTGACTTTTTCCGTCCTCGCGCTCATAGAACGACATTACCAGGCAACGGAATTTCTCCTTTGAACCATTCATCTTGAAGGTTTCGCGACCACGGAACTCCAACCACGAGTTAGACAGATTACGTGCATCGCTGATAGGGGTGGGGATAACCTGACCCTTCTTCAGTTTGGTGGCATCGAAGTTGCGGGCACGCAGGAAGATCGACATCATATCGTAAATACAGTTACGATAGGTGCTGGTTTTCCAATGCTGCTCGCCATCGGCATCAATACGGTGCTTCTTCAGCTGACAGTTGCCGTTAGGATAGGTGTACCATATCTCATCTACATAGTATCTGCTACCTTCACGGGCGCCTTTGCGGAAATACATTGGCGAAAGATCGGGATTGCAGTACGACAGCAAGGTATCGCGCATAGTGAAGTACTTGTCGAGCTTAGAGTTTCCACGTGTAATCAGGTACGATTTCCACGCATCCTTGCCCTCAAACTTGGTCATCTTAGTATCCATCTGGGCCGATCCAACCTTTACCCAAATAAACTGCCAGTTAAAGTAAAGGTCGTACTCCAGGCTCTCGCCGCTCTTAAAGGCGGTATTGGCAATTCCACACTGGGCATGGGCCGAGAGACCTGTGCCAAGCATAATCATCAGCGAAAGAATTATCTTCTTCATTTCTTGCTATCTACATTTATGCCCTTATCCTTCAGGTATTCTATACCCATTTGGCGGGCGCGTTCTACATTTCTGTTCTTTAGTTTCTTAGCTGCCTCTGGTTTCTGTTTGGTAATCTTCTCTGGCTTTTGTTTGTACACGGGTACAGCCGTTACATTCCAGTTAAGATTCAAATCCCATTTGGCTTTGCCTTCTATCTCTTTGGGATAGTAATAAACAGCCTCTGCCTGTCGGCCTTCGGCATAGTCTCCTGTATCCCAGATGCCGTTACCATTACTATCGATAAAGGCACTTACGTAATACTTCTCGGGTTTAAGGAATTTAAATTCGGCCACATGGTTATTTACGCGGGCCAGTTTTACTACTTTATCCGAACCGTTAAGCAACTGAACCACCATGGCAGAATCTTCTATACCCGAGATGTTAAGTTTCAGCGTGCCGTATTCGTCTTCGCCCTTAACCTTGATGCCTTGTTTATAGGCATTAGATACTTTGCCATAGATATCTACGAAAGCTGCAGAATCTATCTCAAGGCTATACTCTATGCCTGGTCGCCAATCGGCCAGAATCTGGTAACTTCTGATCTGATGGGGTATAGGCTCCATGCGGCAATCTGATTCGTACCATACAGAGTCGATCATCGAATAGAGATGAACCGCAGCTGTGTCGCAATGCTGCAAAGGTGTAGGCATTTCAACCTTAATGACCTTATCGGGATCCATCTGTGATGGCACATCGAACTTGGGCTCCAAGGGTTTCTCGTGCCATACGGAGTCGTAAGGCATATCACGTTTCTTTTTCTTTTCCTGCTCCTTCATCCACTGGTCAATCTCCTTGGCTTTTTCCTTCTGTCGCTTGGCGTATGGAGTTTTAGCCAGCGATTCGATGGAATCCGTTTGGTTAATGAGCATACCTGTAGAGTCGGAAATCTGATAGTTGATCTCCATACGTAGGGTATCCTGATTAATCAGTGTGGTATCGCGCAACCAGTAATGGATGGTGTCTTGTTTCTCGTTTGTCTCGATTACAAAAGCATCGTTACTGTCGAAATTTAAACCCTTGATAACTGGCAGGTCGGGATGACCATAGCTGAAGTACATCGAGAACTTATTGGCTTCTACGCGTTCGGTCTTGATAAGGAAACGATCGGTAAGCACGTGGGTGAATGCCAACAGTGTGATATCATCGGGCAGGAAGTGGGTGTAAGGCACTTTTATCAGCGCATCGATATGCAACGAGTCGCGCCAAACGGTGTCGGTTCGCACGTCGGGCTTAGAGCCAGGCTCGAAGGTCTGCTGGTTAAAGGCAATCATCTCACTCTTCTGTGTAAAGCGGAAGTCGCCATCGGCATCCTGCAGGGCATAAGCGCGATAAGTGCCAGGAGCCACACCTTTTACTACAAAGTGTCCACGACTGTCGGTACGCGATACACGCAGCATAGGTTTGGTTTGGAAGGCAGAATCAGCCAGATCATTATACAAGCCTACCATGATGCCCTTGATGGGTTCGAGATTGCTGGCATCGAGCACATAGCCCGATACTTCGAAAGTATCAATCTTTTCGCCTGTGGAGAAGCTATAGGTATAGCTACCCATAGGGTTATTCTCGTTGTTATCGCTGATGGCATCGCTGAAGTCGATGGTATAAGTGGTATTCGCCATCAGTGAGTCCTGCAGTTCCACTACAATTTTTTTACCCGCAGCCTTGATGTCGGGTACTTCCAACTGTGGGGGCGACACAATCACCTTGTTGGTTGCGTCGGTAAGTTTGATATACTCATCAAACAGGATGGTAATCTTCTTGGTGTTCACGTTGGTGGCCTGATCGGCAGGTGTAGCGCTTAGAACCTTTGGTGGATCGTCGTCGTACCAACCGCCATCGGGCTGTCCCATGCGGGCACAACCAATCATAGCCAAAGCTATACTGCAGATATAGAGGAGTTTCTTCATGCGTTCAACTTCAATAATTGTTCGATATGTTCGCGAGAGTTGCTAAGGCGAGGCACCTTGTGCTGTCCGCCTAACTTGCCTTTCAGTTTCAGCCAGTCGTTAAACAGATTCTCGCGTGCCTCGATAATCTCAAGGTGCTGCAGCGTAATATCTTTATAACGTTTAGCTTCGTAATCGCTGTTGATTTCCTGCAGATGCTTATCAAGCAGATCGCTGAACTGCTGCAGATTGGCAGGGCGCTTCTTGAATTCGATGAGCCACTGATGGCGGCACTTGGCGTTCTGGTCCATAAACACAGGGGCAGCGGTATATTCCGAAACCTCGGCACCTGTCTGTTCGCAAGCATAGGCCAGTCCCTTTTCGGCATTATCTACTATCAGCTCCTCGCCAAAGGCATTAATAAAATGCTTGGTGCGACCAGAGATGATAAACTTGTACGGATTGGTAGATGTAAACTGGATGGTGTCGCCGATTTCATAACGCCACAAACCACAGCTGGTTGAGATAACCATAGCGTAGTTTTTACCTGTTTCTACACCCCACAATGGTACGATGGTTGGATTCTCCTTGCCAATTTCGTCCATTGGTATGAACTCGTAGAACACATCGTAGTCGAGCATCAGCAGCATCGACTTGTCCGATGGATCGTTCTGCAGGCCGAAGAATCCCTCGCTGGCATTATACGTTTCCATATAGTGCATGTTGGGCGAGGTAATGAGCTGTTCGTACTGTATGCGATAAGGCGTAAAGGCCACACCACCATGGAAGAACACCTCGATGTTAGGCCATACCTCTTCAAGATGTGTTTTGCCTGTTATCTCCATCATGCGGGTTAGTACAGAGAGCATCCACGAGGGTACACCCGAAAGGTTGGTTACGTTTTTGTTCATGGCCTCGCGGGCAATACGGTCGCGCTTAATCTCAAAGTCAGAAAGCAGAGCTGTCTGTTTCTTCGGCACACGAACCAGATTGGCCAACGGGTTGATATTCTCAATCAGGATGGCGCTCAAATCGCCAACCAGAGAGTCTTTCAGATTATAATTAGGTGCATGACTGCCACCAAGAATCAGTCCCTTACCATCGAACATGCGCGACTTAGGATTGTTTTGCAGATACATGGCCACAGCATCAAATCCGCCACGATAGTGTATGCGTTTTAGTCCCTCTTTGCTTACAGGGATGAATTTTGATTTATCGTTGGTAGTGCCCGATGATTTGGCATACCATTTTACACGACCTGGCCACAGCACATCTGTTTCGCCATGACGCATGCGATCTATCGATTCTTTGAGTTCTTCGTAGGTATTTACGGGGATGTGTTTGGAAAAATCATCGTAACCTTTTATTGATGCAAAGGCATGATTTCGTCCGTATTCCGTATCTTGGGCTTCAGCCACCAGTCGGCCCAGCACAGCTTCTTGGAGTGCTTTGCCTTGGTTGAAGTGTTTCTCGAGTTCCTTTTGTCTAGGCTCGAATACTTTTCTTACAATCTTTGTTATACTCATGTTAATAATTGCGCAATCTGCCTGCAAAATTACGCAATTCCGTTGTAAAGGGGGAATATTTTTCGTTTTTTTATCATTTAAGATGTAATCTTAATCCAAACTGGATAGATGGTGCCAGCGGATGCTCTTTGTAATAATGCTGCAAAGAGGTTCCGTCGTTAAAGTAATAACCCAGCGCAGGCTCAAGGTAAAGTCCGAACTGGCGTGTGATATTATATTCGGCACCAGCAGCGGCATTAAGTGAGAACTGCCAGGGGCGCTGGTCGATATCGCCATCGGATACTTGAGCGTCGATACATTTCTCGAGCAAGGCGGTACCCGCTAGATAAACATTAAGATTACCGGTGCTCCATATGTTCCATGATGCGCCTACGGGAATGCCTAAGTATCTGAGTTTCTGGATGTAATTATTACTGTTGGTAATAGGTGTGATAAACTCCGACTCGAGATAGGTATAGCTGATACCACTATGCAAAGCGATGCGATTGCTAAGTTGATACTGTAACGAGAGTCCGAATCTAACAGGCAACTTGTGTTTCGAAACTACATCGGGCAGGGTGTACATATTGGTAAACGAAGAAGTTTCGCCGAACTTGATGTAGTCGGTAACAATAGTACCGCCGTTTTTGCCTAAATCAACATCGCTGTTAACTGCGTAATTCGCATCGCTATTCAGGAATTGTCCACCCATAGTGTTTCCTAAATTATTACTCGCCATCAACAAACCGTTCGAACCGTTCAGTCCGATGGTCCATTTATCTGTATCGATTGATTTTGAGCGGGTTTCGCTTGGATTGATAACATCAGGCAGATAGGTTTGTTTCTTTTCCTGCGACGCAATAATTTTGGTATCTTCTGATACCTGCTGATGATTGTCAGTAGCATCTGGAGCGTTTTCGTTTGTAGCCTCTTGTAAGCTATTGTCTGTCACCTCCTGCAGATTTTCGCCTGTAGGTAGTTGCTGTTCGTAAAACTGGGGTTGGGGCTGACACTTCGTTCCCATAGTTTTTTCTACCTTATGATCATTTGTCGCTTGAGCCAGAAGTATTGGTTCTTCTGACGGCATTGCTGGCTTGTCTGCTTCGGCTTTAGGTGCCATCACTTTCTGGCTGTTAGCCGTTAACTGGGGCTCTTGGGTATCAAACTGATAAACGGTAAAGCATCCAACAATCGCTAGGATGGCAGCTGCAGCCACCCAATACCAGCGGCGCATAGAAACAGTCTTTGCTGGGGCTGAAACAGGGGCAGACTCAGACTCAGTCTGGAGTTGCATCTCGTTACTGATGCTCTCCCAGAGTCCGGCTGGTGGAGTCATCTGGTGCCCCTCCAGTTTTTGTTTCATTTGTTTCGTCCAATCCTCTTTCATTCCTTATCGATTATTATTTCCTTTATTCTGCGTGCCAGCCATTGCTTGGCGTAATGGAGCTGAGAGGCCGATGTGCTCTCCTTGATACCTAGTAGTTCGGCTATCTGCCGATGCGAGTAGTCTTCAAATACATACAGATTCAGTACCGTTCTGTATCCATCAGGTAGTTCGCTTATCAGCTGATGCAGCTGGTCGGCCGAAATCTGCTCTGTTGCAGGGGTGTCGTCTGCTATATCCGCTTGCTTCTGTTTTATCTCGTCCTGCTCTACAAACAGCAGTTTCTTCTTGGTCCTTAGGAACATCAGCGCCTCGTTTGCTACAACCCTCATCAGCCAGCCTTTGAACGCCTCTTCGCCGCGATACTCAAGCGATGGGATGGCGGTGAATATCTTTATAAAACTGTTCTGCAGCACATCCTTCGCATCGTCGCTATTGGGTATATAGCGGTAGCAGACCGATGATAGCTCACCAATATACATCTGGTAGAGCTCGCTCATCGCCCGTTGGTCTTTATTCCGTATTCGCTCAACGAGTTGATTGACCATTTTCTGCTTACGTTCTATGATTAAGAATTCAAAAGTACTGAAATCTTGTATGAGAATAGAAAGTTTTTAGATTCTTTAACATTTTTCTATACAAGAATCGCTTAAATACTGCATTATTATAGCGAAATGAACCTAAAATACGTATGAATATGAAGAAAAAGTTTTTTTTATTATCAGCCATTATGCTGAGTGGAGTCATCCTTTCGAGCCTCCTTTCATGCAGCTCGTCAGAAGAGATTGAGCAGCTCGAACCCAAGCAAGTTGTAAACATGCTGGGTGAATCAAAGCCTATACAGCTAACTCAGGAGCAGAGTGTGTTTGTAAACGACAACAACCAGTTTACGCTGAACTTCCTGAAAACCGTTAACGAAACGGATCGTAGCAGTAAGAGCTTTATTTACTCGCCACTCAGCATCACCTACGCCTTAGGAATGGTGAACGATGCAGCTATCGGAAAGACGGAAGAAGAGCTGGAGCAGACCTTAGGTTTCCACCAGGGAGGCATCAAGGCCGTGAACGACTACTGCAAGAATCTTATCGATAATCTGCCAAAGGTTGATGGCAAGGTAACGCTTAACATCGCTAACGCCATTTTTCTGAACGAGAAATACAAGCTGAAAAAGCAATTCGAGAAGGATGTCGCCGACTATTACGATGCTACGGCCGAGGCGCTGAACTTTGCAGAGACAAAGAAATCGGCCGACGTTATCAATAATTGGTGCAACGACAAGACCAACGGTATGATAAAAGACATCATCGCCGAGATTGAACCTACGGCAGTATCCTATCTGCTGAACGCTATCTACTTCAAGGCCGACTGGGCTTCGAAGTTTGATGCGAAGAACACCAAGGATGAGTTGTTCGACGGCAAAGGCAAGGTGCCCATGATGCACCAGAACGTGCTGATATCGTATGTGAATAACGGGCTCTACTCAGCCATCAAGATGCCTTACGGCAATGGATATTGGAACATGACGGTGATGCTGCCCGAGGAAGGCAAAACCATTGATGACGTCATCGAGCATCTGTCGAAAGTGGGTTTTGCCGATGTGGAGAGTTTCTGCGGAACGATGGGCGGCGTGTTTGAGCCCTACGAGGTTGATCTGAAGCTGCCTCGCTACGAAACGGAATCGGATACAGATAGTAAGGAGGTTGGCGGACTCATCCCGTTGATGCAGAAGCTGGGCATCCATCTGGCTTTCGACTGTGATTTCTCCGAAATCCCCAATATGTGCGAGAATGGCAACCTATATATAAGTATGATGCGCCAGAAGGCAAAGATTAAGGTGAGCGAAGAAGGATCGGAGGCCGCTGCTGTAACCATCGTTGGTGAAAAATTTACTTCTTCTTATCCGTCAGAGCCGCCAGTTTATCCTAAGGCTACCTTCTACGCCAACCGCCCGTTTGTTTATGTCATTCGCGAGCAGTCGTCGGGTGTTATCCTCTTCGTAGGAAAATATACAGGGGCTTAGCAGAAATCTTTCACACCCTGAAACATAAAGAGCCTAAGGAGGAAAAGTAAATCTCCTTAGGCTCTTAATATTTCTGCCACTTAAGTTTTCTTATTCTGCGAAAGCTGCAGCTTCAGCTTCGGCTATGATTTCCTCGCGCGATTTCTCTTTATGAGAGATGTCCGAGAGGTCGAATTCCTTATCTGAAAAATCTATTGCTGGCTTCTTCGAAGGTTGTGGGGCTGGTTGTTTTACCAACTGCTCTTCAACCTGTTCTGTTTCTGCTGGCTGCTCGATGATAAAGCTCTGTTGCTCCTTTTCAGGATCGGGCACAGCCATTGCCGGCTCTTCTTCCATCTGCGTACGGGCAGTCTTGGCAGCAAACACAGCATCTACAAACTGTGGTTCGCGCTTCAGGCGCTGCAGCGTGTCTTTCGACGCCTTCTGCTGCGCCTCTTTCTTTGAGTAGCCTGAGCCACTCTCGCCATTCACGCCCTCGATGATGACCATATAGGTGAATACCGGGCTGCCGTTTTCGTCTTTCTTCTGCTTTGTGAGCTTGTACTCCAAACGCACACGATTTTTCTGGCTCCATTCAAGCAGTTTCGACTTGAAGTTTACCTCCTTGAATGCAACCTTATCGATGTCAATGAACTTGCCCAGTACCTGATGCTCGAAGAACCACAGGCAAGCCTCGTAGCCACGATCCAGATAAATGGCACCTACCAGCGCCTCGAAAGCATTACCCTCAACATAGCTGTTGTGCGAGGTTGAATGACCTGCTGATATCAGCAGATTGCTCAATCGCATTTCGGTAGCCAACTTTCCAAGCGTTTCGCGGCTTACGAGTTTCGATCGTGTGTTGGTGAGGAATCCCTCGCGCTTACCCTCATAATGACGGTAAACGATATAACCCACAGCAGCATCGAGTATAGCATCACCCAGGAACTCCAGTCGCTCGTTGTTCAGCGGCTTGCCCTTGTCGTTGCGCTTGCGGATGCTCTTGTGCATCAGCGCCATCTTGTAATACTCGATATTGTGGGGGTAGAATCCCAATATCTCATAAAGAGAAGAAAAAAGCTCCTTCTCCTGACGGAAAGGGAGCTTTATTCTATCTATGATGTTATTAAGCCTCATACTTCTTGAATACTACACATGCGTTGTGACCACCAAAGCCGAAGGTGTTGCTGAGTCCAGCACGTACCTCGCGCTTCTGAGCCTTGTTGAATGTGAAGTTCAGGTTGTAATCAATCTCAGGATCCTCGTCGCCCTCCTCGTGGTTAATTGTTGGAGGAACGATATCGTTCTTAACAGCCAGCACTGTTACCATTGCCTCTACAGCACCAGCGGCACCCAGCAGGTGACCGGTCATCGACTTGGTAGAAGAAATGTTGAGCTTGAAGGCTGCATCGCCGAATACCTCCTTGATGGCCTTGGCCTCAGAGATATCACCAACGTGAGTTGATGTGCCGTGAACGTTGATATAATCGATGTCCTCAGGATTCAAACCTGCGTCCTCAAGAGCGTTCTGCATAACGAGCTTAGCGCCCAGACCCTCGGGGTGAGAAGCGGTGATGTGGTGAGCATCTGCGCTCATACCAGCACCTACCATCTCAGCGTAGATCTTAGCACCACGAGCCTTAGCGTGCTCCAGTTCCTCGAGAATCAAGCAACCAGAACCCTCAGCCATGATAAATCCATCGCGGCTTGCGCTGAATGGACGGCTGGCCTTCTCGGGCTCGTCGTTACGGGTTGAAAGTGCGTGCATGGCATTGAAACCACCTACACCTGTAGCGCAGATAGCAGCCTCGGCACCACCAGCAACGATAGCGTTTGCCTTACCCAGACGAATCAGGTTGAAGGCGTCGGCCAGTGCGTTTGATGAAGATGCACAAGCTGAAGCTGTGATATAGTTGGGGCCGTGGAAGCCATACATAATCGAAATCTGACCTGCTGCGATATCAGCAATCATCTTGGGGATGAAGAAGGGGTTGAACTTAGGACCATCGGCCTCGTGAACACCATAGTACTTTACCTCGTCCTCGAAGGTCTTAATTCCACCGATACCTACGCCGTAAACCACGCCGATACGGTTCTTGTCTTCTGTCTCCAGATCCATGCCACTGTCTTCAACAGCCTGCTTAGCAGCAATCAGGGCCAGCTGAGTGTAGCGGTCCATCTTACGTGCCTCTTTGCGGTCCAGGAAATCGTTCACGTTGAGGTTCTTTACCTCACAAGCGAACTTAGTCTTAAAATTTGTTGTATCGAAACTTGTAATAGGTGCTGCACCACTTACTCCGTCGAGCAGGTTCTTCCACATCTCATCGGGAGTGTTGCCCACTGGCGTAACGGCGCCCAGACCTGTTACAACTACTCTTTTTAATTCCATAAGCTTAAATTAAAGCATAATGGTTGCTTCTAAGTGTTAGAAAGCAACCATTATGTTGTGAACAAATTTATTTTGCGTTCTCCTCGATGTAAGCGATGGCGTCGCCAACGGTACCGATCTTCTCAGCCTTATCATCGGGAATTGAGATACCAAACTCCTTCTCGAACTCCATGATCAGCTCAACGGTATCCAGTGAGTCTGCACCCAGGTCGTTTGTGAAGCTAGCCTCTGCCTTTACTTCAGCCTCATCTACACCGAGTTTGTCTACGATAATTGCCTTTACTTTGCTTTCAATTTCTGACATAATTGTAATAATTTAATTGTTAATAATGATGTTGCTATCTTGAAATTTTTGACGGCATTACGCCGAAATCGGGTGCAAAGTAACACAATTTCTTTCACTTACGCAAATTTTTTTAAGAAAAACTTACTTTCGTTTGCACATTATAGGGGCATTTGTGCAAAAATATGCCCTTTTTAGGTGTGACTAATACTATAAAAATACAAAATATGGCGATTTTATTCAATTTTAGTTGGATATTTGAAAAACTTTCTGTAGTTTTGCAAAATAAAACGAATACGAATATGACATTTACAAAAGAAGCCAATCAAATTTTTGAGAGGGCAATAAATGATTATCATGTTTTCGACGATGTCGACACGCCCTTGAAAAATCCATATCAGAAAGACAGTATCCAGTATAGCTTATATAAGAAATGTTGGATTGATACTGTTCAGTGGCATTATGAAGATATTATACGCGATCCCCATATCGATCCAGTTGAGGCACTTGCCCTGAAGCGTCGCATCGACCGCAGTAATCAGGACCGTACCGATTTGGTTGAGGAAATCGACTCTTGGTTCCGCCAGCATTACAGTCAGGTGGTGCCACAGGCTGATGCGCGCCTTAATACCGAGAGCCCGGCTTGGGCTATCGACCGTTTAAGCATTCTTGCACTTAAGATTTATCACATGCAGGAGCAGGTTAACCGTACCGATGCCGAACCAGAGCACATTGCCAAGTGTAAGGCTAAGCTTGATGTGCTGTTGGAACAGCAGGTTGACCTTTCGCTGGCTATCGATCAGCTGCTCGAGGACATCGAGGCTGGCCGTAAGTACATGAAGGTGTATCGCCAGATGAAGATGTATAACGATCCTGCAACTAATCCTATCTTATATAATCAGAAGTAAAAACAAAGGCTGATGAGAAAAGAGCATATACTGGTCATCAGATTCTCAGCTCTTGGCGATGTGGCCATGATGGTGCCTGTAGTCTGGTCGCTGGCTCAGCAGTATCCCGATATACGCATCACGGTGCTTAGCCGTAAGTTCGCTCGCCCCTTGTTCGACGATCTGGCGCCCAATGTTAATTTCATGGAGGCCGATCTCACCAAGGAGTATCATGGTGTGCGCGGACTTAACGCACTTTATCGCCGATTGGTTGCCAAGCAGTTTACCAAGGTGGCCGATCTGCATAATGTTCTGCGCTCAGAGTATCTGCGCCTACGATTCAATCTGGGCCGATATCGTGTAGAGCACCTGATCAAGAACCGCAGTCAGCGTCGTAAACTGGTTTCGGGCAAGCACGATAAGCGTGTGCCATTGCCATCATCGTTCGAGAATTATGCCGCTGTGTTCGAGCGTCTGGGCTATCCGGTTGATATCAAGAATTTCCGTTCCATCTTCCCTGCCGAGGGTGGAAATCTGAACCTGTTGCCAGCCATCTTCGGACCCAAGAAGAGTTTCGAACAGTGGATTGGTATCGCACCATTTGCCGCCCACGAGGGCAAGGTGTATCCACCACGCCTGATGGAGCAGATTATCTTCCGTCTCATTCAGCAGTATCCTAATGGTCGTATATTCCTGTTTGGTCGTGGCGAGGAAGAGGAGAAGTTCTTCCAGCTGTGGTGTGCACAGTATCGCCAATGTACTTCGGTAGCCAAGCATTGCGAGGGTATGTATCAGGAGCTTATCCTGATGAGTCATCTCAACGTCATGCTTTCGATGGATTCGGCCAATATGCACCTGGCATCGCTCACAGGCGTGCCTGTGGTAAGCGTTTGGGGCGCAACACACCCCATGGCAGGTTTCCTGGGTTATAATCAGGACCCCGAAAATGCTATCCAGATCGATCTGGAGTGCCGCCCCTGCAGTATTTATGGCAATAAGCCCTGTCAGCGTGGCGATTATGCATGTCTGCAAAACATTCCGCCCGAGCGGATTGTTGACAGAATAGTAACCCTTATTAATAACTAAAAACTAGAACGCTTATGAAGTACATTTGTGAAGTGTGCGGTTACGTTTACGACCCCGCAGAAGGCGATCCCGATGGTGGCATCGCTCCAGGAACAGCTTTTGAGGATATCCCCGATGATTGGGTATGCCCCGTTTGTGGCGTAGGTAAGGATAACTTCAGACCAGAATAAGCTTCATGCAAACTAAAGGGTTCATTATCAAACGTGTGTGGGTTATAGCCATTTCGTTGGCTATAGTGCTGGTTTCGTGTAAAAACGGTGTTAGCGAATTCATTCCGGCGTTTGATGATGAACCTATCGTAAGCCCATTGGCTATCGAGCTTGGTTTCAGCAAGGACCGCCCGCTGGTAATGGGTATGAATACAAGTTATGCCCCTTTGCAATATGTAAACAGTCAGGGTTTGCCTACTGGTTACGATGTGGAGTTCACCAAGAAACTGCTGATGCGTATGGGCATTCCTTACACTTTCTCGCCAAACCATTGGGACAAAATGTCGCCAGGTATTATTGGTGGAAAGTACGACATGGGAATGTTGGTTTATTCGTCGTATCGTAAAGATACAACCAACTATTCCGATGCTGTATTCCGTATGTATTATCAGGTGGTTTACAGAAAAAAAGACTTTGCAGAGTTTGATTTCCGTCATCTTAAAGGCAAGCGCATTGCCTATATGAAGTCGCGCCCTATTGGTTTGATGCTGAAGGACGAAGAGGCCGATGGCTATCCGATAACCGACCTGAATGAGGCTATTGTTGATCTTGCAAACGGAAAGTACGATGGTGTTATCTGCTATCGATTCCAGGCAAAATATCATGTAGGACTCCTGCATCTTTCAGATCAGTTAAAGGCCGATGATCTGTCGTTAGAGCCTCGCGAATACTGTTATGCCAGTCATGATAAACGTTTGATTGATGCCATCAATGCCGAACTAAAGAAGATGGAGGCCGAGGGCATCGTCGACGAGATATATGGTCAGGAAGTGGCCGAACGCTTTGGCGATATCAAGATTCCTATGTGGGTTTGGTGGCTGCTCACAGGTCTGGTATTTTTGTTTATGGTGGTTTATGTGGTTAACAAGAACCGCTACAATCGCCGTTTACAGAGTGCCAACGCACAGTTGCAGAAAAACAACAAAGCCCTGCAGTTAGCTACAGCCAGAGCCGAGGAGAGTACGCGAATGAAGAGCATCTTCATCGAGCAAATCTCGCACGAAATCCGTACACCATTAAATATTATATGTGGTTTTACACAGGTGTTGACAACTACTGATGCCGAACTGGATAAGGCGGAGAAACGCGATATGTCGGTGCAGATTATCGATAATGCCGAACGTATTACTGGCTTGGTCAACAAAATGCTGGCACTTGCCGAAATTAACAGTAGCGTGGTACTGGAGCGCGAAGACCATACGTCGGCTGCTGTCATTGCCCAGGAGGCCATTAAGGCGGCAGGTATCAACAAGGCATCGCATGTTCAATTCAAGCTTGTAAAGCTGTTTGGGGCCGAACAGATGTTCGATACCCATCTACGATCAGCTGTCCTGGCTTTGCAGCAGTTGCTCGATAATGCCAAGAAATTTACCGAACAAGGACAAGTAACATTAAAAATAAGTAATCACGAGGGGCAGGCGTGCTTTGTGGTCGAAGATACAGGTACATCCATCCCCGTATATCAGGCCGAGCGCATATTCGACGAGTTTGTGCAGTTAGACGAGTACAGCGATGGCACAGGCATCGGGCTCTCGATAGCGCGTAGCTTGGCGCGCCGATTGGGTGGCGACATCGTTCTCGACACCACCTATACAGGAGGCGCACGATTCGTGATGACCCTACAAAGCCAGCAAGAAGAAACAGCATGAAACAAACATATCCCATCATAAGGTTCCCTGAAAGGGGAACCATTTTGTATCCCTTTCGTCGTCATCCTCTGGTAACTCCAGGCATGCTTGAACAGAAGCTTGCCCGCGAGCTTTCGGCTAAGTTGCCCGCTGGTGTTGAGTGCCTGTTAAACGCTTGTATCATCACTACCGACAAGCAGCCGCCATATTATCCCGATTTGGCGCTGGTGGTAGCTGGTACCCCCGGCATCCGTATCGATGTAGAGATTGATGAGCCTTACCGTAAGGCTACCCGCGAGCCCATCCACTACCAGTCGTGTGGCGATGTGTTTCGTGATCATCTGCTCAATCGTCATGGATGGGTAGTAGTGCGTCTGGCCGCTCAGCAAATCGCCCAGGAGCCTGGTATCTGTGCCGACTTTTTGGTAGAGTTGGTTACTTGTATGATGGCTGATAGTGCATCCATCCAGCAGCACGAGTTTGCATCGGTGCCCACACCTGTTGAGCCTTGGAGCCGTAACGATGCGTTAAAAATGGCTTATTGGCAGAATGTGGATGGCGAGGATAAACAATGGATTACCGATAGATATGCCCTCGATGCCGACGAGCTTGACTGCAAACAGCAGGTTAAGCCCTTCAACAAAACCGATGATATGCGCGAAAAAATGTCCACCTTCCGCGATGCAGGCCATTACGAGCAGGATGCCGACATTGATTTTGAGCCTTGCGAACACATATATATATATAAAGGTATAAAGCGTATGCTGCCTGTCAGCTCGCTCATTGCCTATTTCTTTGATGAATTCCAGGCCCTTCCACAAGCCGAAAACCAGTTGCGATTTAAAGGCATACCCGTAGAGGAGAGCTTGGATAAGTGGGAGCGTGCTAGTCGTACAGCCGGCGAGGTGGGTACCTTTGTACACCTGCAGACAGAGAACTATTTTCAGCGCGGTTTCTTCGAGACCGAGTGCCAGCTGCAGTTTGGTAACGACACTGAAGTGGTGAGTGTAGAGCAGGAAAAGCTGCACTTTCTGCGTTTTATCCGCGACTACGATATCGAGCCCTATCGCCAGGAGTGGCCCGTTTACGATAAGGATTTGAACATTGCAGGTACCATCGACTTGATTTGCCAGGACGACGATGGCGAGTTTACCATCTACGACTGGAAACGCTCGTCGAAGGTAGTCAACGCCCAAGGACAACCCATCGTCGAGGGTTTTCGTGGCAAGATGAGCTACAATGGCATCAGTCTGCCCGATACCTCGTTCTACCATTATTGCATTCAGCAGAATCTGTATCGTTACATGTTAGAGCGCCATTACGGCATCCGTGTAAAGGCGATGAACTTGGTGGTGCTCTGTCCCGATTATCCCACCTACTATGTAGCCCAGGTGCCTAAGATGGACCAGCTCATCCAGCAAATCGTTGCCATCTGTCAGCAGCACGACTTAGGCCGCCGCTTGCTGTAGAATAAACAGAGATTTTCACCGCTTGCGGGCGATGACGTAGATGATAACGGGAGCGCCGATGAGAGGGGTTACCGCGTTTAGGGGGATGACACCACTCTCGCCTGGCAGATAGCAGATAAGATTACATACTAAGGCTACTACCGAACCGCAGAGTAGGGTGGCGGGTAGCAGTTGACGATGGTTGTCGGTGGTAAGCAACAAACGAGCGATGTGGGGGACGGCCAGTCCGATAAAAGCTACAGGACCGCAGAAGGCGGTGGTGATAGCGGTGAGCAGACCGGTTACTATCAGTAGCCAGTTGCGAACACGCAGAATGTTTACGCCTAAGTTTTCGGCATATCTGTCGCCCAGCATCAGGGCATTCAGCGGTTTTATCAGTAGTAAAGCGCCAAAAAGTCCAGCCAACGTAACTATGGCAAACACAGGCATGTTGGTCATCGACACGCCACCAAACGAGCCCATACCCCATACCATATACGATTTTACACCCTCGTCGGTAGCAAAAAAGTTAAGCAGCGATATGGCCGAGTTGCTGATGTAGCCAATCATGATACCTATGATTAACAGCATCACGCTATTGCGAACCAAGGTTGAGAAGAAAAAGATGATGGCCATCACCGTCATGGCGCCCACAAAGGCAGCCAGCAGGATGGCAGCAAAACCTGTGATGCTGACCGAACCTACGGAAAGTCCGCCACCTAAGAAAAGCATCACCAATGCCACACCCAGCCCGGCACCGCTGTTTACACCAAACACACTGGGACCAGCCAGCGGGTTGCGGAAAGCCGTTTGCAGCATCAGTCCGCTTACAGCCAAAGCAGCACCACACAGGGTGGCTGTGATGGCTTGTGGCAGTCGCGACTCCAGAATGATGAACTGCCACGAGGCTTTGGCGGTTTCATCGCCCAAAAGTATGCTTACAACATCACCTGCTGGAATCGATACCGACCCCAACAGCAGATTGAGCGCGAAGAGTACCATGACCACTAATCCCAATCCTAAGCAATAAACAGAACCTTTGTTCATACAGTGGGCAAAAATACAAAATAATTATCAATTATGAATTATGAATTATCAATTTTCTGTGCCATTCGTCACAAATTTACCATTTATCACACCATTCGTCACAAAATGTCACAGAATATCCCTAAAATTTGGAGTGTGTTGCAACTATATCTACTTTTGCAACGTCAAAACGACAGAGCTCGAGTTGAAAAATTAAATTGATGAAAGTATGAAAAAGTTAAGTTTTAGACTGATGGCCCTGATGGCCGCAATGATGATGACGCTGACAAGTTCCGCCAAGACACAAGACTGGGGCGGACGCGTGATAGATGAGAATGGCGAACCCATGCCGTATGTAAATGTAGTGCTGCTGTCGCTGCCCGACTCGGCTTTTGTGCAGGGTGCAATGACCAACGAGCAAGGCGTGTTTAAGATTGTAACCGATGTGAACGAGGGCTTGTTTAAGGTTACCAGCGTGGGCTATCAAACCTTATATATGAAGGCTGGTCAGGATCTTACCATCCAGATGAAGGAGGATAACCAGCTGTTGAAAGAGGTGGTTGTAAAAGGTCAGTTGCCTAAAACTCATATCAAGGGCGATGCCATGCGTACAACTGTGGCAGGAACCATCCTTGAGAAGGCTGGAACCGTGAGCGATGCTTTGGCAAAGATTCCTTCGCTCGAGGCCGAGCGTGATGGTGCCGTAAAGGTGCTGGGCCGTGGCGATGCCGAGGTGTATATCAATGGCCGTAAGGTACAGGATATCTCCGAACTGTCGCGTTTGCGTTCCGATCAGGTGCTGCATGTAGATGTGGTTCAGAATCCAGGAGCCCGTTATGCGGCATCAACCAAGGCTGTGGTTCGCATTACGCTGAAGAAGGCGCAGGGCGAGGGTATCAGTTTCCGGGATAATGCGGGCGGCATGTACCAGTATGGTCACACGTTTACCAATAATCTGGATGTGAACTATCGTACTGGCGGACTGGATGTAACAGCATCGTTTTGGGCAGGTCGCTATGGTCATAGCAAGAGTCTGCAGGAGGATGATATGTACTATTTAGTACCAAATGGCCAGGGTAAAGATGCGGTTACCGGCTATACCAAGCAGGAAACCAAACAGATATGGAAAGGTCTCTCGCCTCAGATTCAGCTTAACTATATGTTCAACGAGAACCATAGCTTGGGTGCTTTCTACAAGTACGACTATCACCCCAGTGGTAGCCTGACCAGCGATTTTAATACCGACGAGTATCAGAATGGCGCCTTTATGGAGCGTTCGGAGAGCAAAATATGTCAGGATGATAAGTTTAAGAAGCATATCTTTAATGCCTATTATAATGGTAAGTTAGGAAAATTGGGTATCGATCTGAATATCGACGGACTCTTCGACGATACCGAAACCCCGGGCAATACCATCGAGTTAGCCACATCGCCTGCTGGCGAGAAAACGCAGCGCACTATCAATAGCAATACCAAGAGTGGTAACAACTTCTGGGCTTCGAAGCTTATCTTCAGCTATCCTTTGTTTAAGGGTAACCTCTCTATTGGTGGTGAGTATAGCTACAACCACCGTACCGATGCCTACTCGTTTGCTGCCTCTGAGGCTGTGCCTGTAACAGCTACCGATACAGAGATTAACGAGAAGTCGGAAGCCGCCTTTATCGAGTACGGACATCAGTTCGGAAAGCTGTTTGCTCAGGTTGGTTTGCGTTACGAGCACCTGAAGAACGACTATTATAACTATGGTAAGCGTATGGACGACGAGAGCCGCGACTATGGCGACTGGTTCCCCACCGCTACCCTCTCAGCGCCTATCGGTAAGGTACAGCTGGCACTCTCTTATCGTCGCGATATCAAGCGCCCCGCCTATAGCAGCTTAACAAGCTCTACCATCTATCTGAACCGATATGCCTATCAGAGTGGTAACCCATATCTCCGCCCCACTTACACTCACAGCTTAGAGCTGAACGTAAACTATAAGTGGATGGGAATGAGTATGAACTACTCGCGTATTAAGGATTTGGAGACGATGTCGTCAGAACCCTTCCCAGGTGCCGATGATCCGCTGGTATGCCTGGTTCGTCCCATCAATACTGAGGAGGACTTCAATCAGCTGAGCCTGAATCCCTATGCCAGTCCGGTTATTGGCTGTTGGCATCCCACCTGGTACGTCTATGTGCAGTTCCAGGATTACAAAGCGCCTCGTGCCGATGGTTCTACCATCACCCTCAATCACCCATATTGTCAGGTAGGTTGGAATAATACCATTACGTTGCCAAAGGGCTGGCGTATTAATGCCGGATTGAGTTATGTGCCTAAGGGCGATGCTAATAACTTCCGCATTCACAAGCAGCAGTTCCGTTCTAACCTCGGTGTTCAGCGCGATTTCAACCTGCGCCGTTTGGGTACACTTACTGCCGATGTACGTTGCAACGATATCTTTAATACCGATAAGACTAACGCCACCCTGTTTGGCCAGCGCGAGTTAACTGTTCGTAATCCAGCCCGTCGTACCTTCATGCTCGACCTGACTTGGAAGTTTAACGAGGCTAACAGTAAGTATCGTGGAAAAGGTGCTGGCGAAAAGCAGAAGGCACGTATGTAATTTGTAATTAATAATTTTGCGTTTGTAAGTTGAACATATTTAAGTTTGTATGAAAAGATTGTTTTTAGGTGCAGCTATTGCCATGCTGCTCATCCCTGCAGTGGCAGGGGCACAGACCAATCAGGCTGTCCAGACTGTTCGTGGTCAGGTTTGTGATGTTGCGTCGGGCGAGCCTATGATTGGAGTAACTGTCACAGTAGAGAACGGTAGTACTATGGCTACCGTCTCTGATGTGGACGGAAATTTCGAAATCAAGAATGTGCCCGTGGGGCGCCATTCCGTCAGAGCCAGCTATATTGGTTACGAGTCTGTACTGCTTAAGGAACAGCTGGTTACCTCGGGTAAAGAGTTGGTACTCAATCTGCGTATGCGTGAGAGTATCTCTGAGCTGGGCGAGGTGGTTATCAAACCACGTGTAAACAAGCAACAACCATTGAACGAGATGGCTCAGGTGGGTGCCCGTATGTTCAGTGTCGAGGAGGCTAGTCGCTATGCTGGCGGTATGGCCGACCCTGCCCGCACGGCTTCGATGTTTGCGGGTGTGGCTACAGGTGGCGCTACCAACGGTATCTCTATTCATGGCAACTCACCTCAGATGTTGCAATGGCGCGTTGAGGGTGTTGAGGTGGCTAATCCCAACCACTTTGCCGAGATTACCGAGGCTGGTGGTGGTGTGTTTACCTCGCTCAACGGAACCGTGCTGGCTAATAGTGATTTCCTCACTGGCGCCATGCCAGCCGAGTATGGTAATGCCCTCTCGGGTGCCTTCGATATGAAGATGCGCGTGGGTAACAATACCAAGTACGAGCATGCCATCCAGGTGGGTACACTTGGTGTCGATTTCGCTTCCGAGGGTCCGTTGGCAAAGGGTTCTAAGGCCTCTTATCTGGTAAACTATCGCTATAGTTTCCTCGAGATAGCCAAGAAACTGCATGCCATCAATATGGAGAACGAGACACTCGACTATCAGGACCTGAGCTTTAAACTCAACATGCCTACCAAGAAGGCAGGTACCTTTGCCGTGTGGTTCACCGGACTGATTGACCGCTACGAGAATAAGGTTCCCGATGTGTCGGAGTGGGAAACGCTTTGGGACATGAACGACTCGTGGTCGCGCCAGCGCAACTGCGCTTTGGGCGTAAACCATACCTACCGCTTTAAGTCAGGTGGTACGCTTCACTCGAGTGTGGCTTTTACAGGCGCCTATCGCAAACTGGGTGTTAACGATTACGACGCAGATATGAACCAGATGCCACAAATGGCAGGACGTAGCTCACAGTGGAACGTCATCATCAGCACCCAGCACCAACACAAATTTTCATCAAGATATACCATGCAGAATGGCTTTGAACACCAGCACTTAGATTTCCACACTTGGATGGATTACATCCACTATACGGGTGGTCCACTATATCGTGTGTACGATTCTGAGGGCAATACAGGCCTTACCCGCCTTTATACCAACCATAAGGTGGCACTCAGTCGTAAGCTTTCGGCTGTGGCTGGTGTCAATGTCATGTGGTTTAACCTCAACAACCAGTGGCTGGTTGAGCCTCGTGTTAGCATGCAGTACAAAACATCGGCATCCAGCACGCTCTCGCTGGCCTATGCCATGAACAGCCGCAAGGAAACTACCGATACCTATTTTGTGCTGATGGACGGTAAGAATCCCAATAAGGATTTAGGATTGACTCGCTCGCATCATATCTCGGCCTCGTTCGCTCAGCGTTTAGGCGAGAACGCTATGCTGAAGATTGAGCCCTACTGGCAGTGGTTGTTCGATGTGCCTGTGGAGTTAGGCACTAGCTATTCTATCCTGAATCATCGCAAGTTCTTCCAGGATCGTGCTTTGGTTAACGAGGGTGCAGGTCGTAACTATGGTATCGACTTCACCTTGGAGCGCTATCTCAAGGATGGATTCTATGGTATGATTACTGCCACTCTGTTCAAGTCGGAGTATCGCGATGCCCAGGGCCAGTGGCATCACTCGCGCCACGACCGCCGCTACATCACCAATATCCTTGGTGGTAAGGAGTGGATGGTAGGCAAGACCAAGAAAAACGTGTTTGGTATCAATGGTCGATTAACCATGATGGGTGGCGATCGCTACACCCCAATTCCAGAGGGTATCACCTTTGAGGAGGTGATGAATCGCCCTGATAAGTCGATTCCTGAAGACGAGGGTATGGATCCCTTTACCAAGCAGAAGGGTATGAACGTGGGTTATGCTTTCTCGGTTAAGTACACTATTAATAAGAAGCATACTTCGCACCACTTCATCCTCGAATATCTGCAGATGAAGACGTTCCAGGGACAGACTTTCGACCTGCGTACTCATGAGACTGTGGATAAGTTCACCTCGCTCACATTCCCCAATATTGCCTATCGTGTGGAGTTCTGATGGTGGAAAATCGGCCATTCGTCACATTTTTGTGCAGAATATCCCTATCATTTGGTGTGTGATGTAGTTATTTATAACTTTGCAGCGTCAAACAATCGAAATGTAGATTTCAAAAAATAAGAGAGTTATGAAACCAAGAACGATTATCGGATTAGTTTTAGTTGTAGGCGGTTTGGTTAAGCTGGCCACCATCTGGGGAATTATTCATTGGGAGTGGTTCGAAACCATGAGTGAAGGTCCCTGGAGCATGTATTTCAGCATCTTTGTCATTATGTGGGTAGGTGCTCATCTGATTGTAGATAGTTACCGTCGCGACCCCGACCAGTGGTTGCAGCGCCCTCTGCCCATCGGCGAGGATGGCAAGCGCATCTGCTGTAGTGTGCATTATGGTGGCGACGAGTATATTTTCCGTGGCGAGCCGTTTCATGGAGCCCGTCTCGATGCCTTCTGCGGTGGTATTCGTATGGATTTGCGCGAGGCTGTGATTACCGAGGACGAGGAGATTGATATCCACACCTTCTGTGGTGGTGTCGAGCTCTTTGTGCCAGCTCACGTCAATGTATTGGTTAAGAGTCGTAGCTTTCTCGGAGGCGTAGCCAACTCAACTGTGCATGTGCCTGATAAGGATGCCCCTTGCCTGCACATTGTAGCCAGCAATTTCTTTGGTGGCGTTGATGTTAAGAATTAAGTAAACCAAGTTTTGTTAATATTAAGTTAGAATTAATTTTCTAATAAAAGCAACGTCCGTCGCGATGACGCATGTTGCTTTCATGGTAAGAACAAATATCGTTGAACTAATAATAATTACAGAGTATGAAGAAAATGTTTTTAGCTGTAGCTATGGCCCTTGTTAGTCTGGCCAGCTCGGCACAGAGTATGAAACAGAACATGGACCCGAGTGTTAAACCTGGCGACGACTTCTGGCAGTATGCCGTTGGTGGTTGGCTCAAGGCCAATCCGCTGGATAAGCAGCATGCCGAGAACGGTGCGTTTACCGACTTGGAGGAGCTGAACAACGATCGTATTAAGGAACTGATTATGAAGTATGCCGAGAAGCAGATGCCACAGGGAACCGACGGGCAGAAGATAGGCGCTCTCTATCGCTTATATATGGATAGCGTAAGCCGCAATAAGATGGGCTACGAGCCAATTAAGCCCTACCTTAAGCAGGTACGCGAAGTAAAGACTCGCGAGGAGTTGCTTAAGCTGATGTGCGATTTCGACGCTAAGGGGTTCAATACTGCTCCATTCGGTATCGGTCTGTCACTCAACCCATTCAACTCGTCAGAGTATATGATTGGTGGCGGTCATGGCGGTGCTTCGCTGCCACAGGAGTACTATGCTAACCCTAATGAGCAGCAGAAGAAGACTGTTGAAGCCAAGAAGGCCCTGTTTAAGGATTTCTTCAAGATGGTAGGCTATAGCGAAAAAGAGGCTCAGAAAAAGATGGAGGCCGAGTGGGCAATCGAGCATGCCATTGGCATAAAGACCCTGAATCAGGTTGATAGTCGTAATCCTATGGCTACTATCCACATCATGCCTTGGCAGCAGTTGTTGAACGATTTCAAGGGTATCGACTGGGAAGGTTATCGCGATGCCTTGGGCATGCCAAAGGATATCGATCAGGTGAACATCAGTCAGTTGGAGCCTCTGCACGAGGTTGAGAAGATTCTGGCCAACACCAGCCTCGATGATCTCAAGTCGTATGTCGAGCTTCAGATTATTCGCTCTTACAGCGGTTTCCTGAGCGATGCTTTCGAGGATCGTGCTTTCGAGGCCCAAAAGGCCATCAGTGGTGTACAGGAACAGCAGCCCCGTTGGAAGCGTGCCGTAGCTACCATTAGCGGTAGTCTGGGCGAAACCATTGGTAAGCTTTATGTTCAGGAGTATTTCCCCGAGAGCAGCAAGCAGCGTGTGGTACGACTGGTTAAGGACCTGCAGCAGGCTTTCGAGGACCGTTTGAACGAGAATACCTGGATGAGTGATAGCACCAAGGCCAAGGCACTTGAGAAGCTGCATGCCATGCATATTAATGTAGGCTATCCCGATAAGTGGGAAGATATGGAGAAGTTTGTGGATATCCGTGAGAACGAGAATCTGGTCGAGAACTTCATCCGTATCACCCAGGAGGCCCGCGCTGCCATGTTCCGTAAGTACTGGCACCAGCCGGTTGATAAAACCCGTATGGTTTGCACACCTCAGACTGTTAATGCCTTCTATCACCCTCTCTTCAACAGCATCAACTTCCCTGCAGCCATCCTGCAGCCACCATTCTTTGATGTAAATGCCGATTACGCCAGCAACTACGGTGCCATTGGTGTAGTAATGGGACACGAGATGACCCACGGATTCGACGATCAGGGTTGCCAGTTTGATAAGGATGGTAACCTGAAGAACTGGTGGACAGCTGACGATAAGACCAATTACGATGCCCGTACCAAGGTGATTGCCGATTGGTTTAGCGAGCAGGAGGCTGTGCCTGGTTTGAAGGTTAACGGACAGAAGACGCTTGGCGAGAACGTGAGCGATAATGGTGGTTTGAAGATTGCCTATCGTGCTTACGAGAACCGCATGAAGCAGGAGCCACTGAGCAATGTAGAGGGCTTTACCCCTGCTCAGCGTTTCTATCTGGCTTATGCCCGTGTTTGGGCTTGCAACAGCACCCCTGAGTACACCGCCATGCTGGTTAACAGCGATGTTCACTCACCTGCCCGTATCCGTGTTATGGCTGCTCTGCCTATGATCGATACCTGGTACGATGCTTTCGGCATCAAGCAGGGCGACAAGATGTTTATTCCTAAGGAAAAACGTGCATTAGTATGGTAAAAAAATATGTTGTGGCAACCGCCCTGGCCTTTGTTTGTACAACAAGCTGGGCGCAGGAGCCTCAGGACTCGATAGAATCTGTAGACAAGTATTTAAATCTGAAGGAGGTCGTCATTAAAGGCGGCCTCCCTCACACTCGCCTCAAGGGTAACGCTATGGTTACCCGTGTGGATGGCACAGCGCTGGCATCAGCAGGTACACTGGGCGACTTGCTGGTAAAGGTGCCAGGCATGACTGGTACCGATGAGGCTCCCGAGGTATTAGGCAAGGGTACGCCTCTTATCTATATTAACGGTCGCAAGATGCGCGATGACAGCGAACTGAAGCGCCTACGCAGCGAGGACATTCGCGATGTAGAGGTGATTAACAACCCAGGTGCCCAGTACGATGCGCAGATACGTGCCGTGGTGCGTATCAGAACCAAGAAGCTGAAGGGCGAGGGTCTGGGACTGAATGCGACACTCTCGAACGAACGCGACCTGCGTTACGATTTCGACCGTCCACAGGTAAAGCTGGGGGCCAACTACCGCAAGGATGGGGTAGATGTGTTCGGACAGGTATATTTCTACCATCAGGACTATCGCCAATACAGTACGATAGAGGATAAGACCATGACTGACGTGAAGACATTTTATCAGCATGGCCCTTACACCATGACGTGGAAGTACAACCAGCTGAACTATAGTTCTGGTGTGAACTGGCAGCTGAACGAGAACCACTCATTAGGTGCGCGCATAGACCTGACACACCGCCCCAAAAGCGGTACCAACCAGGTGATATACGATGAGGATGTGATAGAGAATAATGTAAAGATCGACCATCTGTACTCGCACCAGACCAGCAAAGAAAGCAAACCTCTGGGCATACTCACCAATACCTATTACAATGGTAAGGTGGGTAAGTTGGGTATCGACTTTAACTTCGACTTTATGAAGGGTGGTACCGATACCGACCGCGAGAATGTGGAGCTGAGCCAGATACAGAACGACTATGTGCTCAGTAAGTCGGGTACCAACAGCCATCTGTATGCTGCCAAGCTGGTGCTGTCGTACCCTATCTGGAAGGGTTCGTTGGATGCAGGAACCGAGATGAGTTTTGTGAAACGTAATAACACTTACTGGATTGATAAGACTACCATTGCCAATACCGATGCCGATATTAAGGAGAATAACATTGCGGCCTTTGCCGAGTATGGTTGCGACTTTGGTAAATGGGGACAGGCCAGTGCCGGTTTGCGCTACGAGCATACCCTGTTGGATTACGACGATGCCAGCAACGACGACTATCTGCACCGTTCGATGGACGAGTGGTTCCCCACAGCATCGTATGCAGTAGCATTAGGCAAAGTGCAGGCAGGCCTCTCATACAGTTTGAAGACCGAGCGCCCCAGCTTTTTTGCCATGAACGATGCCGTAACCTACATCAGTCGCTATACCCTGCAGGCTGGTAACTCGCAGTTGAAGAACGAACGTATCCGCGACCTGACGCTGAACCTGGCCTGGAAGTGGATTAACCTCTCGGCCTCGTACGAGCATACCAAGAATGCCATTATCCAGTGGACGGAAATCAATACCGCCCAGAAGGATGCCACACTCGTCAAGCATCGTAATCTGGATAAGCCCATCAAGACGCTGAGTGCCTATCTGTCGCTCACACCACGTGTGGGCATCTGGTCGCTCAACGCCACATTAGGTATTGAGAAGCAGGATTTGTATCTGGATGTAGAGGGGCCGCACAACCACCAGTATCGTGTGTACTGCGATAAGCCCACATATACCGTAAACGCCTTTAATACGTTTACTCTCAAGCACGGCTGGCAGTTTGATGCCAACGTGATGTTCCGTTCAAATGGTAACTCGTATATTTTCTACAACGACACCTACAGTCTTCGTTTGGGATTGATTGTACAGAAGAGTTTCCTGAAGGACCGCTCGCTCATTGCCCGTGTGGGTGTGCTCGACTGCTTGCAGCGCCATCATGTGAACGAGGTGTGCGATTTGGGTTACAACTGGTTCAAACAAACCAACCGTTACTCAACCCATAAGTTGGTAACAACGCTCATCTATCGCTTTAATGCCACCCGCAGTAAGTACAAGGGTACAGGTGCTGGTAGGGACGTACAGGCCCGCATAGGATCATAACATATCCTTAATCGCTGTCTTAATTTGTGCCATGTTACTGCGCGAAACAGGTATGGTATCATGGCAATTCTTCATTACAAGCTGGGTGGTGCCAGTGTGCGAGATAATCTGCTCTACCTGTTCGAGGTTGACAATAAAGGCGCGATGGCAGCGTACCATCATAGGATAGGCGCTTAGTTGTTCCTCAATCTGTTTTAAGGTAGCGCGTAACATATCGTTTTTAATTTTCCCATCAAGCAGTTGGTAAACTTTTACATAGTTGCCAACTGCTTCTATATATACCAGGTTGGCGATGTCGAGCGATAACGTATCGCTGGTCGATCCAGTAAACGTGATATGTGTAGGTGCTGCATGTTCGGCTGTGGCAACGGGTGTTTCCTTACGTACATTCTGCAGACTCTTTAACTGCTCGTTCAGCAGCTTCAGTTCCTCTTCCTGCTTAGCCAGCAGTTTTTTACGTTTGCCTGCCAATACCGACAGTCCGAATATAACGCTTATCAATGCTAAGGTGAGTGCCAGGAAGAAGATGAGTTGGCGCTGGCGCGAAACGGTTAGCATCAGCTCATGGTCGTGAAGATCACGTATCGAACGCTCCTTGGCCTCGGCTACTGCTTCGCTCTTTTCACGTTTATCGCGCTTGTTGTTGGCAAACTCGGCTATCTCGGTCATATCATATCGCCCTGTAGTGGCATAGTTCAGCACCATGCGATGCGCTATCATACAGAATCGGGTGGCATCGGTAGCTGTTTCTTCATCTACCATATCCATATACTGGCGGGCCTTCTGCTTGTCGCCCTTCAGCAGCCAGGCATGCGACAGCGAGAAGAGTGCGCCAATCTTGTTGTCTTCAAGAATCGTGGAATGCTGATAGTGATCTAATATATACTCTTGCATCTTGATACCTTTATCCAGCTGGCCCATGGCAATGAGCATATCGGCATAGTTGCGCATCACATCGTTCCAGATATAGATGGAGTCGGCGGCTATATCCCTGTAAGCCACGATACGTTCCATCGTGGCGATGGCTGCATCGTAGTTGCCGTGATAGAAATATTCTATAGCCAGACTGTTAAGCAACTTGGCCTGATTCTTATCGCCGCCATCCAGTTTCACCACCTCTTCGGTATAGCGTTTCAGTCCATCCAGATTACCTTCGAGCGATTCCATACGGGCCAGGCTTCGGAGTTTTGAGATGGTACCTTCGCGATCGTTGGCGCGCTTACTCTCTTCTACCGACAAGCGCATCATATCCTTGGCCTTGGCAAAGCTGTCGCGCCACCAGTAGTACGACGATGCCAAAGCATGGGCCTTGCACAGCATGGCGCTATCCTTATCTTGATAATAGTCGGATGCATAAAGCACCAACGAATCTTCCGACAATGCTTGGTAAGTGCCAATATGTGCCTCGGCCATAGCCATCCAGTAACGAGCTTTCCATTCGCCCTTCAGTCGGCTGGCATCTTCTACCTTATTTAGTACGCACAAGGCGCTGTCGGCGTGTTCTCCAACAAGTGTCTCTGCTTCGATAATAAACTGTTTGTCTGTTTTGCTGCATGCAGCCAGCAGTAATGTAATGAGTAGCCAATTAATTCGTTTCATGCCGCAAAAATAATGTAAATTAGTGATTTAACCAAGCTATTCATCACAAAAATGTGCAGATTATCCCAAAAACTTGCTTCGTATTGCAACAATACGTATCTTTGCAACGTCAAAATATTGTTGAACAGATAAAGAAGAAAAATGGAGAAAAACTGCCTTTCCCGTGGGGGCGTAAATATTTTCCCGTGGGCGCGCAAATTCTGGTGGTCATTTGGTCAAGGTCAAAATGGTCAAAATCGAAAACCAACTGTCAAAACCCGCCACTATATATAAATATTCTATTTATATATAGTGAGCAATGACCGCGTTCCCGAAATCGAAAATGACCAAAATGACCTTGACCAAATGACCACTTTATAAAAATGATGGGAAAAAAGAATAAGAAATATGAAACAAAAACATTATTTTATACTCTTGTTGGCTGTAATACTGGCAGGATGTAGCATTAAACCAGAGAAACTGGCTGATATTGCCTCAGAGTATGCAACTGTTAACGACAGCGTTCGCATACATTATAAAAGGTATGGCGATGGCGATAAGACCATCTGCTTTGTTCATGGCTTTGGCTGCGACCTTAATACTTGGGAGAAACAGTTCAAAGTTCTGCGCGACGAACACAACCTGCAACTCGTCTTTATCGACCTTCCTGGTTATGGCGAGAGCAGCAAGCCGCACATGGAATACACGCTCGACTTCTTTGCGAAGGCTGTCAATGCAGTGCTGTACAAAGAGCATGTGGGGGATGTCGTCCTTGTGGGCCATAGCCTTGGTACACCCGTCTGCCGTCAGGTGTTGATGAGTGGCCGACATGGAAACCTTGTTGATATCGATGGCGTCTATTGTTTCTACGATGGTACGGAAACGCCTGAATATGTGGAAGCAGTGAATCAGTTTGGCCATGCTTTCGACGGTCCAGAATGTAGTGAGGTTATTGCGGGCTTTGTCACATCGCTGGCTGGTCCTGAGACACCTAAGTACATCACCGACTATGCTATGAGTGTGATGCCCAAGACGCCGCAGTATGTGGCATCGAGCACCATGCGTAACCTGGTGGAGCGCCAGTGGTGGTCGCAAAGACCTATCCAGACCAAGACAATGGTCGTCTGTACGCAGAACAGTGGTCTTGATTCTGACAATCGTCAGAAGATGGAACGACTCTATCCCCATCTCGACTACACCGAACTGACCACCTGTGGGCACTTCATTCACATGGAGCAGCCAGAGATGTTCAACGAAAAACTGAAAACATTTATTAAAGAGTAAAAAAAGATGATACTTAGAACATTTAGCATCAATGATGCCTCAACGATTCTGAGCTGGTGCAAGGATAAGCATGCCTTCCGACTTTGGAGTGCCGACAGGTATAAGGATTACCCTTGGCGTGTTTTGCGACAATCTCTCTGCCGTCGAATGCTACAAGTCCGTCGGTTTCCGCATCACAGGCACAGATGCCTATCTGATTGACGGGGAAGAATGGAAAGAATACGAAATGGTATTGCAATTAGAAAAGATATGAACATACTGATAATAAACGGAAGTCCTCGTAAGAAAGGACTGATATCGCAGATGCTTGGCATCATGCAAGAGGAGGCAGAGAAACGAGGCGACACGGTGGAGATGGTATATACCAACGACCTGACCGTGAAGCCCTGCACGGGCTGTATGGCCTGCCGCACGAAGGAGAAATGCGTACTAGCTGAGGACGATTCGCAGCGGGTACTGAAGATGATGCAGCAGGCCGATGCCATCATTATGGGCGCGCCCTGTTACTGGGGCAACATCCCTGGACAGATGAAGCTGATGTTCGACCGTCAGGTCTATGGTATGATGCGCGACACAGCGCGCTTTCCAGAGCCTCTGATGAAAGGTAAGAAGTGTATCCTCATCAGCACCTGCACCACACCTTGGCCTTGGAACATCCTGTTCAAACAGTCGCGAGGCGCAATACGTGCTATGCGTGAAATCGCCCGCTATGCCGGCTTCAAAATAGTGAAAACCATCGAGCGCGGCGGCACAGCCATGCATCCAGAACTGACAGAAAAAGACAAACAGAAATGCCGCAAGGCGATGGAACGACTTAGTTAATCTGAGGAATTATAAATGTATAAGAAGATAATAATATGAAACAGAAATTTTGTCAGAGTTGCGGCATGCCGCTCACAGATGATGTGCTAGGTACGAATGCCGACGGCACGAAGAATGAAGATTACTGCATGTACTGCTATAAGGATGGCCAGTTTCTGCAGGATTGTACGATGGAGGAGATGATTGAGCATTGTGCTCAGTTTGTGAATGCTGTAAATGAAGGGTTGGAAAAGCCTATTACCAAAGAGGAATACATCGGCATGATGAAGACGTACTTCCCCCAGCTTAAGCGTTGGCGCCAAACGCTGGATGTTAATAACAATGAAGCAATGAATGCTAATCCCGCTTTGGCAGGCGTAAAAGAACTCATTGCACAGATGGCCGACAAACAGCCCATTGCTTACATCTCATCGGTTGATCAGGACGGATTCCCTTGGACCAAGGCCATGTTGAAGCCACGCAAGCGTGAGGGTATAAAAACCTTCTACTTTACAACCAACACATTCTCAATACGTGTGGCTCAATACAAGGCCAACCCCAGGGCCAGTATCTATTTCTGTGATGCAAAGGGTTTCAAAGGTATGATGCTACGTGGTACGATGGAGGTACTGACGGATGCCGCTTCGAAGGAGATGATCTGGCGCGATGGCGACACAGAGTACTATCCTGGCGGCGTCACCGACCCGAACTACTGCGTCTTGAAGTTCACCGCCACCGACGGCCGTTTCTATAGCGATTTTTATCCACGTAGTTTTGTAATTGAGTAAATGATGAACAATAAAGCACCGGTCATACTCATTGGCGAAAAGAGCGAAAAAGTATTCCTGTTTGTGCATGGATTGCATGGACGCAAGGAAGAGGCATTGGCCTTTGCAGAGGTGGCTGTGCCTAAAGGTTATCAAGTTTTGGGTATCGACCTGCCTGTAGAGCGCAAGCCTTGGGAGGTACTGCCTTTGCTGAACGATATTTGTGATTATCTATACGAGAATTGGCAATCGGTTTCCGTTCGTGCTAACAGTATAGGTTCGTGGTTTACGTTGTTAGCTTTCCAGAGCAAGAAAGTGGAGCAGGCATTGCTTGTTTCTCCGATTCTCGATATGAAGCGGTTTATAGAACTGAAGCCACAGCGTGAGGACGACTATTACGAGTGGGTTGTTAATAATCCAATTACAAGTTGGGCTGCACCTACATATATCCTTCGCCCAGAAGTGGACTTGATTGTCAGCGACGAAGTGGGGCACGACTTCATCAGTCAGCATCAGTGCCAGGTCACTATCATGCCTGATGGAGAACATTGGTTTCATACGCCAGAACAGCTTGCTTTCCTGAAAGCATGGGAAGAGAAAACGATAGAAAAACATTGTATAAAATGATGAAAGAAATATTGTACATACTGCTGGATAATTATGCCGAGCACGAGATAGGTTTTATGCCAGGTGCAGTGAGCACCGATGCCACAGGCTTTCGCAAGGAGCCTAAGTATATTAACAAGATGGTAGCCCCAACGATGGAGCCTGTAAAATCGATTGGTGGTATGCGAACCCTGCCCGACTATTCGTTCGAAACCATGCCTGAAGATTATGCTGCCTTGGTACTGATAGGCGGTTTTGGTTGGATGAATCCAGAAGCTGAGCGCGTGTTGCCCATTGTTAAGGATGCACTTGGCAAAGGTGTTGTTGTGGGAGCAATCTGTAATGCCGCTTCGTGGATGGCCAAACAGGGGCTGCTGAACAACATCAAACATACAGGAAATGGTATCGACCAACTGAAAATGTGGGGTGGCAACAACTATACTAACGAGGCAGGTTATGTGAACGAACAAGCCGTAACAGATGGTCGTATCGTTACTGCTAATGGTTCGGGATATCTTGAGTTTACACGCGAGTTGCTGAAACTGCTTGAGAACGATACGCCAGAAATGATAAATGGCTGGTACACGTTCATGAGCGACGGACTGGTAAAATTGTACTCGCCACGTCCTCGATTCAAATTCAACACCGTTGGTATTTTTACCAGCGACAACAAAGCTACTGTAGAGTTTTACACAAAAACATTTGGTTTCACCACCGACTGGGATGGCATTCAGCCAAACGTGGAGATGATGCTGGGCGACATGCGTATCATCCTTTATCCTCGTAGCGATTTCGAGCAGATGGTGTCTTATAAATTCCAATATCCAATGGGGCTCAACGGTACTGTTGAATTAGCATTCGATGTTCCTTCGTATGCCGATGTTGACAAGGAATATCAGCATGCACTCCGCCATGGAGCGATATCTGTTCTTCCTCCCACCACAGAGCCATGGGGTCAGCGCACCTGCTATGTGGCCGATTCAGACGGAAACTTGATTGAGATTGGTTCGTTTACTAAATAGTTTATGAATACAGGTACATTGACAGTTTGAAGTACTGGATCGGTCACACGGTCACAGTTGTGACCATGTGACCAAAGTTCCAAAAAGCAGTTTGCAAATTAGTTATAATCACTTAATTATCAATATGTTAGAATAATAATACATCATCATTCTGCACTTCGCGGTCACATGGTCACAGCTGTGACCACGTGACCATACAGCTTTCAATAGGATTGATACAAATACTAACAGATAAAGGTACAATCCCTAACCATTGCAGGTACAAAGCTTAAGGCAAATAGGGGTAGCCCCCGTACTAAATTAACGTGTGCCTATACCCAAACGATTGTGCGCCTATACGCAAACAATTATTCGACTATACTCAATTTGAAACGCATTTCAAAACAATGAACATTGTATACTCACTTCATCACGACATTGGTTATTCGTCACAAATTGGTACAGATTATCTCAGAAATTTGGCGGTTTCGTCAAATATGTATACTTTTGCAGCATCAAAACTTATAAAAACAAATAATAGTATGATGAAACTTAGACCATTCAATATCAACGATGCTTTTACGATTCTGAGTTGGTGTAAGGATAAGCATGCCTTCCGACTTTGGAGTGCCGACAGGTATAAGGATTACCCTTGGTGTGTTTTGCGACAATCTCTCCGCCGTCGAATGCTATAAAACCGTCGGCTTCCGCATCACAGGCGAAGATGCCTATGGGATTGACAGGAAGGAATGGAAAGAGTTTGAAATGGAAATGGAATTAGAAAAGATATGAACATACTGATAATAAACGGAAGTCCTCGTAAGAAAGGACTGATCTCGCAGATGCTCGGCATTATGCATGAAGAGGCTGAGAAGAGAGGTGACACGGTGGAGATGGTCAATACCAACGACCTGACCGTTAAGCCTTGCACGGGTTGCATGGTCTGCCGAAAGAAAGAGAAATGCGTACTCGCAGAGGATGATTCGCAGCGGGTGCTGAAGGTGATGCAGCAAGCCGATGCCATCATCATGGGTGCACCTTGTTACTGGGGCAACATCCCAGGGCAGATGAAACTGATGTTCGACCGTCAGGTGTATGGCATGATGCGCGACACCCCACGCTTTCCAGAGCCTCTGATGAAAGGCAAGAAGTGTATCCTCATCAGCACCTGCACCACGCCTTGGCCTTGGAACATCCTGTTCAAGCAGTCGCGCGGCGCCATCCGCGCCATGCGTGAAATCGCCCGCTATGCAGGTTTTAAAATCGTAGGCACCATCGAGCGCGGCGGCACAGCAATGCATCCGGAACTCACTGATAAAGACGAGCAAAGATGCCGCAAAGCAATAGAAAAGTTGTAATATAACCCGCATAAAATCTACCATTATCATTTCTCATGTCTGATCATTGGGAGATATATGCCGACTGGAATCCATGGCACGGATGCACCAAGATTAGTCCTGGGTGCAAGTATTGCTATGTCTATCGCCAGGACGAGATGTACGGAAGTGAGATATCGAGCAGTGAGTGCAGGAAGACAGCCAACTTTAATCTGCCGATAAAGAGGAAGCGCGACAAATCATGGAAGATAGAGAGTGGTAAGATTGTCTTTACATGCTTCACGTCCGACTTCCTGTTGAAGGATGCTGACGAGTGGCGACCTGAATGCTGGAAGATGATAAAGCAGAGGAGTGACCTTTGGTTCTTTTTCTTCACCAAGCGCATCGATCGTTTCATGGAGTGCGTGCCCGATGACTGGGGCGACGGCTACGACAATGTCATTGTAGGATGTACGGTGGAGAATCAGGAAATGGCTGACTACCGTCTGCCCATCTTTCTGTCGTTGCCCATCAGGCACAAGAGCATCACCGTGGCTCCCATGTTGACTGCCATCGACCTTATGCCTTACCTCAACGACACCATTGAGGAGGTGTCTGTGGGCGGTGAGTCAGGTTTTGATGCACGCCCTTGCAACTACGACTGGATTCTTGCCGTGCGTGAACAATGCATAGCCAAGGACATCGCTTTCCGCTTCCACCAGACAGGAGCACACTTCATCAAGGACGGAAAGATGTACCGTGTGCCACGACGCTTCCAGCTCAGTCAGGCACACAAGGCCAACATCGACTACAAGATTGGCAAGTACCTCGTTCCCCAAACCGTCAAGTTCGAATGGAAGGACAGCGATTATCACGACTAACGCTTCCATTCGTCACAAAACCATGCAGTTTATCCCAATTGTTTGGCTGTCTCGACAATTATGCGTTCCTTTGCACCGTCAAAAATCATAAAGAAAATGAAAGTATTAGTCATTAACGCATCAGCAAATAAGGAGCGTAGTATAACACTTAAACTTACCAAGACATTTTTGGAGGGTCTCGGCATTGAGGCTTCAGAAGTGGAGTTCGTAACAACCATTGGTCTCAACATCAATCCCTGCAGAGCCTGCTATGCCTGTTGGTTTAAAACGGCAGGCAAGTGTGTGCAGAAGGATGATGCTATCGAGGTGATGGAGAAGATCCGTCAGGCCGATCTGGTTATCTGGTCGATACCTCTCTATGCCTATGGCGTGCCCTCGCATTGTAAGGCATTAATGGACAGAACAGTATCGTTTAACTCACCTTTGATGTATATCGATGCTGATGGTGTTGCCCACCACTATGGTTATGAAGAAGGAACCAAGAAAACGATTCTGATTTCTACAGCAGGACTGCCTAATATGAAGGGCAACTTCGACGGACTGCAGTTTGCCATGCGCCACATGTATGGCAAAAACATCAGTTATATCTGCTGTGCCGAGGGCTCGCTCTTCATGAGTCCCAATACCGAGAATTTAACTGCCCCCTACTTGGCAAAAGTAAAACAGGCAGGCGAAGAATACAAGGCAGCAGAACGGATATCAGATGAGACACAGGCATATCTCGATACGCCGATGCTTCCAGCCGAAGCATTTGTCAAGACTGTGAATGGAATCTTTGAAGGTATGATGAAATCGAAATAAGATGATTCAGTTGCCAAACATCATAACGCTGCTTAGGATTGCAGGCTCTTTGGGGCTGCTCTTTAGTGATGTGACAGGTGTGGTATATTGGATAATCTATGCCCTCTGCGGCATCAGCGATATAGTTGACGGATGGCTGGCCCGGAAACTAAAGTGTGTTACCAAGAAAGGAGCGTTGCTGGATAGCTTGGCTGATATCTGCTTCGTAGCTTGTTGTGCCTGGAAACTCTTGCCGATACTCGACCTGCCGCAATGGTTATGGCTGTTGGGTGGGGTAATTGTAGCAATCAAAATCGTGAATCAGTTTTCGGCACTTGTGAAATACGGGCGTTGCTGCTTCCCTCACACTACAGCTAACAAGATAACGGGATTACTGCTGTTCATAGCAGTCCCTATGACATTTTGCACAGTCATCCCCATCGCAATTGTAGCCACTATTACCACGTTTGCCGCCATTAATGAAGGCTGCGTTATAGTTAGAAAAATATAATAATAATAAGATGAAAAGATTACGACTCGGAGCTGTGCTCCACTTTATCATCGCCATTGGCCACGTTGCATGCCTGTTCGCTCTGGACGAGGCATTCGAGACCTATGGCATCCGTGAAATCATGCATCAGATGGTGGCTGGAAATGTCTGGATGCTGTATGCCCTGACCATTGGTCTTGTCCTCGCTTTCACTCTGGCAGGTTTGTATGCCCTCTCTGCTACAGGCGACATCCGCCCTTTGCCTCTGACGCGCACGGCCATCATCACCATTGTTGTGCTCTATAGTCTTCGTGCTCTGGCTGGAGGCATTAGCTGCATCTATGATTTCACCTGGCTGCAATTCATCTCATCTCTCGTTCCCGCCATTATTGCATGGTGCTACTGGCCAGGAACCATGAAGCAGATGGCTAATGGCAAGTAATATTATCCAATGATAAAGGATGATTATAAATTCATGAAAAAGATAGTAGCATTATTTTTTGCATTGGTTGCAACATCGTGCTGGGCGCAAAAGCCCGTAAGCGACAGTGCTAGACCATCAAGCTATGGTGCTTGCATTATACGTGGTGGCTCCGTTAGTGGCATTAACAAGGACGAACGTTTTGCTATGCATAGCGTGATGAAGTTTCCGCAGGCATTATACGTAGCCGATTACCTGAGTCGGAAGGGATTGGCGCTTGATGACACGATTGTTGTCGATAAGGCAGACCTGATGCAAGACACATGGTCGCCCATGCTGAAACAATTTGAAAGAAAAATGGCCTTTTCGTATGCGCAACTGCTGGAATTATCTCTCGCACAGAGCGACAACAATGCGTGCGAACTCCTTTTCAAGCATTGTGGCAAGCCCAAAGCGGTAGAGAAGTACATAAGAAAACTTGGATTCTACGATATCCATGTACGCATGACAGAAGAACAGATGCACAATAATCCGGCAAAGGCCATCGAAAATAGTTCTACCCCCGCCGAAATGGTTCGTTTGTTCGAGTGGTTATATTATTATAAAGACGACAACCAATATCTGACATTCATCTGGAAGGCGATGGCCGACTGCTCAACAGGACTGAAACGAATCCCTGCTGCAATACCCGCAGATGCCCGTATCGTACATAAGACAGGTACAGGATTCCCATCCGCTGAAGGATTGCAAGATATGAACGATGCAGGTATCATTCTCATGCCTGATGGAAGCCACGTCATTATCGCCGTTTTCACCACGAACTCACCATCTGAGGCAGTAATAGCAGATATTGCAAAACAACTATTAGAAGAATAAAATATTCCTTATTCTTTGAGTACAATAATATATATGATTAGAAAGATGAAACACGAGATTATTACATTGGCCGATGTGCAGATTATCGGCATGGCCAAGGAAATAGTATTCTGTAAGGGACAGGAAGAGTGCCCTAAGTTCTGGGGCGAGTATGTGGAAAGAATCGTCAAGCCCGTATTCATGGAGCATAAAACACCAGATGCTTTTCAGCAGGCGGCCATCGACAACGGCGTCGGCGAGTTCGGACTCTGTACTTGCGACATCCCCAACCACAACTGCATGACCTGTGCGGAGACGAATTTTGGCGCTTGCAGCAGCAAGACCTTCACCTACGTGATTGGGGGTGTTTATAAAGGTGGCTGCGTGCCTGAGGGCATGAAACTCTTCCCAATCCGTAGCGGCAAATGGCTGAAGGTTCACTTTGAGGGCGGCATGAAAGCCTTCCAGCAGCAGCTCCAGAAGTTCTACAAGGAGTGGTTGCCTCAGCACCCGGAATTCCATTGCCCCAACAATGCCATGACGATGGAATGGTACAACGGCACCGACATCGACTCGCCTGATTACCAGTGCGGCGTAATGATACCAATAGAATAATCATCAAAACATAAGTATGTAGAGAAAAGACAATAAAAGCAAGATTCAAATTCGACACCGTTGGTATTTTTCCTGCGACAACAAAGCTACTGTAGAGTTTTATACGAAATAGTTCATGAATACAGGTTCGCTGACAGTCATGTTTGAGGATCCTTTCTGGATTGGTTTGTTTGAACAAACCGACCATGAAGGGTTGCACGTTTGCAAGGTGACTTTTGGTGCCGAGCCGACGGACAAGGAGGTGATGGAGTTCATTGATAAGAACTGGCATCGCCTCCAGTTCAGTCAGGCTGTAGATGTGGCTCTAACCAGCGAAACCAGGAAGAATCCCAAACGACAACTTCGCGAAGCCAAGAAGCAGATGCAGTTGCAGGGTATAGGTACCAAGTCGCAACAGGCCCTGAAGTTGCAACAGGAACAGAACAAGATGGAGCGGAAGCAGCGTTCGAAAGCTGAGCGTGAAGCCGAAAAACAGCGCCAATTTGACCTTCGTCAGGCCAAGAAGAAAGAGAAACATAAAGGGCATTGAAAAGTGGTTTCTTGCGCGAGGGTCTTATCCGACGTTCCATACACCAGAGTTGCTTGTTTTCTAAAGGCATAGGAAGAGAAAATAATAACAATAGAATAGAATTACAGTAATTGAATAATTATGAAGAGCTTGATTAAATCAAGAATTGATACAATAGAAATACAAAGCCGAACTCTTGGTAAGACTATGGCTGTTACGATTTATGTGCCAACCAATTTTTGCGAGGGATTACCTGTTCTCTATTTTATGCACGGGCGTAGTGGCGACGAGTCTATTATTCATGCTTTGGATATACAAACCGTTGCAGACAGAATGATTGCAGATGGCAGGATGAAACCAATGCTAATTGTCTGCCCAAGGATGGAAGATGCGCTAGGATTAGGTGCTTTCGGAGATTATTTCTTTAACGAGGTGATGCCAATTGTAGAGAAACAATACAAAACGAGTGTACGTTGCATTGGAGGGGTTTCGGCTGGTGGCTTCATTGCCTTGAACTACGCTTTCCGCCATCCTTATTTATTTGAGCGAGTAGGCGGTCACATGCCTGCCATCGAAGACGTATTGGATGATGACGACCTGCATTATTTCGGAACCAGTGAGCAATGGAAAGCAAATAATCCGCTTTTTCTGGTTCTGAAGTGTACTTTGCCTTCAACTATGGAGATTTATCTTGACGCAGGAAGTGAGGACGAAGGTGGATTTTATCGAGGATGTGCGCAACTGGCAGAAAGATTGGCAGTCCGTGGCGTTCAGGTTCAGAATCATTTAAACGAAGGACATCATACCATTGATTATATCAAAGCTCATTTGGAGGAATATCTTATGTTTTATGCAAAATAAATAGACTATGAGTGAACTAATAGAAATATGATGAAAGACAGTATCAGTAAGGCCAACATGGACGATTTGCAGGAGATTCTTAACCTGCAATACCTTGCTTATCAGAGTGAGGCTGCC
The DNA here is from genome assembly GCF_000701965.1 of Prevotella sp. RM4. Classification (NCBI taxonomy): domain Bacteria; kingdom Pseudomonadati; phylum Bacteroidota; class Bacteroidia; order Bacteroidales; family Prevotellaceae; genus Prevotella; species Prevotella sp. RM4. The sequence continues at coordinate 66,793 of NZ_JNKG01000008.1, forward strand.
TTATTTGGCAACAATGATATACCACCCTTAAAGCAAACGCTAGATGAGGTGATTGAGGAATACCACAAAGGTATCATCCTGAAGATGGTGGATACAGATAATCTCATTATAGGTTCTATTGCTCAGAATAATGGCATGCAGGCCATCCGCCTCGATGCTCTTGCATCGAACACGCCCGCTCATAAGATTTACGAGCGTTTAGGGTTTGAGTATCGCGGCAAGCAGCACCTTTATGCCGAAAATACCGGCTGGACGGACTTCTATTTCTTCGATTATAAGTATGATAATACAAACTTATAAGTGCTCGCCAATCATTTTCTCCATCCAGATTATGTCGTACCAGCGATTGAATTTCTTGCCGCACTGGTGGAAGTGAGCAACTTTTTGGTAACCAAGGCGCTCATGAAAACGAACACTGTCCTGAGACAGGTATTCGTCTTCGGGCTCGATAAAGGAGATGCAGGCATTCATGTTCAGGATGCCCTGCATCTTTAATCGTTGTTCGAGTGCTTCGTGCAGCTGCCGACCTATTCCGCTACGTTTATTATTGTTGTCAACGTAGATAGAGGTTTCAATTGCCCATTGGTAAGCATCTCTTGGCTTAAAGGCGCTGGCGTAGGCATAACCAACCACCTTCCCGTTTACCATTGCCACTATCCAGGGATATTTCTGCTGAACGGTCTCGATGCGTCGGCAGAACTCCTCTTCTGATGGCACGTTATATTCAAATGTGATAGCTGTCGTCTCCACATATGGAGTGTAAATAGTCTGAATCGCCTTTGCGTCAGTTACTTTTGCGTCTCTAATAATGATATCCATTGTATAAATATTAATCTTTATTACTGTATGTCACGCCGCATTACAGCAGGCGGGCGTGGATTTCCTGGGTGTACGAACGGGATACGGGGATTGTCTTTTCAACCTGAAACATCTGGAGGGTGCAGCCTGTTGACGGACGGCCAGAGATAGAAGCCACGAAGTTGAGGTTAACTAGAAACGCACGATGGCAGGGCACCAGGAAGTTATAGGTTGCCAGGTTCTCTCGGAGCTGCTTCATCGTGATACGCAGGGCGTGGTGCTGAAGAACATCATTGTCGAGATAGCAGACGTCGGCATAGTTCGACATTGACTCGATGTAGATGATACGTTCTGGTACCACTTCCAGTATCGCATTCTTAGCATTTCCTCTTAGTACGCATGGGGATGGCGGTTCATTCTCAGCATTTTCAGGTTCGTCGGTCTGACGATCTTCGAGCAGTTGGTTGATGGCCTTCACCTCGTCGAGCTCCTGTTGTAGCCGGTTGTTTCGCAGCCGATAGAGTTGCAAGATGAAAACGAAGAAGGAGATCAGCGTAACCTCCAGGCATGCCTTCAGATAGTTGATGACCGAGAACTCGCCGGCAGTGCAGTACCAGGCCTTAGTAAACGAATCCCATGTAAACCACGAAACCAGCGTAAGGGTGAGTGCCGATAGCAACGGAATGTTTACTGCGTGCATGATGAGCAATCCCTTTGTATCGTGCCAGTCGTGATGAAATAGTTTTTTTACAATCGCAAACGATACGGCTGATGATACCACGGCGAGTAGCGTACCACCCATAATCAGCAGCATGCGGTTGCTGCTCATCTGGTCGATGCCAAACGGTTGCAGAAACGATAACAAGAAGATTACTGCCAGGGCTATCGTAGCCAGCTCTTTTGATAATTGTATCATGATTTCAGTTTAATTTCGGCTGCAAAGATACGTTGTTTTTTGTGGCTAAACAAATTTTATCATTGCATTTTGTCCCTGCACCATACCATTTCATCCCTCAAGTGCAATTTGTATCACAGATTGTTAACCAAGTATCACTCGCTATTGCACGTTTCGGTCATCAGCTGTACCTTTGCGGCAAAAAACAATGAAAAAAATGATGATTTTATTAGTAGCTGTCATCATGGTGATGATGAATCACTCATGCAGCAAGGAAAAATTGGAGTACCAGGCTGGTGACCTGAGTGTATGTATCGAAGCGGGAGACGGATGGTTGCACGACTATCCTCTGTTTTTGGGTATTAACAAGAAGAATCCTCCTCAGATTGCCATTTGGATAGAGGATGCCAATGGACGATACCTGACTACGTTGTATGCTTCGAAGAAAATAGCCACGCAAGGATGGGTTGGCGCACATGGAAACCCGCGAAAGGAGGCCTTGCCATATTGGGGCCATCGATGTGGAAGATTGCCTTTGACTGACGGCATGACCGGGGCTACACCACGAAAATCCTTCGATGTGCGCATGCGGGACAAAGCCGGACTCCGACAGTGTCGTGTGATGATTGAAGTGAATCATTCGATCGACTGGAACGATGCCTATCCAGAGAATGCAGAAGCAGGGACTGCTAACTATTCTGGTGGTGATGAGGGAAGCGGACAACCCGCCCTCGTCTATAGGACTGATGTAGATATGGATTCTGGCCATAAGACTTTCGAGGCCATTCTGATAGGTCACAGCAGCCCTGACGGAACCGACGGCGAGATTCATCACGACATGGATGGCATCACTTCGGCACTCACTATTGTTAAACGAATCACAATTCGCGTAAAATGAAAAAGGTAGTATTATTGATTCTACTGGCCTGCATGTCGATAGCCGTACAGGCTCAGAAAGACAGGTTGCGTTTTCAAACGAATATCGTGGCGGGTACCCCTTTGGCAGATTCCGACGTCAAGCCTTTGTCGTTACTCATCTCTGCAGATTATGACGTCCATCCACGATTGTCTGCGGGACTGGGAACGGGATTGTCCAAGTACGACTATCTGATGGTTCCTGTATATGGCACACTCCACTGGAGTATTATCAAACAACATCGTTTCACCCCTTTTATGGCAAGTAACATCGGTTATGCTTTTGCGCCTAAGAAACATGTGAGCGGAGGTTTTTACTTCACGCCGTCCGTTGGTGTCAGGTATCAGTTGAAAGGCCACCATAGTCTGTCGTTATCCATCGGATACGAATTGCAGAAGTACTCTCAACTCCAGTCTTATGAGTCTTCGTTCGTACTCACACAATACATTGAGGATATCAGTAATCACGCCCTCACCGTAAATATAGGGTTCGTTTTTTAACGTAACTCATCACAAATATGTGTAATTTATCCCTAATGTTTGTTTGTCTCGGCAACAATTCGTATTTTTGTAGCGTCAAAACATTAAAAAGAAAGAAAATGCAAGATTTCATGACACCCCAGAAGCACGTAAACTGTTGTGCCAAGAATATGACTCTTCGACCATTTCTGTCTGATGATGCAGCAACAATTCTGAGTTGGTGTAAGGATAAGCATGCCTTCCGACTTTGGAGTGCCGACAGGTATAAGGATTATCCTGCCAAGCCTGAGGAGATGATGGCGCAATACAATGGCGACAACATGTATCCACTGACGGCAGTAGTGGGTGATACGATTATCGGCCATATTCTGTTACGACGTCCTTCTGAGGATAAAAGCATCATCCGTTTCGGCTTTGTGATTGTAGATAATACGAAGCGAGGCTATGGATATGGTAAGCAGTTGTTACGACAGGCTATCGAATATGCAAGGGAGAAACTCGGCGCTAAGCAGATTACGCTCGGTGTGTTTTGCGAGAATATTTCTGCCGTAGAATGCTACAAATCGGTAGGCTTCCGCATCATAGGCGAGGGTTCCTATTTGATCGACGGTGATGAATGGAAAGAATTTGAAATGGAATTATAAAAGTAAAGACTATGTATCAATCTCGTCATCTGGCAAACACTCGAATCGATGTGGCTGATGCTCTGAGAGGCATCGCTGTAGCCGGCATTATCCTGTATCACTCGGTGGAACACTTTAATATCTTTACGCAGGAGCCGATAACCCATACGCTGGCGACTGACCAGATGGTGGCCGATGTACTGGCTTGGCTGCTGTCTGGTAAAATGTACGGCATCTTTGCTATGCTCTTTGGCTTGAGTTTCTTCATCATGAACGATAATCAGCAGCAGAAAGGCAATAATTTCTCTGGGCGCTTTGCTTGGCGCATGTGTCTGTTGTTTCTCTTCGGCATCATTAATGTGGCTTTCTACGATGGCGACATTCTGATGCTTTATGCCTGTTATGGTCTGCTGCTCATCCCAATCAGTTATCTGCCGTCGAAGTGGGTGTGGTGTATTATAGCCTTATTAGCCATCCAGCCTGTAGAACTCTTCTGCCTGCTGACAGGCACCACCATCGACCACAGCACCTTGTGGGAAGTGTACAGCAAGATTAACAGTGCCCATGAGCATGGTACATTCTGGGAGAATACCCTTACCAACCTGCGATATGGATTTGAGGTGAATTTCCGCTTCAATATCTTCAGCGGGCGACTGACCCAGCTGCTGTGCCTGTTTATTTTAGGTATGCAGTTGGGCCGCCAGCGTATGTTTTATAACGAAGGGCGTAATTTGCAGATATGGCATCAACTGTTATGGCGATCGGCGTTGGTGGTGGTTGTGCTGAGTATTGTGGATTTTAGCGAGATAGCCTCGTGGCTTAACCCTATCTACAATCTGATGATATTGATGATGATTGTGTCGGCCATCGTTTCGGCATGGTATGCTTCAGAGGGCGTGCGCAAGGTGTTGCATCATTTGTGTATTTTCGGACGTATGAGTCTTACCAACTATCTGCTCCAGTCCATCATCGGCTGTGCTATCTTCTGCGGCTATGGCCTAGCTTGCTATCGCCATTTAGGTGTTACCTATGCTGTGATGGTAGGATGTGGCATGGTTGTTTGTCAGTATCTCTTTGCCAGATATTGGTTCTCCAATCATCCTCGCGGTCCGTTAGAGGGGCTCTGGAGAAAACTGACATGGATGAGGTTGTGGCTGCTGACGGATGTTTTACCAACCGTTCCGACCTTTCACTGCAGTATATGATCGACCATGGGTTACGTGGCCGTTCCGACATTCCCAATCCCTTCCATCCGGGAAGCACTTACGATAATTCCCAGGCTTCTCGCATCGTGCCTGATGCTGTCAAGACATTAGAGAGGCTGGGCTATCTGTATCGCAGCTCTAACTTGTGCCATATTGCTGCGCGAAACGGGGAGTGATTCGTGACAATGCTTGATGAGCAGCTGGGTAGTGCCAGAATGTGAGATAATCTGCTCTACCTGACCTAGGTTGACCATGAAAGCGCGGTGGCAACGGACTATCATTGGATAGGACTCAAGCGTTTCCTCCATGAGTTTCATCGTGGCGCGAAGCATGTCGGTATGTACCTGATTGTTGCGCAGATGACTGACCCTGACGTAATTGCCCACAGCCTCTATATATAATAGGTCGGAAATCTGTAACGTCACCGATTCGTTAGTGGTACCAGTGAGTGTGAGCTCTTGCGGTTGAGAATTCTCAACGGAGTGTTCTGCTTCGTTCGGCAATGATTGTTCGGGCTCCTGCATCTTCTTCAATTCCTCGTTCAGCAGCCGCGTATCTTCCAGTTCTATCGCTAAATATTTGCTACGGTACTTGAAGCGCCAATAGAGTCCGATGGCGAACGAGCAGAAGGCAATGATGGCAAGGGTTTCAAGGAAATTGACAACTGAAAGCTGGTTGCCTGCATCATGTTCGTTCAGCACGAAATGGCGATAGAGGCAGATGCTCAATGCCACGAGCGGTGTATTGATAAGTTGAAATATGAGGTTGCGGCGGATGATGTATTCGGCGCCTTTCTTGAATGACCTCGGCATCTTGACAACATATTTCAGGATGATGTCCGTCATCATACAGATGAGGAAGCCAATCACTCCCAACACTATCAGATGTGCATATCCCTGCCATTGCCAATCCGACATCCAGAAAGGCTTGAACACTGCCAGTGCCACTACTGTAAACGTAGTGCTGATAATTCTCGTTGTTATCGTTTCTTTGCGTCCTTGTTTCATACAAGCCGCAAAGATACAAAGAAGCGAGTAAAAAAACAAACAATTTCTCACATTTTTAAAAATTGTCGTACTCTCTGTTGCATTTCCATGCTGTTATCCCTGTTATTCGTCACAAAAAGTTGCAATTCGTCCCAAAATAGGGGAGGATTGCAACTTTTTAATAACTGTGTGACGTCAAACAGACAAAAAATAAATTGAATTGAAAAATGAAACAGATTAGTTTGAAAATGGTAGCTTTGATAGCTGCAATGATGATGTGTTTATCAGCCGAGGCTATGACCGAGGATGTAGGCGGACGAGTAATTGATGCGCAGGGTGAACCTTTGCCATTTGTGAGTGTGGCACTGCTTACGGCCGACTCTACTTATGTACAAGGTGCAACGAGCGATGTGGATGGTTTCTTCCAAATTAAGGTTTCTGAAACCTGTTGCATCCTGCGATTCTCGTATATCGGATATCGTACCAAGTATGTTGACGTAAAGGGAATGGAAATCGGTACCATCCAGATGGAGGAAGATCAGGCGATGCTCAGTGAGATAGTGGTGAAGGGCCAGATGCCTAAAACCAAACTGACAGGCAACTCGATGATTACCACCATTCAGGGTACTGTCTTGGGCAAGTCGGGTACTGCTCAGGAAATGCTGGCCAAGGTACCAGGTATGACGCTGAAAGGTGAAGACTTGGAGGTGCTGGGCAAGGGTACACCTATCTTTTATATTAACGGAAGAAAGATGCAGGATAAGGATGAACTGAAACGACTGCGTTCAGAAGAGATACAGAGCGTAGAGGTGATTACTAATCCTGGTGCGCAGTACGATGCCACCATTTCGGCTGTAGTACGTATCAAGACTATTCGCCGGGAGGGAGCTGGTTTTGGTTTCGACCTGATGGCTGCCAACAATCAGAACCTGACGTTCGGCTTCAGCGATCCCAGTAGCACGCTAAACCTGCGTTATCGTCACAACAATCTGGACCTGTTTGGTATGGTTAACTATTGGAAATGGGATAGTCCTAACGATCTGCGTATTACGCAATCTACCTTCCTTAAGACTGATGAAGGTATTAGGAATATTCTTCAAGATAGCTACATTCGCAATGACTGGCAGGGACAGGGCTTGAATTATAATTTCGGATTCAACTGGCAGATTAACGACAAGCACTCGCTGGGTGCCAGAGTGGAACGTCACAACCAGTTTAAAACGCATAATGATATGTGGGTGAATACAGAGAACAATCTTACTGGTCGCGACCTCTCGCATCAGGATGATCATACCCATTATCCATATAACTGGCAGAGCAATGCCTATTATAACGGTCTGGTGGGCAAACTGAACATCGACTTGAATGTAGATTTTACAACAGCTAAGGAAACTACCGACAACCAGATCGATGTGTATTTGCCTGAAGCCCAAACTATGCAGCAGAACTCGCATACATGGTCACGCCTCTGGGCTGCTAAACTGGTGTTGAGCTATCCTGTGTGGAAAGGACAGTTGCAGGCGGGAACAGAGATGAGTTTCGTGAAGCGACAGAGCAGTTCGGCTATCACAAATTACCCTCTCCCTTCTACTGATACGGATGTAAAAGAAAACAATGTGGCTGCTTTTGTGGCTTACAATGCCAACCTGGATAAATATGGTACCGTAAGCGCCGGACTGCGTTATGAGCATGTGGGTTTTGACTATATGGACAATCTGGATGCCAATAATAATATGACGCGCTATCAGGATGAGTTCTTCCCCAATATCACCTGGGCAAAGCAGTTTGGTGCTATCCAGACTTCGCTGAGCTATACTATGAAAACCGTTCGCCCGAACTATAGTGCACTGAGCGACCATATTTATTATCTGAATTCGTTTACCCTGCAACAAGGCGACTCGAAACTGAAGAATGCTACGATGCAGGAGGTGAGCATCAATGCCCGTTGGAAGTGGATCAACCTGTTTGCTGCCTACGAACGTCGCGACAACACTATCACTCAGGTACCAATGGCTTATAACAACGAAGGTATCATGCTACTGAAGCAGGCCAATCTGCTTGACCCCGTTCGCAATTTGGCCATCTTCCTGTCGGCCAATCCCACATGGGGCGTATATAGCCCAAGCTGGACTATCGGCGGGCAGAAGTTCTGGAACACGATGACGTTCGACGATCCTCGTAGTGATACAGGTAAGACGGATGTGACCTTCACTAAGCCTATCTTCTTCTTCGATCTGAATAACACCTTCCGCTTTAAGCACAGCTGGCAGTTGGAGGCCAATGCGAACATCCAGACCAAGGGCGATGTGCTGAACTTCCGTATGCTCTCACCCTCGTATAATGTTTGTTTTGTGGTACAGAAGTGCTGGCTGAAAAACGATGCTTTGTGCTTGCGTGCCAGCATCAGCGATGTGTTCCAGCGTAGCGTGCAGGATGTAGCACAGGACTGTGGTTTCTTCTACGGTGTGCAGAAAACACGAAGCCGTAGCCATCGTCTTGACATCTCTATCCGTTACACTTTCAATGCTCAGAAGAGTAAGTATAAGGGAACTGGTGCTGGTAAAGCCGAGCAGCAGCGCATGAGCAACAGCAACTGATATGGATTAATAAAATGAGCGAAACGCTATAAAGGTGTCTTAAAAATGGCAAAAAGGGATGGATATTAAAATGTTTTTACTATCTTTGCAGGCAGAATTCATTAACTCAACACAATTTATGAAGAAAACAATTTTATCGATTACAATGATTTGTGCTGCAACCATGATGCAAGCACAGAAGCCTGCCATCCCCCGTGATGCGGTGCTGGAGGCGAAGATTGAGAAGACTCTGGCTAAGATGACACTCGACGAGAAGATCGGTCAGATGCTGGAACTTAACCTCGACATTATTGGCAAGATGACTGTAGAGAATGCCAAGGTGGATCGTGAAAAGGTTCGTTCAGTGATGCAGCAGTATGGCAGATCGGAAGCAGAAATCAAGGATCTGCTGAAGATGACCGACCAGCAGATTATCGACAAGTTGGGTGGATTCCCAGTAGATATCTATCAGGGTGATACCAAGCGTGTTTGGAAACTGAACGAGCAGATGCTCGATACACTTATCTCTAAGTGGAAGGTGGGATCTATCCTGAATGCACCAGGCACGAAGGCTCCAACAGTAGCCCAGTGGCAGCAGTGGATTCAGCTGATTCAGAAAAAGTCGATGAAGTATCTGGGTATTCCTGATATCTATGGTCTGGATCACAACCACGGCGTAACCTATACTCAGGGTGGAACACTCTTCCCACAGCCCATCAACTTAGGTGCATCGTTCAATACCGAACTGGCTCGCAGAGGTGCTGAGATTACAGCTTACGAGAGTCGTGCAGCTAACTGTCCTTGGGTGTATAACCCAGTGGTTGACCTGAGTCGTGACCCACGTTGGCCTCGTGTATATGAGAGCTTTGGCGAAGATGCTATCGTAAACTCAAAGATGGTTACTGCTGAGATTAAGGGTTATCAGGGCGATGATAATAACCACATCGACCAGTATCACGTAGGTACCAGCACCAAACACTACTTTGCCTATGGTGCCCCCTGGACTGGAAAGGATCGTACTCCAGCCTACCTCTCGCCACAGATGATTCGCGAGAAGTATTTTGAGCCATTCAAGGCAGCTGCTTTGGCTGGTACACTCACCATGATGGTTAACTCGGCTTCAGTCAACGGCGTGCCTGTTCATGCCAGCTACGAGTATCTGACCAAGTGGCTGAAGGAAGACCTGCAGTGGGATGGATTCCTGGTTACCGACTGGGCTGATATCAACAATCTGTTCTCTCGTGAGCATGTAGCTAAGGATAAGAAAGATGCCATCCGCATTGCTATCAATGCTGGTATCGATATGTCGATGGATCCCTATAGCGTTGAGTTCTGTATCCTGCTGAAGGAGCTGGTACAGGAGGGTAAGGTGAAGATGAGTCGTATTGATGATGCTGTTCGCCGTATCCTGCGTGCCAAGTATCGTCTGGGCCTCTTCGAGAAGCCAAACACAGGTGGAAAGGGCTTTGAGAAGTTTGGTAGTGCTGAGTTTGCAGCCGCTTCGTTGAAGGCTGCTGAGGAGAGCGAGGTGCTGCTGAAGAACGAGGGCAATATTCTGCCTCTGGCAAAGGGTAAGAAGATTCTGTTGACTGGTCCTAACGCCAACCAGATGCGTTGTCTGCATGGTGGTTGGAGCTACACCTGGCAGGGTTCGAAGGCAGAGGAACTCTCAGAGAAGTACAACACCATCTACGAGGCTCTGTGTAATAAGTATGGTAAGGAGAACATCATTCTGGAGCAGGGTGTGACCTATAATGAGAATGGAGCTTACTATGATGAGAACGAGCCACAGATTGACAAGGCTGTAGCCGCTGCCGACAAGGCCGATGTGATTATCGCTTGTATCGGTGAGAACTCATATACCGAGACACCTGGTAACCTGAACGACCTGTGGCTGTCGGCAAATCAGCGCAACCTGGTAAAGGCACTCGCCAAGACTGGCAAGCCCATCGTCATGGTGCTGAACGAGGGTCGTCCTCGTCTGATTGCTGATATCGAGCCATTGGCTAAGGCTGTGGTAGATATCCTGATTCCTGGTAACTACGGTGGCGACGCGCTGGCTAACCTGTTGGCTGGCGATGCTAACTTCTCGGCAAAGATGCCTTACACCTATCCTCGCGAGATTAACTCGCTGAACACCTATGATTATAAGGTATCAGAAGAGGTGGGCACCATGGCTGGCGCTTACAACTACGATGCAAAGGTAAGTTTGCAGTGGCCCTTCGGCTATGGCATCAGCTACACCACCTACGAGTACAGCAACCTGAAGGTTGACAAGAAGCAGTTTACTGCCGCTGATGTGCTGACAGTAAGCGTAGATGTAAAGAACACTGGCGCCAAGGCTGGTAAGGAGGCTATTCTGCTTTACAGCAGCGATCTGGTTGCATCTATCGTACCTGACAACAAGCGTCTGCGCGACTTCACTAAGATTGAGTTGCAGCCAGGCGAGGTAAAGACTGTTACCTTCCAGTTGCCTGCCAAGAACTTAGCCTTTGTAGGCGCCGATGGTAAGTGGACCCTTGAGGAGGGCGACTTTATCCTTAAGGTTGGCAACCAGACCGTAGGTACTGCTTGCACACAGACAAAGATCTGGGACGAGCCTAATATTTAATCTCGTCCTGAGTAATATAGTTCCGATTAAGGGGCAGGGAGTTTGGCGTTATCGTAAACTTCCTGCCTTTTTCCATGTTCAGTGTTACCTTCTGGAATCTGGGGGCGGCTAACATATAACGATCGGTAGCCGGACAAACAGGATAGAATCCGATAGAACCAAACACATACCAAGCCGACATCTGACCAGCATCGTCGTTACCCGACAAGCCGCCTGGGGTATCGTTATACTCTGTATCAAGGATATGGGCTACACGCTCGATGGTCTTTTCGCGCTTGTCGATAAAGTCGTAAAGCCAGGCTATCTGATGACAAGGCTCGTTGCCGTGCCAGTAGCGACCTTCTGAGAAGAGTGAGTCGAGCTTGGCCTCGAACTTCTCCTTGCCACCAAGCACATCGATGAGGCCTTCTACATTCTGTGGTACATACCAGGTATAGTGACAGGTTGCCCCCTCGGTAATGTACGACTTGCGATGGATAAAGTCGGTGTTGTTCTCAAACTTTCCGTTCTGATGGCGACCGTCGCAATAGCCTGTCTTGGGATTGATCACGTTGCGCCAGTTTTCCGAGCGACGCATCAGTTCCTTGTAATCCTGCTCCTTACCCAAAGCCTTAGCCAACTGGGCTACAGCAAAATCGTCGAACGCATATTCAAGGGTTCGTGAGGTCTGCTCATCCTGGTGGAAAGCCTCTTTCACACCATCCTCCAAGGGGATATAACCGTATTTCAGGTACGAGGTGAGGGCTCTGCGACCCATGCCGTTCTTGTAGTCGTTGAAGTTGGCAGGTGTTTCAAACGCATTCTTACGCATGGCCTCGTAGGCTTTTTCGTAGTCGAAGTTCCTGATACCTTTGATATAGGCATCGGCCAGTACAGCGCTACAATGGTCGCCAATCATAGCGGCGGTATATGAGTTCCAGCAGGGGAATATGGGTAGCCAACCGCCTTCGGTGTACATGGTTACCAGCGATTGCATCATGTCTGCCGCCTTATCGGGTGCTATCAGCGTATAGAGCGGGTGCAGGGCACGATAGGTGTCCCACATCGAGAAGTCGCCGTAATAGGTAGGGTGATGGGTGGCAGGTGATGGGTGTTGGATGCTACCATCAGCAAACTTGGGATAAGCGCCATCCACATCGCTCATCTCGCGGGGGAGGAACGAGCAGCGATAGAGGGCACCATAAAACTGATTGATGCGTGCTGTGTTGCTATCCTCTACATCGATGGTATGCAAGCGGTCGATCCATTGCTGGGCTGTTTGCGCCATTATGGTTTCAAAGTCGAAAGCTTCTACTTCTGTAGCGAAGTTTTTCTCGGCGCCTTGTTGGTTGGTAAACGAGGTGGCGGCCTTCAGGATGATGGGCTGATAGGCTTTGCCCTCGAAGGTAAACCAGGCGCAAAGGCTATCTACACCACAGTCCTTTATTTCATCGTAAGCCTTTAGCAGATAGTGCCCATCGAAGCCAGCCTGCTCGCCCCAACCTTGATAAATACGATGCACAGGGTTGCGGCCATAGATAGTCTTCGTCTGCGGGTCAATCTGCAGATAGCCCACCTTCTCGTCGCTATTATGATTCAGTACGATGTGTACTGGTCCGTCCTGCTCAGGTGTGATGCGGAAGATGGCTGCATGGCTGCTACCTGTCATCTCTATCTTCAGATGTTCCTTGGGCAGACGTACGGCATAGTAATGGGGATGCGATATCTCTTGCTGATGCGAGAATGGGGTGGCGCGTTGTTCGGGCTTTAAACGAAGTTGACCGCTGAGAACGGCCAAAGTAAACGATCCATAATCCTGTGTGCAACCACCTACTATCCAATGACTGTTGCGAATACCCTGAAACAGCGAGTCGGTATAATAATAAGGTGCAATGCACTTCTGCTCAGTATCGCGGGTCTGGGGTGTCCAGAAGTTCTGTCCGTTGGGTACGAGTACTGCTGGCAGTGTTTGCCCGTGCTCTTCCGATCCTTTGCCAAACAATCCTGCAGTCTTAGTGTTGGCAGGCGCTGTGCCCACCATGGTGTTTAAGGCACATAGCTGGCGCAGATGCTCAAAGTGGTGCAGGCGGTCGGCTACCTGTTGCTTCAGCGCCTGCCAGTTCATAAAGCCTATCGAGTGCTCGTTATGCAGCAGTTGCACCTGCACGTCGCCCTGTGCATTCTTGTAGAATATCATCTGCAGGTTAGCCGCCATGGGCAGAATCTCGTCCATGTAGTTATAATGCTCGCCTCTGAACTTAATACCCATCAAAGAAAGCAGACGGTACAGGTTTGAGTCGTGTCCGAATCGCAAGTCGGCACCCACGCCGCCACGGGCGATGGCTGCATCAGCATCGGCCTCGATACGTTGCCAAAGCGAGATGGCGCTGCGGGCAGCTATGCCATTGTTCTCAATCACGTCGCCATGAACAATCGTCATGCTCTTATTGTTCTTCTCGTAAACAGCCTGAAATTCTTCGGCTGTAAAGATATCGTAGAGCGATACGTTCAGCTCAACATCCTGCATATCCGATGCGATGGTGTGTATCTCCATCAGCAACTTGGCTGGCTCTTTTATTTTCGAGGCATCTATGAACAGGGCTTTGATAAATCTGTCGGGCGAGATGGTGAGTGGCACGTTGGTGCTGTTCTCTAACGCTTTTTCCTCTGGCGAGGTATAGGCTATCCATGCCATATCTTCTTCGCGGGTGATAGGTGTAAGGTGTTGGGTGTTGGATAATAGTTTTAGTTCATCCACAAAATTCTCCATGCTCACCTTGCATCTGTTTACGGTACTGCTATGTGCCGTTAAGTGGGCATCGTTAGTAAACAGTTGGGGGAAGTTCTGGTACATTCTGCGGGCTATGCCACGATGCTGTCGGGCACCAAGTGTTGTAAGCTGTCCGCCGTTGCCTTTGGCGTTCTTCCATATTTTTTCCAGTCGCTTACGCACATCCTTACCTAACTTTGTCAGGTTCTTGGTGTCGGCAAAATGCTCGTTCACCCAGGTGTAACGTGCATCGTTGGTAAGCCAGCGTGAACCATGCCTGCCATAATGCGAAATGTAGAACGGCTCGTAACCAGCAGGGGCCGACTGTAACTGAGGCTTATCTGTACCCGTTTCGATGGGATAGGCATAATACACGCCGCCCCATTTCTCGTATTGTGCAAACACGGGGTTAGCTATCATGCATGCCAACCCTATCAACATCATTGTATATAGTACTTTCTTCATATCTTAATTATATCAGTATCTTAGTAGTTCAAAAATAAAACGTGCACCTTGCTTATAATCGGTGTCAACCCGCAGGTCGCCGCCCAATCGCAGGGCAACAGAGCGTGCTACAGTAAGTCCGATGCCAGTACCATCGGCAAACTCGTTCAGTTGTACAAACTCGTCAAAAATATGTTCGCTCTCATCAGCAGGAATGCCGATGCCTGTATCTTCTACGATAAAACGAACCAGACCATCGATAGCCTCGGCTTGGAGGCTGATGGTGCCCTCGTGTGTAAACTTTGCGGCATTCTCCAGCAGCTGTGCAAGAAGTCGTGAGGCATGCAACTTGTGGGTTAGCACACTAAGTGCATTGGTAGCTGCATCTATCTGTACTTTGAGCGTTACAGCAGCCTCTTTGTTTGTGGGGCGTGTGCGCTGTTCGATGCCAGAGTAACTAATAGCCTGAGCCACAATGGTTTGAATGTCGGTGTGGTCCTCGCGTTCAATCTTTGCATCGCTGTGAATGTTGCTTATCATCAGCATGCGGTCTATCAGCTTGGTAATGCGGTCGGTATTCTCGGTTACCCGCTCCTGAATATCTTTCTTTTCCGTCTTAGGCAGATCCATTTCGGGCGAGGTGAGTACCTGGGTAAAGCCCGATACGATGTTAAGCGGCGTACGTATTTCGTGAGAGATATTACGGATAAACTCGCTTTTCATCTTTGATGATACTTCGGCTTTCTCGTTGGCTATGCGCAGTTTGTCGTTTATGCGCTTTAGTTTGATAGCTGTTCGCCAGCCAAACAGCATCAGTATCAGGAGTGCAACCACCACAGTAGCTGAGGCCAGCACGGTATAGAAGAACTTGGCGTGCTGCTGCTCTTCCTTGAGCTCATCTACTTGGAAGATGGTGTTCAACTCGTCGAGGTGTTGACGTGCTTCGTGACTGAACACCGAGTCTTTTTCCTGATACAGGCGCTGATAAATCTGTGCCGCGTCGTTCCCTCGTCCTAACTGCATCAGGGCCTGGGCTCTTATCTCGTCGTTATGATCGTCCTTTTCGTTGGTAATAAACTTTACGCTGTCGGTATAAAGGAGTGCGTTGGCTGCATCGCCTGCTGCCATATAGTAGCGGGCCTGCATTTTATAATAGTGGTGCAGACTGAGCGAGGTGTTAATCAGGTGGGCATGATGATGGGCGGTGTCAAGCGCCATTTGGGCATCATGAAGTCTGTTCAGTCCGATAAAGGCGGCAGCACGGGCCAGATAGCAGGCGTTATAGCATTCGCGAACATGTGGTTTCTTAACCTTGCCAACCTTGGTAAGCAGAAAGTGCATCCATTCGTTGGTTTCCTGCAGTTCCTGCTTGTATTGCTTGTTATAATCGTAGGCCTTGGCAATGCGGTAGTAGATGTTGCTGATAGAATTAAAGTCGTCCTCGTCCTTCATCAGTTCGGCATAGTGCTTCAGTGCCTCAACGGCAGGCTCAGTCTGTTTCATGTTCAGATAAATCACACCTATCTGTTTATAGGCCATCGCACGTCCTAACTTGTTGTCGCGCTCCTGGGCATCGCTCAGCATGCGCTGTGTTTCCTGCAATGCTGTCTGTAGTTTGCCTTGTGCACTCAGGGCGTTGGCTTTTAGTTGCCAGGTACGATAGTAGTTGTCCCACTCGTCATGCGAGCCGAACCACTCCATTTGAGCATTGGCCTCTTGGGCCAGCTGTTGGGTTTGCGATGAGTTCTTAAGTGCCACAATCTTCTGCCATCGCGCTTCACTCTCTTGTTTTACATCCGTAGCGCCGCCACGAACAGCATAGAGTGCAAAGCCCCATGTTAGCAGAGCGATAACTATTAATAGCCGTTTTGTCATTCCATACGCCAATTGATACCTAAAGGATTATTACGCATTTCGAGCACGAGAGGCAGATTGTGTTTCAGTGAGATACACATTTCTGTAAGATCGATATCAGCACGTACTTTTATTGTATCGTTTGTTGAGGCTGTTTTTCGCCAGGTAATACCATCGTAGATAAAGTAGCCTTTTTCCTGTAATGTTTTTAAGGCCTTCTGCGAGATAAAGGCAAACGTACCTTTGGCCTCGTAGATGGCACCATCGGCAGATGGCATCTCCCAGCAGAACCCGTTACCATTCTCTACCACAGCACGAGGTATCTTGTAAGTAGCTTCTTTGCAGGTAAATATTAAGGTGTCGGCCTGCCAGGCGTAGGCCCAAGGCCAGGTACGGTGCTGCTGGTTGAGTGTAAAGCTGATGTTGCCGCAGGGGGCGAGGGTAGCTTTTAAGTTGTTTCCAACTTGGAAACTGGTTGTTTCTGTCTTGGAAACACTTTGTTTCTTACTTGGAAATACTTTGTTTTCCCCTTCTACACGCTTCTTCGATACATAGAACACCAGCTCGCCACCTTGCATCAGGTCGGCGTGTTCCAATCGGGCATCGTTAAGCAGTTGGCCATTCAGGGTTACCTTCTCAAAGTGGGTGCCCTTGCCTTTCAGTACACCATGCAGTGTTTTGCCATTGGATAACTGCAGGGTCCATTCTGGTATCAGTGGGGCGTGCAGCAGATAGTAGCTCTGACCGGCATTGGGGTAGAGGCCCATCATGTGGAAGGCTAACCACGACGACATGGCACCGCTATCATCGTTGCCAGGCAGACCATCGGGCTTATCGTTATAGTTTTCGCTGATAATCTGGCGGACACGATCCGAAGTCAGGTCGGGTCTGCCAATCCAGTGATACAGACAAGGTGTAAGGAACGAGGGCTCGTTACCCACATTGTAACGCTTGCGATCAAAGAACATATCCAATCGCTTGCGGAAGGTGGCGGCGCCGCCACAAGCCTCTATCAGTCCTGGCACATCGTGAGGGATGCTGAGCGAATACTCGGCTGAAAGCGCCTCGTAGAAGAAAGTGCTCCACCAAGGCAGATACCAAGGTGCCACTTTGGTGATAGGGGTATAAGGTATGAGTGGATGATAAACCTTTGATTTGCCCCAGGGTACCGAATCGAGCCATTGGCCGTTGGCATCCTTGGGCATGATATAACCTTTCACATCGTCCCACTCATAGTCGGCACGCCACAGGTTCTTCCAGTTCTGCGACTGTTTCATATAACGGTCGTAAACATCCATGCGGCCTAAGCCTTTGGCCACCAGTGCAATGCAATAATCGTTGTAGGCATACTCAATGGTACGCGTGCCAGCACGATCGATTCCATAAGGCAGATAACCATATTTCAGGTATTCGTGCAGTCCACCACGACCATGTTTCTCGTGGTCGGCACCAGGATCCACTTCGGCATCCTTCAGCATGGCCTGTAGGGCGTAGTTATAATCAATGCCCTCTACACCTTTGGCAAAGGCGTCGGCAATCACCACCTCGGCATTCGAACCGCCTTGGGTGCGTCCGTTGCAATCGCCGCTGCGGGCATCGGGCATATAACCTTCGCGTTTATAGATGTTCAGCAGCGCATTGACGATGTCCGCCTCGCGCTTAGGGTCAATCAGGGTGATGAGTGGCGAACTGGAACGATAAGTATCCCAGATAGCATAGTAATCGTCGTAGTAAGGTTTCTCAGTCCACTTGGGGTTTTCGCCCGATTTGTCCACAGGCATAATCATGGTGTGATAAAGGGCTGTGTAGAACATGCGCTTATCAGCCTCTGTGCCTTTTATCTGGATACGACTCAGCAGTTGCTCCCAGCTGTTGCGCAGGGTGCTTAACTGGGTGTCGAAATTGTTATCAGGAATATTACGTTTGGCTTGCTGCTCGCTCACGTACGATATGCCTATCTTGATGTTTATTAGGGTATCGGTAAAAGCGATGGTATTTTCGCTCGCCTGCTTAAAAGCCTTATCTGTTACCAAGCAGAAGTACACCGTATAGGCGTCGCCATTGTTCCAACCGCCACGAACCCTTGTGTAGCCGCGTACCTCGTGATTGCTCACCACTTCTATCTCGCCACCAATAAACTGCTGTTGCTCGCGCTGGTCGGGGATAGGGCTCTTACCCAGGTAATGTGTGGCATCAATCAGCAACGAACCATTTGTAGGGTAGTGTATGCGATAAAAGGCGCAACGCTCCGAGGTGGTAATCTCTGTGCGGATACCATTCTCAAAGGTGGTGGCATAATAGCCCAGCGCAAACTCCTCGTTTGTGCGCTTCTGGGGTGTAACGCCTGGCTGTATCAGTATGTTACCATATTTCTGACCGCCGCCTGTGCCGCTCACGTGGGTTTGCGAAAAGCCTGTTACCACTTCGGGCATCTTGGCCCAACCGGCATTGGGCTTAACGGTGCAGTCGGGACCTGGTTTGCACATACCAAAAGGCATCGACGGACCAGGGAATGTTCTTCCCACACCTTCGCTACAAATACGTGGATCAACATATTGCCAAACGCCAGCCATACTCACCATCGAACACAGCAGCAAGCATACGGTTATCGAAATTGTTTTTAGTTTCATGCCGCAAAGATAAACAATTTTTCGTGTAATTCGTGTAATTCGTGTCTTTTTTTTCGTACCTTTGCATCCAAAATATTAAGAAGATGAAAGACAGTATCATCATTTTGAGCGGTGGTATGGATTCTACCACACTGCTCTACGACTATCAGGAGCGTATTGCGCTGGCCATATCATTCGATTATGGCAGTAATCATAATGCCAAGGAGATTCCCTTTGCCAAGTATCATTGCGAGCAGTTGGGCATCAAGCACCTGGTTATCCCCTTGAAGTTTATGGGAGAGTATTTCCGTAGCTCATTGCTGTCGGGTGATGAGGCTATCCCCGAGGGCCATTATGCCAGCGAGAATATGAAATCTACGGTGGTGCCTTTCCGTAATGGCATTATGCTGGCCGTTGCCACAGGTATGGCCGAGAGTAACGATCTGCAGTATGTGATGATGGCCAATCATGGTGGCGACCACACCATCTACCCCGATTGTCGCCCTGAGTTTGTTGATGCTTTCGATAAGACTGCCCAGGCTGGTACCTTTAATGGTGTGCGCTTGCTCTCGCCTTACTGCAATATGACCAAGGGTCAGATTGCTGCCCGTGGTAAGGAGTTGGGTATCGACTACAGCAAAACCTGGTCGTGCTATCGTGGTGGCGACAAGCATTGCGGCAAGTGCGGCACCTGTGTTGAGCGCAAGGAGGCCTTGGCCGATGCTGGTATCGACGATCCTACAGAATACGAAGATTAATATGGCAAATTACAATACTTATACCCTTGACAATGGCTTGCGCATTATCCACAAGCCCTCGGTGGCCGAGGTGGTTTACTGCGGTTACCAGATAGCTGCCGGCACACGCGATGAGTTGCCTGGCGAGGAGGGTATGGCCCATTTTTGCGAACATCTGACGTTTAAGGGCACCGAGCATCGCAACGCCATCCAGATTATCAATGGTTTGGAGCAGTTGGGTGGCGACCTGAATGCCTTTACCAATAAGGAGGATACCACGTTTTATGCAGCCATCCAGAAGGAGCATATAGCCAAAGCCATCTCGCTGCTTACCGATATGGTGTTTCACAGCACCTATCCCCAGCACGAGATTGATAAGGAGGTAGAGGTTATCTGCGATGAGATTGAGAGTTATAACGACTCGCCTGCTGAGCTGATTTACGATGAGTTCGAGAATATGCTGTTCGAGGGTCATCCCCTGGGGCATAACATCTTGGGCAATGCCGATCAGCTGCGTACCTATAAAACCGCTGATGCCTTACGATTTGTAAAGCGTAACTACCGTCCTGACAACGCCATTTTCTTTGTGTATGGCAATGTGGATTTCAAACGTCTGGTAAAAATGGTAGAGAAAGCGCAGACTTTTGGTCAGGCGCCAACCGAACAGCAACCCACGTTGGTTGACAAGCCCACAGCGGTTCCTGCCAAATCGCTTACCAAGGATATTGGTTCGCACCAGGCACATGTGATGTTAGGCACACGTAGCTACGACATCCACCATCCTTTGCGTATCCCTTTGTATCTGTTGAATAACATTCTTGGCGGACCCAGCATGAATGCCCGCTTGAACCTGGCTTTACGCGAGCGTAATGGCTTGGTTTATACCGTTGAGAGTACCATGGTAAGCTACAGCGATACTGGCATGTGGAGCATTTATTTTGGTTGCGACCCACACGATGTACGTAAATGCCTCCGCCTGGTGCGCCGCGAATTGGATAAGGTGATGCAGAAACCATTGAGCGACAACGCCTTACAGAAAGCCAAGCAGCAGTTGAAAGGTCAGATAGCCATTGCCTGCGACAATCGCGAACAGTTTGCACTCGACTTTGGTAAGAGTTTCCTGCATTATGGTTGGGAGAAAAACGTTGAAAAGCTGTTTGACAGTATTGATAAGGTAACGGTTGACGACGTACAGAAGGTTGCAAACGAGTTGTTTGCTGCCGATAAGCTTTCAACCTTGATATTTAAATAGCTCGCAAATACTGGCGCATGGCCTTGCGGGCTGTACCTAAGCGATACTCTACGCTCTTGTAGTTCTCGCCTAAGAAATCGGATATCTCGCTCACCTTCATACCATCGTAGATATGAAGACGATACACCTCGCGACAGTTCTCTGGCAGTCGTGCCAGTCCGCGTTCCAGCTGTTCGGTTATCTCTCTGATAGAGTAAACCGAATCGGCCGAAAGTTCCTCGCTACACACCTCTCGGATATAATGCTCGTAGTCGTTGGCGTAGATACGTCGACGGTAAAAGTCGCATATCATGTGGCGTGCTGTGGTATATGCTAAGGCTGGTAAGGTGGTTTCGGTGATTAATTTGGTGGAAGTGAGCAGACGCAGAAACACGTTCTGAACCACGTCTTCTGCCTCTGCTCTGCCACCAAGACGAGTACTGACGTAAGTCAGCAACTCGTCGCGATGAGTAATGTAATAATTGGTTATAAATTGGTGATTAATCATTCACAACCTTTTGAATAGTTCCATCCTCGTTATAGAACAAACGCTGAACTTTGAGCGAACGCAGATGGGTAATATCGTTAGAAGGTACGCAGTCGTGATAGAACAGGAACCACTCGCCCTTGTACTCTACGATAGAGTGGTGGGTAGTCCAACCTACAACGGGATCAAGAATCACACCCTGATAGGTGAATGGTCCGTAAGGATTGTCGCCGATACCATAGCACAGCATGTGGCTGTCGCCAGTTGAATAGCTGAAGTAGTACTTGCCGTTGTATTTGTGCATCCATGAAGCCTCGAAGAAACGGTGAGGATCGCCAGCCTTCAGGGGCTGTCCGTCCTTATCTACCACTACTACGCTACGTGGAGCCTCAGAGAACTGCAGCACGTCGTCGCTCATCTTAACTACAAAGCTCGACAGGGCAGGTACATCAGCAGGTGCAAACAGCTGAGTCTTCTTATCAGCAGCAGGGCCCAGGTCAACACCTTCCTTCACCAGTTTCTCAGGAGCCTGATACCACTGCAGCTGTCCGCCCCACAATCCACCAAAATAGCAGTAAATCTGTCCGTCGTCGTCTTTAAACACGCTGGGGTCGATAGAGAACGAACCGCGGATAGGCTGATCCTGTGGAATGAATGGACCTTCGGGCTTATCAGCAACAGCTACACCCAGGTGGAATACACCATTGTAGTCCTTTGCCGAGAAAATCAGGTAATACTTACCATCCTTCTCTACGCAGTCGTTATCCCACATCTGCTTTTCGGCCCACTTTACGTCGGCAACATCCAGAATCTTGCCATAGTCGGTTACCTCGCCATTCTCTACGTCTTCCATAGAGATAACGTGATAGTCTTTCATCTGGAAGTGACCGCCGTCGTCGTCGAAGGCTGCACCAGCCTCCCAGTCGTGTGAGGGATATACATAAAGCTTACCATTAAACACATTAGCAGATGGGTCTGCATAATAATCTTTTGGATAAAGATAGCGTGGTTTCATATTCACATTTTTTATAGTTAATAATCATTATTCTGGTTGGCAATCCTGCGGCGTGCCGACAGTTCTGCCTGCATGTTCTCGTTATACTCTTTCGATATGGGGTAATAGTGCAGCGCCACCACACCTACCATGAACAGCATGGCTGGCACAATGCTCGATACCAATCGGATACCCATAGTGGCACTCTCGTTCTGTATGGTAGTTTCGCCACCAGCTACATAGCCGAACATCGAAATGATGATGCCTGCGATAGCGCCTCCAAAGCCTAATCCTAACTTCAGGGCCAGCACGATGCCTGAGAAGCAGAAGCCTGTGGCACGGCGATGACTCTCGTATTCGATATGGTCGGCCACATCGCCAATCATAGCCCACAGCAGTGGGATGGTAGGCGCATAAGCCAATGAGCGCAGGAAGTTAATCACAAACAGCAATCCTACGTCGGTGGGCTCTGGAATATAGAACAGGGCAGTAAGGAAAGCTGTCAGACTCAGACATACCTTGAAGGTCTTCTTCTTTCCAAACTTGTTGGCCAGATAGCGCGACAAGCAAATCACACCTACAAACTGCACGATGGCCCCCATCATGTTAAAGGCCGAGAAGCCGATAGAGTAGGCATTATTAAAGTCGAGACTGATGAAATGCGACATGAAATCGTACAGCGACTTCTGATCTACATTGTATTGGAAGTAGAAGTTCATGGCCGATCCCCACATGGCTAACGTTACGAACAGCGCAAATGTGAGTAATGCCATTGCATTCCACGATACATTCGAAACAGTATTTTTAATGTCCTCTTTCACACTGAGCTGTTGGCGTGGAGGCGGCTGTATGCGCTCCTTCGACACAGCAAACGTGATGATAAAGAACACAAAGGCGATGCAGGCAAAGATGGCGATGGTGCAACTCCAGCCATGCTGCAGAGTGTGGCCCTCGGCAAAGTGATCTACCAAAGGTAATGTAAGACCTTGCACCACGAACTGCGCAATGGTTACTACCACAAAACGGATGGTGGTAATGCTGGTGCGCTCGCGAATATCGCTGGTCATCACACCGCCTAAAGAAGAATAAGGTATATTGTTAAAGGAGTAGGCCGTCATTAGCAACACATAACTGATGGTTGCGTAGATGGCTACCGAACTTTTCTGGTGAATGCCTGGATTATAGAATGCCAACATATAGAATACGCAGAAGGGGATAACGGTCCAAAGCATCCAAGGACGGAATTTACCCCAGCGGGTGTTGGTATGGTCGGTGAGCAGACCGATGGCAGGATCAACGATGATGGCCGAAATGCTGGCTATCATCAGCACCGAACCAGCAACAGCTCCGTCGAGTCCAAATACATCGGTATAGAACTTCAACTGGAAAATCATCATCATTTGGAATACCAAGTTAGCAGCGGCATCTCCTAACGAATAGCCGACCTTCTCACCTAATGATACCTGTTGCGATGATAATTTGTTCATATCTGTTGAAAATAAAACTGCTGCAAAGGTAGTGAAAAATCGGCGAGTTTATATTTTAAATTGTTACAGAAGTTTTTCAAAATGTGTCATTGCATAACAAAATGACTCATTTTGGCGGTTTCATCGCAGATTTTTCTTAATTTTGTGACCTCAAAGCAACAATTATGAAGAAAATTATATTTTTTTGCGCAACACTATTTTGTTTGTCAGTTGCCGATGCAAAAGTAACCATGCCTAAACTGTTCCAGTCGGGTATGGTGGTGCAACGTGGCAAACTCATACCTGTTTGGGGCCATGCCGATGCCGGCGAAACCGTAACCGTACGTTTCAACAAGAAGGTGTATCAAACTACCGCCGATGCCGATGGCCGATGGCGTGTTGACCTGCCTAAGATGAAAGCAGGTGGCCCTTATCAGTTAACGGTCAACGATCAAACGATTGATAATATTCTGGTGGGTGATGTATGGCTGCTCTCTGGTCAGTCGAACATTGATGTAACCATCGAGCGTGTTTATCCGCAGTACACTCAGGAGATTGATAACTACGAGAATAATGAAATCCGCTTGTTCCGTGTGCAGAACGAAACCAGCACCCATGGTGTAAAGGAGGATATCCGCCATACTAACATCAACTGGAAACCTGTGAACAAGCAGAATGCCTGGTTGTTCTCGGCTGCCGGCTATTTCTTGGGTAAGCGCATGTTCCAGACCAACAAGGTGCCTCAGGGCATTATTGTTAACAGCTGGGGCGGCACACCCATCGAGGCTTGGATTAGCGAGGATTCGCTGAAGGCCGACTATCCCATGCTGATTAAAAAGCTGCAGATGTATCAGAACGATAATTATGTACGCGCACAAATGCAGGCCAATGGCGCTGCCAACCAGCAGTGGGAAAGCATTCTGAACCAGACCGACCCAGGTTATGCCGATGTGGCTGTAGATGAAACCTCATGGCAGCAGATTGATCAGAACAACTGGACCTGGCGCGGCACAGGTAGCGTTTGGCTGCGACAGCATATCACGATTGATAAGGAACACGCAGGAAAACCTGCCCGCCTGTTGTTGGGTACCCTGTTTGATCGCGATGTAACCTATCTGAACGGCAAGCAGATTGGACAAACGGGTTATCAGTATCCCCCACGCCGCTATGATATCCCCGAGGGTATGCTGAAAGAGGGCGATAACGTAATTGCCATCCGTTTTATCAATAAGTTCGGCGCTGTACATTTCATTCCCGAAAAGCCTTACATGTTGTGTTTTGGCGACGACCGCCTGTCGCAGAACCCCATGCCAAAGGATGTGCAGCCACTCAGTCAGCTGTGGAAGATGAAGGTGGGTGCCGAAATGCCCCAGTGCCCCAGCGGCGACGTATCGTTACAGAACCTGCCCACCACACTGTATAATGCCGTGCTGTATCCATTGGCACCTTATGCCATCAATGGCGTGGTATGGTATCAGGGTGAGTCGAATACTGGCAATCCTGCCCCCTATGCCGACCATCTGAAAAAGCTGATGGGTAGCTGGCGCGATCGCTGGAACGACCAGCAGATGCCGTTCGTGATTGTGCAGTTGGCCAACTACGACGGTCGCCAGCAGACAGGCTTCCCACGCCCCATCACCCCACAGACAGAACCTGTAAACAGCGGTTGGGCACAGCTGCGCGAGGCTCAGCGTGTAGTGGCTAAGGCCGATGCAAAAGCCGAACTGGCTGTGATTAACGATCTGGGTGAGACGGTTGATATCCATCCCCTGCGTAAAAAAGAGGTGGCCGAGCGTATCGGCTTATGCTTTGATAAACTCTTATATAATAATAAGGTGAAACTGGCCCCCGAGGTGGTATCTACCCAGGTGAGTGATGCAGCTATCCAGCTCACACTCGACCAGCCCATACAGGAAGGCGACCTCTATACATTCGAGGTTTGCAACAATGGTAACAATACATACCAGAATGTGCCTGCTGTCGGCAAGGGTAATGTGATTACCCTTCTCGTACCTCAAGCTTCGCAAGCATCAGCCTTGAAAATCCGCTATGCCTGGAAGGACGATCCCAAGCAGGCCAACGTTCGCTCGCTGAGCGGACTGCCCATGAGTTCATTCGAATTATCAATTAATAACTAATAAATAATATGAGTACATCTAACGAAACCAAAGGCTTCTACAAGCTTTCGTGGCTCCAGCGCATCGGCTATGGATCGGGCGACCTGGCGCAGAATCTTATTTTCCAGACAGTAGCATGTTACCTCATGCTTTATCTGACTACAGTACTGAAGATTAATCCGGCATTTGTAAGCGGACTGATTCTTTCTGTCCGACTCATCGACTGCTTCTGGAGTCCTGTAGTGGGTCGTTATATCGACAACCGTAACCCCAAGTTGGGTAAGTATCGTGCCTATCTGCTGTATGGTGGTATCCCCTTGACGGTTGCTGCCTGCCTGCTTATGCTGCCACAGGCCGCTACCTGGTCGCCCAGCGTGAAGCTGATTTATGCCACCGTTAGCTATACCGTGCTTAGCATGATCTACTCGGTAGTAAATATTCCTTATGGCTCTATCATGGCCAGTATGACTCGCGATAACGACGAGGTGCTGAAGCTGACATCTACCCGTATGGTATGTGCCAACATCGGTCAGATTGTGGTTCAGGCTGGTTTCCCCATCGGATTGGCTATGGTTGCTCATACCATAATCGACTGGAACCAGGCTCTGTTCATGGCCATTGGTACCATTCCTGCCTTCGTTATCCTGCCCTCGCTGCCTATGCTGAAGAGCTGGTTGGGTAAGAAGGGCTTGTATTACCTGCTGCTCACCATTGGTTTTGTAGGTTTTGTCATCCTGTTTACCATTGGTAAGTTCTTCGATGTGGCCGAGCTCAATACATTGGTACAGACTGCTAAGGTGATGACAGGTGTAGGTCTGCTGGTAGGTTCGCTCATGTGGGCCCTTGTGCCTGAGGTAATTACCGAGGCCGAGTATCGTACAGGCAACCGTCCTGCTGCTACCGTTAACGCTCTGGCTGGTGTAGCCTTCAAGGCTGGTTTCTCAATTGCTGGTTGGATTACCCCACTGGTAATGGGTATGATTGGTTTCGACCTGGCCAGCGAGGAGTCGGCTCTGCCCGTTGATCCTACTGCTTGGTTTACTGTTACCTGCGTATTTGCTATTGTAGGTTTTGTACTGCTGCTTTACTGCTTCACAGGTTGTAAGGAGCGCATTGCCACTACACCCGAAAAGCCTGTTACCTATGGCGAGATGTTTGCCGAGTTCAAGGCCAACAAGTGCCTGCAACTGGTACTCAGCATCTTTGTAACGGTGTTCCTGGCTTCGTTCATCAGCGCACCTGTAAACGCTTATTATACCCACCTGGCCGAGTATTCGGTAACAGCTCAGAATGCTATTCTGGTGTTCACCTGTATCATTCCTGCCGTTCTGTTGATTATCGTTGGAGGTCTTATCTACAAGTATCCTCTTACCGATGAGCGCTTGGACGAGATTAACAGGGAAATCGAGGCTCGTGGATAAAAGAGCGATATTTATAAATTTTTGATGTAATATCTTGCAAGTTTCAAACTTTTTCCGTATCTTTGCCCACAATAAATGATTATTGGGCAGAAGAATGAGCCACAGAACTATTAAACTACTGGCTTGTTTCTCACTGGTGGTGATGCTGGTGGTTGCATGCGGCGAACGGAAAGAAACAGGACTTGAAAAGAATACAGCCGACGGATTAGTCCTTGATGCGTATAAGCATAAGGACTATCCGTTGTTGTTGTCTTTAGCCGATAGCCTTGGTAAGATTGGTGCTATTTCCGAAGTTCAGTCGCACTATTGGAGTGGCTATGCCAGCGACCGCATGGGTAAGAAGCGCACAGCCGAGTATTACTGGAAGAAGGCCGAGAGCGAAGTAGAAAACTTTAATAATTCCGAGCAGGTAGATTATTACGCCAAGGCGGCCAGTCATCTGGCTAACCTGCTGAACCTGAAGGGCGACTACGACGGTTCGCTGAAAGAGGCCATCAATGCTGCCGAAAAACTCGAGGTGTTAGGTTGCGATACCACCACCGATTATGTAAACCTGCTGGTGTTTATCGGTTGCGGACAGGCCCGTTTGCCTGGCATGGAAGAAACTACTAAGAAATCGTTCGAACGCGCTTATAACAAGCATCTTGAGCGCATCAGCGCATCACCTACCGAATCTACTTACAAAGGTGCCATTGCAGGCATTGTAAATATGGCTTACTCGTGCAATGCCACCCATCAGTATCAGCAGGCCCTGTATTGGTGCGACCGCTATGAAGAGCTGGTACACAAATACGAGAGGCTATATTCTGCCGACGAGGACTATATCGACAAGCAGCTTGCCCGTTGTAGTATCTATCGTGCCACAGCGCTTGTATCGTTAGGGCAATCGCAGGAGTCGTATCTGGCTTATCTCGACTTCAGAAACACCAAGTTCAGTAAGAGTCCTGAGGGTATCTACGATGCTGGCGAGTACCTGATTGAGGCCAAACAATGGAAAGATGCAGCCGTTTGTTTCCAGCGACTCGATGAGTTGGTAAACAAATATCGCATGGAGTTCTCGATCGAGAATCTCGAAACCTATTATCTGAAGAAGTACGAGGCCAACCTCAAGGCAGGTCGCAAGGACTCGGTTTATGCTATCAGTACCTTTATCTGCGACTCGCTCAGTGTAGCTATCGATCGTGCAAGAGCCGACAATGCTGCCGAACTGGCCACTATCTACAATACCGAGCAGAACGAAACCCGACTGGCCGAGAACAAGGCCAAGCTGATGCGCGAGCGTCAGATAGCCGCTGTTGTTACTATTATTCTGATTATCGGCTTCTTTATTGTTTATGCCCTTTACAAACAGAAGGCTGCTGCCAAGTTGCACAAGGCGCATAACGAACTGAAGGCGGCCTACGACCAGCTTGAAGAAACCACATCGGCCAAGGAGCGTATCGAGAGTGAGTTGCGTATTGCTCGCCACATTCAGGAGTCGATGGTGCCCAACGAGTTCCCACAGCGCTCCGATTTCGATCTCTATGCCTCGATGACAGCCGCCAAGGAGGTAGGAGGCGATTTGTACGACTATCTGATTATTGGCGATAACCTGTGCTTCTGCGTAGGCGACGTATCAGGTAAGGGAGTGCCCGCAGCGCTCTTCATGGCCCAGGTTATCAGGCTGTTCCGTGCTATGGTTAAGCGTAACTACACGCCAGCCAGGTTGGCTACCGAGCTGAATGCCGAACTGAGCGAGCATAACGACGACGGCATGTTTATTACCATGTTTATCGGTGTGGTGAACCTGCGTACCGGCAAGCTCGATTTCTGTAATGCAGGTCATAATCCCCCCATACTGGGCAATGGCAACGAGAGCAGATTCCTGAAGATGGAACCCAATGCGCCTATCGGCCTTTGGGAAGGACTGAAATACGAGGGCGAGGTGATAGATGATATCCGTGGCCACCTGTTCTTTGTATATACCGATGGTTTGAACGAGGCCGAGAACACGAAACTTGAGCAGTTTGGCGACGAACAGGTGCTTAACGTAGTTAAAAGTGCCAGCCAGATGAATCCACGAGATATGGTAGATACCATGAAGAACGAGGTGAACCGTCATCGCAACGGCGCCGATCCTAACGACGATCTCACCATGCTCTGCCTACATGTAGTATAGACTTTTTAAAAAGAGAATATTTGATATGATTAAGTGTAAACATCTTTGTATGATGCTGTTGCTGGCATTATGCACTCTCACAGCTCAGGCTCAGGAAGCCGAGCTTATTCGTAATGGCGATTTTGAATTAACCCCCAGGGTTGAAAAAGGCGCTAATGCCACCACCGCTTGGGATAGCCGCAAGCCCTTAGTAGTGGTTTATGTTGATCCTGTTAGTACCGATAATCCTTGCTATGCCGTCATCTGCTGCGACACCATCTATAACCAGGGTTTTGATGGTATCCCTGTAGTCGAGGGTACCAAGTACGATTTCTCAGTATGCCTGCGCAATCTGCCTGCCTTGAAGGAAGAGGACCGTGTGGAAGGCTGCAAACTGCTGATTATCCAGCTGGTTGATGAGCAGCGCCAGCCCCTGGCCGAGGCTACCATCCGTGCCAAAGGCAACCAGTGGCAGCAGTACCACGCTGTGTTTACGGCTCATGGTAGCTGTGCCAAGGCCCAGTTGGCTATTGTGGGCGTTGGTTGCCAAAAGATAGCTATCGATAAGGTAAGTATGAAAAAACACCAGTAGAGTATGTTACATATCCGTTGCAAGAATAACAACATCACCAAGAGTTTCCCTGAAGGTACATCGTTGGCCGACGTTTATCAGGCGTTTGCCAGCGAACTTAATTTTAAGTATCCAGTAGTATCGGCCAAGGTCAACAACGCCTCGCAAGGCCTGAAGTTCCGTTTGTATCAGAATCGCGACGTAGAATTCCTTGATGCCCGTAGTGGTTCAGGTCGTCGTGTTTATACCCGTTCGCTGTGCTTTGTGCTCTACAAGGCCACCAGCGATGTGTTCCCTGGTAGCAAGCTCTACATGGAGCACCCCATCTCAAACGGCTACTACTGCAACTTTAAAAAGAAAAACAACGAGCCCCTGACGGATGAGGATGTGCAGAAAATCTGCCAGCGCATGAAGGAGATTGTTGATCTCGACCTGCCTTTCCGTCGCACCGAGGCCACTACCGACGAGGCTGTACGTGTGTTCAGCGAGCGTGGTTTTGCCGATAAAGTAAAGTTGATTGAAACCAGCGGTCAGATATATACCGATTATTATATGCTGGGCGATACCGTAGATTATTACTATGGTCCGTTGGTGCCCTCGGCAGGCTTCCTTAAGGTGTGGGGCCTGGAGCGCTATCACGACGGTTTGTTGCTGCGTGTGCCCGATAAGAACGATCCTACCAAACTGGCCGAGAAGGTTGACATGCCTCGCACGTTCGAGGTGTTTGCCGAAAAGGTGCGCTGGGATATTATCATGCGCCTGTCGAATGCCGGCGATGTCAACAAGGCCATCCTGCGTGGCTATGGCTCCGAGCTGATTCAGGTGAGCGAGGCTCTGCAGGAAAAGAAGATTGTAAAGATTGCCGAGGAGATCGACCAGCGTTTCCGCGACCCTGAGAATCCCATCCGTATAGTCCTCATTACAGGACCGTCGAGCTCAGGTAAATCCACCTTCTGTAAGCGTCTTTCTGTGCAGCTGCTGGCTTGCGGTTTGCGTCCCTATTCGTTCTCAACCGACGATTATTTTGTGAACCGTGTCGATACCCCCAAGCTGCCTAACGGTCAGTACGACTTTGATAATATTGAGACCGTAGATTACAAGCTGCTGGGCGAGCACCTGGAGCGCCTGATGAAGGGCGAGGTAGTAGAGGTGCCCCAGTATAACTTTGTTACTGGCAAGCGCGAGTGGAATGGCAAGAAGTTTAAGTTGAGCAACGATAGCGTGCTGATTATCGAGGGTATCCACGCCCTGAATCCCCTGCTCACTAAGCAGATTCCCGATTCGGCCAAGTACAAGATTTACATCTCGGCCCTTACCAGCATCTCGCTCGACGATCATAACTGGATTCCCACACAGGACAACCGTTTGCTGCGTCGCATTATCCGCGACTACAACAAAGGAGCCTTCTCGGCTCGTGAGACTATCAGTCAGTGGCACAGCGTGTGCGAGGCCGAGGATCAGTGGATTGTACCTTTCCAGGAAACAGCCGATGTGATGTTCAACTCGGCCCTCAACATCGAGTTTGCCGTGTTGCGTACCCATGCCGAGGTGATCCTTGCGTCAGTTCCCAAAAACTGCCCGGAGTATGCCGAAGCCCATCGCCTGTTAAAGTTCCTGCATTACTTTATCCCCATCAGCGATAAGGAGATTCCCCCCACCAGCATCATGCGTGAGTTCGTTGGTGGCAGCAGCTTCAAATACCGCGGATAAAAAACAAACAACAAAACAAAAGGCTTGCTCAATTATCCCGAGCAAGCCTTTTTTGATATTCCCATTAGTGGAACGCGATGTTCCCACGGTGGGAATGAAACGTTCCCAGGTTGGGGACAAAACATTCCCAAGTTGGGAAAATATTATGCGCTTTTGATGGCGATGTGTACAACCTTAGTTTGCACTTTTTGCAACGTTTTTACTAAAAATCCCTCCATCTCTCAACAAATCTCTCAAAACCTGTATAAACACTAGTGTTTTGAGAGATGAGAGATTCTCATAATCCCTCCCTGATCTCTCCCTCATCCCTCCCTCCATCTCTCAATACCATCCAAAATTTAATATTTCAAGAAAAATAGAAAAAAAACGACCGAAACACTTGCAAACCGCGATTTTTTTTGTACCTTTGCACCATGAAACGCACGCTGTGGAAAGCGCGCCAAAAACCTGACCCAAGGAGAAGGACTTAAGGAAGAGTAAAAACTTTTAAAATCTTTTTTTTATGACTGAAAACTGTGTTACTATCAGTGAGGCAAATAACGCTTCACAGGAGGCAACGCTCGCCATCGAGCTGTTCCTCAACGAGAATTACGTGTTCCGCCGAAACACCCTCAACGGCAAGGTGGAATACGCTATGCTGCCTAAAGCAGATGTGTTCCGACCTCTAACCAAGGAGGCCCTGAACAGTATCGTGATTCGTGCCAAGCGCGAACAGATACTGGAAAAGGGCAGCCCTAAGACAGAGATAACGGAATATGTGGAATCTGAGGAGGTGCCTGAGTATAATCCTGCGCAGGCATTCCTGACTACGCTGCCCAAATGGGATGGACAGAACCATATCGCCAGGATATTTGGTCGCATACCTGGCATCAGTTCTGAGCAGCTAAACTATCTCACCATCTGGCTCCGCTCTGCCGTTGCCCATTGGTTGCAGATGGATATGCTGCACGGCAATGAGTGTGTACCTACGTTTATAGGCGCTCAGGGTTGTGGTAAGACCACCTTTGTGCGTCGACTGCTGCCCCTTGAACTACGTGAGTATTATCTCGACCACCTGAACCTGAGCAATAAGTTCGACAAGGAGATGGCGCTTACCAACAATCTCATTGTGAATCTGGACGAGCTCGAGGCCATCGGCGTTAAGCAGCAGTCAAAGCTTAAACAGACGCTGTCGGTAAGTAAAGTGAATGGTCGTCCCATCTTTGGTCGCACCCAGCAGGATCGCCCTCGATTCGCATCGTTTGTGGCAACCACCAACAATCCTCACCCTCTGACCGACCCTACAGGTAGTCGTCGATACATCTGTATCCAGATTCCTGACGGGCACCTGATTAATAATGAGGGCGACATCGACTATCTGCAGCTATATGCTCAGGTGGTTTACGAGTTGCAGGAGCTAAAGGCTCCCTACTGGTTCAGTAACGATGAGGTGGCCCGCATACAGCGGTTGAATCAGGACTTTATGGAACAGAAGGACCTGGGCGAGATGTTTGTGGCATGTTTCCGCCATCCTGAAGAAGGTGAGGTACCTAAGGCGATGAATTGTGACCAGATGATAGTTGTGATGCAAAAGAGCTATCCTTCGCTCACCAATACCATCGGCAATAAGGTACGACTGGGTAAAACCATCAAGGCGCTGGGTTTCAAGCATAGGGAGCGTGCTCATATCTCGTACTACGATGTGATGCCTATCAAGGTGGCATAGGTATGTAGGGAGAGATGACATGAGAGATGAGGGAGAGATGAGGGAGGGATAAAAGCCATCTCTCATCGCCCGAATCACCAGTGTTTATGCGGGTTTTGAGAGATTTGTTGAGAGATGAGAGATTTTTTGATTAATAACTAAAAAAATATGAATATGGAAGAGAAAGAACTGAAAGTAGAAAACATCCCTGGGAGCTATGCCCTGTGTTTTAATGGCGAGTGTGGTAAAAAAGATACGTGCATGCACTATCAGGCCATGCTACTGAAGCGAGGGGAGCGTGGTTGTGGCATGGCCATATATCCTACAGCCTGGCAGGATGGCGAGTGCTGCTACTATCGTGAGAAGAAACTGGTACGGAAGGCCTGGGGATTCAGTCAGCTGTACAAGAACGTGGACAAGTATCATAAGGCCGAGGCGCGCCAGAGTGTAAGCTCATTCTTTGGCCGTGGCAACGGACCATATTATCGTGCCCATCATGGCGAGCTACTGCTCACACCCGAGCAGCAGGAGGGGATTATGAACATCATCGCCCAGTTCGGTCCCATCGACGATATCAAATTCGATCACTACAAAACCGATTGGGACTTTGATTACTAATAACAACAACAAAGGCTTGCTCAAGAATTCCCGAGCAAGCCTTTTGATTTTTATGTTTAGCTGATGTTACAGCTGGTACTGCAGCATAACCATTGAGTAGGGGGCCAGGTCGAGGGTGAACTTCTTCTGGGCCTTGATCTGCTCTTTCTTAGGAGCGATGGGCTGGGCGTCGAAGTTGTTCTCGTCGTTAGGCTGACCTGCGAGGGTGGTCTTGGTGGCCAGCTTCTTGATGCCAAAGCGGCTCAGGTTGATGTTGGCCTTCTTGGCATCGGCACTGGCGTTGACCAGTTTCACGAACAGCTGGCGGGTCTTGGTGTTGAGAATCACGCTCTGACCGTAGTGCACACCCTCCATAGGCTGGATGGCATCGGCTGCATCGCCCTCAAACTTCACGCAGTCGCCATAGTAGTAGTTGCCGCTCGACTGTCCGAACAGTTGCTGAACATAGTAGCTGCAGGTGAGGAATGGGCGCTCGTTGTCGTAGTAGATGAGGTCGGGATTCCACTGGGTGCCGTTCTTGCGGGCAAACAGGGGAGCGTAAGATGTCATGGCTACTACATCACCATTGCGCTCTACGTGCAACAGATACAGACCTTCGGCCAGGGCGTCGATGAGCTTCTTATCCTTAGCAGCATACTCACCCAGATAAACCTTGGTCTTGCGGTCGCGGGGATAGCTGTCGTACTGGCGCTTGTTCAGGAAGTAGGTGTTGGGCTCGTAGTAGTGCTCGTCGAGGATAGGCATATTGAGTTCCTCGGCCAGCTTCCAACCGTTCTGGTAGTCGCCGTTATCGGCATGCGAGCCAGGACCGGCTGTACCCACAATCACAATCTCGGGATGAGCCTTGGTGACACGCTCGTAGATATACTTGAAGCGCTCGCAGAACTCGGGCGAGATGCGCTCCTCGTTACCAATACCAAGGTATTTGAGGTTGAAGGGCTTGGGATGACCTGCCTCGGCACGCATCTTGGCCCATTTGTTGGTGGCGGGATCACCATTGGCCCATTCGATCAGGTCGATGCACTCGTCAACCCACTCGTCCATCTCGCTCATGGGGACTACATCTTGAGCCTGGCCTTTCATGCCCCAACCACCGTTGGCGCCCTGACAGCTGACGCCGGCAGGCAGGATGGGCAGGGGCTCCATACCCAGATCCTCGCAGAACTGGAAGTACTCGAAATAGCCCAAACCTACACTCTGGTGATAACCCCAGGTGTTCTTGAGTTGGCGGCGTGTTTCCTTAGGTCCGATAGTGGTCTTCCAGCGATAGGTGTTCCAGAATCCGTCGCCACCACCGTGAACCACACATCCGCCAGGGAAGCGCATGAACTTAGGATGCAGGTCGGCCAGTGCCTGAGCCAGATCCTTACGCAGGCCGTGGCCCTTATAAGTGTCCTCGGGCATAAGTGATATCACATCGATATCCATATCACCCTTGGTAAGTACCAGAATCTGCAGGGCAGCCTGCTTGCAGTCGGCATTAGGTGTGAGCACAGCCTCGAACTTCTGCCAATCGCCGTTGCTTACGTCGAAGGTTGTTTCGGCCAGCAGTTTGGGATCCTTTGGTGGCCAGCCCTTTACTGGCTCAATCAGCACCACGCGTACCTGCTTGGCATCGCCTTTTACATTGCGCATAAAGGCTGAGAAGTCGTACTTCTCGCCAGCCTTGACTGAGATGCCGTCGAAACCGTCGTTCTGAATGCCGAAGCCAGTCCAACCTGTGTAATCGTAATACTGGTTGGCACGCTCGCAGTGCAGGCGCATGTAGGTGGCGTTGTTGGCATGAACGGGGTTGTCCATGCGGGGCTGGATATAGCCGGTAGAGTGACCAGGACGGGTGATGCGCCAGGCAGTGCCGGGGCCCCATCCGTCGCGCTCAACGGGCGAGAACTCGAAGGCGCCGTTCTGAATAAGCTCGGCATAGAGTCCGCCATCGGCAGAGTTGTTAATATCTTCAAAGAAGATACCAATGAGCTCGTTGCTGATGGCCTTGCCGCCAGCAGGGGCTTTCACTGGTTTCTGGGCGTTAAGACCCATGGTGGCTGCTGCAAGGGCAGCACAGAGAATTGAACGTTTGTACATAGTTGATAATATTATTGATTGTTACTAATTAGTCTCACTTCGTAAATCTCGCCAACCTGCTTGTGGGGCTTGGCCACGAATTTGATGCGCACCTGCTTCTTACCCTTGAGCAACTGGGCGGGGATGGGATACTCCTCGAACTTGAACTGTGAGGTGCGATACTTGCCGACGAGATTAACGGTGGTTACCAGCGTGTCATCTACAAAGATATCGAACTCGGGATTCTTCCAATCGCCTACACCCCAGTATTTCAGGCGCAGACTCAGGTCGGTCTTGCCGCCTGTCTGCATCAGGTAGCTGAAATAGTGACCATCGCGGGCATCGCGGAAGAATACATCGTTGGTGTTGCCCACGGTCGATTGGTCAGTCTCCATAAAGTGGTCGCTCTCAGGCTGTTGCTCGCCTGGCTGCACCTTGTCGGTGGTGCGGGCCTCGAGTGCCTGGCGCTCCTGCTCCTGCTTGGCCAGATTGGCCAGATAGTCCTTGTAGCTATCCTCAGAGAGCGCCAACCAGTACATCATGTAACGGGCATCGTGCAGCTCGAAGAAAGGCATCAGCTCGCCCTCAATCTTATTTACCATCTTGGTGCTGAGGTTGAAGTGCAGGGGCTTGCCTGCTATGGGTTGCAGCTGGTTGGCGATGCTCTCCACATCTTTGTTAACCAGGATAGGGGCTTGGTCGATAGGCAGTTTTTTGCCTGTGGCCAACTGTCCGAATCGGCTGTCGTCGGCTATCAGGTGTGCCAAATCCTCAGTACCCGTCTTCATGGCCAGCATGATGGGACCGTGCATCAGGGCAATATACTGTGGCAGGTTGGGCAGATACTTCACGCTGTTGTACATGGGGAACTGGATATCAATCACATCGCCCTTTTTCCACTGGCGATTGATGGCTACATAGCTTGATGGACCAGTGACGATGCTCACAGGCTTGCCATTCACCTTAACGCTGAACTGGCCTGGCTTTACCCAGCCGGGGTAGCGCACCATGATGGGTGTTGGCTGTTTGGTGTTGGGTGATTGCGTGATGGTGATACGGCTGTTCTCGCTATAAGGGAAACTGGTTTCCTGGCGCAGGGTGATGCCTTTGGCTTTCCAGTTAAGCTCTGAGGCCACAAACAGGTTCACAAACAGTGCATCGCCGCTGTGAGTGTAGATAAACTGGTTGTACTTGCCATGATTCTCCATACCTGTGCCCACGCAGCACCACATGGCCTCGTTGGGAGCCGAATAGTTGCGGTAGTGGCGCGGACGGGCTGAAGTGAAATATACGTAGCCGCCATGCTCAGGGTGCTGGGTTGAGAGTATATGATTGAAGGTAGCCAGCTCGAAGAAGTCGGCATAGCGGGCTTCGGGGTTGCGACGATGCAGATCCTCGGTGAGCTTCAGCATATTGTTGGTGTTACAGCTCTCAGGACCGTCGATATCCTGCACAAAGTCCTGACAAGCCTCGCGACTGGGGAAGTGCTCACGACGACTGTTGCCGCCAAAGGCCAGTGTGCGCTCGCCTGTTACGATGTCCCAGAAATAGGCACCTGCGGTGTGGTAAGCCTCGTCGCCACTCAGCTCGGCTATACGCTCAAAACCTATCACCTTGGGCACCTGGGTGTTGGCATGCATGTTGTCGAGCACGTCGCGGCGCTGCATCAGCGGGTTCAGCAGGCGGCGATGCGAGAATCGGCGGGCCACATCCAGATATTTCTGCTCGCCAGTGATGGCGTAGGCATCGGCCAGCACCTCGTTCATGCCACCATGCTCGGTATCCAGCGCGCGCTCCATCTGAGCATCGGTGAGATTGGCTGTCAGGTCGATGGCCCAGTCGCAGAAGCCCAGAAAGAGCTTCTTGGCCTGCTCGTTGCCACAGTAAACCCACGCGTCGCGCAGGCCGGCATACATCTTGTGTATATTATAGAAAGGAACCCACGCGCCAAAGTAGGGGCCGAAGTTTCCTTTCTTAAAGTTGCTCCAGATACGGTCGCTGCCGGGCACACCGCCCACATAGCCACGGCCCCAGTCGGGGTGGTTCTTGGCATTGGCATCGGCACAGGCCTGCAGCTCGCTAATCCAGTATTCCATGCGCTCGCGGCACTCTTGGCTGCCAGTAGCAGCATTGATGGCCATCGCAGTCAGATAGTGGCCGCCCACGTGTCCGTCCAATCCGTCCCAGTTAGGGTACGACTGGCCTTTCGGTGTTAGTCCGGCCTCTTTCAGATAAGGCGCCAGCAGGCGGTCGTTGTCGTACTTCAGCAGCGTCTCGATGTTCAAGTCGCGCGCATGCTTCAGCGGACCGTTTAGCAGGGTTACATCCCCTAAGGGAAACTCGTTGGCATACAGCCTGTCTTGGGCTTGACTACTGCTAGCTGCCAATGTCAGCAGCATGGTTAGTAGCAGGCCTCGTGAATGGTTGTTAAATAGGTACATCATTTGTTATAGTTGTTATTAATTGTTCTTGATGATCTGGTGCACATCGTCGATGCTATGGGTAAAGGGGCCTGTGTGCTCTAACTTCAGCGTACACATGGCGGCTGCAAACTGACCGCTTTCTATATAGCTCATCCCCCTGGCACGGGCATACAGATAACCAGCGCTGTAGGTGTCGCCGCAACCTGTGGCATCAACTAACTTGGTTGGTGGGTAGGCAGGAGTTTCGTAGAACTTGCCCTCGGCATAGATCACCGATCCGCCACCACCTAAGGTGATAATCACTTCGCGTACACCCCAGTCGTTAATCTGCTGGGCAGCCTCGTAAGGGTCGGTCATGTTCGTCAGCGTCTGGCACTCCCACTCGTTTACCTTCAGGATGGCTGTGTGCTTCAGCAGTCGCAGCTTATCTGTCCATTCGCAGGCGCGCACCTCCTCGCCAACCACCTCGCGCAGATAGCCCTGCACATCGATGCTCACATCGCCCTTGGTGGCCAGATATTCTACTATTTCGGGTGCAAAGTCGTCGGCCAGCAGCGTGCCTAAATGGAACACACGGGCCTGCTCGTCGTTCAGTTCGTTAAGTGTGAATGGAGCCGACTTGGCCAGTACCCGCTGTGTGCGGTTGTCCATGTTGGCACCATACTTATTCTCGAAAAACACGTTGGTATCGCTCTCAAAGGCCGTTACCCGCACGCCAGCCTGGCGCAGTTTCTCAACTTCGGGCATCACCTCACGACTTACCGAGGTGATAAGGTGGAAATTAACGTCATGGGGCAAAGCCTGGATGGCCCATGCCATATAATAGGCCGAACCGCCTGCACAGTGCGTAGTTACGGGCGGAACCTGAGTGATGATCCTGTCACGAGTGATATGTCCGATACAGCAAATATCTGTCATTTTGTCGACTTTTGATTGAATATTATCTTTATTTCGGTTGCAAAGATAACATTTTTTTCTAAATATTTTGTTTTATTCGAGAAATATACTATCTTTGCAACGAATTATTCGTTACTACTAAGATAATTAATGGCGAAAAAAACATTATTGCAGTTAATTCTGCTTTGGATGATAGTGATGTCGGCAGCGGCACAATCGGTTTACGATGTGACGGCAGCAGGAGCTATAGGTGATGGTATTGCAGATGATGCCCAGGCCATTCAGCGTGCTATAGACCGTTGTTCGGCTGAGGGTGGCGGCCGTGTGCTGTTACCTCGTAATCATACCTTCATGGCTGGTCCTATTCAGCTTAAGAGCAATGTTGAGCTTTATCTGGAAGCTACTGCCACCCTGAAGGCTAACCCCGATGAGCGTATTTATAAGCTGAGTGCTTTTGGACAGAACCGTGGCGAGGGTATGCTGTGGCTCTGGGCCGAGCATGCTGAGAACATCAGCGTCTGTGGTAAGGGCACCATTCATGGTAATGGTATCGCCTTTATGGGTGCTGAGCTGAGCGACAGCTACGAGCTGAAGCCATTGAAGGATCAGACTTTCGACCCACGTCCACATGTGCTCACGCTGACTGATGTGAAGAATCTCACCATTCGCGATGTAACCATCAAGGAGGGCGCCTACTGGACTGTTCACCTGATTGGTTGCGATGAAGCTGTGATTGATGGCATTAATCTGCTGAACAACCTGAAAATCCGCAATGGCGATGGTATCGATATCGACCATTCGAAGCATGTACGTATTGCCAACTGCCATATTACCAGTGGCGATGACTGCATCTGTTTAAAGAACCGTCGTGAGTTCGAGCAGTATGGCTCGTGCCACGACATTACTGTTACCAACTGTGTGATGTCGAGCCGCTCGTGCGCCATCAAGATTGGTAGCGAGAATATGGACTCTATCTATAACGTGGTGTTTGATAACTGCATCATCACAGGTTCGAACCGTGGACTGGGTATCCAGAATCGCGACGAGGGAACCGTTACCGATGTGGTATTCTCGAACATCCAGTTGGACTGTCGCCTGTGGAGCGATGTGTGGTGGGGTAAGGCCGAGCCTATCTACGTTACCAGCTATCCACGTGCCAACGGTAATCATAAGGATGCCAACTGGCGATTCCCCAAGGGTCAGATTGAGGGCCGTTGCGGCGAGGTGAGTCGTATCTACTTTAACAACATTACCAGCACCAGCGAGAACGGCTGCTTTGTAGGTGGCGACGTGCCTGGCAAGGTAAAGGACATCTATTTTAATAATGTACGCGTACGACTTCAGGGCGAAGGTTCGCGTAGTATGGATAAGAGGCCTTGCAAGGGCGAGGGCTTTATCAAGGCTGACCTGAAAGCTATGCAGGTCATGCAGGTGCCCCTGATAACCGAAAACGCTGTTGTAGAAATAAGATAAAACTTTTAATATTCTTTTTATACTAACTTTTAATTAATGATTATGCAAAAGATCCTAAATCTCAAGCAAGGAACTCAGAAGGCCATGTTCTTCGTGTTCTTTCTGTTGTGCAGTACAGTGATGCTGGCACAGAACAAGGTGTCGGGAACTGTACTGGACGCAACCGGTGAGCCTCTGATTGGCGTAAGCGTTCTGGAAACGGGCACCAACAATGGTGTAGTGACCGATTTCAATGGTGACTTTACGCTGACTGTAAAGCAGGGTGCCAAGCTCACATTCTCTTACGTAGGCTACACCTCAAAGACCCTGGCTGCCGCCAACGGCATGAAGGTAACTCTTGAAGAGGACAACAAGGTACTGAACGAAGTTGTAGTAGTAGGTTACGGTACCATGCGCCGCAAGGATGTTACCTCATCTATCACAACTGTAAAAGCAGAAGATCTGAACCGTGGTGTGTTCACCGACCCAGGACAGATGTTGCAGGGTAAGGTGCCCGGACTGGTTATTTCTTCAACAGCCGACCCAAATGGTGGTGCAACTATCACACTTCGTGGTGCCTCTACACTGCGCTCGGGTGCTATGTCACCTTACTATGTAATTGATGGTATTCCTGGTGTCGACCCATCTACCGTTGCTCCTGATGATATCGAGAGCATCGACGTGCTGCGTGATGCCACTGCTACCGCTATTTATGGTTCTAAGGCTGCCAATGGTGTTATCATTATCACCACTAAGAAAGGTGCCGAGGAGAAGACCAATGTAACTTACAATGGTTATGTAGCTATCGATAATATCCTGAAGAAGTACGATGTGGCTACAGCTGCCGAACTGCGCGATTATGCCTCTAAGAATGGCATAGCCCTGAAGGATGGCGGTGCAAGCACCAACTGGCAGGACGAGGTTCTGCGTACAGGTATCAGCCACAACCATAACTTGAGCATCAGTGGTGGCAATGGCCGCACCAGCTATATGGTTAGTGGTAACCTCATGAAGCGCCAGGGTGTTATCAAGGAAACAGGTATGGACCGCTTTAATGTTCGTTCGCTGATTTCTACTAAGTTGCTGAAGGATCGTCTCAATATCTCTATGGGATTGAATTCTATGTATGGTAAGCATTTTGGTGTGCCTACAGGCGATAAGGGTGCTTCTGTACTCGATGCAATGAACTACTTCTCACCAACCAACCCCATCAAGAATGCTGATGGTTCTTGGTCGACTGGTGCTGGTTCAAAGAACTACAACCCTCTGTCTTTGATGTACGAGGATACCTCTGAAACCATCTGGAAGCGTAACCAGTTTATCGGTAAGGCTACTCTGGAGATTCTAAAGGGCCTCCTTTGGAATGTTAACTACTCTTGGAGCAACTACCAGAGCACATATAGTGGTTATAATACTCGTAACTCTCAGATTGAGGGTATCGGTAACAAAAATGGTCAGGCTAGCCGTAATACATATTTTGGCCATGAGCAGACTTTCGAGACATATCTGAACTATGGCTTTACAGCTGGCAAACACAAAGTTGATTTGATGGCTGGTTACTCTTGGGAGCAGAAGAAGAATAACGATGGATTTGGTTTGACTGTTGAGGGATATTACAATGATAACCTGAAATGGTACAATATGTCATACGCCCAGACTATCCTTGGTGTTCAGAACTCTGTAGCAAGTGGCTATGTAGAGAACGTTAAGAACATCTCGTTCTATGGTCGTGCCAACTACTCGTTCGATGGCCGCTACATGCTGCAGGCTACTATTCGTCGTGATGGTTCTTCAGTATTTGGTAAGAACAACCGCTGGGGTACATTCCCATCAATTTCTGGTGCTTGGAACATCACTGAGGAGGCATTCATGAAGAATCAGAATATCTTCTCTAACTTGAAGCTCCGTGCTGGTTATGGAGTATCTGGTAATGCCATGGGATTTGATGTTTATTCATCATATGTAACTTATGGTGCTACAGGTACATTCGTTTACGATGGTAAGACTTATCGTACTTATGGTGCAACCAAGAATGCTAACCCCGACCTGAAGTGGGAGACAACAAGTATGCTGAACGTTGGTTTGGATTTCGGCTTCATGAAGAACCGCATTAATGGTACTATTGAGGTTTATAACAAGAAGACCAAGGATCTGATCTGGGGCTATCCTGTTCCTACCACACAGTATGTATATGGCTGGATGGATGCTAACGTAGGCGAAATGACCAATAAGGGTATTGAGTTTACTATCAACATCGATGCTATTCGTACCAAGGACTTCAACTGGATGACCACTATCAACCTGTCACACAACAAGAACACTGTTGACAAGATGCAGAACGATCAGTTCCATACCACCAACCTGACACAGGGCGACCCAGACGTAGCAGGCGTTTCTGCTAACGGTTGGACACAGCGCATTATGGAAGGTGAGTCAATCGGTACATTCTACACCTATCTCTATGCAGGTACAATTAATGGACGTTCTGAGTACTATGTGCTGGATGAGAATGGTAATAAGACGGGTGAGACAACCAACAATCCAAGTATCAAAGATCGCGCTATCACTGGTTGCGCTCAGCCTAAGCTCACTGCTGGTTGGAACAACAGCCTGAGCTATAAGAACTGGAATTTGAACGCATTCATCACTGGCGTATTCGGTAATGATGTTTACGATAGCCCACGTGCTCACTACACCAGTGCACAGATGTTCTCTGATGGTAAGAATGTACTGAAGGAGTTCCTGTCTAACCCTGCTGGCGATGCATCTGGCTCACTGCCATCAGACCGTTTCATTGAGAAGGGTACTTATGTGCGTTTGCAGTCGCTCTCTCTGAGCTACACATTCCGCAACTGTTTCAACAACTGGATTCAGGATCTTACCCTCTATGGTACAGCTAACAACCTTCTTACAATCACCAATTACAAGGGTCTTGACCCAGAGGTTAACCTTGGTGGTATCGATCCTGGTATCGACTACCGTTGGAGCCGCTATCCACACGCTCGTACCTTCATGGTTGGTGTGAAGATTAACTTTGGTGATGGCAAGAAGAAATAAAGTTATTATCATTTAATAAGATTCAAGCATTATGAAACTAAATAAAGTATTTCTTGC
This sequence comes from Prevotella sp. RM4, assembly GCF_000701965.1. Classification (NCBI taxonomy): domain Bacteria; kingdom Pseudomonadati; phylum Bacteroidota; class Bacteroidia; order Bacteroidales; family Prevotellaceae; genus Prevotella; species Prevotella sp. RM4. The sequence goes on from NZ_JNKG01000008.1 coordinate 110,658, forward strand.
AGCTGGCATGTTTGCCGTAGCGCTTACCAGCTGTACTAATTTGGATGTAACTCCAGATTCTCAATATACCGAGGACCCTAGTAAGAATTCTGGTGTTGACCCCATGATTATGGTAGAGGCAAAAATGGCTGATGTATATTTCCATATGTCAGGTACACTTGGCCGTCGCTACATGGAGGCTCAGTGCCTTTCATCTGACGAGTTCACCTGTCTGGCTTTCGATGGTGGTTATTACGACGACGGTACCTATGCTCATCAGGCTCTCCACGACAGCAAGGCTACTGATGCTTCACTCGACTGGTATTCTGATGTAACTTCTGGTATCACAAAGGCCAACACCATTCTTGAGGAATTGGGTAGTGGTGCTTCGGCACAGATGACAGCTCCAGCTCGCGCCATGCGTGCTTACTTTACATGGGTGTTGATGGATAGTTTTGGTGATGCACCTATTCTTGAGAAGGTGCCTGCCGAGGGTGAGGTTGTAGCCCGTTCTCCACGTAAGGAGGTTGCCGAGTGGATTGAGAGTGAGCTCACTGAGATTATTCCTTCACTCACAGAGGATGTAACAGATAACACTTATGGTAAGCCAACCAAGTGGATGGCTGAGGCTCTGCTGGCAAAGTTGTACATTAACTGGCCTGTTTATACTGCAGAATCGGTTGATCAGTATGATGCTGCCACAGCTGCTAATCCTAAGCTCGACGATTGTATCGCTGTTTGTGATGAAATTATCAATAGTGGTAAGTTTAACCTTGGTTCTGTTGACTATCTGCATAAGTTCTCTTATGACAATGGTTCACAGATTGAGGACTTTATCTATGCTATGCCTTATGACGCTATCAACCGTCAGGGTATGCAGTGGGGACGTCCTCGTTCGTTCAAGCAGTTGAAGAATCTGCTGCCAAACGTTTATGGTTCTACTGATAAGTTCACCCAGTCAACTGGTGGTAATATGGTGGTAACGCCAGAGTTTGCTAAGCTGTTCAGTCTGGATGGCGACATCCGTAACCTTAGCATCCTGCGTGGTGATATCTATATTCGCGATCCAAAGACTCTGAAGCCAACCTCTGAGCCATTTATGTATAAAGGCACTCAGGTACACTTTACCGAGGATATCGCTCTGATTAAGGAAGATAATACTATTGACGTAGGTAACGACGATGCTGCTATCCAGAAGGGTTGCCACTCTATCAAGTGGTTCATGATTCCTAGCGACTATAACAACGGTCGTAACCAGTCAAACGACGTGCCCATCTTCCGTTATGCTGATGTCCTGCTGATGAAGGCTGAAGCGCTTGCACGTACAGGACAGAGTGGTGCTAAGGATCTCTTCAACCAGATTCGTGCCTACGCTGGTGCTCCTCAGATTACTGCTGAGCCTACACTCGCTGAGATTTACGACGAGCGTGGTCGTGAGTTCTTCGATGAGAACTGGCGTCGTAACGATATGATCCGTTTCGGTCATTTCGAGGATGAATTCTTCCCACACTACAAGAAGTACGACTTCGCAAACTTCGACAAGCGTCATCGTATCTTCCCTGTAGAGCAGGAGATGCTCGACCTGAATCCAGGTTGGGAGCAGAACCCTGGTTATTAATCCGAAGTATACATTTTATACAATCTTTATACGTCTGGGCGGGCACTACGGTGGCTGCCCAGATTTTTATGGTATTTTAATGGCCAATAGTTTTGGAAGTTAGATAATTTTTCGTATCTTTGCGGCGTGAAACCAAAGGTAAAATTATTTATTACTGCTATAACGCTTGCTGTTTGCTTGCCGTTGCTGGCGCAGAAGAAATACACTGGAAAGTTCGTCTTTACGCCACAGTGGACTGCCCACGCGCAGTTTGCTGGTTATTATGTGGCCCAGGAAAAAGGCTTCTATAAGGCTGAAGGTCTGGATGTGGATATAGTACACCCATCGGTATCCGAAACGGCTATGCACCGCATTCAGGAGGCTGAGAGTCATGCCACCACGCTGCCACTCTGCTTGGCGATGGAGATTATGGACAAAGGTGTGCCTTTGGTGAACATCTTGCAAACATCGATGAACAACTCTACGGTTATCGTATCGCGCCGTGGTAAGAATCCGCTCACGCAGAAGGGTGCTCGTGTGGGTATCTGGCATGCCGGATTCGGACAGGTGGCCATCTGCATGAGTCGCAAGGAACATCTGAATTACCAGTGGATACAGTTTACATCGAACTTTGACTTGTTTATTAAAGGCGCCATCGATGCTACGCTGGCCATGAGCTACAACGAGTACTACCAGCTGATGCAGATGGGCTTTACATTTACCAAGGATAATGTTTATCGCTTTAGCGACCACGGTTACAATATTCAGGACGATGGTCTGTATATGCGCCGCGACTACTACGAGACCCATAAGGCCAAGGCTGAGAAGTTTGCCCGTGCCAGCCGTAAGGGTTGGGAATGGGCCAGCGAGCATCCTGAGGAAGCGCTGGATATTGTGATGAAATATGTACAGCAGAACCACGTGACAACCAATCGCACGCTGCAGCGCCTGATGCTGAAAGAGATATTGCGCCTGCAGGTGGACCGCGACTCGAAGAAACGTGAGTTCCGTTTGCGCCCCGATATGGTGAAGAAGGCCAATATGCTGATGCGCTCGAATGGGATGCTGAAGCGAGACATTACTTACAAAGAATTATTAGATCGTTAATACCACATGAAGAATCCAAGAGACTATATCCGAACTTCCCTGTCACGTCGCCTTAGTATTATCATTGTACTGATGGCCTCGATATTTTTTCTAGGATCACTTGGATTCTTGTTTGTAGAGTCGCGTAAGGCTGTGCGCGAGGAGGCGCTGAACGGTGCGGCTCAGGTGTTGGATAACACGGTGCAGCGTGTAAACATGCTGATGCAGCGTGTAGAGATAGCATCCGACAACTTTATGTGGTTGCCATTGCGACATCTTGATGTGGCCGACTCGATGTTTGTGTATTCGCGTCGTATCCTGACCTGCAACCCCGATCTGAACGGTTGCTCGATAGCTTTCGAACCTAACTATTTCCCCGATAAGGGCTATTATTTCTCGGCCTATACCCTTAACGACAATGGCAAATTCGACACCACCCAGGAGGGTAACCCCGCCTACGACTATCATTATATGGACTGGTATCAGGCTCCCAAACTGCTGGATGAGCCAGTGTGGATTGAGCCGTTTGCAGATTTCAACCCTGAGGATGTCTATGCCGAGGAGATTATTGCATCGTACTGCCGACCAATGAAGGATTCGAAGGGCCGCTATGTGGGTACATTCTCTACTGATATCTCGATGGAGTGGATATCTAAAACCATATCCGAAGTAAAGCCCTATCCCAACTCGTACTGCATTATGATTGGTCAGAGTGGTACTTTCTTTGTGCACCCCGATACCACCAAACTGCTGCGCGAGAGCATTTTTACGCCTACACTGGAGCATCCTGATACAGCACTTACCAACCTGGGGCATGCCATGCAGCGTGGCGAAACAGGTGTGCGCAAACTGGTGTTCGAGGGCAAGGAGAGCTACGTGTTCTACAAGCCACTTGGCATTACGGGCTGGAGCGTGGCTATGGTTTGTCCTGAAAGCGACATTTTTGGCGGTTACATGCGTCTGTATAAGATAGTTATCTTTATCGTTATCGCCGGATTGATACTGATGCGTCTGGCCTTCAGTCGTATCATCAAGCGCGAGTTGAAGCCACTGAACACGCTGGCACAGCAGGCCGAGACGATTGCATCGGGACAGTTCGACAAAACACTGCCACGCGATAATCGTATCGACGAGATTGGTAAACTCACGCATTCGTTCAGCGACATGCAGCACTCGTTGGTTAACTACATCAGCGAGCTGAAGCGCACCACAGCCGTGAAAGCCTCTATCGAGAGCGAGCTGAAGGTGGCCAGCGACATACAGATGGGTATGATTCCACGTGTATTCCCACCATTCCCTGAGCGCCAGGATATCGACCTGTATGCACTGATGACCCCAGCCAAGGTGGTTGGTGGCGATCTGTACGACTACTTTCTGCAGAACGAGCGCCTTTACTTCTGTGTGGGCGACGTATCGGGTAAGGGTATTCCTGCTGCGATGTTTATGGCGATTACACGCGACCTGTTCCGCATTATTGCCCAGCAGAACCGTTTGCCATGGGAGATTGCTACGATGATGAACAACTTCCTGGTAAAGGACAACGACCAGAGCATGTTTGTAACCATGTTTATTGGTATGGTTGACCTGCCTAAGGGTCGATTGGAGTACTGTAACTGCGGTCATAATGTGCCTATACTGGATGGTAAGTTCCTGGAGATGGGTAGCACAAACCAGCCATTGGGTTTGTGGGAGTGCAAGGCCTTTGAGGGCGAGGTGATAGAGGATATTCGCAACCGACAGCTGCTGGTTTATACCGACGGACTGAACGAGGCCGAGAACGACCGTCAGGACCGTTTGGGCGACGAACGCCTGCTAGAGGCCATGCAGGGTACTGAGCAGCTTTCATCCGAGGAGGTTATACACCGTCTGCAGGTAGTGGTTAACAACCATCGTGCAGGTGCAGAACCAAACGACGACCTGACGCTGCTGTGCCTCTCGATCCGTAAATAACAAATATGATATAATCCATTTTATCAACCATTTTATTATCAACTGTATGAAAAAGTTTTTTATTTGCCTGATGATGGCAAGTGCGATGACTGCTCAGGCACAAATCGCACGTTTTTCAGGAAAGACAGCACTCGAAGAGATTGCTGCCGACAAGTTCTTGGCTGCTGGTAACATGACCGACTACGATCATTTGCCACGTACATCTCTAACACCTGCCCCTAAGGGCTACGAGCCTTACTATCTGTCGCACTATGGTCGCCATGGTGCCCGCTACTTGCTTGAGGAGAACGATTATGCCATGCCTGTACAGACTCTGCGCAAGGCCAAATATGCCGGCAAGCTTACGCCGCTGGGCGATAAGGTGCTGGCTAAGCTCGACTCGATGCAGAAGACTACTAAGGACCGACTGGGCGACCTGACAGCTACTGGTCAGCGTCAGCACCATGGTATTGCCAAGCGTATGGCGCAGAACTTCCCTGAGATTTTCAAGAAACCTAATCTGCCTATCCACTCGGTTTCTACCACCTCTATCCGTGCCATTATCTCTATGATGGCTGAGTGTGAGGAGTTGCAGGCTGCTAATCCATCGGCCCGTATCTTTAATGATGCCAGCAAGGCCGATATGCACTATATGAACTACTCGCCATCGCGCCAGGAGCGCGGCATGGGCATGCCACAGATGAACGTGATGCGTGCCATGCAGAAGCAGCAGGCCATGAGCGACAGTCTGAAGCACCCTGAGCGCCTGATGCAGCAGCTGTTTAACGATCAGCACTGGGTATATCTGAATGTAACCACAGGCTCGCTGATGAGCAAGATAGCCGATGTGGCGCTGAACATGCAGAGTCATGATGGCGATGCCACCCTGTTGGAACTCTTTACTCCTGAGGAACTGCGCGACTTGTGGCGCAGCAACAACCTGTACTGGTATCTGCTTTACAGCAATGCCCCACAAACAGGAGGCAAGATGCAGTGGAACCAGAAGAACCTGCTGAAGAACATTATTGAGACTGCCGATACCGTTACCCAGACACAGGTATCGCTGCGTTTTGGTCATGATACCGTTGTGTTGCCTCTGCTGTGTATGCTGGATCTGGATGGATCGGCTGTACAGGTTGATAACCTCGACGAGCTCGAGAACTCGTTCCGCACCTACTACCTCATCCCTACAGGCAGTAACGTGCAGTTTATCTTCTATCGCCCCAAGAAAGGCAAAACAGGCAATATCCTAGTAAAGGTACTGTTTAACGAGTGCGAGGCCCACATGCCGCTTAAAACCGACACCTGGCCCTACTACAAATGGCAGGATGTTCGCGAGTACTACTTAGCTAAGCTGGCCGAGCAGGAGAAGAAATAAAAACAAACATATTTAGATATTATGCAGATATTCCTCGTCGGCAATCTTGCTGGCGAGGATTGCATCTGCAATGGCTTTCTCCATCACCAGCGAGGCCAGCACGCCAACAGTGTTGACGTCCGACAAAATCATACCGCCGCTAAGGGAAATGGCATAAACGGTATCGCCATCAGCCATGGTAAACACTGGCCGTATGCTGCGTGCCATGCCGGTAGAGGCCATATTTGCTACCTTCTGTAGGTCGGCGACACTCAGATGGGCGTTGGTAAACACGGCTGCGATGGTGGTATTGCCTGCTATCAGATCGGAATACTGGTTCTTGAGCACTGCCTGTTCGGCACTTACAAAGCCCTTGCGGTCGATGGTGGTCATGCCTGCTATCTTAACACCATCCTGGAAGATGTCGCCTAAGGCATTGACAACAACGGCTACACCTACCTCCAATTGTCCAAGACGTGCTGCAGCATAACCAATGCCACTCTTCTGGGCTGTGGCCATGCCGCCAGGTTTACCTACTGTAGCACCTGTGCCGGCACCTACATTGCCGCTGAGTGGTGAGTTGCTGGCAATGGCATTCTGACAAGCTTTATAACCCATTTCGCGGTCGGGGCGGATGTTACTTTTGCCGTATGAAAGGTCGAAGATGCAACTCTGACATACAATGGGTAGCAGTCCGTAGCCTGTGTTATAGCCATAGCCATGTTCTTCAAGGCTGGTTACCACGCCGTCGGAAGCTGCCAAGCCATAAGCAGAACCACCACTGAAAACCAGAGCGTTGAGAGGCTGTGTGTTGCGCTGAGGGTCTAATAGTGGTACCTCGCGCGATGCAGGTCCACCACCCAGGACTACCGCTGAGGCCATGGATGCCTCTGGGAAAAAGAATACCGTTACACCTGTTTGGGCATCATTGTCTTGTGCATTTCCAACGCTTATGCCTTGAAGTTCTGAAAAAGGAAGGGATTCTACCAAATTATCCATGTCGCTATAGTTATCGACACGGTTTGTTGTATCCACTCCTAACATCTTTTCATCATTGTTCTTTGAACATGATGTAAATATGCTTAAGCCGCAAATACGAATAGCGGCGAAGAGCCCTAAAAAGATCTTCTTTTTCATGTCGTTCAAAAGTTTAATAGGAATTGCAAATATAGTGTTTTTTGATTTTGTGGACCAGCCTGGGCTTGAACCAGGGACCTCCAGATTATGAGTCTGTTGCTCTAACCAACTGAGCTACAAGTCCGATGCCTTTGCTTTGAAAAGCGAGTGCAAAGGTACGGCAATTTCTTTAAATATCCAAATTATTAAGAGAAAATAACTAAAAATGATTGATTGGCAGGGGTAAATTGCGGATTTTTGAGTACCTTTGCAGCCTAATATGGAGATATTCTACGATATAAAAGATACGATGATAGTGCCCGAGTGCGCTGCTACGATAGGCGTGTTTGATGGCGTTCATGCTGGGCATCGCCAGGTTATCAAGCAGATGATGGACGAAGCACAGCAGCATGGCTACAAATCAATGGTAATCACCTTCGATAAGTTGCCACAACAGCTGTTTGTGCCTGGTTTCCAGGCGCAGCTGATTACCACACTCGACGAGAAGATACAGTTGCTTGGCGAACTTGGCATCGACTACTTGGTGGTGCTGCCTTTTGATATGCAGATAGCACAGCTCACAGCGCGTGAGTTTATGGCTCAGATACTGCACGAGCGCCTGAATGTAAAAGCGCTGTGTATAGGCTACGATAACCAGTTTGGACGTGGGCGCCAGGAAACGTTCGGCGACTATGTGGAATATGGTAAAGCGCTTAATATACACGTATTTAAGGCTATGGAGGTATGCCCTGATGGGTTTGATGTGCCTGTAAGCTCGTCGCTGATAAGACATCTGATAACCGAAGAGGGCAAGGTGTTTGAAGCCTCGCAGATGCTTAATTACTATTACACGCTTACTGGTCGGGTGGTGACAGGTGAACATATCGGTACAGGGTTAGGCTATCCTACGGCTAATGTAATGTCTGACAATGCTGAAAAGCTGATACCTGCCGACGGTGTTTATGCAGTGTTGGCCAGTATTGATGGGAGCGAACCTATGCAGGCGATGATGAACATAGGCAAACGTCCTACTTTTAATGGGAAGCAGCGCACTCTTGAGGTGAATATTCTTGATTTTAAGGGTGACCTGTATGGCAAGCAAGTTGCCATCAGTTTTGTAAAACTTGTGCGCTTGGAGCAACACTTTTCGTCGGCTGACGAGTTAAAACGTCAGATAGAGAAAGACGAGGTATTAATTAGAGATATATTTGAAAAGATAATAAAGTAAATAAGGATATGAAGAATGCGATTATTTATACCGTGCTGTTTGCTGCCCTTCAGGTAGTGGTGTCGATAGTTACCCAGCTGGTTTGGAACCGGTTATTAGGGAATAGCGGCGTTATGGGTACTGAGTTTATGATTGGCACGCTGATAGCATTTAACGTGCTGGGACTGATACTGTTTTTAGCAACCAAGTGGGCTGTGGTTAGCAGAAATTGGATACGTACGCGCCCTTGGATGGTGCTGTTCTGGGCAGCAATGGCGTCGGTGGGGTGTATCGTTCCATCTATGTGGCTGCAAGAAGTGATGCCCGAACTGCCAAATTTAATGCAGGAGGGATTGGAAGAACTGATGGGTAGTCGCTTAGGTTATGTGGTAGTGGGACTGTTGGCACCACTGGTTGAGGAAGTTGTGTTTCGTGGTGCTATCTTGCGTGCCTTGCTTAAGTGGAACCAGAATCACTGGTTGTGCATAGCCATATCGGCAGCATTGTTCGGTCTGTCGCATTTTAACCCTGCACAGATGCCCCATGCTTTCTTAGCTGGCTTGCTGTTAGGTTGGATGTATTACCGCACAGGTAGTATTGTACCTGGTATTGTAGTGCATTGGGTGAACAACTCGGTGGCTTATGCCATGTATAACGTATCGATGGCAGCCTATGGTACAGGCGACCCAACGATGGCGCAGGTGTTTGGCGAACAGCGCGTGCTGCTGGCTGTGCTCTTCTCGCTGTGCATATTGATACCAGCTATCTACCAGCTTAACCTGAGAATGAAGAGAGCTTAAACCATATAACATTGAAGAAGGCTGCACAAACGTGCAGCCTTTAACTTCAGCGTTAGTATTTCCTGAAAATTTGAGAGAAACAAACCGGAGCTTCACAGCTTTCGGCGTCTTAATTGTTTTACTTGTTTTATTTATAAAGAAAGCATAGAAAAAAATATCTTATTCGTATAAGGCGGGCGTATCCGTGGCACTTACCTTAGCGGTGTCGGCCATATTCTCGGCCTGCATAGTGCCGAGGGTGTTAACGGAGTCGGCCTGATGCTGCTGGTGGAACTTAGCATATGCATCCTTCGGGTCGTCCCATCCGCGGTCCCAAGGGGCCTGTGCGGCGTTACCCAGTGTAAGGATGATGGCTACCACGGCTGCAGCACGGAACAGCGGCATGAGGCGTGTGGTAAGAGTTACCATCTTGGCCTTTGGCGCTTCGGTGTTCTCGCCTACCATTTCGAGTATTCGGGCATCAAAGTCATCGCCCAGTTCAGGCTTCTCCTGCTCGAGAGTAAATAGCGCTTTGTACTGCATCAGACTGGCTGGTACATCCTCCTGACTGAAGAATGTGCGCAGAATTGACTCTTCCTGTAGTGTGGTTTCACACTGCCAGTAGCGCTCCAGTAACTGTTCGATATACTTATAATCCATATTTCTCGGTTTCAATATATTTTTGTCGGATGGCTTGGCGAGCGCGGAAGATGTTTACCTTTACCTGCTCTTCGCTGACAGCCATAATCGACGCTATTTCTTTATAACTCTTGCCTTCGAATTCGCGCAACTGCATAGCGCTTCGCTGTTTCTCAGGCAGTTCATTTATAAGTTGGCGTATCAGCTCGATGCGATCGCGCTGCATAGCCTGCTCTTCAGGGTTCGAGGCGTAGCTCTGGTCGGCTTTGTCGTGGTCGCCTTCTTCCAGACTCTGGTTCTGGTTTTCCAAGTGTCGCATTCTGTCGAGTGCCAGGTTGCGGCAGATGGTAAGGCAAAAGGCTTCAATCGATTCGATGTCGTCCCATGCCTCGCGGCGATTCCACACCTTTATCATCGTGTCCTGTACTACATCCTCTGCCTCTGCAGGGTTGAGGGTGATGCGGAGGGCAAGCCTGTAGAGCTCGTTCTTCAGCGGCAAGATGTCAGTTTTAAAACTTATCTTTTTCATCCTCTCTTATTATATGACGAATAACCTGGGGCAAAAGTTACAAGTAAAACAAAAAAAATTAGAAAATTTTTGTGCCGCTCTCTCCATCGATGGCAGTGGCCAGGGTAATGATAACCCGACTAACACCAGCATCGATGGCGCTCAGGGCGTTTTCGATCTTAGGCAGCATGCCACCACTGATGGTGCCATCGGCCTTGTACTGCTCGAAATCGGCGCGGGTGATGGTGGGGATAACCGAATCGTCGTCGTCGGGATTGCGCAGTACGCCTTTCTTCTCGAAACTGTAGATGAGTGTTACATCGTAATAGGGAGCTAAAGCTTTGGCTGTTTCGCTGGCAATGGTGTCGGCATTGGTGTTCAGGATGTGTCCCTGACCATCGTGGGTGAGTGGGGCCATCACGGGGGTGATGCCTGCCTTAATCAGTCGGCTCAGCATCTCACCGTCGGCACGATCAACATCGCCCACAAAACCAAAATCCACACCATCCTTAATGGGGCGCTTATGGCTGCGAATCACATCCATATCGGCACCAGTAAGGCCCAAGGCGTTTACACCATTAGCCTGCAGGCGGGCCACCAGGTTCTTGTTAACCAGGCCGCCGTAAACCATGGTTACCACGCTCAGCATGTCGGCATCAGTAATGCGGCGTCCGCCAACCATCTTCGACTCGATGCCCAGGCTTGCTGCTACCTGAGTGGCACGACGGCCACCGCCATGAATGAGCACTTTGTTGCCCTCGATGGCACTGAAATCCTTGAGCAGCTGACTGAGTTGGGCCTCGTCTTCGACCACGGCGCCACCTACTTTTACAATTGTTAGTTTCTCTTTCATTTTTTATAATATGTGTATGAGTGTTACTGCTTTTGTCCGATAGCCTTGTATTGGCGTATCATGGCATCGGCCAGTATAGCGTTACTCTCGTTGGCACCGTACAGGGTGTCGTAAATCATCTTCACATCATCGCGACCGCCGCCATGCTTCAAGGCGTAAACCACGCACAGGTTCTGCAGACCAACCGACTCAGACAGGATATCAAGGTCGGTAACAGCCAACTGCGACAGGGCCAGCTGATAGGCTGTGTCGCTCAAATCGTCGACCATAGCTTGTACATCGCCTAACGATTCCATGCCAAAATGCTCCAGAACGCGCAGGAAAGGCATCAGCGAGGCGGGGAACAGCTCGGCCTGGTTAACAGCAGCAATACGCTGGTTAAGACGCTCGAATGGGTGCAATTCAAGATAGCTGCGGAACGAGTCGGTAGAGAGTGTTACCTCGCTTAGGTTGCCTGATTTTACCAGCGTTTGTATCTGTCGGCGGTATTCGGTCATAGTGGTGCGCAGACGGCTGAACTCATCGTCGGCCAACTCTAACATACCGGCCAGGCGACTGAACTGTCGGCGATACTGTGGGGGCAGTTTAACGGCACCCTTGTAGCCGATGTCGTGCTCGATGGCCGACCACGTGTGCTGCAGTGCTGTACGTATCTGTATCTCGAAGGGAATGCTACCCTCGTGCAGCTGGCAGATGTAGTGCAGCGAGTTATAGCCAAAGCTGTTGAAATCGTGCAGCTTGCGCTTATCAACAGAGTTGCTCCAGTCGATATCGAACAACTGACTGACAATGGCTGCTACCTTATCCACATCATCGGTATAGAAGGTAACAATGCGCAGACCAATCAGGTCGGTAATGTCGCTTAGCGAGTGATATTTCTCGCCTTTGCGCTCTAACTTACCAGCCAACGACTCAACACCCTTGATGCGGTGCTCGATGCTGTTAAGTTCGATGCCCTGCTGCTGCATGGTGGTCTGTAACAGCTCGAAAACCTTGTTGTCAAGCTGTATCAATTGTGGCCGCAGGTCGATGAACTCCTGCAGCAACGCTTCGCAATGTGGCGACAGGCGCATTAGATAAACTCAAAAAGATTAATAAACCCAGTCATGGCAAACACCTGGCGCAGATCCTCGTTCATGTTGCGCAGATAAACATGGCTGCCTTTGGGCTTTGCGGCCTTGAGCAGACCAAGGAACAGGCGCAGACCACTTGATGAGATATACTCGAGTGCTGTGCAATCAAGAATGATATCGTGACCAGAGCATTCGTAAAGTGGAGCCATGCTCTTTTCAACCTCTGCTGATGCAGCCGTATCCAAACGACCTTCGAAGTACATCACGAAATTCTTCTCTTCTTCTTTGAATGTTGTTTTCATAACTATTTATTTTTTAGTGATAATTTTGCTGAGTGTGAGTAGATTCTTATTATCTACACGCTCGTAGTTAATGGTATCCATTATTTGTCGTATCAGGTGAATGCCTAATCCGCCGATACTACGCTGTTCGGCTGAAAGCGTAGTATCGACCTCGGCTTTGACCGTTGGGTCGAAGGGGGTACCGCTGTCGCTGATGACAAACTTAAGATGCTCATCGTTTATCTGGGCATCGATATCCACATCGCCCTTACCATTGGGATAGGCATAGTTCATGACGTTAACCACAGCCTCTTCGATGGCCAGGTTAATCTTCATCGTTGTGCTCATGTCGAGGCCTGCAGTCTCGCACACCTCATCTACAAATGCATTGAGCTGGGGCACTTCCTGCACATCGTTAGGCAGTGTAAGATGATTTTGGTAACGCACGTCGAATTGTTATTTAGTGTATTGAAGTACGACTTGTATCATCTGATAGATGATGGCATGAGAAGAAACTGCCTACTCAAGATAGGTATATCCGTAGAGTCCTGAGCGGTAGTTAGAGAGGAATTCCTTACCCTCGTCCAAACTGATCTTGCCCTGCTTTACGCTCTTGGCAACCCAAACCTCCAGCTGGCGAACCAGCTTCTTGGGGTTGTACTGCACGTATTCCAGAACCTCTTCGACGGTCTCACCATCGATAATCTGGTCGATGTGGTAGGTGCCGTCTTTCTCAGAGATATGAACGGCATTGGTATCGCCGAACAGGTTGTGCATATCGCCTAAGATTTCCTGATAAGCACCTACCAGGAACACACCTAAGTAGTAAGGCTCGTTCTTTTTGAGTGCATGAACAGGCAGCGAGTGCGAGTTGTTGCGATTGGTGGTAAAGTTGGCTATCTTACCATCACTGTCGCAGGTAATGTCCTGAATGGTAGCATTACGTGTGGGACGCTCGTCCAAACGCTGGATAGGCATGATGGGGAATACCTGGTCGATGGCCCATGAGTCGCTCAGACTCTGGAACAATGAGAAGTTACAGAAGTACTTGTCGGCCAGGAGCTTGTCAATCTTCATGAGCTCCTCGGGAATATGCTTTAGACTCTTGGCTAGGGCATGAATCTCGTGGCATACACTCCAGTACATAGCCTCTACTTCAGCACGGGTTCTCAGGTCGACGATACCATGACTGAACAGGTCGAGAACTTCTTCGCGAATCTGCTCGGCATCGTGCCAGTCCTCCAGGACATTACGTGGACTCAGGTTGTCCCAAATCTCATACAGGTCCTTAACCAGCTGGTGGCTGTTGGCATCTGGCTCGAACTCCTCGGGCATCTCGGGCAGTGAGGCTGTCTCAAGTACATCGATAACCAGCACTGAGTGGTGGGCAGCCAATGAGCGACCGCTCTCGGTAATGATATTGGGGTGAGGCAGTCCGTTCTTGTTGGCTGCTTCTACAAAGGTGTAGATACAGTCGTTAACGTACTCCTGAATTGAATAGTTTACTGAGCTCTCGCTGGATGGAGAACGGGTTCCGTCGTAGTCAACGCCCAGACCGCCACCACAGTCAACAAAATCTACGTTGTAGCCCATCTTGTGCAGCTGGATGTAGAACTGCGAAGCCTCGCGAAGGGCTGTCTGGATACGGCGGATCTTGGTAATCTGGCTACCAATGTGGAAGTGGATGAGGCGCAGACAGTCGTTCAGTCCTTTCTTCTCCAGGAAGTCGAGTGCTTCGAGCAACTCGGCACTGGTAAGTCCGAACTTGCTGGCGTCGCCACCGCTCTCTTCCCATTTACCTGAGCCGCTTGAGGCCAGCTTGATGCGGATACCGATGTTTGGACGGATATTCATCTTCTTAGCCTCGCGAGCGATAATCTCAAGCTCGTTCATCTTCTCAACTACGATGAAGATCTGCTTGCCCATCTTCTGTGCCAGCAGGGCCAGTTCGATATAACTCTGATCCTTATATCCGTTACAGATGATGATTGAGTCGCTTTGGCATTGCATGGCGATAACGGCATGCAACTCGGGTTTTGAACCAGCCTCAAGGCCAAGGTTGAACTTGCGGCCGTGCGAGATAATCTCCTCGACCACAGGCTGCATCTGGTTTACCTTGATGGGATAAACCACGTAGTTCTCGCCTTTGTAGTCGTACTCCTCGGATGCCTTTTTAAAGCAGCTCCACGTTTTCTCGATACGATTATCAAGAATATCGGGGAAACGCAACAGTACTGGTGGCGTAACATCACGCAGTGCCAGTTCATCCATTACCTCGCGCAAGTCAATTTGTGTGCTGTTCTTGCTGGGGGTAACGTAAACATCGCCCTTGTCGTTGATACCAAAATAAGAAGTGCCCCAACCGTTGATGTTGTACAACTCCTTTGAATCCTCAATCGTCCATTTCTTCATTTTCTAAACGGATATGAATATGTTATAAATCTAATAGTTCTTTTATTTTATCGACGCTAATCTTGATTTTCTCGTAGTTGTCCATCAGACTTACGTCGAGTGTATACTTAGCCTTTGTGTAGAAAGGTTCGCGCTTTTCGAGCTGCTGGCGAATAAAGGTGATTAGCTCTTCGGGGCTTTTGCCTTTAATCAGCGGGCGCTCAACCTTGCCCATCAGCAGGTGGTTGTATAGTACCTCGGGATCGGCCTTCAGGTAAACCGTCAGTCCCTGCTGGTTCAGATAGTCCATATTGTCAAAGAAGCAGGGCGTGCCGCCGCCACAGCTAATGATTACATTCTCAAACTCTGCCACCTCGTGCAGCATGCTGTGCTCCATTTTTCGGAACCCCTCTTCGCCACGTTCGGCAAATATCTGTGCCACTGTTTTGCGCATGCGGCTCTCGATATACCAGTCGAGGTCGTAGAAGGTGGCACCTAACTCCTTTGAGAGAGCCTTACCGATGGTGGTTTTGCCGGCTCCCATATAGCCTATCAGAATGATGCGCTTCATGCCTCTGCCTCTGCTTTTGTGGTTGTCTTCTTAGTGGCGGCCTTTCTGCCAGCACCTTTTCTTGCACCTCGCTTGGCGGTTTTCTTATCACCCTCCTCGCTCTTCATCTGTTCGATAATCTTCATGCACTCGTCGTAGGTAAGATCCTTGGCGTTCTCGTGCAGGTTCTTTGGCAGGCGATAGTTCTGTCCGTCGTAGGCCAGGTAAGGACCGTAGATACCGTTCATAATCTCCAACTTGGGATCCTCAAGGAAGAACTTCATGTGCTTGGCTGCTTCCTGTCGGCGCTTCTCCTGGATGAGCACAATGGCCTCGTCGAGTGTGATAGCCATTGGATCGGCATCCTTTGGCAGCGATGCAAACATGCGGTCGTGCTTAACGTAAGGACCGAATCTACCAGCACCAACGCTTACGGGCAGACCTTCGAACTCACCCAAGTCGCGTGGCAGCTTAAACAGCTCCATAGCCTCTTCCAAGGTGATTGTTTCCATACTCAGCTCCTTAGGTAACTGGGCAAACTGAGGCTTGTCCTTATCCTCTGACGAGCCAATCTGTACTACAGGTCCGAAGCGGCCAATCTTTACAAATACTGGGCGACCAGTCTTGGGGTCGCTACCCAACTCGCGCTCACCAGCCTTGAACTTCTGACGGCTGTTAAGAGTTTCCTCAACCGTTGGCTCAAAGTCCTTGTAGAAGTGTTTCATCATATCCTTCCACTTCTCGTTGCCCTCGGCAATCTTATCAAAGTCCTGCTCTACCTTGGCAGTAAAGTTATAGTCCATGATGCCAGGGAAGTTTTCCATCAGGAAGTCGTTTACTACAGTACCAATGTCGGTTGGCAACAGCTTTCCGCGCTCTGAGCCAGCCATCTCCTTACGGGTTTTCTGGGTAATCTGCTTACCCTTCAGCTGGTAGATAGAGTAGAAACGCTCTTCGCCTTTCTTATCGCCCTTCATCACATATTCGCGCTGCTGGATGGTAGAGATGGTTGGGGCGTATGTTGATGGACGACCGATACCTAACTCTTCCATCTTGTGTACCAGACTGGCCTCGGTGTAGCGCTGAGGACCGGCACTGAAACGCTCGGTGGTAAGGATTTCGCGACGTGTGAGCTCCTGTCCTTTCTTGATAACAGGCAGTGAGTGGCTGTAATCCTCGCCGTTCTCGTCATCGTCGGATGATTCACGATATACTTTCAGGAAACCATCAAACTTGATAACCTCGCCCTGAGCTGTGAATACCTCCTCGATACCATCGCTCTTGATGGTTATAGTGGTCTTCTCAATCTCCGCATCGGCCATCTGACTGGCGATGGTACGCTTCCAAATCAAATCGTAGAGTTTACGCTCCTGGGCACTGCCTTCAATCTCAGTCATATTCATGTATGATGGACGGATGGCCTCGTGTGCTTCCTGAGCGCCCTTTGAGTTGGTGTGATACTTGCGAAGTTTGCTATAGTTCTCGCCATAGAGGTTTACAATCTCGCTCTTGCTGGCGTTCAAACAAAGTTGCGACAGGTTTACAGAGTCGGTACGCATGTAAGTAATACGTCCGCTCTCGTACAGGTGCTGGGCCACCATCATTGTCTGACTAACGGTGAAGCCGAGCTTGCGGGCTGCTTCCTGTTGCAGGGTAGATGTGGTGAATGGGGGCGCAGGTGTACGCTTTGATGGCTTTTTGGTGATGGCATCGGCATAGAAAGTGGCTGTTTTGCACTTCTCCAGGAATTCCATCACTTCATCCTCGGTGCTGAAACGCTTGCTCAGCTGGGCTTTAACCTCCGAGGCCGAACCATCGGGATTAACAACGGCAAACACACCGCTGACACTATAATATGGCTCGCTCTTAAAGTTCTGTATCTCGCGCTCGCGCTCTACAATCAGTCGCACAGCAACACTCTGTACACGACCAGCCGACAGGGCGGGCTTAACCTTACGCCAAAGTACTGGTGAGAGTTTGAAACCTACCAGACGGTCGAGCACGCGGCGGGCCTGCTGCGCGTTAACCAAATCCATGTTGATATGGCGTGGATGCTCGATGGCATCGAGAATAGCCGATTCGGTAATCTCGTGGAATACAATACGGTTAGTCTTCTGTTCGTCTAATCCTAATACTTCGCAAAGGTGCCATGAGATGGCTTCTCCTTCGCGGTCCTCATCGGATGCCAGCCATACAGTCTCTGCCTTGCCGGCTTTTGATCGTAAATCCTCTACCAGACTAACCTTCTCTTCGGGAATCTCGTATTCTGGTTCCAGCGTCTTTTCGTCGATGCTGATTTCTCTTTTCTTTAAGTCGCGGATGTGTCCGTAGCTCGACATGACCTTGTAATCCTTTCCCAGGAATTTCTCAATAGTCTTTGCCTTTGCGGGTGACTCCACTATCACTAAGTTCTTTTGCATAATCTGTCGCGTTATATTTCTTTCGGGCTGCAAAAGTAAGCAAAAAACTCTCTTCCACCTTATTTATATAGAGGATTTTCAGATTTATTAACAATTCTGTGCTAAGAAACGGTGTACGGCTTGGCGTATGGAGCGTAGTCCGAAACGCTCTACATACACCTCTCTGAGAGGTACCCACTGCAGTTCGGCGGCATCGTCGTCGGCTTTTACTACAGCCTCGCCTGTTACGTGGCACAGGAAGAAGAGGTCGAGCGTGTGTATGTCCATACCCGAGTAGTGATAAACGTTGGGGATAGAGAACTGGTACTCAACGGTGTCGGAATCGATGTCGAGTCCGGTTTCTTCCTTGATTTCCCTCACCATGCCCTCTTCGGCGTTCTCGTCGTTATCTACAAATCCGCCAGGCAGGTCGAGTGTGCCCTTGGCAGGTTCCTTGCCTCGTGTGGCTACTAGCAGTTCGCCTTTATCGTTCAGGATAAAAGCGGCTGTTGACGCACGTGGGTTCTGATAGAATGTGAACCCACAGTTGGCACAATGGCGGCTCAGTGCGTTATGAATCTTAAAATCCTGACTGCCGCACTTAGGGCAGAATCGGAATACTTCTAATGGATGCTCTGTCATAAGCGTTTACCAGTTATCTGTTCTGAATGGGAATAATGGCAGATTGGCGCCGTTTTTTACGTTGCCTATCTGGAAATTTTTAAAGCAGTATCGTACAGCCACGGGCTTTTTAACCTGAGGCGACGACAGCTTGATGGCCTCGTCCCAATAACCGCCGCCGGGCTGCCAGAAGTGCTGGGCCTGAGCGGGATAGAACACCTTGTCGTCGCCTGCAATCTCAAAGCCTTGGATGTCTTCGAATGGGGCGTCGGTGTGGTAGTTGTTGTCTAAGTGGATATAGATGGCATCGCCCTTGATGTTCATGTCCTTAAAGGTTGAACTCTGGTAGAGGATGCCCTCAAAGCCATAGTCGCGAGCCAGTGCCGTGTAAGCCAGTCGCTCACCTACCTGTTGTTTTTGTGCAGGGTGAATCTGGCTGTATTCGTAGGGGTAAACCAGGTCGTTGATGCATATCAGCGAGCTGTTGGGAATTATTTGTTGTGCTTTGAACTGCTGTTCGCGCAGCAGGGCGCCGCTGGTAGCATTGTTGTCATCGTCGTAACGATAGGGGGCTATCTGTACGAAATAGAAAGGAATTTCGCCCAAACCGAACTGACTGCGCCACTGATCTACCAACAGCTTCAAACGCTGAGAATATTGGTCGCCAGGATCGCCTACGTTCGAACATCCCTGATAGAACAGAATTCCCTTGACGGTATAGTTCAGGATAGGGTTGAACGTGCCGTTACCCCATAGCAGTGAGCGGTGGTAGTCGTACTGTGCCCATTTCTTGCAGATTTCAACAGAGTCGGTAGGATCGTTGGTGTATTTCTCCAGATTCTCTTTGGTGAGCCAGCTTTCTACACGTGAGCCACCTTTGTTAGCCTCGATGAGTGCGATGGGGATGTCGAGTGCCTGGTGCATGGTGCGTGCAAAGAAATAACCCGTGGCAGAGAAGTCGCCAACGGTCTTAGGTGTACATTCGCGCCACTCGCACTGGGCGTCGTTCTGGGGGGTGGCTGCCATTACGCTAGGTATCTTGATGCTTCGTACACCTTTGTGGTTTTTGGCATCAATCACCACCTGATTGTAATCTTTGACCGGGCACATCCAGAAACCTTTTACAGGCATCTCCATGTTCGATTGTCCGGCACAAACCCATACTTCGCCACTTAGCACATTGCTGATGGTGAGCTTGTCGCCATCGTCGAATGTGATGGATAGTGGGGTATAGCTGGCTTTTGGTGTTTTAACTTTTACCAGCCATTCGCCGTTTTTGTCGGCTTTGGCAGTGACCGCTTCGCTGCTCCACGAGGTCGTTACTTTTACGGTTTTTCCAGGCTTTGCCCATCCCCAAAGGCGGGCATCGGTTTGCTGTTGTAAAACCATATTGTCACCAATTAGGTGTGGCAATTTTACTTTGGCCTGAGAGCCAAATGCAAGTACTGTAAGAGCTGTAATAGCTAAGATTTTCTTCATAATTTATCGTAAAGTTTCAAGTTTCTGCTTGCAAAGATAATAAAAATCCGTAAAAACCACGTAATCCGTAGCTTTTTTTTAGTACCTTTGCGCCAAAATTAAAATTATTAAAACAATGAAGTGTGTTAGAATCCTATTATCAGCAGCATTGCTGACTCTTTCGACAACTATTTTTGCACAGAAACCTACCACCATGCCACTCTGGCCAAATGGACCAGAAGTAGTGAGCTCGGATGGTAATGATCAGGCAGAACTAACTGTTTATCTGCCCGATGCCAACAAGGCTACCGGTCGTGCTGTAGTGTGCTGTCCTGGTGGCGGTTATAGTCATCTGGCTATGGACCACGAGGGGCATCAGTGGGCGCCTTTCTTTAATACGCAGGGCATCGCTCTGATTGTACTGAAATATCGTATGCCTCATGGTAACCGTATGGTGCCTATCTCTGATGCTGAGGAGGCTATCAAAACGGTTCGTAGTCATGCTACCGAGTGGCATATCAACCCTAACGATGTAGGCATCATGGGTTTCTCGGCAGGTGGTCATCTGGCTTCTACCATCGCCACCCATGCCAAGGACAATGCTGCGCCGAATTTCCAGATACTCTTCTATCCGGTTGTAACGATGGATCCGGGCTTTACACATAAGGGCTCGCACGATAACTTCTTGGGAAAGGCACCTGAGGACAAGAAGGCGCTGAAGGAGTATAAGAAGTTGGAGTTTGAGTTTAGTAACGACTTGCAGGTGAATCGTACCACACCGCGTGCTTTCTTGGCGCTGAGCGACGATGATAAGGCTGTGCCTGCGGCTAATGGCTTTAACTACTATCAGCAGCTGTATAAGCACGATGTACCAGCTTCAATTCATATTTATCCTACAGGTGGTCATGGTTGGGGCTATCGCGAAACCTTTGCCTATCATTACGAGATGGTTTTTGAGTTGAAAGCCTGGTTAAAAAGTTTCTAAATTGTAGCGTATGTATTTTACAGGTATTATTATAGCTGCCAGTACTTTTCTGGCTATTGGCGTGTGGCATCCGATTGTTATTAAAACCGAGTATTATTGGGGCACACGTCCCTGGATTGTATATCTCATTGTGGGGTTGGCTTGCATCGCGGGCGCCCTGTTTATCGAGAATGCTATCCTTTCGTCTATCGTAGGTGTGTTTGGCGCCTCCGCCTTGTGGGGCATCGGTGAGCTGTTTGCTCAAAAGAAACGTGTAGAGAAAGGTTGGTTCCCCAAGAATCCTAAGCGCAAGTACTAAAAAGAAAAATCCCTTCCAGAATCGGAAGGGATTATTTGTTTACAAAAGCTTTTTGATTTCAGCTTCGAGGTCGGCAATCTGAGATGCTCGTTTAACCAGATTGTTGCCGCGGTCGATAACAAAGAAGTCGGGAACAGCCTGAATGTTGTAGAGTGTCAGACGCTGCGAACCTGCGCCATCCTCGTCGCGAACGCTGATCCAAGGCAGTGCTGCTGTCTGCTGTTTCCAGAAGTGCTCGTCGCTGTCGAGACTTACCTGGTAAATCTCCAATCCCTGAGCGTGATATTTATTATACAATTCGCGCAGCTGAATGATACGTGCTGGAGAATCCTTGAGAGCGAATACATGGAAGTCGAGCAGTACAACCTGACCCTTCAAATCAGTCAGATGACGCATGTTACCTTTGTTATCGAGCAGAGCGATATCCAGTACACCAGCCTCCTGAACCTTGCTGGCCTCGATCTGAATGTCGGCATTCTGAGCCTCTACGATACGCTGGTTCTTCATGCCTTCGATGGCAATGTTGTGCAGGTTCTGTCCGCGCTCAGCGTGTGGGTAATATGTATCCCAGCTGGTAGCAACGGCTGCAAAAGCCTTGATATCTTCCTTGTTGGCACGAGGATTGAAAATCAGGTAGTTGCCGATAGCCTGGAACAGAGCGAAGTAGGCATATGCCTTGTAAGGCTCTTTGTAGATATAGTTGCGCTTAACCTCTTCCTTGTAAGCGTTAATCATGCTCTGGATGCTGTCGTTGGCCTTGGCAATGCCTAACTCGGTGTTGCTCTGCAGCGCAATGGCCTTGGCCTGCAGGTCGATCTGCTTGAGTGCCAGCTCGCGAATCTTCTCACAGTTTTCAGAACCGCTGATGGTGTAGTTTGATGCCATACCAGGATACTGACCCTTAACCTGAACAGTCTCGGTAGAATCGATGCTTACGTTGATAATCTGGTCGGCAATGCGCAAACGATAGAACTCAGGGGCTGTAGTGGCATCCTGACTGAACGAGAAGTCGCCATTGTCGTTAAGCTTTACAGAGTCGAGCACGTTAATGCCCTCCAAACCTACGTTTTCGAAGTAGAGCACAGAGTCCTTAGCACCGGCAATCTGGCCCTCGACGGTAAACTTATTGTTGTTGCACGAGGCAATCGATAATGCAGCCAGAACTACGGCTGCTGCTTTACAAATATGTTTCATTTTTTCTAATTAGAATTTCGTTTTGCGGGTGCAAAGATATAATTTTTTTAGTGAATAGTGAAGAGGAATAGTGAAAAATTAAAAAAAATATTGAGTTTTCTCGTTTATTAATATAATTATGTGTATCTTTGCGGCTGTTTTTTATATTTTAGATGTTTTATTAAGATGAACGTAATTACAAAGACCCTTCAATTGGCTGATGGACGTACCATCACCATTGAAACCGGGAAAGTGGCAAAACAGACCGACGGCTCTGTTGTTCTGCGTATGAACAACACCGTATTGCTCGCCACTGTTTGTGCCGCAAAAGATGCAGTTCCCGGAACAGATTTTATGCCTTTGCAGGTAGATTATCGTGAACAGTACAGCGCAGCCGGACGTTTCCCCGGTGGATTTACCAAGCGCGAAGGCAAAGCCAGCGACAACGAAATCCTGACATCACGACTGGTGGACCGTGTTCTTCGTCCACTCTTCCCTTCGAACTATCACGCTGAGGTATTTGTGAATGTAATGCTGCTCTCAGCCGATGGTGTTGATCAGCCCGACGCCCTTGCAGGTTTTGCTGCTTCGGCTGCTCTGGCTTGCTCGGATATCCCATTCGAGTGCCCCATCAGTGAGGTTCGCGTAGCCCGTGTCAACGGTGAGTATGTTATCGATCCTACCTTCGAGCAGATGAAGGATGCCGATATGGACATCATGGTTGGTGCATCGGCCGAGAACATTATGATGGTAGAGGGAGAGATGAAAGAGGTGTCAGAACAGGATATGATCGGCGCTCTGAAGGCTGCTATGGCTGCTATCAAGCCAATGTGTGAGCTTCAGGCTGAACTCTCAAAGGAACTTGGTAAGGATGTTAAGCGTGAGTACGACCACGAGGTGAACGATGAGGAGCTGCGTGAGCGTATGAACAAGGAGCTGTATCAGCCCGCTTACGATGTTACCAAGCAGGCTCTGCCCAAGCAGGACCGTGCTGATGCCTTCGAGAAGATCCTGACAGACTTCAAGGAGAAGTATGCTGCTGAGCATGCCGACCTGACTGAGGATGAGATGGAAGAGAAGTATGCCATGATGGATCGTTACTATCATGACGTTGAGCGCGACGCTATGCGCCGTTGTATCCTCGACGAGGGTATCCGTCTCGATGGTCGTAAGACCGACGAGATCCGTCCTATCTGGTGCGAGGTTTCGCCTCTGCCAATGCCTCACGGAAGTTCAATCTTTACTCGTGGTGAGACACAGTCGCTTTCTACCTGTACTCTGGGTACTAAGCTCGATGAGAAGATGGTTGACGATGTGCTTGAGCACGGTTATCAGCGCTTCTTGCTGCACTATAACTTCCCTCCATTCTGTACTGGTGAGGCCAAGGCCCAGCGTGGCGTAGGTCGTCGTGAGATTGGTCACGGTCACCTGGCATGGCGTGGACTGAAGGGCCAGATTCCTGAGGACTTCCCTTACACAGTTCGTCTGGTAAGCCAGATTCTTGAGTCTAACGGTTCTTCATCTATGGCTACCGTATGTGCTGGTACACTCGCCCTGATGGATGCCGGTGTTCCTATGAAGAAGCCTGTTTCGGGTATCGCCATGGGTCTGATCAAGAATCCTGGAGAAGATAAGTACGCTGTATTGAGCGATATCCTCGGCGACGAGGACCACCTGGGTGATATGGACTTCAAGACCACCGGTACAAAGGATGGTCTGACCGCTACTCAGATGGATATCAAGTGTGATGGTTTGAGCTTCGACATTCTCGAGAAGGCTCTGATGCAGGCTAAGGCCGGTCGTGAGCACATCCTGAAGTGTCTGACCGATACTATTGCTGAGCCACGTGCTGAGATGAAGCCTCAGGTTCCTCGCATCGTTCAGATGGAGATTCCTAAGGAGTTCATCGGTGCTGTAATCGGCCCTGGTGGTAAGATTATCCAGCAGATGCAGGAGGATACTGGTGCTACTATCACTATCGACGAGGTTGACGGTGTAGGTAAGGTCCAGGTATCAGCTCCTAACAAGGAGAGCATCGATGCCGCTATCGGTAAGATTAAGGCTATCGTAGCTATTCCTGAGGTAGGCGAGGTTTACGACGGTGTGGTTCGTTCTATCATGCCTTACGGATGCTTCGTTGAGATTATGCCTGGTAAGGACGGTCTGTTGCACATCAGCGAGATCGACTGGAAGCGCCTTGAGACCGTTGAAGAGGCTGGTATCAAGGAGGGCGACCACATTCAGGTTAAGCTCCTGGAGATTGATCCTAAGACAGGTAAGTACAAGCTCTCTCATCGTGTACTGATTGAGAAGCCTGCCGATTATGTTGAGCGTCCTGCTCGTGGTGAGCGTCGTGAGCGCCCAGAGCGTAATGGCGAGCGTCGTGACCGTCGTCCCGACCGTGGCGATCGTCGCAACGGTGAGCGTCATGGTGAGCGCCGCCCACGTCCTGAGCAGCAGCAGACTGAGGCTCCAAAAGAGGAACAGCCAAAGGACTTCAGCGACTCGTTAGATAACATGGATTTCTAAGAAAGAAATCTTAAAAATAAAGAAAAGCGTTAAATTTGTCTAAATTTGACGCTTTTTTCTTTTGCGCGTACCTTATATAATAAAAATAGTTAGTACCTTTGCACACCGATTTAGGGGAGAGACTTAGAATCCCCGTGAAATGTTGTGTGAATAGCGGTGTCTTTGGCCGGGCATGGCGGTTCGTGAATCAGCGTTTCTTGCGACGTTAGACTGACAACCGGGAGTTAGACCCTGGGAGTGAGTTTATGCGCGTACATATTTAATTATAAGTTAAACTGTTTTTTAGTAGTAAATTTAAAAATGAACACTTTGAGTTACAAGACACTTTCTGTAAACAAGGAAACAGCAAAGAAGGAGTGGGTGGTAATCGATGCCACAGACCAGGTTGTTGGTCGTCTCGCTTCAAAGGTAGCTAAGCTGATCCGCGGAAAGTACAAGCCAACTTTCACTCCACACGTTGACTGTGGTGACAATGTAATCCTTATCAACGCCGATAAGGTAGTTTTCACTGGTAAGAAAGAGACCGATAAGGTTTATACCCGCTACACAGGTTATCCTGGTGGTCAGCGCTTCAATACTCCTGCTGAGCTTCGCAAGAAGAACGGTGGTGTTGACAAGATGCTGCGTCACGCCGTTAAGGGTATGCTGCCAAAGGGTCCTCTGGGCCGCAGCCTGCTGAACAACCTCTTCATCTATGAGGGTACCGAGCATCCACATGCCGCTCAGCAGCCAAAGACTATTGATATTAACCAGTATAAATAATAAGGAAAGATGGAAGTAATTAACGCAATAGGTCGTCGTAAGAGCTCTGTAGCCCGTGTATACGTAACAGAGGGTACTGGTAAGATTACGATCAACAAGAAAGATTTAGAGGTATATTTCCCATCAGCTATCCTGCAGTATGTGGTTAAGCAGCCACTCGCACTGCTCGAAGTAGCTGAGAAGTATGACATCAAGGCAAACCTCGACGGAGGTGGTTTCACAGGTCAGAGTCAGGCTCTGCGTCTCGCAATTGCCCGCGCTCTGGTGAAGATCAACGAAGAGGATAAGAAGAAGCTGAAGGATGCAGGTTTCATGACACGTGATAGCCGTGAGGTTGAGCGTAAGAAGCCAGGTCGTCCAAAGGCACGTCGTCGCTTCCAGTTCAGTAAGCGTTAATCCCGCTGAAGAACTTAGCGCAAGTTTAGTATCTAAACCCGCTGGATTCCTTTGGACTACCGTCGGGCTGATTCTAAGAAGAATTAAAAAGAAAGTAAACAATTTAAAAGAAGTAAGAAAATGTCAAGAACAAATTTTGATCAGTTGCTGCAGGCTGGCTGTCATTTCGGTCACCTGAAGCGTAAGTGGAACCCCGCTATGGCTCCTTATATTTACACAGAGCGTAACGGTATTCACATCATCGACCTGCATAAGACAGTAGCCAAGGTTGACGAGGCTGCTGAGGCCCTGAAGCAGATTGCCAAGAGTGGCAAGAAAATCCTGTTCGTCGCTACTAAAAAACAGACAAAGGAAGTGGTTGCTGAGAAGGCTGCAAGCATCAACATGCCATACGTTATCGAGCGTTGGCCAGGTGGTATGCTCACAAACTTCCCCACAATCCGTAAGGCCGTTAAGAAAATGGCGAACATCGACCGTCTGATGCAGGATGGAACCTACTCAAACCTCTCAAAGCGTGAGCTGCTGCAGATCACACGTCAGCGTGCTAAGCTCGAGAAGAACCTGGGTTCTATCGCCGATCTGACTCGTCTGCCAAGCGCACTCTTCGTAGTTGATGTAATGAAGGAGAACATTGCCGTTCGCGAGGCTAACCGTCTGGGTATCCCCGTATTCGGTATCGTTGATACTAACTCTGATCCTAACAATATCGACTTCGTTATCCCTGCTAACGACGATGCTAAGGACTCTGTAGAGGCTATCCTGAATGCCTGCTGCACCGCTATCGCCGAGGGTATCGAGGAGCGTAAGGTAGAGAAGGCCGACGAGAAGGCTGCTGATGCTCAGGCTGAGGGCGAGGAGCCTAAGGCTAAGCGTGCTCCACGCAAGGCTCGCAAGGATGCTGAGCCAAAGGCTGAGGCTGCTGCTGAGTAAAATGTAATAATGTAAAAATTAAAAAATTAAAAGATAATGGCTATTTCAATTGATGATATCAAGAAGCTTCGCGCAATGACTGGCGCTGGTCTGGCTGACGTAAAGAAGGCTCTGACCGAGGCTGAGGGCGACTTCGACAAGGCTAAGGAGCTCCTGCGTGAGCGTGGCCTCGCTATTGCTGCTAAGCGTAGCGACCGTGAGACATCTAATGGTTGTGTACTCGTTAAGAGCGTTGATGGCTTCGCTGCTATGATCGCCCTGAAGTGTGAGACCGACTTCGTTGCTAACGGTGCCGATTTCATTGCTCTTACTCAGAGCATCCTCGACGCTGCTATTGCTGCTAAGGCTAAGGATATTGAGGCTGTTAAGGAGCTTACTCTGGCTGACGGTCAGAAGGTTCAGGACGCAGTTACTCAGCGCTCTGGTATCACCGGTGAGAAGATGGAGCTGGATGGCTACCTGACTCTCGAGGGTGAGAACATTGAGATCTACAACCACATGGCAAAGAACACTCTCTGCACCATGGTTCAGACCAACAAGCCCGCTGCCGAGCAGGGTCACCTGGTAGCTATGCAGGTTGCTGCTATGAAGCCAGTAGCTCTCGACGCTCAGAGCATCGATCCAAAGATTCTCGACGAGGAGTACAAGACTGCTGTTGAGAAGTCAAAGCTCGAGCAGGTTCAGAAGTTCGTTGATATGAAGCTCAAGAAGGCTGGTTTGAACCCCAACCTGGTTGATTCTGAGGATCACATCGAGAGCAACATGTCTAAGGGCTGGCTCACACAGGAGCAGGCCGACGAGGCTCGCAAGATCATTGCTGATGCAAAGGTTGAGGGCGAGGCTAACCTGAAGATGCCAATGATTGAGGGTATCGCTAAGGGTCGTGTTGAGAAGTTCAAGAAGGAGAACTGCCTGGTTGACCAGGAGTTCCAGTTCGGCGACGGCGACAAGGCTACTGTTGCTCAGTGGCTCGCTAAGCAGGACAAGGATCTTAAGATCGTTGCCTTCCAGCGCTTCACACTCGTTGCTGACTAATTCATTTAGCAATATAGACAGGATCGGCATTGCGAAAGCAGTGCCGATTTTTTATGAGACTATGAGAAAAGTAATAGGAATAGGAGAAACTATACTGGACATCATCTTCCGCGACGATCAGCCTATTGGTGCTGTGCCTGGCGGTTCGATGTTCAACGGACTGATATCGCTTGGTCGTAGCGGCGTAGATGCGGCTTTTATCAGCGAAACGGGCAACGACCGTGTGGGGCGTCGCATCATCAGTTTCCTGGAGGATAATCATGTTGATGCCTCGAACATCAGCGTGTATCCCGAGGCTAAATCGCCCGTATCTCTGGCATTTCTGAACGAGAACAACGATGCCGAGTATATCTTTTATAAGGATCATCCCCACGACCGCCTGGAGTTTATCACGCCCGATATCCAGCCTAACGATGTGGTGATGTTTGGCTCGTTCTATGCCATCAACCCTGTTATCCGTCCACAGATGCTGGCATTCCTGCAGTATGCACACGAGCAGGGCGCCATACTTTACTACGATGTAAACTATCGTGCGTCGCATCTCAAGGATCTGGTGAAGGTTACGGCTAATATCCTTGAGAACTTTGAGTTGGCCGATATCATCAAAGGCAGCTCGGAGGATTTTGAGAATATGTATAACAAGACGGGGGCCGATAGCGTGTACCGTTCGCAGATAGATTTCTACTGCAAGAACTTTATCTATACGCAGGGTGCCCAGCCTATCGAGTTCCGTGCGCAGGGTGGCTTGGCCAAGCAGTATCCTGTAGCAGCCACACAAACGGTTAGTACCATTGGCGCAGGCGATAACTTTAATGCCGGCTTTGTGTACGGACTGCTGAAGTATGGCGTTACACGTGATATGCTGCACGAGGGCGTTGATGCGGCCATCTGGGATAAGGTGATAGCCGAGGCTCAGCAGTTTGCTGCCAATGTGTGCGGTAGCATTAATAACAGCGTTGATACCGCCTTTGGCGAACGCAAAAAAACAGAATACCTTTCTGAGCTTGAAGCAATGGAATAGTTTTTTGGGCACGGATTAACACGGCTTTAATAAATTAAAAACACGGCTATAGTTGCAATGCTAAAGCCGTGTTTTTTTATAAAAAAAGCCGTGTTAATCCGTGCCTAATACTATCAGCCTAATTATTTCTTTTTCTTTCGTGGCTTGCGCATGGCCCAGCCTTCTTCGCTAAAGTCGGGTTCCTTGCCTTTCAATTCGCGTGGTGCCTTGCCCATCAGCTCGCGCCAGTTATCTTTCTTCTGATGCTTGGGCTTGGCTGAACGCTCGCCGCCCTTGCCCTGTCGCTCGCCGCCCTTGCTGGCGTCGTCGGCGTCGTTGCAACGCACCGTCTGACCCTTGTAGCGGATACCTGTCAGCTGCAGCATTACCTTCTTGGCATCCTTTTCGGGCACCTCAAAGTACGATATGCTATCCAGCAGGTCGATATGACCCACCTCCTGGCGTCCGCCCACAAATCGGTTCAGCGTCTGCATCAGCTCGCCTGGGTAGAAACCGTTGCGCTTACCAAGGTTGATAAACAGTCGGCGGTAACCCTTCTGCGGCTTGTTCTGCAACTTCTGTTTGTCACTCTGCTGGCGTCGGTCCTTCTTTTCAGGCACCACAGGCTCAATCTCTGGTGCGTCGGCATAGTAGGCCAGGAACTTACCAAACTCAAGCGATACAATCTTCTTAATCAGCTCGTCCTTGTCGATATACTCGAAGTAGCGGTTGATATCCTGCATGAATGGGGCAATCTCCTCATCGTCAACGTCGGTCTTAACAATCTGGTCCATCACCTTATAGAGCTGCTTTTTGCAGATCTCTTCGGCCGATGGAATCTCGGCCTTTACAAACTCCTTGCAGATAATCTTCTCGATGTTACGGATCTTGAACTTTTCGCGACTGTGTACAATCGAGATAGATGTACCTTTCTTGCCCGCACGGCCTGTACGACCTGAGCGGTGGGTATAGCTCTCGATGTCATCAGGCAGTCCGAAGTTAATCACGTGCGTCAAGTCGTCAACGTCAAGTCCGCGTGCAGCCACATCGGTAGCTACCAGCAGCTGCGTCAGGTGGTTGCGGAACTTCTGCATCGTCTGGTCGCGCTGCTGCTGGTTCAGGTCGCCATGCAGCGATTCGGCATTGTAGCCGTCTTTAATCAGCTTGTCGGCCACCTCTTGTGTCTCTACCTTGGTGCGACAGAAGATAATGGCAAAGATGCGTGGATAGAAGTCAACGATACGTTTCAGCGCCAGATATTTATCCTTGGCGTTCACCATATAGTAAATGTGGTTTACGCTCTCGGCGCCCTCGTTGCGGCTGCCCACAACTATCTCTTTGTAGTCGTGCAGATACTTCTTAGCTACACGCTCCACCTCTTTGCTCATGGTGGCCGAGAACATCAGCGTGTGATGATCGGCCGAGAGCGACTCGAATATCTCGTTGATACTGTCTGAGAAGCCCATATTCAGCATCTCATCAGCCTCGTCGAGCACAATGTTAGTTACCTGCTCCAGGCGGGCAATGCCGCGATGCATCAGGTCAACCAGTCGGCCTGGTGTGGCCACGATAATCTCAACACCCTTTTTCAGAGCACGCATCTGCGGCTCGATGGCAGCGCCACCATACACGGCCTCTACGTGCACGCCATCCATATATTTGGCAAAGTCGCGCAGGTCGTCGGCTATCTGCAGGCACAGCTCACGTGTTGGCGAGAGCACCAGTGCCTGTGTGTAGCGCTGTGTTGTGTCGATGCGCTCAAGCAATGGAATGCCGAACGCTGCTGTTTTTCCGGTACCAGTCTGGGCCAGGGCTATCACATCGTTTTCGTTGCCCAGCAGGTATGGTATTACCGCCTCTTGTACAGGCATCGGATGTACAAACCCTAACTCTTCGATGGCTTTGCGAATCTGCTCGCAAACGCCTAATTCTTCAAATGTCTTCATTAAATAAATTTATCTTACTACTTCTGTAAATTCTGGCTTGCCGCCCTTTTCTACGGTTACGTAGATGGTAGCGGTGGCCTCTTCGCCGTTCTGGCCGCGTGTTTTTACGCTGAACTTATAGTCGGTGCCATCGGGCGTTTCGCGCTTACCTACTGTCTGAGGTGTGCCGAGAGGGAACTGATAGCTCGAGCAGGCTGCATCAAACAGCGCCTTCTCGGCATCGGTTACGGGCTTCTGTGCTGTATAGGCTGGCAGGGCTTTTACTGCGCCCTTCTTGTAGCCGTTCTCTGTCAGAAAACGGTCCAGCTCCTTGGCTGCTTTAGCCACGCGGGCTGTACGTACGCCATAGCCCTGGGCAATCTTGGCTTTGGGCAGTGCCTTTTTCAGGTCGGCCGATGATGTGTTCAGTCCGCCGCTGCCAAAGGTGCAGAAGGGCACAATTGTCTTACCTGCAAAATCCTGCCCGTTCAGCAGGGTTACTATCGGATTGGCATAGGTGCCAAACCAGATGGGGTATCCTAAAAAGATAACATCGTACTTACTCATATCCTTTTTAAGGGGCTTGATAGCTGGCCACTGGCCGTTAGCTCGCTCCTTGTTGCCACGCTGGATGGTAGCCTGAAAATCGCCTGTATAAGGCTCAACAGCCTCTACGGCTTCGATGTCAGCACCCAGTTGTTTCTGGATTTCCTCGGCTACGGTCTTGGTTGTACCATTCTCTGAGTAGTAAAGCACCAGCTTCTGCTGTGCCCAGCTCGTTGCAATGCCTGTAATCATTGCCAATGATAAAAATAGTTTTCGCATAATAATTTTGTTTAATTGTCTATAATCGTTTGCAAAGATACAAAATAATTTGTAATTTTGCAAGCATTATGAAAATATGTGTGTTTTGTTCTGCCAACGAGCAGATTGATGCCGAGTTTTTTACGCTAACTGCCGAGCTTGGCAAGTGGGCTGCTGAGAGTGGTCATAGCATCGTGTATGGCGGTGTTAACCAGGGCCTGATGGAGTGTGTGGCCAAGGCTGCCAAAACGGCTGGCGGCCGTACCATCGGTGTGGTGCCTACCAAGGTAGAAGAAACGGGACGCACCAGCGATTACGTAGAGATAGAGATACCTTGCGATAACCTGACCGACCGCAAGCAGCTGATGATGGACCAGAGCGATGTGTTTATCGCCCTGCCAGGCGGCATCGGCACGCTCGACGAGGTGTTTACTGTTGCCGCATCGGCCACCATCGGCTATCACCACAAGCCCGTCATCCTATATAACATGAAAGGCTTCTGGGATCAGCTGATAGCCCTGATGGACGATCTGCAGGCCCGCGGCATGATTCGCGGCGATTGGCACCAGTACATCAAAGTGGCTAACAGCTTAGACGATATCAAAACTCTTTGCAGTTGCTAAGCAACTCAAACATGTAAGGTATAAAGGCGTAGGTGTCGTCGCGCTTGCCAAAGCGTACCATGATGAGGTTCTTGTATGGGTTTACATACAGCACCTGTGCACGTATGCCGTGAGCGTAGAATCCGGGGTATTCGGGCTTTTCGGTCATCCAGCTCGTGTTGTACCAGTTAAAGTGGTAGCCTTCGTTATCGGTATTGTAATCGGTTGATTGCCTGATCCACTCCTCGCTCACAATACGTTTGCCGTTCCACACGCCCTTGTTCAGATACAGTCGACCTATCTTGGCTATATCTTTCATGCTGGTGCTGATGCCGCCAAAGGCATGGGCCATGCGGTGTTTCTTGCTATCGATGTTTACGATGGCAGGCGATTCCATCTGTAGTGGCTTCCATACCTTCTCGCTCAGGTAGCTGGTATAGCTTTGGCCTGTGGCGCGCTGTATAACTACGCCCAGTATCTGTGTGGTCATACTCTCGTATTTGTGCTTGGTTCCCGGTTCGTTCTCGAATTTCAAACCGCGAATCTGCTTCATTACGTTTTTGCCATAGTTAAGCTTGGCCATGGCGTTCAGGCGTTTCAGGTCCTTCAGTCGTAGCGAGTAGGTGTCGTCAAAGTCAAGTCCGCTACGCATGTCAAGCAAGTGTCGGATGGTTAGTTTCTGCCACATTTTATTCTTCTTTTTCAGCTCTGGCAGATAGTCGGTTACAGGGTCGTCGACGCTTTTAATATAGCCCTCGTCAACCGCAATGCCGCAAAGCAGCGATGTGATGGATTTTGAAACCGAGAACACCGTAGCCAGTCTGTCGGTAGTGATATCGCCTACGCATTTTTCGTAGATGATGCTGTCGTTCTGTATAATCAGCACGCCCTGTGTATCGGTCTTGCCGTCGAGTGCCTGCCATAGCGTTCTTGGCTTTTTGTAGGCGGGTGGTTGCGTAAAAAAGTGCAGGGTGTCTATCCATTCGGCCTGCTGCTTGGCGTAAGGAAAGCTGAATGCGGTTGGGCCGTTGGCAATCGTATCGTGCACGTGATGCTCAAAGCTGTAGGATGTAGGTCCGGCTGCGCCGTCGGCCTTGTAGCCGCGAACGATGGCGCACGATGTAAAAATCAGACAACTTGCAGCTAAGGCAAGGTTGTTAAGTAATTGCAGTTTCTTCATTTTTTTCTACTATCTGTTTTGTTAATTCCGGCTGCAAAAGTACAAATAGTTTTTCATATTCCAAGCGCCTGTTTGCAAAACGTCTAAATATTATACATTCCCATTTATGGGAGCATAATGTTCTTCGACAAGCGAAGCGGCAAAGCCGATTTCCCACGTTGGGAATGAAACGTTCCCAGGTTGGGAACAAAACATTCCCAAGTTGGGAAAAAATTCGCGCTTTTGCAGGCGATGGGACATAGCATCTGCTAACGTTTTTTATTTATAGTCTATAGGCCGGCATCGAAGCCAAGGCTCGAAAAGAAGCAGTGTGGATTACCATCAGGTAGTCCACACTGGCTTTTTATCATTGTAAGTGCTAATATTTACTTGGCACCAATCTCTTTAATCAGGCGGTCGGCTTTGCCCCAGCTTTCCATCATGTACAGCACGTAGCGGATATCAACGCCGATGCAGCGGGCCAGCTGCTTGTCGAAGAAGATATCCGAAGAAAGGCTGTCCCAGTTGCCATCAAAGGCCAGGCCGATGAGCTCGCCCTTGCCGTTGAACATAGGCGAACCTGAGTTACCACCGGTGATGTCGTTGTTCGACAGGAAGCACAGGTGCATCTTACCTGTGGTTTTATCGGTATATTTACCAAAATCCTTCTTAGAGAGCAGCTCCTTCATGATAGGCTCGGCCTCGTAGTCGATAACGCCCTGCTCGCCGCGGTTCATCTTCTCAACAATGCTCTCGGCTGTGGTGTAGTAGCCTGAGGGCTTGCCGGCCAACAGGTACTCGCCTACCTGACCGTACGAGAGGCGCATGGTGAAGTTGGCATCGCTGTAGTTTGGCATATCCTCCTCCATGCGCAGCTTGGCAGCACACAGGTAGCGCTCCTGCACGGCGATAGAATCGTAAACCTCGGTAGCCTCGGCTATAATGTCGCTTATGGTGTTGTTAAGGCTCTCGCCAAAGGCCACACCAGGATCCTTACGGAAGCTCTTCTTGTTGATATAGATTTTCTTGCCGTGCTTCATCAGCTGCGACTTCTTGAACAGATAGTCGATATACTTCTGATAGTTGCCGCCAAAGTCGCGATCAACTACCTGATAGAAGTCGGGCAGGTATTTCTCCTCAACCTGAGTGCGATAGAATGCCATGGCTGCAGCCTGAATCTCCTTGTCGGTAGCCTCGTCCCACTCGTTGCTGTTGTCTTCGAACTCTATGTACTGGCTCTTGGGCTTATTCTCATCGCCCTTAACGGTAGAGCCGTTCTGGGCACGATAAGCACGGCGTGTAAGCTCGTCGGCGCTACGGCCGCCAAAGGTCTCGCTAAAGTAGGTAAGTGCCTTAATGGCCTTGAACTGCTTAGCGTACAGGCGCTCCAGAAGGTCGAAGTCGAGTTTGCCCTTCAGGAATCCCGTAGAATCCTGCCAGCAGCGTATCTTCTGTTCGAACTCGGCCTTCTGCTTAATCAGTCCGATAGAGTCGATACACTTGTTCATACCGATAGAGTTCTTCCAGTAGTTTGAGCTCTGGGCGTACTTAGAGTCGTACTTGATACGTACAGCCTCGTCGGCACGCATGTGGCGGATCATGATGTCCTGCTTAATCTCACGGGTTTTATAGCGTGGCTCATTTTCGGCATCGCGACGCTCGCGGATACCATAGCTCGACAGATAGCGGTTGGTAGAGCCAGGATAGCCGATGGTCATAGAGAACGAACCTGGCACGTAGCCCTGCAGCGATACGGGGGCCCACTTCTTTGGGTGGTAAGGCACGTTATCCTTTGAGTACTTGGCAGGACCGCCGGTTTTTGGATCAACATAGATGCGGAAAACCGAGAAGTCGCACGTCTGTCGGGGCCACATCCAGTTGTCGGTCTCGCCACCAAACTTACCCATCGATTTGGGCAGGGCGAACACCAGGCGAACATCCTCATAGTCGCGATAGGTAGTAAGGAAATAGCGGTTGCCCTCGTAGAAAGGCTTCAGCTCTACACGCAGGGTGGAATCCTGCTGGCGGATGGCCTTGCTCATAGCGTTTTCTACAGAATCAACAAACTGGGCGCGCTTGCTTTGTGCCAGGTTGTTAAGTCCTAATGAGTCGAGATAGGCTGTTACATCCTTCTGCTCAATCATAAAGCTTACAAACAGGCCCTCGTTGGGCAGCTCCTCTTCGTAAGAGTTTGCCACAAAGCCGTTCAGCATGTAATCGTGCTCAACGGTAGAGTGCGAGCGGATGGCCTCGAAACCACAGTGGTGGTTGGTAAACACCAGTCCATCGGGCGAAACGACTACACCCGAGCAGAATCCACCAAAGTTAACCACGCAGTTTTTTACGGCATCGTCGCCGTAGTACAGTGCGCTGTAAGGCAACTCAAAGTTCTCCTGCTTCATGGTTTCGTAAACGGCATTGGGCAGGTTGTAAAGTGTCCACATGCCTTCGTCGGCCTTAACGCTTGTAAGGCTGCATGCAGCAAGTAAAGTAAAAAGTAACTTTTTCATATATTTATTTTGTTTTCTTGAATTTCTTTCCGATAACGGGCAGGCTGCTCAGGGGCAAATCTCTGCGGATGATTTGTACAACGAATAGCACGATACACATGGTGTTGAAAGGCAACGCACCCAATTCAAGCTGGAAATACTCTTTGTGAAAGTGCATGATGGCTGCCAGAAAAACTGCAGCAAAAAAGTAGAAGGCGATATCCTTGACGGGATAGGGGATAGGATTCTGTTTCTGACCAACGATATAGCTCAGCACCATTGCTGTGCCATAACCTGCCAGTCCGCCCCAAGCGCAGGCCCAGTAGCCTATCTGGGGGATGAAGATAACGTTAACGCCAAACAGCACAGCGCAACCTGCCAGCGAGAACCATGCACCATAGATGGTCTTGTCGATAAGCTTGTACCAGAACGACAGGTTGAAGTACACGCCCATAAATATCTCGGCCATCATCACTATCGGCACAATGCCCAAACCCTCGCGGAACTTATCGCCTACCAGGTACTTGAAGATATCGATATAACCCATGACACACAGGAATGCCAGCAGCGTGAATATTACGAAGAACTTCATCGACTTGGCATACAGCTCCTTGCTGTTCTTTTCCTTGGCCGAACCGAACACGATGGGCTCGTAGGCAAAACGGAAGGCCTGTGTAATCAGGGCCATTATCATTGCTATTTTGATGCAGGCACCATAGATACCTAACTGATGGCGACCCTCTTCAGAGTCGAGGATACGTGGCAGCAGTATCTGTCCGGCCACCTGGTTCAGTATGCCTGCAATACCCAGCACCAGCAAGGGCCACGAGTAGCTAAGCATCTGCTTGCACTTCTGGCTATCGAACTGCCATTTAAAGCCCACCAGCTCGCTGATGAGGCAGAACGATATAATAGTGGTACACAGCAGGTTGATGGCAAAGGCATAACCGATGTGTATCTGCCACTCGGGGTTGATTTGCGGCATCAGCCAGTAAGCCACCACGTTAAGCGTAACGCTCATGAAGATAAACAACAGCTTGAGCGATGCAAACTTAATGGGGCGATGCTTGTAGCGCAGATAGGCAAAGGGGATGGCCTGGAAGGCATCCTGAGCCACGGTTACAAACATCATACCTACGTACCACTTGTGGTTGGGATAGTCGAGCACACTGGCGATGGGGTTGATAAACAGCAGTACCAGTGCAGCAAACGTGAGGCACACGCCGCCAACCATCATCAGTGCCGTGCTGTACACACGCATCTTGTCGCCTTCTTCCTTATTCATAAAGCGGAAGAAGGTGGTTTCCATACCAAACGTAAGCAGCACCATCAACAACGCTGTTTGGGCATAGATATCGTTGTAGATGCCGTAATCGGCACAACTCTTCAGTGTGTAAGTATAGAGTGGCACCATCAGGTAGTTCAAGAATCTACCTACAATGCTCGAAAGGCCGTAGATGGCCGTGTCTTTTACTAATGATTTCAGATTTGCCATAACTTCAATCTCTCAATTCTTTAATTCTTATCCGAAGAACAAGTATGCTATTGCGATGGCAGCGATGATGCCAGCCAAGTCGGCTAACAGTCCGCATGTCACAGCGTGACGTGTTTTTACAATGCCTACGCTACCAAAATAAACTGCAAGAATATAGAATGTGGTATCGGTAGAGCCCTGGAAAATACAGCTCAGTCGGCCTACAAACGAGTCGGCACCATAGGTGGTCATCGCATCAACCATCATGCCGCGGGCGCCGCTGCCACTCAGCGGTTTCATCAGCGCAGTAGGCAGCGCGCCTACAAAATCGGTATTACCTCCGCAGGCCTCTACACCATATTTCACGCCATCAATCAGCATGTCCATCGCACCTGAGGCACGGAACACACCGATGCCCACCAGAATGGCTACCAGGTAGGGGATGATGCGTACGGCAGTAGTAAAGCCCTCTTTGGCACCCTCGATAAACGCATCGTACACATTAATCTTCTTGCGAACGCCTGCCAGTATAAAGGCGATGATAATCAGCATCAGCATAATGTTAGCGGCGCTGGTGCTCACTTTGTTCATCAATATCGAGTCCATCTGTCCGAAGCCCCAGATAACTGTGGCTACCACCAGAGCTGCACCGCCAAGGGTAAGCAGCATGGTTTTATTGAGCAGATTGATCTTCTGGAAAAAGCTGGTGATGATGATACCTGACAACGTAGAGAAGAACGTGGCCAGCAAGATAGGAATAAAAATATCTGTGGGCTGTGCAGCACCCATCTGGGCACGATACACCAGGATAGATATTGGTATGAGTGTAAGTCCGCTGGTGTTCAGTACCAGGAACATAATCATCGGATTGCTGGCTGTATCCTTTTTCTGGTTCAGATCCTGAAGCTGCTCCATGGCCTTAAGACCTAAGGGCGTGGCTGCATTGTCCAATCCAAGCATGTTGGCAGCAATATTCATAAAAATGCTGCCCGTTACAGGATGGCCCTTGGGGATGTCGGGAAACAGCTTGGTAAAAACAGGACTCAGCAACTTGGCCAGCACGTTTACCACGCCGCCCTTTTCGCCTATCTTCATAATACCCAGCCACAGCGACAATACGCCCGTTAGGCCTAACGATATTTCGAAAGCAGTCTTAGACGATGAGAACGTTGAATCCATCATGGCTGGGAATACATCAAAATCTCCCCAGAACACCAGTTTTATCACGGCAATCACGAATGCGATGATAAAGAATCCTATCCAAATCCAATTAAGTACCATAACAGCGTGCAAAGATAAGATATTTTTCTGATATAAACAAGTATTATAGCCAATAAATACAAAAGAGAGCATCTGCTCCCGCAGACGCCCTCCCAAACATTTATTAAAGTCTTATTTTTATTTTGAAAAATCCAATTATTATGGAATAAGGGTTATCTTATTCAGTTTGAATTTCTGGCCTTGAACCTGCAAGCTTGAACCTGGAGTCCAACCTAAGTTCTTTTCCATAGCCAAAACCTGAGCATCGTCAGAAGTCAGTATATAATCGAAGTATCCCTTACTGATGTCGGTATTTGAGCCGTTTCTATAGCTATTTGCCATTGTCCAGCCTTGCTCATAACCAGTAAAGATTGTGAATTCCCATTCATTTTCATTGCTATTGTAGTTAGTTGCAGTACTTTCTACATAGAAGCGTATGATGCTGCCACCTTTTACACCCTTATTCATAAATGCGTCCAAGGGGAGTGAAATCTTGTTGCTCCATCCAAAGTCAACTGGTCCTGTCCAAATTGCTGTTCCTTCGCTACTTGAGCCACCTGATGAACTGCTATTACTCTTGTTTGTATTATCGTACGTTACGCGGAGCAGTTTGAGGTCTGTACCCCAAAGGCGCATACCATTTGCCTTGAAGTTCGCTGCGGTTGTGGCATTCAGTGTCAACTCGAAATAGCTGCTTAGGCTTGAGTTACTATAAACACAACCATCGCTCCATCTGCTATCACCTAGGTTGGATGCGTCCCAAGTGTTGCCATAAGTAGCTTTTACCTGGAAGTATCCACTGGCCACACCATAGAATCGGATAACAGTTCCGGCACCAACCTCAGAGAAGCTGCTGGCTGGGATTTCCACAGCATAAGCACCATCCCAACTAATAAAGTCGTTGTTGCCAGTCCAAATGGTAGTTTCGCTGCTCGATGGTGTAACATCATAGGTGGTGCTCGATGAGCTGTTCTGGGTATCCTTAATATATGTGTACTGGTTGTACTGATCGGTCTTCAGACTATCGGGCACATTATTCAGCGGATACAGCTTCTCATCAACACCATCGTTCCATGGGTCAACTCTGTTTTCAACATACGATGTAAAGCCGCTATAGGCTTCTGTAATATCTGTGCGCTCGTAAGGCCAACGGGTTCCGGGGGGCACACAAATCTTATGAGGTGCTTCGCCCGTATTGGCAGTAAGCTCGTAAGTGGCTGTAGATGAGCGCACAAAAATGTTAATATTGCTAAGGCTTGCCTGGCTTCTAGAGTTAAATGTGTAAATGATGGTTTGTGCTGCAAGACCCTCGGTGTGCGGAGTGGCATAGTCGAGACTGGAATTGCAGGTATTAATCAGCACATTATTTGCTGTACTTGGCACAAACAGACTGTGAATAGGCTGATTGCTTTGGTTGAACCACACTTCATATTCGCCTCCTCCTGCAAGTGGTGTAAGCTTTGCATAGTAGCGGTGGGTGGGGTCGGCCGAGTATGCGCTTTCTGTGCCATCGGCATTCTTTATAATCTTATATTCGTCAACAATTCTTGCATCGAATACCAAGTCGTTATAGTCGAAGTCTCTTCTGTTTGATGAGCTACCTAAGTCCTCGCAGAACACCCACTTGTGCACTAAAACATGCTGCTTGGTGTAAACCTCGGTACTGCTTGTATTTTGATTAATGTTGCCGCCAGTAGAGCCGCCCGAACCAACAGGGGTTGCAGGGCTGATTCTTACAATCCAATCGTTATAAATCCAGTCGCGGGCTACGTCCATGTTTTTATTAGCCTCTTGTCCGGCTGGGTGCGATGCACAGAAGTCGAAGCCTAC
The DNA here is from genome assembly GCF_000701965.1 of Prevotella sp. RM4. NCBI lineage: Bacteria > Pseudomonadati > Bacteroidota > Bacteroidia > Bacteroidales > Prevotellaceae > Prevotella > Prevotella sp. RM4. The sequence continues at coordinate 151,132 of NZ_JNKG01000008.1, forward strand.
GTAATAGTATCCAGCCAGCGATGCATCTATATCTGCGCCAGCAATGATAAAGTATTCAAAGTGGTCTTTGCTATCTATGGTGTTATGATATCCAAACTGGTTGTTGGCCGATGCGCTGGTACCCATATTAAGCATCAGGGTAGTACCAATATATTCCTGATGGGTTTCATCATCGGTATAAACAGTGGTGTTGTTGCCATCATTAAAGTTGTTTACATGCTCGTAATAATTACTATTACCACTGGTGTTATAGGCAATAATTTTGTTCATCTTTGTATGTATATCACCAGTGTTATGGCCGTAGCCATCATAGTACGAGTTGTTGCTCTGGTGTACTTGGTGTACCCAGTAGTTTTTCCAATTAATGGTAATAGCATTTGTTTGGTTTTCGCGTTTTACGCTAAATGCTGTCAATACTTTCGTTGCTTCGTCGGAAGTAACATTAACAGGACGTTGCCAGTTTTGATACCATAAGTTTCCATTAACATTGTGGGCACGCGTAGTGGCTGTTACGCTTGCCAAACTGGCATCGGCAAATCCCCAGTCCTGGTTGGGATTGGGAGTGCCGTAGAATTTTTCAAAATTCTCGGCAAATATAGCCTTCTTTGCTTCTTCCGGGCTGCTGTAGTTTTCCATGTCGTTTTGGCAACTGGTATTAAATACCATGCCAACCAGAGCCAATGCTCCTGTTATCAAATACTTCTTCATATCGCAGACTTTAATAAATTGTTACGTAACTGTTTCGATTTTCGGTGCAAAGATACCATTTTTTTCGATTGTTTGTATCTGTTTGATGGTTAAAATCTGTAAATATTACAGAAATATGCACTGTTGATAGAGATATTTTTGTAATTTTGGCCACAAAAACAGATAGTATTATGCGTAAAAGTCTGATTATTACACTTATAGCAGGTGCGATGGTAATGCTTGGAGCAGCCTCATGCAGCAAGAATGTTTACGATGTGGAAACCCATCGCCAGCTGATAAAATATTTCTCGGCAGTGGATAGTGTCGACCAGCAGCACGAGTGGAAACTTTCTGAATTTAAAAGCTATCGCTACCAGGTGCCGTCGGGCAACTACCAGCAGCTGCGTATCTATTCGGCAAACCCACTCACCAGTAGTAAGGCCGAACTGATGCACCAGATATTCGTTTCGGGCAATCAGTCGGGTGTGCTCTCGGTTGATGTGCCTTACCAGATTACTACGCTTTATGCAGCAATTGTTGATGCCAGCGGCAATCTTACGGTTACATCGTTCCCCGCATCGCAGGCATCTACTGAAACATTTGATTTTACAAGTGCAACTACGGGTAAGGCTGTAACATCTGCCCTTCAAACCTATACTTATTTGTTTGAAGAGAACTACCCAGAGCCGGGCGATTATGATTACAACGATGTGGTTTTGCGTGTGTCGCAGCAGCGTACCGCTGTTAACCAGATAACAGTAACTGTAACACTCTCGGCTGTTGGCGCTGCTAAGCAGATTGCCGGCTGTATCCGACTGGTGGGTTATTCGTACGATACTGTCGATTCGGTTTATACCACTACGGGTGTAACATTTAATGATGGCATTAACGACCAGACACTCTATCCGTTTGGCGATATTTTTAGCGATAAAACGGTGGCTCACTCGCTGCTGATGAAGGGACGTAACCAGGAGGCTGTGCTTAACCTGTTTTGCGATGCCCACTGGGCTATGGCGTTTAACCTCGACGCCGATTATGGACTATTTATCCGTAAGAAATATAACGTCATAGATCCTAATAGCGATAGCTATAATACCGATACTTATCAAACCCGTGCTACCCGTACACTTAGCTATGTGGTAACGTTTAAGAACGATGATTATACCATAAGTCGCCTGGATAACTTTACGCTTAACGATATCGACCCATTTATTATTACATATTATAATGGTGGCAACTGGGAAACGCATGTTGAGCAGTTTAAGTCGGCTAAGGTGCTTGCCAATTATTCGGTAGCATCGTTTAAGGATCTGCCTTGGGCATTGATGGTGCCTACTGGCGATTTCCGTTACCCCCTTGAAGGCAATGAGATGGGCTATAGAAAGCGTGTGGAATCGGGTGCAGTAGCCATGATAGGTGCTTACACTACCACAGGGCATAGTTTTGGCGAGTGGGCCGAGGACCACACACGGTTCCTCGATTGGTATCTCTATCTTACCAATGCATCAATGGTATATTGATTATTTCATAAAATGACAAAAAGGTGGAGGGGCGTTCACATCGCGTGGACACCCCTCCTTTTTCAATTTGACTTATAATAGAGTTTGAAAAATTATTCGTCGTAAACCATATCTGCAGTTGGGTTCTGATACCAGCCACCTGTTTCGGCTCTTAGCGTCAGATCTGCTTGTTTACCCCACGCAATAAAACCCTCGTAAGCATTGGTAATATTAATGCGCTCTTTTGGCCACTTCCATTTGTCGGGGATGGCAATGCCCAGAGGTGCCTGAGCCAGTCCGCTTGGGTTACCCTCTTTCACAATGCCAATATGGTCGTTACTAACCGACTTTGATAAATCATCAGGGTTGGCACCAATCTTGAATGGGCGGATCTTAAAGTCGGCATTCTGGAAGTCGAAGTCGGCCGATGGCTTATCGATAGTTACTGTTACGGCAGGCAGATCCACACCGCGGCCGCGACCAGTATTTACCATAGTTCTGCTAGGTGCGCCGAATGCAGCATGTACCTCGGCTCCATTGGGCCAACTAATGCGTGTGTCGCCTAAATATACGTAGTTGTCGTATTCGCAACCAGCAGCTACCAGGGTAACATCTAACTTATTAGAGTTGCTACTGTTCTCCTTTACCTGAATCACCACGTCGTTCATATCAAAGTCGCACTTGGTGGTGTTGTCCTCAAAGGCGTATGTCCAAGTCTGATTCTCGACAGGTGTTGGGGCAATAGGTGGATTGCTGGTCCAGCTGGCACCGCAATCGGTAGCATTATAGGTTGGATTCAGCTCGCTGAATTCTACAACTTTTGTGTTCTCTCTGAATTCTACATCCGGACCATACCATTTATTATCTTTGCCCAGGTCATTAAGGTTTTTAATGCCGATAAAGATCTTTCCTTCGGTTACTAAACTGTATCTATGAGCTTCCACGGTTGTTGTGCCACCCAGACGTACATAGTTGTTCTCGCCAGTAGCTTTGAAACCCTGATAAGTGCCATCGCCCTGGCCGCTCCATGTATTGTCGCCGTTGATGTTTAATCCAGTGTTTCCGTACATGTTAATCTGGAAATTGTTAATGTCGGCTGTAGTAGCTTCCATATAACCACCTGGCATCAGGTTAAACTGGCCGTCGTGTAGATATGCGTCGTTTTCAACAATCAGTTGGCAATAGTTATAATAGGTTTTATTCCAAGCCATCATCTTAAATTGCTTGGTGGTAAAGTGACCTTTGTTAATCCACCAGATCTGACTGCTTCCCTGGGTGCATTCTGACAGGCCGGCAACGCTTACTATGCCTTCATTATAGAAATTAGCACAAGAGTTAAGCTGGAAGTTGCCAGAGAGAGTCAGGCTGCCAAAATTATAGAAGTATGAGGGTTTGCCATCGCCAGGAGCGCTGGTAATGTTTGTTCCGCTGATAGTACCTTCGTTGTAAATAATAGAGCTTTGATTGGCCTGGAAGTTTTCAGGCAGATTCAGAGTTCCACGGTTGAAAATGATACCGCCACCAGTCTGTTTGTACAGCATGCTGTAGTTGTAATAAAGTGTGGCATTGTTGGCAACATAAATCTCAAGGTCGTTGATGTAGTTGCTCATGTTGAAATGCAAGGTAGAATTAGGCAGCAGATAGATGCGGGCCTGATTCATAGAATTTGATCCATCAACGTTAAGCGTTACCTCGCCTGAGATGTAAATATCGCGTGCTCCACCCCAAAAGTGGTAGGCTGCAGTTTCGTTTTCTAATTTGATTTCAGTATACGACTGATATGCATTCTGATCGTTAGGGTTGATTTGTGAGGTAGTCTTTGCTGTTGATGGTGCACTGGTCTTGTACTTAGCATTCACCTCGCTCGAAGAATAATATGGGAATGGGTCGCCAATTTCGTCGACCATACTTCTGGTGCGGGCTTCGGCTGTTGTACTGAAGTCGTAGCTTGCATTAATCTGACCGTCTTCGATGTCAACGCACTTGTAAATCATATTGCCATCGCTCTCTTGCAGGCCCACAAAGGCTTTGGTCATATACTGTGGAATGCGGAATCCGCTAATGGTGGTGGTTGTACCTGTCATCGGTGCGCTGGCAAGTATGCTGCCATAGCCCTCGGCCAGTGGACTATTTGAAAATACATATACGGTGCCGTTGGTATCGCTCAGTCCCTTTACGTTAAAGGTGGCTGTAGCGGTAGTGGTCATCACCCAGTCCTGGTTGGCGGGGATGTAGAATCCAAGTGATTGCTGTGCATTGTCGAGCGAGGCCTGCTGCTCCTGAACTTCAACGTTCATCTCCTTCATGCATGAGGAAACTGCCAATCCCATCGTTAGGATTGCAGATACATTCAAAAGGTACTTTTTCATACTCTACTATTAGCTAAATTCTAAGTCAAATAAATTTTCCGGCTGCAAAGGTACATACTTTATTTGTAGCAGCCAAATATTTTTGCGAATATTATACATTTTGAACAAATCAGAACGGTTTTGAACAAATCAGAAAACGTTGTAACTGATTTGAACATAGGTGAAAAACAAAAGTACGCAATCGAAAGCAACATTCTGAAAGATTGTTTACCTTTGCACTCGCAAGTTTCAAAATATTATCGTATATTTGCACCCAGAAACCAAATTCATAATAACTAAAAAATATAAATTAAACAATGAAAATTTCGTTTCATAACATTTGTTTGGTTGTAATGGCTGTAGCTGCCATGTGTGGCTGCAGCCTTAATGCAACTGCCCAGCAGTTAAAGGCTGAAAACATTGATGAGATTGTAAAGGCAATGACCCTCGAAGAAAAGTGCCACATGGTACTGGGGCGTGGCATGCATTTTAACGATGAGGCCAAATTCCCTGGTACAGCCGGTAGTACATTCTCGGTGGCTCGTTTGGGTATCCCCGAAACCTATTGTGCCGACTCTCAGCAAGGCCTGCGCATGAATGCCACTCGTGCTTGGGATCATAACGATTACTATCCTACAGATTTCGTGGCTTCGATGACGTTGGCTTCTACCTGGGATCGCGAGGCTGCCTTTATGGTTGGTCAGGGTATTGGTAACGAGGTGCGTGAGTTCGGACTCGATTGGATTCTGTCGCCTGCCATGAATCTTATCCGTAACCCATTGTGTGGACGCAACCATGAGTATTACTCTGAGGATCCTTATCTCTCAGGAACCATCGCTGCAGGCTATGTGCGTGGCGTGCAGAGCGAGGGTACAGCTGCCTGTCCTAAACACTTTGTAGCTAACAATCAGGAAACTAACCGCAATAACAATATCTCTCAGGTGTCGCAGCGTGCGCTCCGTGAGATTTATCTCAAGGCTTTTGAAATAATGGTTAAGGAGAGTGATCCTTGGACTATTATGACTTCTTATAATAAGCTGAATGGTCCATACGCTGTACAGAACCGTGAGCTGCTTACTACCATTGTTCGCGATGAGTGGGGCTGGAAGGGTATGTTTGTGAGCGACTGGAATGCTGGCGACGATGCCGTAGCTGCGATGCTTGCTGGTAACGATATGCTGCAGCCAGGTCAGGACAAGCAGTATCAGGCTATCCTTGAGGCTGCTAAGAGTGGAAAACTGCCGATGGAGGTGCTCGATGCCAATGTTAAGCGCATTCTGGAATATGTGATAAAGACTCATAACTTCAAAGGTTACAAGTATAACAATGAACCCGATCTGAAAGCTCATGCCCAGACAGTTCGTCAGGTAGGTGCCGATGGTATCGTACTGCTTAAGAATAGTGGTATTCTGCCATTGATGGGTAAGCGTGTGGCTTTGTTCGGTTGCACATCCTACGATTGGATTTCGGGTGGTTCTGGTTTTGGTGGCACCTCAGTTGGTCACTATACCGTATCGCTCGTAGAGGGTATGCGTTCTGCCGGTTATGAGGTTTACAAACCATTAATCCGTACCTATACCCAGCATATTGCTGCCGAGGAAAAGCGTTTGTTCCCCAATGGTCGTCCACCATTCTCACTCATGCCACCTGCACGTGCCGATGAGAAGCAGTTTACTGCCGATGAACTCAATGCTGCCATCGACGGTTCGGATGTAGCTATCATATCTTTGGGTCGTAAGAGTGGTGAGGCTGCCGATCGCAGCGAGGCTGACTTCTACTTGAAAGAGGGCGAGGCCAAACTTATCAAGGCTGTGTGCGAGGCTTATCATGCTAAGGGTAAGCAGGTGATTGTACTGCTGGATATCTGTAGTCCTATCGATGTAGCTTCTTGGCAGAATCAGGTTGATGCTCTGGTTTGCACATGGCAGGGCGGTCAGGAGAGTGGTTTTGCTGTGGCCGATGTACTGAGCGGCAAGGTGAACCCCAGCGGCAAGCTGCCTATGACTTTCCAGATTAAATACGGCGATGCTTATGCCGATAAGAACTTCCCCGCTAATGTTGATGATAAAACCTTAGGTGCTATGTTTATGTGGGGATATAATAAGGATCAGGCTCCTAAGGAGCGTAAGCCACAGGCCAATATCGACTTTACCAACTACGAAGAGGATATCTACGTAGGCTATCGTTACTTTGATAGCTTTGGTAAGCCTGTGGCTTATCCCTTCGGATTCGGACTGAGCTACACAACCTTTGCTTATGAGAACATGAGCGTGAGCGAAGCCAATGGTGTTTACACCGTTAAGGTTGATGTAAAGAATACCGGTAAGAAGGCTGGACGCAATGTGGTAGAGCTCTTTGTGGCTGCACCAAACAGCAAGAAACTGAACAAACCCGAAAAGGAACTGCGCAACTATGCTAAGACAAGTTTGCTGCAGCCTGGACAGACAGAGACTGTTACCATGCTGGTAAAGGTAGAGGACTTAGCATCGTTCAACGAGAAAGCTTCTGCTTGGAAAACCGATGCAGGTCGCTACAACTTCCTGATATGTTCTTCGGCTAATGATATTGAAGCTAAGGCTTCAGCAAATGTCAAGGCATGGAGCAAGAAGGTTAATAATGTGATGAAACCCAATGTGAAACTTAACTTATTAAAAAGGTAATATAACAATCGTATGAACAAAAAAATCATGACTTTAGCGCTGGCAGCCATGTGCTGTGTTGGCGCTCAGGCACAGGAGAAACTCTTCAATAGTGCCAGTGTTCAATCCCCCGTTGTAAACAAAGACGGAACCGTAACATTCAATCTCTTTGCCCCTAAAGCAGTAAAAGTTGAAGTGACTGGCGATTTTTTGCCAACACAGAAAGTGGAGGTGCCTGGATTCGGCAGCTACGATGCACCAGGCGTGGCCGAACTGAAGGAGGGAAAGAATGGCGTGTGGAGCTACACAACAGACAAACTGGCTCCTGAGATGTACAGCTATACCTTCAATATCGATGGTATGACTGGCGTAAAGGACCCCGCTAACATCTATGTAAATCGCGATATCGTTTCGTTTACAAATATCTTTATTGTAAGCGACCAGAAGGGAGATAAAGGCGATTTGTATAAGGTAAACGAGGTGCCTCATGGCAACCTGTCGAAGGTTTGGTACAACAGTCCAACGCTGAAGATGCAGCGTCGTATGACTATCTATACCCCTGCTGGTTATGATAAGGGTGGTAAGTATCCTGTGCTGTATCTGCTTCATGGTGCTGGCGGTGATGAGAATGCGTGGAGCGAACTTGGACGTGCTGCACAGATTCTTGATAACCTGATTGCTACTGGTAAGGCTAAGCCAATGATTGTTGTGATGCCAAACGGTAATCCCAACTGCCAGGCAGCTCCAGGCGAGTGGTCATGGGGTATGTACACTCCAGGCTTTCGCGACGGAGGTACTGGTCCTACAGCACCTGCTGCCGCATCTATACCAGAGAGCTTTATGGATATCGTAAACTATGTAGATGCAAACTACCGTACGGTTAAGACCCGTGCTGGTCGTGCTATTTGCGGTTTGTCGATGGGTGGTGGTCACACCTTCCATGTAAGTTTGCTCTATCCCAACAAGTTCGATTATTTTGGTCTTTTCTCTGCTGGCCTGCATTGGGGTAAGGGCCAGATTGGCGCTTCGTTTGCCGATCAGATCAACAACGATCCTGAGTTCGCCAAGCAGTCGGCACGCTTGTTTGGTAGCAAGCCCAAACTCTACTGGATGGGTATGGGTAAGACCGACTTCCTGTATCAGAGCACCGTTGACTTGCGTAACAACTGGGATAGCAAGGGTTACAAGTATGAGTATGTAGAGACCGATGGTGGTCACATCTGGCGCAACTGGCGTATTTATCTCACCATGTTCGCCCAGAAGATTTTTAAGTAATAGCAAAAAGAACCCTCGCCAATTGGTGAGGGTTCTTCTTTATTTCTTATGCTTATCTATTTTTCGAAGTACAAAGTTAAAGGCCTCTAAACCAACCAGTACTAAAATGGTGGATGCTATGGAGAGTACATACATGCCGCCTCCGCAGGCCAGACCGATGGCGGCTGTAACCCACAAACCTGCTGCGGTGGTTAAGCCACGTACCACATTCTCGCTTTTATGGAAGATAATGGTACCGGCGCCAATAAAACCGATACCCGATACAACCTGGGCAGCTACACGCGATACATCCCAACGGTGTTCAGGCGTATTCATAACGCCGTCGAATCCGTAAGCCGAGACTATCATAAATACTGCCGAGCCTAATGCCACTAAAAAGTGGGTGCGCAAACCTGCCTCTTTGGCTCGATATTCGCGCTCCAGTCCGATAGCACCTCCAAGGAGTGCGGCTACGAATATGCGTAATATAAACTCCCAAGTCATATCCATAACTATATCTTTTTACGGTAACAACGATGTCGTCTGTGAATAGTGGCATCCAGATACTGCCACTGCGAGAGTACACCCTCGTTGGTCTCCATCTGCGGGCCTGTTTCTGCCCATTTAAAGCCATAGCGCTGGAACTGGCGAATCAGGTCATCGAAAATCAGGGCGTTGGCACCTTTGCCACGATACTCGGGTAGTACGCCTATCAGTAGCAGGTCGACAGTATCGGTGTTATGCCATTTCAGTGTTTTCAGCAATTCCCACCAGCCAAAGGGCAGGAATCGGCCATCGCGAGTGCGCTGGAGGGTACGTGAGAATGAGGGGAAGGTTACACCAAATCCCACCATTTTATCGCCGTCCATAATTCCTGTAACCAGGTTCAGGTCGGCAATCTTAATGTAATCGTTCACCAGTTTGTCTATCTGGTGTTGTGAAAGTTCCGAGAATCCGTACAAATCCTTGTAGGTTGCATTCAACAGGTGGAATACCTCGCGGCCCCAGCCATCGCTTACCAGTTCCTTGCGGGTAAACTTATGTACCCTCAATCCATAGCGATTACGTACCATATCAGTAATCTTGGCAAACTTGGCAGGCACCACTTCGGGTACTTTCACCTTGCATTCTACATAGTCGTTGTCCTTTATGAATCCCCCCTTCTGTTCCATGTGTTGAGGATAGTAGGGGTAGTTGTAGTTAATGTACATGGTAGATAACTGGTCGAATCCATCAACAAGCATGCCCTCACGGTCGGTATCGATAAAGCCTAACGGACCGGCTATCTCTGTCATGCTTTTTGCTTTGCCCCAGTCTTCTACAGCTTTTAAGAGTGCTGTGCTCACTTCGGGGTCGTCGATAAAATCGAACCAACCGAAGCGTACCTGTCGGCACCCCCAGCGCTCATTGGCGCGATGGTTAATGATGGCAGCCACGCGTCCTGCAATCTCTCCATTCTTGTATGCTAAGAAATATTCTGCTTCACAGCATTCAAACGAAGGGTTCTTATCGCGACGAAGCGTTGACATCTCATCTGAAAAGAGATAGGGCACAGCACTGTCGCATCCCCTGTACAGGTCGTAATAGAACTGTACGAACTGCTTAAGCTCACGCTTAGTTTCAACCCTTTTTATCTTTATCATAGGTGCAAAAGTAATACAAAAAAACGAAACTCGCAAACATTTATGAAGTTTTTTATAGGGCTTCTATGTAATCGTAGAGCTTCTTATAGAATGGATGACGAGTCAGTGTCGAAGCATCTCCAAGTATGATTAGTTTCATTCGGGCACGGGTGATGGCTACATTCATACGGCGCAAATCGCGCAAGAAACCTATCTGCCCCTGGTCGTTGGCACGTACTAGCGAAATCATAATGATGTCGCGTTCCTGTCCTTGGAATCCATCTACGGTATTTATGCTGATAAGACTTTTGAAAGACTTGAAGAATTCGCGCTTTTTCAGTTGTTGGCGCAGATACTGTACCTGGGCGCGATAGGGTGAAATCACACCCACATCGATGCGTTCTTTGATTATACGTTCCTTACCAATCTTCTCAAAATACTGTTGCAGCGCCAGCATGGTCAATTCTGCCTCGGCCTTGTTAATTCTACCAAAACTCTCGCCTACAAACTCTTCTTTGAATGTGATGCCGCTCTCCTCGGGGAAATCGAATTGTGAGGTGTCTATCCATGTCATCGGTACATCCAGGTCCAGAATGCTGCGATACTTTACATCTGGTGCACTTTCCACCTGGTTGTTGTAAAACCAGTCGCTCGAGAATCGCATAATCTCTTCGTTCATGCGGTATTGCATCTTCAGCAGCGTCACCACTTCAGGCTTGTTCTCTACAATGCGCTCCATCAGTGTTTTTCCTAATCCTGCCTTCAGGGCCTCGTAGCACTTAACGGTGGGTGGCAGCTGACAGTGGTCGCCAGCCAGTATCACTCTCGATACACGTCGCATAGGAATCCAGCAGGCTGCTTCGAGCGCCTGGGCTGCTTCGTCAATAAATAAGGTGCCGAATTTCTGACCATCAAGCACTTTATTGGCCGAGCCTACCAAGGTGCAGGCGATAACACGCGCCTCGCTGAACAGGTCGTTCTTGATGCGCAATTCCAGTTCGGTGGCTCGTTCCTTTAGGCGCTCCACCTTTTGGTGGAATTTTTGGTCGCCTCTTTTGCGATTGGCTCGAACCTCGCGGATAGCCTTTCTTAATGCCCATAGCATCTCGTAGTCGGGATGGGCCTCAAAACGGCGCTCATAGGTAAACGATAGCATCTTATCGTTCACGCGGGTAGGGTTGCCTATTCTCAGGACGTTTACGCCACGGTCGACTAATTTCTCTGATATCCAGTCAACTGCCATGTTACTTTGAGCACACACCAATACTTGGCTTTCGCGCATTAACGTTTCGTAGATGGCTTCAACTAGTGTGGTAGTCTTGCCGGTTCCTGGAGGTCCGTGCACAATGGCTACATCCTTGGCTCTCAGCACCTTGTTTACAGCATCTTCCTGTGTGGCATTCAGATATGTGAAGTGTAGTGGACTGAAATTGAAAGTCTCTGCCTTCTGCCTGTTATAAAACAGGTCGCGCAGATAGCCTAATCGTCCTTTGGCGCTCATCACTCTGTCAAGCGCATCAAACATCATCTTATAGCTGGTCTCGTCGAAGAAGAGTTGAACACCCAGCTTCTCGGCACTCTGTATCTCCACCAATCCCATGCCATCGGGCACAGCAACAACCATTCTGTCGCCATCTACATAGCTTACGCTGGCTGTCATCTTAAAATAGCTGATTTTCCCCTCGGCATCCACGCTGAAGAATACTACGGGCTTACCATATTCAAAATTATGTTCAATCTCCTCGTCGGTTTGTCTTAAAACCTCTATAACGCGTTGGTTCAGCGAGTTGTAATAAGTTTTGCTAACGGTGAGTGGAAACCAAACGTCACCACGTTTTATCTTCCGTTGCAGACCCATTTGCTCTGTCTGCTGGCGGAATTCTTCTTTCTCGGCCTCATACTCCATTTGTAGCAGTTGCCGTTGTTTCTGTAGTGCCAATATCGGCGAATCAAGTTGTTTTTCCATAAACGTGTGCAAAGTTAGCAAAAAAATAGGAAAGTATTATCGACTTATCTTAAAAAAATAGTAACTTTGCAGCCGAAATGAAACAGATATTGCTTATTAACGATGTTGTGGGCTATGGAAAGGTTGGCATGGGAGCCATGTTGCCTATCCTCTCTTACTTAGGCATCCCTACGTATAGCTTGCCTACTGCCCTTGTGTCTAATACACTCGACTACGGAAAGTTTAATATCCAGGATACCACCGATTACATCCGTGGTACTCTGCCTGTGTGGAAAGAACTTGGCTTTGGTTTTGATGCCATCTGTACAGGACTGATGTTCAGCGATGAGCAGGCTAAACTGGTGGCTGGCTACTGCAAAGAGCAGGGCGAACAAGGCACAACGGTATTCGTTGACCCGATTCTGGGTGATGGTGGACGATTGTATAATGGCATGACGGAACGTCAGGTGGAGCTGATGCGCGAGATGGTATCGGTTGCGCATCTCTGTTTTCCTAACTATACCGAGGCTTGCTACCTGACCAATACACCAATCAAAATGGAAGGTATTAGCTGGGAAGAGGCTGGCGATTTGTTGGACGAGTTGCGCAAGATAGGCACCAAGTCGGCTCTGATAACAAGCTGTAAGGTAGACGGACGCAATGCGGTGGTGGGCTATAATCACTACGATGATAGCTACTTCCACCTAGAGTATCACGAGATTCCTGGTTTGTTCCATGGTACTGGCGATATCTTCTCGGCTGTATTGATTGGTCATCTGCTGAATGGCGAGAGCTTGAAGACAAGTACTCGTACAGCGATGGATACTGTATTCCGAATGATTGAGCGCTACAAGGATACCGATGATAAGAATCGTGGTATTCCAGTAGAGAAATGTCTCGATCTCTTATGATCATCCATCCTCTTCATACTAACATTCCCAAACCAGAACGGTTCACTTGGCCTTTCTGCTATGAACCTCATCCGCTGTGTTTATTGGCATGTGACGAGGTGAAGCAGGAGATTGAAAGGATAGGTCCGAAAGAGGGTAAGATGTTTGGGGTGCTGGTTGTTGAGGTTGATGGTGGCTTGGGCTTCTTGGCGGCGTATTCTGGACTATTGGAAGGTAGGAACGATTGGGGCTATTTTGTACCGCCTGTTTTTGATGCCCAGCAGCCTGATGGCTATTTTAAGCAGAAAGAGCGTGAGATATCTGCGCTTAACCAACACTCATCATCTGAAACTCAAAACCTGCACAAAGAGATGTCGCAGAATTTACAACTGTGGCTATTTCAACAATACAGAATCTTAAACGCCCATGGCGAAATTAAAGATCTGGTGGAGATATGGCGCGACTATCACCAGAACCCCAAAATACAAAAGAAATTTCCTTTACCACCAGGTGGCACAGGTGATTGCTGTGCACCAAAACTGTTGCAGTATGCTTATCTGCAACATCTAAAACCCGTATGCATGGCAGAATTCTGGTGGGGACCTTCGCCTAAAAGCGAAGTGCGTTACCATGGTGAGTTTTATCCTGCCTGCAGAGGTAAATGTAAGCCTGTGCTTACTTGGATGTTGCAAGGTTTGGAAGTGGATCCCGATCCGGAAACCTCAGGCTTTTTGCATCAAGGCATCGAAATCGTCTATGAGGACGAGGCGATTGCGGCTGTTTATAAGCCATCAGGTATGCTGAGTGTACCAGGTAAGACTGATGATTACTCGGTCGCTACATGGGCTAAGGAACGATGGGCTGCATCTATGTTGCCTCATCGCTTGGATTTGATGACTTCCGGTATTATGCTGGTAGCCAAAACACCCGAGGCTTATCACCATTTGCAGAATCAGTTTGCGGCTCGTACTATCAAGAAGAAATACTTAGCAGTTGTCGAGGGCGAAATACAACAACCTCATGGTGTAATCGATCTGCCACTGAGTAGCGATCCGATGAATCGCCCTTGTCAGATAGTTGACTATGAGCACGGCAAACGTGCCATTACCGAATATCGTGTATTAGACCGTCAGCAATCCCCTACCACTCATCGTCCAGTAACTCTTCTTGCCCTTTATCCTCATACGGGGCGTACGCATCAATTGAGAATGCACTGTGCGCATCAAGAAGGGTTAGGGTGTCCGATTTTGGGTGATGAACTCTATGGTCATAAGGCAGATCGACTTTATCTTCAGGCCGAGTCGATAGCTTTTGAACATCCAACTACTGGTAAGCGTTTGCATCTTTTTTGCCCGCAAGACAAAAAAATATGGCCAATTTGATGGATGTTTGCAGATAATTAGCTATTTTTGCAGGCAAATAAAAACAATAATTGTATGAAAGCTATTAAATATTTATGTTTGTGCATGCTAAGTTTCTTTACACTTGGTGTGTATGCTCAGGCGGATAGTCGTGTGGGCAATATTACTGGTATCCTGTATCAGCTGACGTTTAATGTGCCAGAGAATCCTCAGGCAAAGGTAACAGGTAAGGCTACAATTACCTTCGATACCAGAACCAAGCAGGATGTGGTACTCGATTTTCAGGGAACACCAGGTAATGTGTTGGTATATAAAGGAAACAAAGGTAAAGGTAAGCAGGCCAGTGTAAAGATTCAGAATAATCAGATTATTATTCCAGGAAAACTGTTTAAGGCAGGTACAAATAAGGTTTCACTCGACTTTACTAGTCAGGACAAAGCTTTTGTTCGTAGTGGTAGCGTGCTGTATACTCAGGTGCAGGCCGACGAAGGCCGTGCCCTCTTCCCCTGTTTCGATGTAGAGGGTTTGCGTGCTCAGTATCAGACTACCATCAATGCCCCTGCTGGTTGGAAAGCTATTACTGTGGATATATCTGAGAAGATGGCACCATCGCACTACGCTTTTGCAGTTGGTAAATTCAACGAGAAATCGTCTACAGTAGATGGTCGTACTTTACGCGTGTTCTACACAGAGACCGATCCTGCCAAGGTGGCCCAGATAGATGATGTATTTAAAGAGGTTACTAAGGCCATGAAGTGGATGGAGGGTTACACTGGTATAGCTAACCCTTACGACAAAGAAGGTGTGGTTTATATCCTGCCCAGTTTCCAGTTGGGCGGTTTGGAGCGTCGTGGTGCAGTAGCCCTGAGCGAGAAGACCATTTTCTTAGGCAAGAAGCCTTCGAAGGAGGATTTGATGAAACGTACCGAATTGATTGCCCACGAAACGGCTCATATATGGTTCGGTAATATCACTGCTATCGACGAGCCTTGGGCTAAGGAGGTGTTGGCCAACTTTATGGCATCAAAGATTACCAGTAGTCAGTATAAGAAGAATGAGTTTGAGATAAACTTCATGAATACCTATATGCGCAATGCGATGAATCTGGATAGAACCGAAGTCTCTCATCCCATTGCAGGTGAGTATGGTGATCCGCATGACCCCGTATGGATGTACGACCATATTAACTATTGCAAGGCACCAGTAATGATGCGTATGCTTGAAGATGAGACGGGAGCCGAGGCCATGCAGAAAGGTCTGCAACAGTGCATTAAGGATCACTATCTGGGGCATATCAGCTGGAATCAGATTGTTGAAACACTCGACAAGCAGGCTCCTGGTGCTGGTGTACGTCAGTTCTGTGATGTATGGGTAAATCAGAAAGGTATGCCTATTATCACAACCTCTTTTAAGAATGGTGATGTGATTGTATCGCAGACCGATCCTTATGGACGTGGATTGTGCTGGCGCCAGAAGTTTGAGCTGAAGGTGATCAGCAATTTAGGACAGTCGCAGACTATCAAGGTTGATATGCAGCAGCCAACCATGACCTTCAAGCAGAAGAGTGGTGCAGCTCCTGGCTATATTATTCCAAACCAGGATGGTCGCGGTTATGGTCGCTTTACACTCGATGATAACTATGTGAAGATTCTGCCCATGCGTCTCATCACAACACGCAATGACTTGCACCGCTATACCTTGCTGAATCTGATTCACGATAATTACTTGCAGGGTAAGTTGGCGCCATCGCACTTTGGCGAACTGTTCCGTTTCTTGGGGCGTGAGAAGAATCCGATGATTATGGAAACAGCCATCGACCAGATGCATAAGATTGCTTCAGACTTGACCATGCAGCAGCGTTATACACTCGAGTTGGTAATTATGGATCTGCTGGGTGAGAATAAAACCAAGGAGTGCCGCCAGTTGGTATGGCGTAAGTTGGGTACCAGTGCTATCTCGCCTGAGGTACTGAATAAGTTGCAGACCATTCTGGATCGCCATAACGAGAGCGTTTTGGATGAGCACGACTATATGGAGATAGCCTATCGTCTGGCCATCACCCGTCCTGACCGTCGTCAGCAGATTCTGGAAAAGGAGCGCGCTCGCCTCACTACCGATGAATTGCGACAGGAGTTCGATTTCGTAAGTCGTGCTACTGATCCTATTGCCAGCAATCGTGTAGAGGTTTTCAAGAGCTTGCTGAAGCCTGAGAACCGTCAGAACGAGGCGTGGGTACTGAATACCCTGCGTTTGTTGAACTCGGATGTGTATGAGCCACAGAGCAATGTTTACATTGTTGAGGGCTTGAAGGCACTGCCTGAGATACAGAAGACTAACAGTTTGGCTTTTCCAAGTCGCTGGACCAGAACGTTGATTTCTTCGCATAAGAGCGCTGAGGCTAAGACCGAGGTACAGAAGTTCTTGAATAGCTCGGCTGGCTTCCCTGCTAATCTGAAGAACTACGTATATGAGTCGGCCTGGGTGCTGATGAATCAGATTCCATACGTGGATAAGACAGTAAAGGCAGCGCCTGCTTCGGCTAAGAAGACTGCCACCAAGAAAAGAAAGTAATAATTTAAAGAGCCTCTCCTAATTGTATGGAGGGGCTTTTAATTTAAGTTTTAGGTAAATATATTTGTGATTTCAAATTAAAAATAGTACCTTTGCACGCAAATTAAAATATTATAAAATAAGTAAGGTATGATACGCTTCTTTCAGACCCCACAGAAATCGGTGATCGCCACGGAGGTTGATCACGTACTGAGTGAACAGGAAATCAAGGAATTAAACTGGCTTTATGGTGATGCCACGCTATTAGATGCAGAGCAGCTGGAGGGCTACTATGTTGGTCCACGCCGCGAGATGGTAACACCATGGAGTACAAATGCCGTTGAGATTACACAGAATATGGGCCTCAGCGGCATTTCTCGTATAGAGGAATATTTTGCCGTAGACTCAAAGGATGCTGAGCACGACGAGATGTTGCAGCGTATGTATAATGGCCTGAATCAGGACATTTTTACCATCAACATCAAGCCAGAGCCAATTAAGTATGTGGATAATCTGGAGGAATATAACGAGCAGGAAGGTCTGGCTCTTAGTCCAGAGGAGATTGAATATCTGCACGGACTGGAGAAGAAGAACGGACGTCCATTGACCGATTCAGAGATCTTCGGTTTTGCCCAGATCAACTCTGAGCACTGCCGTCATAAGATCTTTGGCGGAACCTTTATCATTGACGGTAAGGAGATGGAGTCAAGCCTCTTTGCAATGATTAAGAAGACTACACAGGAGAATCCTAACAAGATTCTTTCGGCTTATAAGGATAATGTAGCTTTTGCGCAGGGGCCTGTGGTTGAGCAGTTCGCTCCAAAGGATCAGAGTACTAGCGACTACTTCCAGGTAAAAGATATCGAGAGTGTTATCTCTCTGAAGGCTGAGACACACAACTTCCCCACAACCGTAGAGCCATTCAATGGTGCTGCTACAGGTACTGGTGGTGAAATCCGCGACCGTATGGGTGGTGGTGTTGGTTCATGGCCTATCGCTGGTACAGCTGTTTATATGACCGCTTATCCACGTTTGACCGACGATGACAAGCTGACTCGCGACTGGGAGGATATTCTTCCCGTTCGTCAGTGGTTATATCAGACACCAGAGCAGATTTTGATTAAGGCCTCGAATGGTGCTTCTGACTTCGGAAATAAGTTCGGTCAGCCACTGATCTGCGGTTCTGTACTCACCTTCGAGCACCAGGAGCCAAACGATACCAAGTATGCTTACGATAAGGTTATCATGCTGGCTGGTGGTGTTGGTTATGGTACTAAGCGTGACTGCCTGAAGAAAGAGCCTCAGAAGGGTAACAAGGTGGTAGTAGTAGGTGGTGATAACTACCGTATCGGTCTTGGTGGTGGCTCTGTATCATCAGTTGATACTGGTCGCTACAGCAATGGTATCGAGTTGAACGCTGTTCAGCGCGCTAACCCTGAGATGCAGAAGCGCGCCTATAACCTGGTTCGTGCTCTCTGTGAGGAGGATGTGAACCCCGTTGTTTCAATTCACGACCATGGTTCAGCCGGTCACCTCAACTGTCTCTCTGAGCTTGTTGAGGAGTGCGGTGGTGAGATTGATATGACTAAACTGCCTATTGGCGACAAGACTCTGAGTTCTAAGGAGATCATTGCTAACGAGAGTCAGGAGCGTATGGGACTGCTCATCGACGAGAAGCATATCGAACATGTACGTAAGATTGCTGAGCGCGAGCGTGCTCCACTGTATGTAGTAGGTGAAACTACTGGCGATGCTCACTTCTCGTTCAAGCAGGGCGATGGTGTGAAACCATTCGATTTGGATGTGGCTCAGATGTTCGGTCACTCACCAAAGACTATTATGAAGGATAATACTGTAGAACGCCACTATGCTGACGTAACCTACAGTCAGGATAAGATTAACGAGTACCTCGACCGCGTGCTCCAGCTTGAGGCTGTGGCTTGTAAGGACTGGTTGACTAACAAGGTCGACCGTTCGGTTACAGGTAAGATTGCACGTCAGCAGTGTCAGGGTGAGATTCAGTTGCCTCTGAGCGACTGTGGTGTTGTAGCCCTCGACTATCGTGGTGTTAAGGGTATCGCCACAGCGCTTGGTCATGCACCTCAGGCTGGTCTGGCTGATCCTGCTGCTGGTTCTGTACTCTCTGTTGCTGAGGCACTGACCAACATCGTTTGGGCTCCTCTGGCTGAGGGAATGGATTCGCTGAGCCTCTCTGCTAACTGGATGTGGCCTTGCCGCTCTCAGGAGGGTGAGGATGCTCGCTTGTATGCTGGTGTTAAAGCTCTGAGCGATTTCTGCTGCGACCTGCACATCAACGTACCAACAGGTAAGGACTCGCTGTCACTCTCTCAGCAGTATCCTAATGGCGAGAAGATTATCTCTCCAGGAACAGTGATTGTATCAGCTGGTGGTGAGGTTTCTGACATTAAGAAAGTTGTATCGCCTGTATTGGTTAACGATAAGAATGCGTCACTCTATCATATCGACTTCTCGTTCGACGAGCAGCGCCTTGGTGGTTCGGCCTTTGCCCAGAGCTTAGGTAAGGTAGGCGACGATGTTCCTACTGTTAAGAATGCCGAGTATTTTGCCGATGCCTTCATGGCCGTTCAGGAGATGATTAATCGTGGTTGGATTATGGCTGGTCACGATATCTCAGCCGGTGGTTTGATTACCACTCTGCTCGAGATGTGCTTTGCCAACACTAAGGGTGGTATGCATATCAACCTGCACGAGATTTGTGCCGATGGCGATGTTGTTAAGACTCTCTTCGCTGAGAACCCAGGTGTAGTTATCGAGGTAAGCGATGACTACAAGCAGGAGTTCAAGGACTTCATGGAGGAGCAGGGCGTTGGCTATGCTAAGATTGGTTATCCTGTTGAGGATGCCCGCACTATTGTTGTGAAGGCTGGTGATGCAGAGCAGACATTCGACATCGATGCTCTCCGTGATACATGGTATAAGACTTCTTATTTGCTCGATCGCAAGCAGAGCTTCAATGGCAAGGCTGCTGAGCGCTTCGCTAACTATAAGAAGCAGCCTATCGAGATGCAGTTTAATAAGGACTTCACTGGTAAGTTGGCTCAGTATGGAATCTCAGCCGATCGCCGTCAGGCTTCTGGCATCAAGGCTGCCATCATCCGTGAGAAGGGAACCAACGGTGAACGTGAGATGGCTTACTGCTTGTATCTGGCTGGTTTTGATGTAAAGGATGTGATGATGACCGACCTGATTTCTGGTCGCGAGACACTCGAGGACATCAATATGATTGTATTCTGTGGTGGATTCTCTAACTCCGACGTACTTGGTTCGGCTAAGGGTTGGGCTGGTGCCTTTCTCTTCAACCCTAAGGCTAAGGAGGCTCTCGATAAGTTCTATGCTCGCGAGAATACTCTGTCGCTGGGTATCTGTAACGGTTGTCAGTTGATGGTAGAACTCGGTCTCACAGGTGCTAAGGGTGCTAAGATGCTGCACAACGACTCTCATAAGTTCGAGAGTGAGTTCATCAGCCTGAGCATTCCTCAGAACAACAGCGTGATGTTTGGCTCACTGAGTGGCAACAAACTTGGTCTTTGGGTAGCTCATGGCGAGGGTAAGTTCTCACTGCCAGAGGCTGAGAGCGCTTACAATGTGATTGCTAAGTACAACTATGCTGGCTATCCCGCTAATCCTAACGGATCCGACTATAATGTAGCTGGTATCTGCTCAGCCGATGGTCGTCATCTCTGCATGATGCCTCACTTAGAGCGAGCCGTATTCCCATGGCAGAACGCCTGGTATCCTGCCGATCGTCGTCAGGACGAGGTTACTCCATGGATTGAGGCCTTCGTCAATGCACGTAAATGGGTGGAGGCTCACAAGTAATGAATATATATTGGGATTCTTTTAAGACCTTCTTTCACATTGGCATATTCACCCTTGGCGGTGGATATGCCATGATACCTTTGATAGAGGAAGAAGTTGTGAACAAGAAGAAGTGGGTAACCAAGGACGATATGCTCGATTTGATAGCTATCGCCCAGAGTTGCCCTGGCGTGTTTGCCATCAACATCGCAACCTTTATTGGTTATAAGCTGCGCAAAACACGTGGTGCCATCTGTACCACGCTTGGAACGGCTTTGCCTTCGTTCCTGATTATTCTGGCGATTGCCATGTTCTTCAGCCAGTTTAAGGATAATAAGGTGGTGGCAGCAATGTTCCGTGGCATCCGTCCGGCAGTGGTGGCTCTGATAGCTGTACCTACATTTAATTTGGGTAAACGTGCCAAACTCAACTGGTACACCATCTGGATTCCCATCGCCTGCGCCCTGGCTATCTGGGCTTTAGGTGTTTCACCTATTTATATTATTATGATAGCTGCTGTTGGAGGTTATATCTACGGCAGAATAAATAAGACATCGTGTAATTCGTGAAATTCGTGCTTGAAATATGATTTTCGTTAGTTTATTTATCACATTTTTCGAGATAGGTCTTTTTGGCTTTGGTGGAGGTTATGGTATGCTTTCACTCATTCAGCACGAAACGGTCGAGGCACATCATTGGCTCTCAACATCAGAATTCACCGATATTGTTGCCATCTCTCAGATGACACCTGGTCCTATTGGTATCAACTCGGCCACTTATTGTGGTTATACTGCCATTCATAATGCGGGTTATGGTCATCTGGTTTCTTTTTTGGGTTCTGCCACAGCTACCTTTGCTTTGGTGTTGCCATCGCTTATCCTGATGATACTTATCAGTAAGATGTTTATGAAGTATATGAACACATCGCTGGTACAGTCGATTTTTACAGGTTTGCGCCCTGCTGTTGTGGGTCTGTTGGCAGCTGCCACCCTGTTGCTTTGCAACACCGAGAACTTCTCTACACCTATCGAGAATCCTTGGCAGTTTGGTATCAGTTGCGCCCTTTTTGTGGCTACCGCTTTTGGTACAGGTTATCTTAAAATCAATCCCATCCGCATGATCTGCTATGCTGCATTTGCGGGGTTATTGTTGCTGTACTAATATTTTTTTTGATATTTTGGGATGCTTTTCGCAAAGATTTATTATCTTTGCACGCGGAATAATTGGAAACCGATGGAAGAAAAGGCGCCAATGACAATGAAGGATATCGCACGGGAGTTTGGTATTTCCGTGGCTACCGTGTCGCGTGCACTCAAGGATTCACCCCGTATCAGCGAAGAGCGTCGCAGGGCTATCCAGCAGTTTGCACGCGAGCATAACTTCTATCCTAATGCCATTGGCGAGGCTCTTCGCCATAGTCGTGTTATGCCCCAACGTGTTATTGGTGTAATAGTACCAGAGTTCACGCATTATTATTTCTCGTCCATCCTTACAGGTATCGAGGAGGCTGCTGCTGCCCGTGGCTATCGTATCATGGTGGCGCTTAGTGGCGAACAGTACGAGCGTGAGGCACAGATATGTGATAACTTCCATCGCTTTAAGGTGTGCGGTGTTATTGTGTCGCAAGCCAAGGATACCAAGAACTACGATCACTATCAGAAGTTGATTGATGCAGGTGTGCCCATCGTGTTTTACGATAGAATATGCACGGGTGTAAATGCCAGTCGTGTGGTTGTTGATGACTATATGGGTGCCATGAACGCTGTTAATTACCTGATAGAGTCGGGCTGCAAACGTATTGCTTTCTATGGCGGTCCGCTTCAGCTCGAGATATCCAAGAACCGTTTTAATGGTTATAAGGATGCCTTGTTGAGTCATGGTATGCAGATTGATGAGAGTATTGTGCAGGTGTGCGATAATCGTGCCGAAGCCGAGGAACTTACACCTAAACTGATGGCGATGGATAATCCGCCGGATGGGTATTTTGCAGTGAATGACGATACGGCTATCGGTGTGCTCTATACCGTTAAGCATGCAGGCTTCAAAGTGCCAGAGGAAGTGCAGATATGTGGCTTTACTAACGGACAGCGTGCTGTGGCCTGCGACCCGATGCTGACTACCGTTGAGCAGCGTGGTCATCGTGTAGGCGAGGAGGCTGCTACCATTCTGATGGATAAGGTCGAAGGTCTGTCGCCACTCGATAAGGTAGAGAAACACGTGGTTAAAACCCGTCTCGTTGTACGAGGAACAACCAAATAATTAAGAACTAAGAATTAAGAGATATGAAACAAAAACCTGATTTGTCTTTTTGGAAATTGTGGAATCTGAGTTTCGGATTCTTTGGCGTGCAGATTGCTTATGCTCTGCAGAGTGCTAATATTTCACGTATCTTCCGCACGTTAGGTGCCGATCCTCACTCTCTGAGTTTCTTCTGGATATTACCCCCGTTGATGGGTATTCTGGTGCAGCCTATCGTGGGTACGCTGAGCGATAGAACTTGGACCCGTTTCGGTCGTCGTATACCTTATCTGTTTATTGGTGCCTTGACTGCTGTAGCAGTAATGTGTCTGTTGCCAAATGCTGGTTCGCTAGGTCTTAGCATCTCCATGGTAATGATCTTCGGTTTGCTCATGCTGATGTTGCTCGATACCAGTATTAATATGGCCATGCAGCCATTTAAGATGATGGTGGGCGACATGGTAAACGAAGAGCAAAAGGGTAAAGCTTACTCTATCCAGTCGTTCCTGTGTAATGCGGGTAGTGTAGTGGGGTTCCTGTTCCCGTTCATATTTGCCTGGATTGGCCTGAAGAATGTGGCTCCCGAAGGCGTTGTACCCGATACGGTTATCTGGTCGTTCTATATTGGTGCTGCCATTCTTATTCTCTGCGTTATCTATACTACGCTCAAAGTCAAGGAGTGGACGCCTGAGGAGTATGCCGAATACAATCCTGTATCTAACGAGAAAGAAGATTCGGGCAACTGGTTCGTATTGCTTAAGAATGCCCCTTCGGCATTCTGGCGTATCGGCTTGGTGCAGTTCTTCAGTTGGGCTGCTTTCCTTTATATGTGGACATATGTGGTTGATGCAGTGTCTATTACGGTTTGGGATACTGCAGATTCTGCCAGCGAAGCTTATCAGGTGGCTGGTAACTGGACGGGTGTGCTCTATGCCATTCAGGCTATGAGCTCGGTAGCTTGGGCAGCCCTTATTCCACGCTTCAAGAGTATCAAATTGGCTTATGCTGTCAGCATGGCGCTGGGAGGTTTAGGCTTTGCACTTATTCCATTCTGTCCTGGTCAGTACCTGCAGATTGTACCATTCCTGTTTATCGGATGTGCTTGGGCTGCCCAGCTGGCATGTCCGTTCACACTGGTTACTAATGCCTTGCAGGGCTATGGTCACATGGGTGCTTATCTTGGACTCTTCAACGGAACCATTTGTGTGCCTCAGATTGTAGCAGCCTTGTTGGGTGGCTCTATCCTCACACTTGTTGGTAGCAACCAGGCCTATATGATGATTGTATCAGGTATCCTGTTGTTTGCCGGAGCCTGTGCCGTGTTCAATATCAAGACTAAAAAGTGAATCGATTAACTACGATTATACTTTCTTGTATGTTGTCGCTGACCATGTTGGCCAGCGGCAACATATTAACTGAGCGGTATAATCTGTCGTATATCAACCTCGAGAACGGCTTGCCGCATAACAATGTCAGTTCGCTTTATACCGATTCTAATGGTTTTTTGTGGATAGCAACATATGGTGGCGGATTAGTGCGTTACGACGGCTATGGTATGATGTCGCCGATGCTTGGTCTGAAGAGCCTGTCGTGTAAGTCGATAGCCGAGGACCGTTTTAAACGCCTATGGGTTACCTTCGATGAAGGTACTAATGTCATCGACCTGCGTACCATGCTCACCACCATACCCAAATCTCCTAAGGCCGATATTGCTGCGTTGTTGTCACAGTCGGGCGTTATATCCTATTGCGATGCTCTTGGACGTATCTGGCTGATAACCGATAAGCGGGTCAATCTTATTACTTTTGCTGAAGATGGAAGTGTAGCTCATATTGCCTCATATCAGTATCGAGGTAATACCCCTGAGATATGTATTTGTGATGTTGAAGGAAATGGCAAACCTTGGGTAGGTATCGATTACGGTATCTATCGTATGGTAGAGAAGGATGGCAAACTGGTAAGAGAAGAGATATCTACCTTGCTCCATCCCTTGTATGGTCTTTATATTACCGATATCCTGAAGCGTGGTAATACTGTTTGGCTCACCACTAACCATGGTCTTTTCCGCTACGATCCATATCTGCAGCGTTTGGATCAGACGCCCATCCAGCATCTCTCGCACGAGTTTTTGTCGAGTCTCGCCCTGATGCCAGATAATACACTGTTGGTGGGTTCGCTATGCGGTGTGAACATCTACGACGATAAGTCGGGCACTTTTACGGCTTGGACACAGGCCAGTACACCGCCATTAAAGAACGATTTTGTTCATTGTCTGTTGGTAAACGATGGTCTGATATACGTAGGTACCGAGGCAGGTGGCGTTATCCGATTGGTTCCCAGGCAGCTGCTGCTGCAGAATAGTGTGCATTCGCAGGATCCCAGTTCATTATCACCCAATCCGGTTAATGCGATGTTTGCTGCCCCTGATGGTACGCTGTGGGTGGGTACTGTTGAAGGTGGATTGAACCGTAGAATCAAGGGCGAGCGTAACTTTATTCACTATACTAAGACCAACTCGGCCTTGCCACATAATAGTGTATCAACATTAACTGCCGATGCTTACGGTCGGTTATGGATTGGTACTTGGGGTGGGGGCGTTTGTTGGATTGATATGAAGAATCCTCAAACCATTGTCCGTCTTGAGCTTCCTGCCGAACAGGCCCGGTTAACCAATTATATCGGCGCCATGGCTTACGATGCCATTAATGGCGGCATGTGGATTGGTAGTAACGATGGTTTGTTTTTCTATAGTTTTAAAAACAAACAGTTGATAGAACCATTCGAAGAGTGCCAGTTGGTGCGAGGTTGTATAGGCTCGATCGTAACGCGCGATGGCCACTTGTGGATGGGGTGCATGCAAGGTGTTGTGATCGTCGATTTGAAATCAGAGAAGAATGGACAGTTTGCAACTCGCAATATCCGCCATCTTTTGGCCGATCCTACATCCAAAATCGTTGATAAGATTTCTTCGTTCTGCGAAACCAGCGATGGTACTCTGTGGTTGGGTAGTAACGGATACGGACTCTATAAACGCGTATTGGATGAGAATGGTGATGAGCGCTTTGAAGTGCTGACACAAGAAAATGGTCTGGTATATAATGGCGTGAAAGGTATTGTTGAGGATCGTAATGGCCGCTTGTGGATTACCACCCAGAATGGTTTGTCGGTTTATGATCCAAAACTGCAGGCATTTACCAACTACTCGCAGTACGATGGTCTTATCAGTCCACATTTCTATTGGAACTCGGCAGTGAAGGATGCTGCTGGCAATATTTGTCTGGGTAGTGAAGCTGGTTTGATTGAGATGTTGGATGACAATTCTGATACGCATTACCACGGGCATCTTACGTTTACACATCTGATGGTGGATAATCAGGAAGCTATCGCAGGTAGCTATTATCTTTCAGAGGATATCTCGGTGGCTAACACTATTTGGTTGAAAGAGGGCCATCGCTCCTTCTCTATCGACTTCTCTGCGCTCGACTATGGCTATGAGATGCAGGGCGTGTATAGCTACCGTATGAAGGGGCTCGATAATGATTGGGAAGTATTGAAACCTGGTCAGCATTCTGTACGATATAGTGCTCTGCCTGCAGGTAATTATACTTTCGAAGTAAAATACAAGTCGGTACAGATGGCTGGCGAGGGTGACACTATCTCGATAGAGGTGGTGGTGAAACCCTACTTCTGGCGTAGCTGGTGGTTCCGTTTGCTGTTAGGCATTCTGTTTGTGGTTCTCATGGTGTACCTATATAATAGATGGGTTACTATTGTCAAGCGTCGCGAGGCCGAGCAACTCATTACACCAATCCGTAAGGTGCTGGAAGAATCCGACGACCCACGCCAGTTGCAGTCACGTATTCAGAATATCTTAGATAATCAGGAGCGCTACAAACAAAGTGTAACAAAGAGCGTTGAGGCTGATAAGGAAGAGCAGCTGAAGAGTACACGCCCCTTTATGGAACGTGTGATGGAAATCATGGAAACGCACTATATGGACTCTGAATTTGGTGTGCAGGAGTTTTGTGACGCTTTGGGTATGAGCCGTAGTGTAGCCAGTAAGCATCTCAATGCCGAGGCTGGACTGCCTGTTGGACAGTTCATCCGCAATTACCGCTTGAATATGGCTAAGGAGATGTTATCGTCTAAAACCACTAACCGTAATATTACTGAGATAGCCTATGCAGTAGGCTTTAATGATCCTAAATATTTTACTCGTTGCTTCACAAAGATGTATGGTGTCAACCCCAGTTCTTGGTCTTGATTTAGCTCAAGGATAGGTCTTGATATATCTCAAGAAGTGGAAAATATGCGTGCAGGAGGACAAAAAACGTTTTGTCCACCTTATTAATCGTTTTGTCCACCATCGCATTATTATATATCAGTATCTTTGCGCCAGATTATTTCAAATTTTAACTAATTCAAATTAAAACTTAAAACAATTAGCAATGAGAAAACATGTATTATTCTCTGCGATGCTTGCGTTAGGTATGCTGGGCGGCCTGTCGGCTTATCCGGTGCCTGCCATGGCATTAGTGGCACAGCAAACTATTAAGGTTAGCGGCCAGGTTGTAGACCAAGAGGGAGAACCACTCATTGGTGCTACAGTGAAGTTGAAGGGGGCACAGACGGGTGTCATTACCGACTTCGACGGAAAGTTTACCATCGATGTACCTGCCAATGGTACACTTGTGGTGAGCTATGTAGGTTACAAGGATCGTGAGATAGCTGTACGCGGACGCGCGATTATTGAAACTATTGAAATGGAAAGCGACGCCATGATGCTCGACCAGGTTGTTGTGGTAGGTTATGGTGTACAGAAGAAAGCCGACCTTACAGGTTCTGTATCTATTGTGAATGCCGACGAGTTGAAGCGCGTTTCACATTCTAACATTTCTTCTATGCTCGAGGGTAAGGTAGCTGGTGTGCAGATTACCTCTGATGGTCAGCCTGGTGCCGACCCAACGGTACGTATTCGTGGTATCGGTAGCTTTGGTAGCACAGCACCTCTTTATGTTATCGATGGTGTGCCCGTAGGTACCAGTATTCGTGATTTCTCTCCAAACGATATCGAGACCATTCAGGTACTCAAGGATGCTTCTGCTGGTGCTATCTATGGTAGCCGTGCTGCTAATGGTGTGGTTATCATCACTACAAAGGGCGGAAAGAAGGAGCAGCCACTTAAGGTAGATTATAAGGGCTATTTCGGTGTGGATAAGATCCAGACAGGTGTTTACGATCTGACCGATGCCGAACAGTATAGTCGTTATCTGGGTATTGCTGCCGAGAATGCTGGTATTCCTGTTCCCGGTGGATATAGCTTGGGTTCTGATGGTTACTATCATTTCCGCGATAATACCGATACCGATTGGTTGGCCGAGGCCTTCAAGACAGGTATCCGTCAGAACCACAGCGTGAACCTGAGTGGTGGTGGTATTAATAATACCTATAATATAAGTCTTGATTACTATAATCAGAAGGGTACCCTCGAGGGTGCTGGTCCAAACTTCGAGCGTTATACTGCTCGTGTTAACAACACGATGGATACAAAGTTCGTGAAGTTCCGCACCAGCCTGGTTTACTCTCACTCTGACCAAGACAACTTGGCCGTATCAAATGCCAACGAGTACGTACAGGGATTGTATGGTAACCTGGGTAACGTGTTAGGTGGTGTGCTTAACATGCAGCCAACCATTAAGGCTTACGACGCTTCAACATGGGTACTCGACGATGTGGTAGGCTCTGCCAGTGGCTACAAGTACGATGCTTATGGCTATGGTGTTTACTACGATACCGTACATGGCGATATCTCGGCTATGAACCCACTGCTGGTAAATAAGATGCTTACACGTAATACCATCGTCGATCGTTTTGTAGGTACCGCTTCTGCCGATGTCGATCTGCTGTCGATGGTAGGTATTAAGAGCAAGAATCATCAGCTCACTTATAAGATCAACCTGTCATATAGCACCACATCTTGTAATGATAAAACCTGGATTCCTGCATGGATTCAGAGTAACCGTGTATATCTGGCTAAGGAGAACGAGCGCCTTACCAAGGCTCATCGTAAGTACACTGATGCACTGATTGAGAATACACTTACTTACGATGGTACCATTGGTCTGCATCACGCTAACATCGTTGTAGGTCAGACCTATCAGGAGGAGAACACCCAGACACAGTCGGCTACTGGTGTTAACTTGTCGCAGCCTTACTTCCTGCAGCTGCAGAATGCCAGCTCTTGGAGTGCCGAAAGCTATGAGTACAAGCACACTTTGGCTTCTTACCTGGCTCGTTTGAACTACGACTTCGATGGCAAGTACCTCATTTCGGGTATCGTACGTCGCGATGGTAGCTCTCGTTTGTCAAAGGATATCCGCTGGGATACTTTCACATCTGTATCTCTTGGTTGGCGTTTCGATAAGGAGAAGTTCTTCCCCATCAATCGCGACATCGTGAATATGTTCAAGCTCCGTGCCAGCTATGGTGAGCTGGGTTACGAGGCTGCTGTAGGCGACTATGCCATCGAGGCAACTATGGCTCGTAACAACATGACCTATAGCTTCGGTAATCAGCCTGTTACTGGTTCGGCTGTTTCTACTTTCGTAAACGAGAACCTGACATGGGAGAAGAGAAAGACTATGAACGTAGGTCTTGATCTGGCTTTCTTCAATAACCGCATCGAGTTTACTGCCGAGTGGTATAAGAATAAGTCAGAGGATCTGCTTTATAACGTGCCTGTTCCTGCCAATGCAGGTGTGGCTAACACTTCAGTAACCATGAATGCCGCTTCGATGGAGAATAGCGGATTCGAGTTCTCACTCACCTATCGTAATCGCGATCACGCTCTGAAGCACGAAATCAGTGCTAACCTGAGCACCTTGAAGAATAAGGTTACATCGCTTGGTTTCGGTACAGAGAAGTATATCACTGGTTCTTATATCACCGAGGTTGGTCAGGAAGTTGGTAAGTTCTATGGTTGGGATTACCAGGGTATTATCCGTACCCAGGAGCAGCTCGATCAGCTGAACGCACTTGCACAGGCTCAAGGTCTGGAAGAGTATCAGCCAGGTGCCCATGTGGGTGATTGCTACTATCGCGATGTAAATGGCGACGGTCAGATTAATGCCGACGACCAGACAGTTCTGGGTAGCGGTCTGCCAAAGGTTAACTTTGGTTTGAGTGCACACCTCGAGTACAAGATTTTCGATTTGAGTATCTCAACTTACGGTGCCCTTGGTTACCATGTAACCGATTATCTCTATAACACCCTGAATTCAAGCTACGGCTACGGTAATAAGAGTGTTGATATTCTTGCTGCTAACCAGTGGGACGGTGGTACCTACGTATCAAACATCCCCCGTACTTACCTCTCTAACAGTGCAACCTTGGCTTGGAACGACCTGTTCAGCTGCCGCCAGATTCAGAATGCCGCTTACTGGAAGATTGCTAACGTAGAGCTTGGCTGCAACCTGCCTAACAAGTGGTTCGCCAACTACGTAACTGGTGTACGTGTATATGTTTCGGCTCAGAACCTCTTCACCTTCACAGGTTATAAGGGTTACAATGTCGATTATGCCGGTGGTACCTTCACTCCTGGATTCAACTACTGTTCGTACCCAACTGCCAGAAGCTTTATGGCTGGTTTGAATTTCACTTTCTAAGATGAGCATTGATATAATAATTGATAAATTGAAGTATATGAAACTACATAAAATTTCATTGGCTGTACTGGTAGGTCTTGGCACTCTCGCTTCGTGCGATAGCAAGTTGGATGTGTCGAACCCTAACCAGCAAACCACAGCCACATTCGGCAACGATGTCGAATCATTAGAGGAGAATGTGATTGCTGCCTACAACCACATCCGTATGGAGGGCACCTATGCCCGTGTGGGCTATACACTCGACGTTTGTCGTGGTGATGAAGTTTGGAACTCATCGCAGGTATGGTATATGCCTTTCGATGACCTGAATGCACCTTTCACCGACGAGATTGGTCAGTGGTCATGGCGTGACTGGTATTACACCATCAACGTATGTAACTACACTATTACTCGTTGTGGCGAGGATAACTCAGTTCTTTCTGAGACTATGAAGCGCATCAAGGGACAGATGCTGTTCCTGCGCGGTCTGGCTTACTATAACCTGACTGGTTACTATCAGAACCCTATTCTGATTACCGATTATAATACCTATTCTACACTCGATGGTCTTTATGGTACTAACAGCACCTACGATGAGGCTTGGGATCAGGTAGAGAAGGACTTTGCCGAGGCTATGACCCTGCTGCCCAGCCGCGATGCAGGCGGTCAGTGGGCGCTGGGCCGTGCTACCAACGGTGCTGCTGCCGGCTATTATGCCCGTGCACTGATGATGCGTCATAAGTACAGCGAGGCTCTTGCCGTACTGAAGGATATCATTGGCGGAAAGTATGGTCACTATGAGTTGATGAAGAACTATGGCGATAACTTCCGCGAGGGCTCTGCTTATGAGAACAATGCTGAGAGCCTGTTCGAGATTCAGTATCTGGATTACGGCTCACAGGGTACCGACGACGAGTGGACACCTGTAAACACCAGTCCTAACGCTACTCAGGGTCATGCCGTTGAGAGTAACTTTGGTCCTGGTGACATGGGTGGATGGGCCGACCTTTCTGCCTCTCCATGGCTCTATCAGCTCTTTAAGTCTGAGAAGACCACCAGTGGTTCGCTCGATCCACGCCTGTATTGGACCATCGGTACTTACGAGCCCGAGTGGGATGGCTTTGAGTATGGTAACGTTTGCTATACCGTGCCTATGACAGCCGATGCCCCCGTGGTAACCAATAACAACAATGGTGGACTGCCTATTGCTAAGAATACCAACCTGCGTACTGGTCTTTACGATAAGGTGGTAACAGGTCTGCACTGCGGTATCAACCTGCGCATGATGCGTTACTCTGATGTACTGCTGCGTGCTGCTGAGTGCGAGAACGAGGTAAATGGTCCTACACAGCAGGCTATCGACTGGATTAACCAGGTTCGTAACCGTGCCGGTTTGGCCGATCTGAAGCTAGCTGATTTCTCTGGCAATGCCGATAAGCTGTTCGAGCAGATTGCTAACGTTGAGCGTCCTAAGGAGTTCGGTTGTGAGTTCGGTCGTGGTTTCGACCTCGTTCGCTGGGGCTTCTTCTACAGCGCCGATCGTCTGCAGCAGATTAAGGAGCATGGCACCTTCCGTCGTACTAACGACAAGACCCGTGTAAAAGAGCCTGTAAGCTATGCCGAGGTAGGTCTCGATCCTGAGCTCAAGAGTTCGTACGACAGTTGGATCCAGGGTCATGAGTTCTTCCCCATCTATCAGGGAACACTGAATGATAACCCCAACCTGGTTGGTAACTCAGCCAACAAGAGCGAGAGCAATGCCGATAAACTTTACGGCCCTGTTCATCCTGTGGTGAACCTCAAATAAAAGGTAAATAAGAAAAAGGTAAAAAAGTAAAAACTATAAGATTATGAAATACAATAAAATAGCAACAGTCATCTGTTCGGCTGCCTTGAGCTTGCTCACGCTGACAGGTTGCGAAGGTGGTGATTTGTTCAGCATCAATGCACCCGATTGGCTTTCGTCAAAGGCTGATTCTATTGCTGCCGAAAAGGCTAAGAATCAGGGCGACGATGTGATTGAAGGTATGGAGGAGGATGTGTACACCGTTGGTGCTACCGATTACTCTACAGGCTGGTGGGCTCAGTTCTCTAAGTACTATCAGATTCCCGAAGGCGGCAAGTGGATTGCTCAGTTCAACCTGAATATCAATCCCAGTGCCTCTAACACTTATAAGAACTTTGCCATGATTATTACTAACGACGAGGATCGTGGTGCTGGCAACTATAAGGAGTATGGTGCTATCCGATACGACTATCAGCCCAGTGGTAACTCTGAGTGGGGTGACTATATCGACCGTAGTCTGGCATCGAGCGACTTGGAGTTTGCTACCGATACCGATACTGGTGTTGATAAGTTAGGTGGTAAGGTAACACTCACTATCGACCGTACCAATGGTGGATTGGTGGTTACCATGACTAACGGTGTAGTTACAAAGACCTATAACCAGACTTCGGCTCTGGTTAACCTGAATGCTGATGCCTCTAACGGCACTATCCGCGCATTCCTGGTTCCCGAGGGTTCTTATATTAGCTGGCTGGGTTCTACCATCGAGCCTATCGGTGGCTTTACCTCTAAGGAGGATAAGCAGCCACTTTCGATGACACTGAATGGTGTGCCCAAGAAGGTGCTGCAGGGTACCGAGGCTGCCGATGCCTTTGCTAATGTTACCGCTACAGTTCAGTTCGAGCAGGGTGTATCTAAGGAGGTTACAGCCAAGGATCTTACCTTCCAGGCTATTCCAAATATGGATCAGTTGGGCAGTAAGACGCTGGTAGCCGTTTACAACAAGACCTATAAGGGCGAGGCTGCTAATCCTATTATCGCATACGCTTCATTCCAGGTGGTTGATAAGATGTACACCAGCATTGGTGCTACCGATAACACGACTGCCTTCTGGGGTGCTCATTCTGAGAATATCAAGGTTGGTGCTAAGGAAACGTTTGTTTCGCGCTTTACCAACTATACCAATGGTCAGAACAACTGGAACAACTTCTGCGTTGTTCTCTGTGCTGCCGATAATTCTGAGTATGCCGTAGTACGTGCCGATAACTATGGTTGGGGTGCAGGCTATGAGAATAATGCCGCCCTCGAACTTTCTGGTGGTCAGAGCGACTGGGGTGCATGGCTCAAGGCTATGGATGGTGCCAAGGTTACTACCTATGTTACTAACCATGGTAACGGTTCTGCCGATGTGAAGGCTGTGATGGTTGGCAACAACGGCGTTACCTATACACAGGAGTATAAGGGTATCAAGATTAACTCCGACGACTTCTACTTCCGCTTTACCGTGGATGGTAGCCATCTTGAGTTCGATGATGTGGTTGGTGCCGAGGATAACTCTACAGCCTTCTGGGGTGCTCACTCTCAGGACTTCAACGTACCTTCGGGCTATACCGTTAGCACACGCATCAAGAACTTTACAAACCTCCAGAACAACTGGAACAACTTCTGTGTAGTTCTTACCAGCGATGGTACCAACGAGTATGGTGTGGTACGTGCCGACAACTATGGCTGGGGCGACAGCTATGGTGCTTGCACACCAAGTGGTGGTCAGAGCGACTGGGGTGCATGGCTCAAGGCTATGGACGAGGCTATGGTAACCGTATCTGTTACTAACAAGGGCGGTTCGGCCGATGTGAAGTGTGTGATGGCAGGTAGCGATGGCAAGACCTATAAGCAGGATTACATTGGTATCAGCCCCATCAGCAGCGATCTCTATTTCCGATTCACTGTAGATGGCAGTCACTTGATTTTCGAATAATTTAAATTGATGAAGAAGTATCTGTATATATTACTGTCTGCACTGGTTCCCATGGGTGCTATGGCGTACACGCTGAAGCGAGTAAGCGTACACGACCCAAGCATCGTGTGGGAGCCAGCGTCCCAGACGTACTACATTTTCGGCTCGCACCGTGCGGCGGCAAAAACTACCGATCTGATGAACTGGACAGCGTTTACGGCTCCTTGGGCCACAGCATCCAGTCAGAATGCAGCCAACAGTGCAGCCTTTACAACCCCCGCAGTAACTACCGTTAAGAAAGGCGGTGCAACTGTGTCGTTGCCAAAATTCAGTGCTACAGCTTGGGCTAAGCGTGGTAGTACCAGTTATAATGTTGATGGCAACATGTGGGCGCCAGATGTTATCTGGAATAAAGCCATGAAAAAATGGTGTATGTACCTTAGTGTGAATGGCGATAACTGGTATTCGAGCATCATTCTGCTTACAGCCGACAATATCGAAGGTCCCTACCTTTATCAGGCTCCTGTGGTGATGAGTGGTTTCCATACCGGCACATCCTATAAGGATACCGATCTCGAAGTGGCCATCGGTACTCAGGCTTCGTTGCCAGGTCGCTATGCTGTGGGCAGCAACTGGGGCAAACGTTATCCCAACTGCATCGACCCTTGCGTGTTCTACGACGAGGATGGTAAGCTATGGATGTCGTACGGCTCGTGGAGTGGTGGTATATGGATGCTCGAACTTGATGAGAATACTGGTCTGCGTGACTACGATGTGGAATATACCCTGACCGGTGCTGGCGATGGTGTAACTGTCGACCCTTATTTCGGCAAGAAAGTTGCTGGCGGTTTCTATGTGTCGGGCGAAGCCTCGTACATCGAGCATATCGGTAACTATTACTTCTTGTTTGTAACCTACGGCGGACTGGCTGCAGGTGGTGTGGCCAGCGACTATAACAATGGCGGTTACCAGATGCGTGTGTTCCGTTCTGAGAAACCCGATGGTCCTTATCTGGATACTGAGGGCAAGGATGCTATCTTCCAGAGTTTTATGGTCGATTTCGGTCCGCAGTCAAAAACCGATCGTGGTGTGAACATCTTT
Source organism: Prevotella sp. RM4 (assembly GCF_000701965.1). NCBI lineage: Bacteria > Pseudomonadati > Bacteroidota > Bacteroidia > Bacteroidales > Prevotellaceae > Prevotella > Prevotella sp. RM4. The sequence continues at coordinate 186,492 of NZ_JNKG01000008.1, forward strand.
GGTGCTTATGGCGATTGGGGCAACATGGCTACAGGAAATCTCTCAGAGCGCTCGCAGGGTCACAACTCTATCCTTGCTGCCGAAGATGGCCGTACCTATCTGGTTTATCATACCCGTTTCCAGAATTCTGGCGAGAACCATCAGGTGCGTGTGCATCAAGTGTTCCAGAACCAGGATGGTTGGCTGGTAGCAGCTCCATTCGAGTATACTGGCGAGCAGGTAAAGAGTGCCGATATTGCTACCTCTCAGCAGATAGCAACAGCCCAAGTTCCTGGAGGTTACAAGCTGTTGATACATAAATATCGCCTGAATCACACTACCAAGGAACTGGTTACCCCCGTAGAAATCCAACTCAATGCCGATGGTAGCATAAGTGGCAGTCAGAGTGGTACTTGGAGTATTAACGAGGGCACCTCGTACATCACCATCACGTTGGGTTCAACCGTTTATAAAGGTGTGATGGTAGAACAGAACTTGGAGAATAAAACATTTAGCGACGATAAGACACCTGCATTCACGGCTTTGGCCGATGATGGTGTTACCATCTGGGGCTATAAGTATAGCGAAACCACTGGCATCAGCAAAACGCTATCTGACAATATACGCCAGAATGGGGCTATCTATGATATGCAAGGTCGCCGCGTAAACAATCCACAACGTAAAGGAATCTATATCCAGAACGGTAAAAAATACATAGTAAAATAAGAATATGAGAAAAACAGTTGTCTCGTTGATGCTGTTAGTCCTGAGTGCAAACCTGGCGGTTTATGGACAGCAGCACCCCAAGCAGCGTATGCCTTTTGTTACCGACACACCCATGGTCCACGATCCTGTGATGGCCTACGAGGATGGTACTTATTATATCTTTGCCACAGGCATGGGTATCCAGAAAATGACATCTGTCGATCGCAAGAACTGGACAGTACACACAGAGCCTGTCATGTCGGTCATTCCTCAGTGGACCCACGATTCCGTACCAGGCTTCCAACAGCATGTCTGGGCACCCGATGTGATTCAGTGGCATGGCAAATGGTGGCTCTCATACAGTTGCTCTACTTTTGGTAAGAATGGTTCGACCATCGGACTGCTCTCTACCCAGAAGCTGGCTTCTGGCTTGTGGAACGATGAGGGCTGTATCGTTACTTCGCGCGAAGGTCGTGACAAATGGAATGCCATTGATCCTAACTTTGTGATCGACGACCAGGATCAGCCTTGGCTGGTATGGGGCTCTTTCTGGGATGGTATCCAACTGGCTCGTCTCGATACCACCATGCATATTGCCAAGGGCGAAAAGCCTCGCACCATCGCCCGTAGGTTTAACTTGGATAGTAAGGCCAGCAAGAATGCGCTGCCCATCAATCCCAATCCGCCCAAGAATCCAACGTCCGACTTTGCCGGACCAAATGCCATCGAAGCTCCATTTATCTTCAAACACGCAGGATACTATTATCTGTTTGTATCGTGGGATTATTGTTGTCAGGGTAGCAAGAGCAATTATCGTGTAGCGGTAGGTCGTAGCAAAACCATCGATGGTCCGTATCTCGACCGTCATGGCATTGATATGCGCTATGGTGGTGGCAACCTCTTTATCGAGGGCGATAAAAAGGCATTCGAGGCTGCTGGTCATTGCGCAGCTTACCATATCGATGGTCAGGATGTTTTTATCTGTCACGGCTATAGCATTGCTCACCAAGGAGCATCTATTCTCATCCAGCGTCCTATCAGTTGGACGCCTGACGGATGGCCGACTTTGGAATAATGAAAAGAAAAGTGATAAAGTGAAGAGTTATGTTCACCATAGTTAGTTATAAGTTAGTTAGAAATAAAGATTTTTGCAGTAATGTTTGGTTAAAGGCGATACTAATGCTTTTCGCTTTTCACTTTTCGCTTACTTCTGCATTCGCCCAGTCGTGGACGGCCGATAACGGTAATGGCACATTTACCAACCCGCTTTTCTACGATGAGTTTTCCGATCCCGACATTCTGCGTGTGGGCGACGACTACTATCTGGCTGGTACCACCATGCATACCGTGCCTGGTCTGGTGATTCTGCACTCCAAGGATTTGGTTAACTGGGAGAATATCTCGTATTGCTTTGATCGTTTCGATTTCGATGACGATGCTTTCTCTCTCAAAAACCACAAGGAGATTTACGGTCAGGGTGTTTGGGCACCTGCCATCCGTTATACTAACGGCCAGTTTTATGTGTTTACCAACATCAACGGTAAAGGTCTGCAGTGTTATACCTCGAAGGATATCCGTGGCCCTTGGCAGCATCATAACATGCAGGGCAACATCTACGATCTCTCCGTGCTTTTCGACGACGACGGTAAGATTTATGCCATCCATAAGTATGGCGAGGTGCACTGTACCGAATTGAAGCCTGATATGAGCGGTCCTGTTGAGGGTACTGATCGTGTGATTATCCCCGAGGGCAATGCCATCGGCGAGGGCCATCATGTGTATAAGATTAATGATATGTATTATATCATATCTACCGATTATATGCCTAATGGCCGTACCCTCTGCAGTCGTTCCAAAAGCATCTGGGGACCTTACGAAACCGTTACCATTACCGCCGACGAGACCTTTGGCTATCATGCCGCACCTCTAACACAAGTGCCACGTGGCGAAAAGTATCGTATTGGTGTGGATGGTACTAAGTTTGGCATACCTCAAGTTGATAAAGATGCTACCGCTTGTACCAACATCCACCAGGGTGGTATTGTGCAGGACCAGAATGGACAGTGGTGGGCGCTGTTGATGATGGACTTCCACTCCATCGGTCGCACCGTATGTCTCTCGCCCATTACCTGGAAGGATGGGTGGCCTATGATAGGCCTCGAAGGCAACCTTGGTCGCGCTCCACGTACCTGGTTCAAACCCAACATCGCTACCAACATAAAAGCACATGCTCCATATCTTCGTAACGATGATTTTAATTCGGCAAAGCTGGGTAACGTATGGCAGTGGAATCACAACCCCGATGATACTAAGTGGGGGTTGAAGAAGGGCCGCTTGCGTCTTCAATCGATGCCTGCCGAACAACTGATGTGGGCACGAAACACACTCACTCAGCGTGTCATCGGTCCTACATCTGTCGCCACCGTCGAGCTCTTTACCAGGGGTATGAAAGATGGTGATGTGGCAGGTCTTGGCAATATCAACGTGCCTTGCTCGTGGATAGGCATCGTAAAAGATGGTAGCACTCTTACGCTCCGTTGCTTCGAACAGGCCACCAATGATACTATCAATCAAAAAGTGAATGCCGAAAAGCTGTGGCTCCGTATGGTGGGCGATTATGATAACAATCAGGCTCATTACGAGTATTCGCTTGATGGCTCTACCTATCACCAGTTAGGCCGCGAAATGCCTCTCAGCTATCAGCTTATCTCGTTCCAGGGCTCGCGCCATGCGCTTTTCGCCTTTAATCATAAGGGCAAACAGGGTGGTTATGCCGAGTTCGACAACTTTAAGGTAGTAGAACCGCAGGCAGATCGCAGTCAGAATATCCCATACGGCAAGTCGTTTCGCATCATTAATTTAGCCACCGGCAAACCTGCTATCGCTCAGAAGCATGGCTTGCTTTACGATACCGATGAGGCCGACAAGAGTCCACAAACACGTTTCCGTATCATCGATAAAGGTCAGGGAAAGGTAGTGCTGCAGTGCGAGGATGGTCGCTACGTATGGTGCTCGGGCTTTGGTATTCCGGGCGATGTACGCCTGACTACCGATGCTTCGAAAGCCGAGGTGTTCCTATGGCAGGATTATCTCAACCACGAGTTTATGCTGATGTCTATGCGTACCCACCGCTACGTTGGTAAAAGTCCTACCACAGGCAGTCCTTATTCGATGGACTTCGCTGGTGCCGACCCGGCCCGTCGCAACGGCTCTATGTTCTGTTGGGAATAATTAATGTCATAACGTCATATTTAATGTAAACCATTGTGAATTACCAAATTATAGATGATGACATTATATGAAGTTATGTTTCTTAACGTCATATTAGGTATGCTTTAAGTTGTAGAAATTGCTAGAACAAAGTGTTTCATGAGGCGAAACACTTTGTTTCTCATGGGGAAACACATTGTTTCTGTCGATGAAACATATTGGAAATATAGGTTCTATTATGCCGTAATATTCACAATATGACATTAATAATATTGGTATGACATTGTGATGTCATATGTAAAGCCTTGTAACACAAACACTTAGACTAAATATGACATTATGACGTTAAAAATGAAGTTTTTTCTCGATAATTTGTTTCTATCGTGCGATGAGGGCTTGGATTTGGGCGGGGGTGAGTTTGCCTGAGCTGATAAACTCCTGCATGATGTCGTTGAGTTTGTTTTCAACCTCCTCGGTGATGGTGTAATCCCACGTCAGCGCCTCTTCGATGCTAACGCGCACGCCACCCTTGTTATGACTGTTATCCAAGCAATAGAGCGTGATGTCGGGATGCTCTTTCAGCAGATAGGCAATGCGCCCCTTAAAGAGCGGATAACAATACACATAGTAATAGTGACTCATGGCACGATTCGACCTGATTAAGCGGTTAATCATATTCGTGAATCCTGTTATCGGATCGTTGTGCACAAACACGATGCTGGCTTTAAACCCACGGTCTTGTACCATTTTTAGGCGACTCTCGAATGATGGAATACTGATAAAAGCACCATCGTACACCAATCCTGCACTATGGGCTAGCGCTTTCAGTTTGGGATTGTTCCTCAAAGCAGTAGATTTGCCAGATGCTGTCGATCCCATCATAAAAAAGATGGTTTTGTTACCTTCGGCCTCAGCACGGTCAATCAGTCTGGCTAATACCAAACTGTCTATCTGTCGGCTGGCCATGATATAATCGGTAACGTTCAGTCCGTTGTAGCCAATGCATTTTAATTCCTCGCGTACATTGTCGGGGTCGAGAATATTGCCACTTTTTGCCAGATACGAGTCTGCCAGCGAGTCGAGATGTTCGCCCACCCATTTATATGCCGCATCGAGTTTAATAACCAACTGTGTCGAGTCGGTTTTCTCGTTGGTATTGCTAATTAGGTTTGCTGCCAATGCTGTAGTTTGCCAAAGCATCAGCAGTGCTATAAGTATTGTTTTATAGATAGCACGTTTAAACATAATCATATTACTTCTTGGCTGCAAATATACAACATATTTTTAAAATAACAGGTTTTTACCATCATTTTTAGGGTAAAGTGTTTGCGTTTTGCAGAAAATGTCCTATTTTTGCAACAGAAAAATAAACTAAATGTTATGAAACTACTGCTTGTATCGATGTTTATGGCACTCGTTTCGCAGAGTGCTTTTGCGCAGAATGACTTTGTAAAAGGGGCCGATGTGGGATTTCTCACTGGGCAGGAGAAACATGGCGTGAAATTTCACGATCGTGATGGAAAGGAACGAGAATGCTTGGAACTGTTGAAGACCGACTATCAGATGAAGGCTATCCGTATGCGAGTGTGGGTGAGCCCACGCGGCGGCATGAACGATAAGCATGAGTTGCTGGCAATGGCCAAACGTGCCAAAGCACTTGGTATGGACCTGATGGTTGACTTTCATTATAGCGACTCATGGGCCGATCCTGCCAAGCAGCCTATCCCCGAGGCTTGGAAAAATCATAACTACAAGCAGATGAAGAAGGATCTTCGCGAACATACCATCGATGTACTCTCGCTGCTCAAAGCTAATGGCATTGAGCCACGATGGGTGCAGGTGGGCAACGAAACAGCCAACGGACTACTTTGGCCTATGGGGCATATCGAGCAGAACCCCAAGCAGTATGCAGGCTTTATCCGTGCTGGTTACGATGCTGTGAAGAAGGTGTTCCCTCAAGCCATTGTTATTGTGCATCTGGATCGCGGCCACCTGCAGAGCCTTTACGATTATAATCTGAATATTGTGAAGAAGTATGGTGGTAAGTTTGATATGATAGGCATGTCGCTCTATCCCTACTGGGCCATGCAGGATCATCCCGAACTAAATCCCGATGGCATTATTACCGACTGTATGGCGAACATCCGCCATTGTAGCGAAAAATACGGCTGCGATGTGATGATAGTAGAAACGGGTTTTGAGGTAGATGAGCAGCACCCAGAAAAGATGGACGAGGGGCGCCGCCAGCTAACCCGTGTGATTCGCGAGGCTCGTAACGAAACCAATGGCCGTTGCCGTGGTGTGTTCTATTGGGAGCCCCAGTGCCTGCCTGGTGGCTATAAGCTTGGCGCCTTTAACAGCAACGCCGCGCCTACAGCCATCATGGAGGCCTTTAATGAGTAAGATGTACTACTTTATCAGGCTGAGTGCTGATATCGTACAGATATGTTGATAGTAGTTTGTTTTGCAATAGTTTCGAGGAATCTTTGACCTTCGGGGCGGGTATATCATATACCTGCATAAGTTGGTTCGTATTTATGCCTTTTGCTTTCTTTATACCCTTACCTTTGAGTGGCACTGCTGAGCGTATGCGCAAATTGCCACCCAGTGTAGAACGGATGGTGAGCAATACTACGCGACCGTTTTTCCACTTCATGTGCTCGATAACGAAGCCACCACGTGTTTTTAGTCCCTTTACCTCGCCCTCTGACCATACATCAGGCAGGGCAGGCAACAAGTTAATAGCACCGTCGTGACTCTGCACCAGCATTTCGGCAATGCCGGCACAACAACCAAAGTTACCATCAATCTGGAAAGGCGGATGTGCATCGAACATGTTGGCATAAGTACCGCCATCCTGATCCTTGATGGTTACGTAGGGCGATTTCAATTTCAGCTGATTCTGGATGAGTTTGTAGGCGTGGTTGCCATCCAGCAGTCGGGCCCACAAACAAACCTTCCATCCCATCGACCAACCTCGCGAAGCATCGCCACGACCAATGAGCGACTTGCGGACAGCAGCCGTAGCAACAGGATTGTTATAGGGAGATACCTGATGACCGGGGAAGAGGCACCAGAGGTGCGATACGTGGCGATGGTTGCTTACCTCGCGGTCCCAGTCTTCGAGCCACTCTTGCAATTGTCCGTATTTGCCTACCATCATAGGTGGCAACTGACTGCGAACCTGGTCTAGACTATCGGCAAAACTCTGATCAATACTTAATGCGTTGGCTGCCAATCGAGTGTTGTAAAGTAAGTCATAGATCATCTGGTTATCCATAGATACACCTGCAAAAACCGATGGCGACTGATCGTTATTAAAAATGTCGTCGTGATATCTGCCTATACCTGGATGGTTTTCGGGAGAGTGGGAGGGCGAGGCTACCAAATAGCCAGTCTTGGGTTCGCGCACCAAGAAATCGAGATAGAATCGGCAAGCCTCGGCCATCACCGGATATGCTTCATGTTTTAAGTAATCTTTATCGCCTGTATACAGATAGTGTTCCCACAGATGCGAACAGAACCAGGCGTTGCATGTTGGCCAGATGGAGCATGAGTGATAATCAACTGCTCCAGTAGAGCGCCATAAGTCGGTATTATGATGCAGTGTCCAGCCTCGGGCACCATACATCTCGCTGGCTGAGCGGCGACCTGTTACGCTTACATCCTTTACCATCTGCAGGAATGGATCGTGGCATTCCGAAAGGTTAGTTACCTCGGCAGGCCAGTAGTTCATCTCTACATTAATGTTAGTGGTGTATTTTGAGTCCCATGCAGGATACTGGTCGGCATCAGGATTCCAGATGCCCTGCAGATTGGCAGGCTGACTACCACGTTGCGACGAGGCAATGAGCAGATAACGACCAAACTGGAAATAGGTGGCTACCAACCCGGGATCGTTTGTTTCCGAGAACTCGCGAATTCGTACATCGGTAGGTTTCTTTTCCTGTGCGGGATTATGTCCCAAATCCAAACTCACACGATTGAACTGTTCCTGATAACGAGCCACATGATTTGCCAACGACTTCTCGAATGGCTCGTGTTTATCAAGATAGCTGTTTAATATTGTCATCGCTTTTGCGTCTGCATCGGCTGTAATATTGTCATATCTCACAAAGTTGGTTGCTGAGCTAACCACAACCAAAGCCTCGGTTGCGCCGCTTACATTGATGGTACCATTGGCGCCAGTTACTTTTCCGCCTGTTGGAATAACCTTGATATAAGATACGCAGTGCAAACCATTGGGTACATTCTCTTCTTTTGGGGCAGTAGGGTGGCTGAATACACGTAGCATATCGTTGCCTACCTGACTCACATCGGCCAGCACGCGCTGTTTCTTCAACGGCCCGGCAAACGACGTACTGAACTGCAGTTTGCCACCATTGGTAGCTTTCAGTCTGATGAGTGTTACGTTATCGGTTAATGAGGTGATAACCTGACGTTCGTAACCTATGCCATCGGCCTGATAAGTAGTAGTGGCTACAGCCTGATCTAGACTAAGCTCACGGCGATAGGCGTTTACCTTTTGCTGTGGGAATGTAAGAATCAGATTACCTACCGACTCATAAATCATACCATGACCAGTGATGCTCCTATCGGCTGTGATATTGTGCATTGACAAGTACTGGGCTTGCTGATAATCGCCACGATTAAGTGCTGCCCGTATGTCCTGCAGCACACCAAGTGCCTTAGGATTTACGTTGTTGTACGGTGAACCACTCCAAAACGTGTCTTCGTTCAGCTGGATAGTATCGCTCTCAACACCACCATAAACCATTGCTCCTAAACGACCATTTCCTAATGGCAAAGCCTCAACCCAATGCTTGGCTGGGCGGTCGTACCACAATACGTGTGGGTGAGCATAGATACTCAACACGCATACATAGATGAGCGCCATCAGTGTCATTCTTTTTTTCTTATTTTCCATAATGATAGTTTTATTTGTAATTTACAATCTTATTTTCTCTTCTGCCATCCTCAGTTATCGTACTTACAATGCAGAGGCCTTTTGGGGCTTGGCACATACGTATTCCTTGCAGATTATAATATTCTATAGCAATTACTTTTGGTGATGCGATAGAATTCTGACCAATATCAGAGGTTGTCATATCGCCAGTTTCCAGTTTGATACAATCCCACATCACGCCGTTCCTGCCCGTTCCGTTTGTCAGGTTGAAGGTGAGAGTATTCTCTCCTTGTGACAACAGGGATGCGTCAAAAACCAGTGCCTTCACATCGTGTCGCCCACTCTGTGTGGCACTACGGTAGATTGCTCCGTCGTTGGTATTCCAACTCCATGTAGTAAGGGTATGACCATTAAGACATATCTTTACTGTGGGATTGCTGGTAACAGCGGCTAGCGAGGCTGTGAGGTGGGCATTGCCTGTATACGATTTGGTGCAATTAAACTTTACCGTCCATGTTCCTTTCTTTGTTTGGGCATAATACCAGTCTGTACTTTGACTGCTTCCCCCAATCACGAATGTAAGATTGGATGGCACCGTCTCGGGTAATAAATAGGAACGCGATGCGTTGCTTAGCGCATAACCATCGCTCAAACGGTTATTTTCGCCTATCATCCATAACAAATGTTCATATTGTTTAGGTGCCCACTCAATTGTCCCCAAGTCGCATATGCCTGCTTCTACTTGAACATGATCAACTACCAGTTGGTCGGTTATGTCACCTTGTGTGGCATAGGCATAGAGTGTATAGTCGTCGGGACGTACAGCAGGGATGGAGAAGTAACCGTTGTTATCTGTTTTTGTCCAAAACATATAACGTTTACCTTGACTGTAAGGATCGCTACCAGGCTCTGCTAAAATAACCTGTATACCTTCGCGCCCTTGGTTAGTCTTGACATTAATCCTACCTGTCACTGTAGCACGTTCTGTGGGGTATAGTTCATGTTGGAACCATTGGAATGGCCACTCTGCCTGTTGCTGATGTGCCATCGCCTTGGCATTGGCTATCATCTCCTCGTGGTTTCCCCTATTCACATAAATCAGGAAAGGACCGTAAATTTTATGCTCTCCCTCCTTGAAACTATGCGAAGAGGCTCCCAGATGCTCGCCTTGCAACATTTGGATGGTAATAGGTGATTTTGCTGTGGCATGAACAGTCAGCTCTTGTTTCATTGGTCCACCATTAACCCACTCATGACTACAAGCAATATTCCATACGCCTGTGTCGTCGGACATTAAACCATGCAGACTATCTTTTACGATGTATTGTCCCCAGTTGTACTTGGTATATATACTTCCATCCGCCATTCTATAAGTGGCATCGGCTACTTTGTTCTCTTCTCGCTCGGCCGTTTTCATCTCGCTATTGGATGGGATACGTCCTTGCATGTGATCGTCAACATAACCATTGATGAAAGAGGAGGCAAGACGTGTGCATACTCTCATCTCACGCATTTTTACTGCTGATGAAGCGTTTGTGCCGCTAACAACCATATAAACATAGACACCACAAACGCCTCGCCGTATAATAAATCCCTGCTGCAAATGTGGATGGTTATCCATGTTGCTGTATACCACCTCGGCATAATCAGCGGTTTGCTGTACAATATCTACCTTCGATGGGTTGAGTGTGCGATTTTTGTCGGAGGTGTAGTCAAAGTATACGCCGTTGCTACCAATGACATTTGAACCGTTTGTGGGAGTCATCTGACTGATTCGCCCGTTGTTGCCAATGGTAATACTGATGAGGCCGTTAGACATTTTTGTTTCACGGTTGCTGCTCACTGACACGGTGACGTCCTGTGCTAGGACGTCACCGCTAATCAGAAAAAAGGTGCAACAAACTATTAATGATTTTAAATTCATAGATATCCTATTCTCTACCACCAACGAGGATCGCCGGCTACCTTTTTACCTTTGAAGATTACACCTTTCTTAAGGTGGAAGTTACCATTCTGTGGGTCTTCAAACAGTTCTTCGCTTGTCAGTTCCAAACGGATAGCGTTTGTGAACTTCTTGCTGTTTTCTGGGAAATCGGCTGTGAGATAACAACCTGAGAAATCGAGCCAGCCTGAGTAGTCGCCATAACCGGAGTTCATCTTCTGTCCACCATTAGGTCCACAGAATATCATATTGGTAACCTGAGCCTCTTTAGGTGTTTTGGTTGCCAGAATCCACTTCTGCAGCTTGGTGGTATAGTTACAGAAGATGCAGTGGTCGACCTTAAACATGTCAGCCTGTGCGCGCAGGTCCATCATCTGGTCGCCAATCTCCATAAGTGTTGAGTTGGTGATAGATATGGTACCGACACTCTTAGCGCCACCAATATTAATCATGCCATAACCCGATGTACCCACGTTATTTACAATACAATTGTTGATGTTGATACTATTAACCTCGGCGTTACCATTGCTTACAAACACAAGTGAGCGTGGAATGTTACGAATGATACAGCCTTCGAAGTTGATATTGCCGAAGCCATCGGCACGACGCATGTCGAACCAGAAAGCATTCTTCATTTCATCATCGATATCAACATACTGGAAGTTGATATTCTCAGTTCTGCTGTTGATACTAAATGCTGGCATCTTTAATTCAGGCCGAACACCATTAACTATTTTTCCTGAGAAGTAGATGTTCTTGATGGTCTCAGGAAGTGATACTTTTCCAACCTCGTATGTATTTCCACCATTAAATACCAGTGTTACTGTCTCATCGGTAGCGGCTGCAAGCAACTCGTTAACATCATCGCCAACAGCCACATCAATGGTCTGACCTGTTGCAGAACCTAGGGTCTTGAACTTATAGGTACCACGCAGGAATGTATCGTTGTATATCTGTGCGATATAATTGGTGCCAGGGTTCAGACCGTCAATCATACCGCTACCTGCTTCCTGCATGTCAGTAGAAATGTTGAGGCTTGATATCCATGTGGTATCCTTCTCACCAATGGTACCCAACTTGATGTATGTAGCCGTTTTTTCTGGATCCCAGTTCAGCTGTACATCCTTGATACCTGGTGTTACTGTGGTAAAGATCTGTTCGGCAGGTGTCTTGAAGCTTACACCATACCAGCCTGACTCATCGCCTGTAGTCTCGTCTATTGCCTTTAAACGTACAGAATAGGTGGTTGTACCATACAAATCCTCTATCAGTTTGTGGTACTCGTTCTGTACCATCACTTTACCAGTACTATAAGGTGTTAAGGTGTCGGCCTTGATAACTTCCGTTCTGACAATCTCGTTGAATTCCAGACTGTCGAGACTAAATTCCAACACATACTGGGTAGCACTGGTAACACCATTAAAGCTCAGTACCACCGAGGTTGGTTCGGTTTCAACCAACGATAGGTTGGTGGTACGGAATAGGTGACTGTAGCTCTCATCTACAGGCCACTGGTTTGCGTCTTCGCTGCACGATGCAAGGCCAATAGCAGCACATGCTATGCAAGCAATTTTATTAATTGTTCTCATATAATAGTTTTCTTAATTAATGAATTAGTTAATACTATGGTCGTAACCATAAGAATTCTTTAAGTATCCGTTCGACTTATAGATGTCGTCGTAGTAGATTGAATAAAGATGGCGATAATTACATACACCATTACCCATGGTATAGGTCTGCAGTTTCTCCTGAATTTGTGAGCCATACTGCAACTGGCTGAGCAGAGCGCTGTAGTCGTAGTTGGCGCGCAAACCAGAGGCACAAAGCAGAATTCTAACCGAGCGGTTCACAACATCTGTCTCGTTGTTTTCCTTACGCAGCCATGAGAGTTCTTTATAAGTATCGGGATTGGGGTTGGCATTGAGCTGACGATAGAAATTGATGCTCGAAATATCAACCTCAGGATAGCCGCTTGCACCCTTCGAAATCATTTTGTAGTAAACCTTCTCGGGGAAGTCCTTGGGCTCGTAAGTCTTATCGAAGATTTTTACCGTCTGAGTACCATCGTACATCTTTACAAGGGCTTCTTTCATCTCCTCAATCTTCTGGTCGAGCAATCCCCAACGAACCAGGTCGAGTTTGCGAATGCCCTCGCAGCCAAATTCCCAGGCACGCTCGTTAACAATGGCGTTAAAGAAATCGCTATCGTAGTTTTTGATCTCAGCCGATCCTGCACCGAATGCACGTTCACGAACCTTTTCTAGAGCTTCGCGAGCCGACATCTTGGCAATCGTGTTCTTTGTGTCTTCGCCCTCTCCTAATTGATAACGTGCTTCGGCAAACATTAGCAGTACATCGGGATAACGCATCAGAATCCAGTTAATACCAGTGCTGGGACGGCCGCTGGCGGTCTGAGCCAGTGCTCTATAGGCATCGTTTGTCCAAAAATAACTCCATTTACCAAAGTGAACATTCAGCATATCGTTACGTCCGTTCATGGTCTCGGTAAGCTTGTTGTTCTCTTTGGTGAACTTGGGGAAGTAGCAAGCATAATCGCGACGGGTGTCGGATGGTGTGAATGAGTAGAAGTAGTAGCCGTTAGAGTTTACATACGAAGAACCCCAACCAGTAGCTCCAAACAGGTTGCCATCCATCTCACGGCCCATCAGTGTTCCGATGTCGCCGCTATAACCCATACCATTGGCTACCTCGAACATATTCTCGTTATAGGCATTGTAATCCAGATGACAAACTGTTTTCCAGATATCGCCATAATCGGGATCAAGGTGGTGAGGATTCTGGTCGTCGCCGATAATCTCCGCACACTGCTGCTCGGCAATGGCATAATAGTCGCGCCAATTCTTTGGACGACCAACATAGAAACCGTTCATCTCGCCCATACCTGGAACCGTTGAAGGATAGTGCTCTACATTCGAGTCGTCGGCAAACTGATTACCGTCGCGTACACTCCAACCGCCTGCAAACAAGGCGATACGTGCCAACAAACCTTTGGCAAAGCCTTTGGTAATACGTTCGCAGTTGTAGTCAGACACCTCACCAAGCCATGGCAGATAGTCGATGGCCTCCTGCATGTCGCGTACCAGATATGAATAGATTTCGTCGCGGTCGGTCTTGCCGGCATATACATTCGAGAGGTCACTGGCCGATGTTCCCTCCTTGTAAGGAATGTCGCCCCAGCGGCGTACGAGTTCAAAATAGCTAAGTGAACGCAAAACAAGAGCTTCGCCCAAGTAGCGTTGCATGGCTTTATTGCCACTCTTGAAAGCCTCAGAGTTGCGGATTCCCTCAACGGCAGTTGAGGCACGCTCGGCCATCTTGAAGATATACTGCCACTGGATGGTGTGGTTATACCAATCGCTATAAAAATTGGCTGCACCAGTATCGGATGTCAACTCCTTCGAGGGGTCGTTGTTATAACCGCTGGCCAGCTCGATATCGCTGACACCCTGCCAGTTTACCGACATTTTCTGTCCATATACGTAAGTTCCTGCCAAGTCGCTGTAAACACCCATGATGGCAGCACGAGCCATACCCTCGTTCTCGTAGATAACCTGACTGGTTTGCTGCGAAGGCGATTCGGTGTCGAGATAGTCGGAGCAACTGGTGGTAAAACCACAGAGAGCACCTGCAGCAATCATATATTTTATAATATCGTATTTCATAATCATTATTGTTTATTACATATTTAGAATGTTACATTAAGACCGAACACCCAAGAGCGTGACTTAGGATAGGCCGAACGGTCGTAACCCATCACCATATTGTTTGATGAAATGTTTACCTCAGGGTCCTGTCCGCTATATTTTGTCCAGCAGAACAGGTTGGTGCCTGTGGCATAAACTCTCAGACGCTTGATTCCTGCATGCTTCAGCAACTGCTGAGGCAGTGAATAGCCAAGTGTGAGTGTACCCAGACGCAGGAACGAACCATCCTCAACAGCCCAGTCGGTAGTAATACTGTTGTTCATCAGAGGGTGCCACATGGTCTTGCCCTGATTCAACTCCTGTAATTTTGCAGGATTGGCATGCTCGCCATTGTAGATATTAAAGCCTGTAACAGGGTCGATAACCGTGAAACGGTTGGCCAACGACATCTCGGTACTCATATTCTGATAACGCTTTGAGAGATCGTAAGAGGTGTTATCAATCTTGTTCACATTCAGTACATCGTTACCATACGACCAGTTGAAGAGTGCTGTGAGGTCTAAGCCCTTCCAACCCATGTTGATACCAAAACCACCTGTGTGCTTGGGCTGTGCGCGACCAATTACCTTACGGTCGTGGTCGGCATCTACCTTGCCATCACCATCCAAGTCTTTCAACTTCAAATGGCCAGGACCGAACCAAGCGCCTGAACGCGACAATACACCTGTTACATCTACAACGCCTTCGTTAAGCACCCAGCGCTGAGTGGTCTCGTTATAGGTAAAGTCGTCGAAACTATAATAGCCATCACAAACATAGCCATACATCAGTCCTACCTCATCGCCCACAAATACTCGGTAGTTATCACTACCTGTGCTGGGGAACGAACCGCCCGAAAGTATCATCTCGTCATTCTCGGTACCATACAAGTGGTCAACTTTGTTCTTGTTGAACGAGATGTTGAAGTTGGCGCCCAGGTAGAAGTCCTTGGTGTCGATGATATTTGCATTAACAGTGAACTCGATACCGCGGTTGGTGGTCTGACCTAAGTTCTGATACTGGGTATTGTAACCAGAGTTTGAGGGCAGCTGTACCGACATAATCAGGTCTTTAGTTACATCGTTGTACCAATCAACCGATACGTCGAGTTTCTTCTTAAGTATAGTAAAGTCGATACCTACGTTAGTAGAGTGCTTGGTTTCCCAAGTAAGTTTGTCGTTACGCAACACGGTTGAGGGCTGCAGACTGCTCTGACCAGTCTCATTCTGGAAATACAGGTTGCGAACAGCTGTTACAGGGCTGTAGGTTTGGCGCCAGTAGCTACCAACACGGGCATTACCCGATACACCATGGCTCAAGCGGAGCTTCAGATTGTCGAGCCAATCACGTGTTCCTGCCATAAATTTCTCGTCGGTAATGCGCCAAGCAGCTGCCACTGCAGGGAATACACCCCACTTGTTGCCTGGCGAGAATACGTTGGTACCATCGGCACGCAGTGTAAAGGTAAAGTAGTACTTGCCTCCATACACATAGTTAGCACGGCCAAAGTACGACAGCGTACGACCAGGCTCGTTGATAGTGGTATAGGTGGGTTCCGATGTACCATTGTTCCACATCGCAAGGATATTATCCACGGTATAGTCGAGTGGGAAGTAGTCGGCTTCGATATTCATGCGATCTGACTCAGAGTTGTTACCTTCGAAACCAATCATGGCATCGGTGTGGTGTTTGCCAAAATCCTTTTTAAAGTTCAGCATGGTACGGAAAGTCCAGTTGTTGCCCTCCTGATACTGGCGCTTAGCCACAGGCATACCTGAACGGCCGTTTGCCTCACCAGTATTGGCCAAGAAGATGTTGTCCTGACGGTTGTAGCTAAAGCCGTACGTACCTTCTGTGCGCCACTGCAACCATTTGGTAATATCCCATGTAAGTGCCAGATTGTACGAGTTGTTAAAGTTCTTCTGCTTTTTGTACTCGTTGGCAATATTATAGAATGGATCCTGCAGATAGCTGATATTCTCGTACGAGAGGTCGTCGCCGCCTAAGTCGTCGATACCAAGGTCAATCAAGGTCTTAACAGGTGGATATTTCACACAGTCGCGCAGTTTGTTGCCATACGATACACTTGGACCATCAATAATACGATAGGTCATCTTGGCATTAAAGTCAAGACGTAATTTATCCGAGAACTTCTTGCTTATCTTGGTGTTCAGTGCATCGCGCTTGAACTTAGAGCCTTCCATAATATAACTCTCATCATCGCGTGTATAGCTGAGGCTGTAGATAAGATCTTTGGAGCCACCATTGATATTCACATTGTAGGTCTGCTTGATACCTGTACGGTCGAACAGTTTCTTCTGCCAGTCGGTCCCCTGGCGAGATTTGTATATGTCGATGTCTTCCCAACGGCCGTATCGGTCAAAGAAACTGGCCTTATCGGCATTGTCAAGCTCGCGCTGTAGGTACACATACTCGTATGGCGACAGTACCTCGGTCTCGTTGTAGAAGTTGTTCAAACCCATCGAAGCATTAAAGGTTACCTCGGTTTTACCTGCACGACCACTCTTGGTGGTAACCAGTACAACACCATTGGCACCCTTGGCACCGTAGATAGCTGTAGATGAGGCATCCTTCAAAACATCGATACTCTCGATGTCGGTAACAGGGATATCGCTAATGCTGCCAGCTTGGAAACCATCAACGATATAAAGAGGTTCGTTGTTCTGGGTGATTGAACCACCACCACGTACGCGGATGGTAACATCGGCATCGGGCGATCCCTGGGTTGTTACAACGTTAACACCTGCCACACGACCTGTAATTGCCGAAGCAGCATTGGTAGTCTGGATATTCTTGAGCGTTTTTTCGCCTACCGACGATATTGAACCTGTTAAGTCACGGCGTCGAGCCTGTCCATAACCTACTGCTACCACTTCTACTTCGCTCAATGTGGTGGCATCTTCTTCGAGTGTAACATTAATAGGTTTACCTGCTGTTACACGTAAGGTCTTCGTCTTCATTCCTATATAGGAAATCACAATCTGACGTCCTTTGGGCGACAGTTTCAACGTAAAGTTACCTTCGTAATTAGTTACAGTTGCATTCCTGGAATTACCTGCCTCGGTAATGGTAGCACCGATAACAGGTTCGCCATTGGAATCTTTTACAATACCTTTTACCTGTCCACCCTGAGCAAAAGCCATTAATTGGGCTAACAGGAAAATCACAGAAAAGAGAGTTCGTTTAAACATACTTTTTTGATTTAGTTATTAAAATTGATTGATTTAAAAATAATCGTAGTAGTTAAAAGTGGCGGCAAAATTATACATACTATGTATGCAATAGGGTGAAGGAAGTACATTTTACGGTTAAAAAAGTCCTATTTCGGCAGTTTTAGAACTAAAATACACTTTTATGATTTATTTTTCGTACTTTTGTATCGGCAAATAACAGTTTTAACATGAGAAGATACATTATACTACTAACGACATGGTGCTTGGTGGCTATATCTGGTTGGGCTTTCCAAGTACATAAAACCAAGATTCAGCACTTTGGTGAGGAAGATGGTTTTTCATCAGCACTTGTCGTACACATGATACAAGATAGCAACGGATATATATGGTTGGCTACTTGGGATGGATTGCGCCGATATGACGGCTATCGGTTCGAAACCTTTAAAGCGCGTCCTGGCGACTGTTCGCCATTGGAATCAAACCGCATTAGTTATGTAGAAGAAACTGCCGATCACCAGATTATATGTTGGTCGAACGATAAATACTATCTTTTCAATCCCCAAACAGCGGTATTCACTTTATATAATAATAAGGTGAAGCCCCATTTATATCATCCAACAGCTAAAGCTAAACAAAAAATACAAAACATCAAGGAATATCAGAATATTGAATTCAGTATATTGTTGGAAGACCAGCAAAATGGTATTTGGGTAAACTCTCATCGTGGTTTAGAACGTATATCGGATATTCCAGCACCCATTATGACTTTGAAAGATAGTCCGCATGAAGAAGTGGTAAGTGCCCTTTATGCTGATGTTAAAGGGTACTTGTGGGTGGCGGATAAGAGCGGCTATATTCGTTTGATTAACAAGAATAAGCAAACGCAATATCTTACGGCTAATGGTAGTCTTTCAAGCACTCGTACGTCTTTTGGATATGCTGCCTATTGCATCTACAAAGATCGCAAAGGACGGATGTGGATAGGCACCAAACCTGATGGACTGTTTAAACTTACTCCTCATCATGGAGGCTATCAGGTGGAGCATTTCTGTAATGACCCTAAGGATGTTTTCTCTATCAATTGTAATTCGGTATACGACATTGCTGAGGATGCAAAGAACAGACTTGTGATTGCAACCTTTGGTGGCGGACTGAACATTGCCGAACAGCTGTCAAACGGACAAACGCGTTTTATGCATTGTGGAAATGTATTGAAACAGTATCCTCACAAGGGGCTTAAGAGCAGATGTTTGAGTATGATGCCTGATGGTACGCTGTTGTTTGGTACTAACGACGGACTATACACAACATCCCTGAACAATCCCTACGAAAAGATGGTGTTCTATATCAACAACCGTCGACCTAACGATGTTCATAGTATCAGTAATAATTTTGTTACCGAAATATTGCAAGCAAAGTCTGGTCGGATCTATATTACTACTTCTGGTGGTGGTACCGATGTCGTTATTTCTCATAAACTTCTCTGTGATACGATACAATTCCAACACTTTTCTGTAGCTGAGGGTATCTCATCGGACATGAACCAGACGTTGACCGAAGATAGGAATGGTAATGTGTGGATAGTGTCTGCTGGGTCGTTAAGTATGCTAAACCCCAAAACAGGATTAGCCACTAACTATTGGAATCTGTTTCCGGATGCTGGCGAGTTGTTTACGGAGGCAACACCTGCAGTTCTGTCAAATGGAACGCTCGTATTCAGTACCACTTTAGGTATATTACCCATCAACCCAAGCGAGATGAAGAAAAGTAATTTCGTTCCTCGAATTGTGTTTAATTGTGCTCATGAAGTATTCCTGTCGCCCGATGAGAAAGATTTCAGTATTCGCTTTGCGGCATTGGATTATAATAAGAACGAAGAGATAGTGTATGCTTATAAACTGGATGGCATAGACAGTGAGTGGCGATATACCCGAAGTAATGAACTGAATTATGCCCGATTGGCGCCAGGCGATTACACATTGCATATCAAATCAACCAATGGCGATGGCGTTTGGACTGATAACGAGCAGACGATTATTCTGCACCGTTCTGCATATTTTAATGAGACACCTTGGGCCTGGATGTTATATGGGTTACTTATTACATGCTTTGTAATTGGTGGATTATCGGCCATCAGATACGTACGAAGATTAAAGCGTGAGCTGAAAAATGTACAACTTACCAGCAAGGAACAGATAGAATTGTTGGGTGAACGCATCAAAGAGTTGCTCCCTATCACCGAAGAGGTAAAGGAGATAACCGAGGAGAGTGAAACGTTGAGTCCAGATGACCGTTTTTTTGCTTCGCGTGTCAAGGAGTATGTGGAGAAAAATATCGATAATGCTGATCTATCAGTAATCGATATTGCACAGGCCATGTATGTGAGCCGTACTGTGCTGTTTGTACGTATGAAGCACATATTCAATAGTTCGCCTAATAACTATGTGCTTAATACCCGTATTAACTATGCTAAGAAACTGTTACTTACTACCGATATGCGTGTGTCGGATGTTGCCTATAAGAGTGGTTTTTCCGACCCCAAATACTTTAGTCGCTGCTTTAAGAAACTAACAGGAGTTTTACCGAAGGATTTTTCCGAGGGTAAAAAATAATCCCGAAAACGAGGAAAAATATACGCCATGCAGTTTTTAGGACTTTTGTCGACCTAAAATATTGTATGGCTTTCTATCTTTGCGCCATCAAAATCTTTAAAAACAAAAAATGAAACGTACTAAAACAATTTTATTATCGCTACTGGTAAGTGTTATAGGCTATGGCCAGAATAAAGCCAATAAGGTGTTCGATATGGTTGTTGCTTCTGATGGCAGTGGAAATTACACCAGCGTACAGGCAGCTATAAATGCTGCTCCCGAGCATTCTACACGTCCATATCTTATTTTTATTAAGAATGGTATATATGATGAATTGGTGGATATACCCGCCGAAAAGACTTATATACATCTTATCGGACAAGATGCAAATAGTACCATCATCCGTCATACCATGCATTGTGGCGGTAAGGATAGCAAGCAATTTGAGTATTCTGTTAATAATCCCCAATCAGAAAACTATAAACACCATGCAGTAATGGATAACTGGGGTAGTAACTTCTATATGGAGAATATCACCCTTGAGAATAGTTGGGGAACCCGACAACAGGCTGGTCCGCAAGCATTGGCCATCCGGACGTTTGCCGATAGAATGGCGTTCTACAATTGTAGATTCTTGTCTTTCCAGGATACATGGTTTACAACCACCAACGATACCGATCGCCATTATATTAAGGACTGCTATCTGGAGGGTGCCGTTGACTACATCTATGGTAGTGGCGATATTCTTGCTGAAGAAACTACCTTTTACAATGTGCGTAGCGGATCGATTATTACCGCACCATGCCACACCAAAGCACGTTATGGTTATGCGTTCTTAAACTGTATTGTGGATGGAAATCAGAAGGCAGCCGATGGAAAACTGAAATTAGGTCGTCCTTGGCATAACAATCCTGTAAACGTGTGGATTAACACCAAGATGCTTATTCCTGTTGCCCCTGAAGGTTGGACTGATATGGGTACCATTCCTTATCTTTTTGCCGAATATCGCAGTTATGACAATCAGGGCAAATTGATAGAAACAGAGCACCGTAAATCTATCTATACCTATACCGATCGCAGCACCGGAGCTAAGTATTCTGGTAGCAGCCGGACAACACTCACAACCTCCGAAGCTGCCAAATATAATTATCAGAATATGATACTGGCACCAGATGGTTGGAACCCTCGTAGTTATATGGAATCATTACCTGCTCCTGAAAAACTTTATTATAAAAAAGGCGTACTGCATTGGAAATCGGTAAAAGGAGCAAAAGGATATCTGGTAACAAACGATAAGAATGAAGTGGTTGGAATCGTGAAAGATAACCATCTAATAATAACACAGAAGCATAGTCAGTTATATACGGTTAGTACTATTAATCATTATGGTCACATCGGTAATAAAACGGAGATTCATATAGGATTATAGTTAGATTAGTTAATTGAAGTAAGTAAGATGGCTTCCTGTTGTTGTGAAATAGCAGGAAGTTTTTTCTAAAGAAGAAACAAATAAGGATAAAACTATTGCAATTTGAAAATAATCGTGTATCTTTGCACTCAATCAAACTACTAAAAGATGAAAAATAAAGTTCAATTTGTTATTGCATTTTTACTGCTTTGCAGTAGTTATACTGCAGCACAGATACAAATGCCATATATCCCCAATGGTATTATCGATACCACTCTGCACGAAACTGTAGGGTTAAAACCGGCTGCTAACGTAAAGACCGTAACGGTATTTAAGGCTACTGAGCAGTCCGACCACTATGCTAACGGTGTAGTATTGGCTGCGTTTAAGGGCGAGCTTTATTGCATGTGGCAAAGCTCGCCAAAGGATGAGGATAGCGACGATACCCGTGTGCTTTATAGCATCAGTAGCGATGAAGGCAATACTTGGAGCAAGCCCATGGTACTGTCTGCACCTGGCATGGATTGCTATTGCACATCAGGCGGTTGGCTGGTTAACGGCGACACCCTTATAGCTTTTATTGATACTTGGCAGAAAGGACTTTCGCCACGAGGCGGAAAGACTTGTTATATAACCAGTACCGACGGACTTTCGTGGAGTTCCATGAAACCTGTAAGAATGGCAGACGGCAGCGAGATGAACGGTGTACTGGAACAAGATCCTTATCGCTTGCCAGATGGACGTTTAGTGGGAGCCACTCACTTTATGCCAGGATTGCATATCTGTCCTGTATATACTGATGATCCGCGAGGCATCAGTGGCTGGCGCAAAGGGAATTTCGAATCAGAAGATATTAGTAAAACTTCGCGCGAAATTGAACCCAGTCAGTATTTGCGTCCCGATGGCACTTTCGTGATGCTATTCCGCGATCAAAGCAGTAGCTTCCGCAAACTGGTATCTGAAAGCAAGGATAGGGGAGTAACTTGGACAAAGCCAACGCTGACAACATTCCCTGATGGACGTACCAAACAGTGTGCGGGCAATCTGCCCGATGGCACCTCGTATATGGTTAGCTGTCCTGCTCCTGCCAAACGTCGCTGGCCGCTCGTGCTGCATTTGAGTAACGATGGCATAAAGTTCGATAAGGCCATCTTGTTGCGTAGTGGCTCACTAAACGATTTGCCACCACGGCGCTATGAGGGAAAATATAAAACCTTGGGATATAGCTACCCCAAGGCCATTGCATATCATCAAAACTTATATATTGGATATTCAACTAATAAAGAAGATGTAGAATGTACTATCGTTACCCTTTAGGGCTTTACGTGACGGTAACATTTTTTTGTTGTCTTTGTAGTCGATTTTTTGAATTAATAAAAATAATTGTTTAACTTTGCACCCAAACAAACTACAGAAATGAAGAAATTACTATTTACATTGTTTTTTGTGTTAGGCAGTATGGCTACTGCTTTGGCCGAGAATTATCCCTATCGTGCTGATTATTTGTGGCTTACGGTGCCCAATCACGCCGACTGGCTCTATAAGACAGGCGAACGTGCCAAGGTCGAGGTGTCGTTCTGCCTTTATGGTATGCCACAAAATGTGGAAGTGGCTTATGAGATAGGGCCCGATATGATGCCTGCTACGTCATCAGGAAAGGTAGCACTTAAGAATGGTCGTGCCGTGATTGATATGGGGACGATGAAGAAACCTGGTTTTCTTGATATGCGACTGAGCGTTGATGGCAAGTATCAGCATCATGTTAAGGTGGGCTTCTCGCCTGAGCTGTTAAAGCCCTACACCAAGAATCCTCAGGATTTCGATGCTTTCTGGAAGGCCAATCTTGATGAGGCCCGCAAAACGCCTGTATCAGTAAGTTGTAATAAGGTAGATAAATATACCACCGACGAGTTTGATTGCTATCTCCTGAAAATCAAGACAGATCGCCGTCATAGCATCTATGGCTATCTCACCAAACCCAAGAAAGCAGGTAAGTACCCCGTTGTGCTCTGTCCCCCAGGTGCAGGTATCAAAACCATTAAAGAGCCTATGCGTAGTACTTTCTATGCTAAGAACGGATTTATCCGTTTGGAGATGGAGATTCATGGTCTGAACCCAGAGATGACCGATGAGCAGTTTAAGGAGATAACCACTGCTTTTGATTACGAAAACGGTTATCTGACCAATGGGCTCGACGATCGCGACAACTACTACATGAAGCATGTTTATGTGGCATGTGTGCGAGCTATTGACTACCTGACATCGCTTCCCGATTGGGATGGTCAGAATGTTTTTGTACAAGGCGGAAGTCAGGGTGGGGCTCTTTCGCTCGTTACGGCAGGTCTCGATCCTCGTGTAACAGCCTGTGTTGCCAACCATCCTGCTTTAAGTGATATGGCCGGCTACTTGGATAACCGTGCTGGTGGCTATCCTCATTTTAACCGATTGAAGAATATGTTCACTCCCGAAAAGGTTAACACTATGGCTTATTACGATGTGGTAAACTTTGCCCGTCGTATTACCTGTCCGGTTTATATCACTTGGGGATATAATGATAATGTGTGTCCGCCAACTACCAGCTATATTGTCTGGAACCTGATAACAGCGCCCAAGGGATCGCTCATTACACCTATCAATGAACATTGGACTACTTCAGAAACAAATTATACTCAGATGCTATGGCTCAAAAAACAAGTAAAATAATCCTTGCGTTGATGGCGTTCTGCTGTCTTAATGCTTCAGCGCAGAAACGCGAAAAATTCGAGTTTATGCGTAATCTGCCTGTGTATGCCGACTCGCTAATTGCCCATTTCGATTATCCCTTGGCTTGGGAAAATAGTGGCATTAAGAAGTTTGCAAAATGGAAGAAGGTGGCTCGCCAGAAGGTGTTTGACTGCATGCTGATGCCACCGCCACCACCTGCTGATGGCTATCAGACTAAGGTGCTGTTCGAGGAACAGCGCGATGGCTATAAGGCGCAGAAGATTGAGATCCGCTTGTCGCAATATTACACCGTACCAGCTTATGTATTGATTCCCGATGGTAAAGGCCCGTTCCCAGCCATCAACCTGTTGCACGATCATGGTGCCCATTTATATATAGGTAAGGAGAAGATGATACGTCCGCTATCCTGTGAGGATAAAGCGGTAGTGAAAGATGCTGAGGAGTGGCTGGCTGGTTACGAAGGCCAGTTCTTTGGCGATTATCTGGCCAGGCAGGGCTATGTAGTTTTCTCGGCCGATGCCCCGATGTGGGGAGAACGTGGACAGAAAGAAGGACCGCGCCGCGACCGATACGATATGATAGCAGGCAATATGATGCTGTATGGCATCGACCTTTCGGCCTGGATGACTTACGACGATATCGCTGGTACCGAGTTCTTAGCGCAGATGCCTGAGGTAGATGCCTCGAGAATTGGTTGTACGGGCTGGTCGATGGGTGCCTATCGTGCCTGGATGTTGGCTGCACTCAGCGATCGCATCAAAGTAAGTGCTTCGGTATGCTGGATGGTTACAGCCGATGAGCAGTTGTCGTTTAAGTACGATCGAACCGAGAATGGCGGCTTTGCCAACTGTTTCCCAGGTTTGCGCCGCTGGATGGATTATCCCCATGTGGCTAGTATCGCTTGCCCTAAGCCTATGCTCTTTATCAATGGTAAACAGGATAAACTGTTCCCTGTGCCAGGTGTCGAAAAGGCCTTTGCCATCATGCACAATACCTGGAAAAGTCAGGGTGCCGACGATAAACTGGAAACCGAACTCTGGGATATCCCCCACAGCTGTGGTCTGAAAGCCCAGCAGCGTGTGCTCGAATTCTTCAAGAAACACTTATAAAAGGAAACTACTAAAATATGAAAAGAACGATTTTAATGGCAGTTGTCTGCCTGCCTCTTTTAGCTTCGGCTCAGTATGTGTCGAAGGTGTGGAGCCCCGAAAATGGCGATGGCACCTACACCAATCCTGTGATTAATGCTGATTATAGCGACCCCGATGTGTGCGTGGGTGCCAGCGGCGAGGATTATTACATGACGGCTTCGTCGTTTCAGTGCGTGCCTGGTCTGCCCATCCTGCACTCCAAGGATTTGGTAAACTGGGAGATTATCAATTATGCATTAGGCAATCTGTACGAGGGCGATGAGGCTTTGCTCGAGCATTTTAGTTCGCCTCGTCATGGTGCAGGCGTTTGGGCGCCTAGTATTCGCTATCATGCTGGTTGGTACTATATCTATTGGGGCGATCCCGACTTTGGTGTGTATATGGTAAAAACACAGGATCCTGCCGGCAAGTGGGAGGCTCCCGTTTGTGTGATTAAAGGGCAGGGGTATATCGATACCACGCCGCTTTGGGACGAGGATGGTCGCTGCTATCTGGTGAACGGATGGGCTAACAGTCGTTCTAAGTTCGCATCGGTACTTACGGTGCGCGAATTATCAGCTGATGGCACTCGTGCCATTGGCCAGCCTGTGATTGTTTTTGATGGCAACGGCACTGAGAATCGTACTTGTGAGGGACCGAAATTCTACAAGCGCGATGGTTGGTACTGGATTATGTGTCCTGCAGGCGGCGTGCCCACTGGCTTCCAGTTGGCCATGCGTAGTCGCAGCCCTTATGGTCCTTATGAGCATAAGATAGTATTAGCTCAGGGCAAGACTACTATCAACGGCCCTCATCAGGGTGGGTGGGTACATACCAAATACGGCGAGGATTGGTTCTTGCATTTTCAGGATAAGGAAGCCTATGGACGTGTGGTACATCTCAATCCCGTTGATTGGAGCACTGGTTGGCCCATCATGGGTAATAAGGGTGAGCCTGTAACAACCTACAAGAAACCCAAGAGTTCATCGAAAACGGTGGTTAACCCCGTTGAAAGCGATGAGTTTAATAGTAACAAGTTAGGCCTGCAGTGGCAATGGCATGCCAACTACGATGAGAAATTCGGTATGCCCACCGCCTTTGGCACCTATCGTATTTATAATTATAAACTCTCGGATAACTTCGTGAACTTCTGGGAGGTGCCCAATCTGTTGCTCCAGAAAACGCCTGCCGATAAGTTTACGGCAACCACCAAGATACGTTTCACCTCAAAGGCTGAAGGACAGATGGGCGGACTTATTATGATGGGCCTCGACTATTCGGCGTTGGTAGTAAAGCGTGTGGGTAAGCAGTTCCAATTGCTGCAACTCACCTGTAAGGCTGCCGATAAAGGCACTCCGCAGACAGAGCAGCTGATAGCAACCCTAAAACCCTCAGCCGAGGATAAGATCGATTACAAACCAGCTATCCACATGGATATCTATCTCCGTTTGAGTGTAGATAACTCTAAGTTGAAGTTCGCCTACAGTCTGGATGGCAAGAAGTTCAAATCCTGTGGTACTGAGTTCCAGATGCGCGAGGGCAAATGGATTGGCGCTAAGTTCGGTTATGTATCTGTAGATGATAATGCTAAATCCGATCGTGGCAATCTGGATGCCGACTGGATTAGGGTAACACCATAAGGTGCTTATATATAATAAGGTGTGGGCTTGTATCTATGGGATGCAAGCCCTTTTTTGTTATGCAAACGTTTGCATCGTGAAAATAACAATTTTAAACAAAAAAAAGAATAACTTATTGAAATCTGATTTATCTTTGCACCGATGAAACTGTAAATTCAAGCTCCCAAGAAGCTTAAAACGATATAACAATAACAAATTAACTCTAATTCAAATGTAATGATGAAGCAGGTAAACATTCAATTCCCGATGAGGATGCTTGGCCTTATTTTAGGTCTGTTCCTGTCGGTAAGTGCCTTTGCTCAGATTGACGTAAAAGGCCATGTGAAAGATGCTACAGGCGAACCCATTATCGGCGCAACAGTACGTGTAGACGGCACACAGGCCGCCACTGTTACTGATTTCGACGGTAACTTCGTGCTGAAGGCAGAACAGGGTGCAAACATTACCGTGAGCTATATTGGCTATCAGAGCCAGACGGTAAAGGCTGCTCCCAGTTTGGTGATTACGCTCCAGGACGATGCTGCTGTTCTTAACGAGGTAGTGGTTATCGGATATGGTGCAGTAAAAAAGAGCGACCTGACTGGTTCGGTTACAGCTTTGAAGCCCGATACAAAGAACAAGGGTTTGGTTGTTAACGCCCAGGAAATGATGCAGGGTAAGATTGCTGGTGTTAATGTAACCAGCGATGGTGGTACCCCTGGTGGTGGCTCTACCATCCGTATTCGTGGTGGTTCGTCTCTGAACGCATCAAACAGCCCTCTGATTGTTATCGATGGCGTACCTATGGATAACAACGGTGTGAAGGGTCTTGCTAACCCCCTCTCGATGGTAAACCCACAGGATATCGAGTCGTTCAACGTGCTGAAGGATGCTTCGGCAACTGCTATTTATGGTAGCCGTGGTTCTAATGGTGTTATCATTATCACCACTAAGAAGGGCCGCAAGGGTAGTGCACCTCAGGTAAGCTACTCAGGAAGTGTTACCATGAGTATGAAGAAGAAGACAGTTGATGTACTGGATGGCGATCAGTATCGTGCATTGGTTAAGCAGGTTTATGCCGGCAACTCTCGTGAGGCTGAGGCTTTGGCTGCTCTGGGCGATGCTAATACCGATTGGCAGAAGGAGATTTACCGCACTGCATGGAGCCACGATCATAATGTAACCGTAGCTGGTGCATTCAAGAACTTGCCTTATCGCGTATCTCTTGGTTATACCGATCAGCAGGGTATCTTGAAGACATCCGACTTTAAGCGTTACACTGCATCTGTGAACCTGAACCCATCACTGTTCGACGATCACCTTACTCTGAACCTGAATGCCAAGGGCATGTGGGCTAAGTCGCAGTATGCTGACACTGGTGCTATTGGTGCTGCTGTTGCTTTCGACCCAACCAAGCCTGTTCATGACGACAGTGCTACCAACTTTGGTGGTTACTGGGAGTGGCAGGTTCCTGGCTCATCACTCAACGATCCTTCATGGGCAACAACAACAAACCGTAATGCTACCAGCAACCCAGTGGCTCTGCTGGAGCTGAAGGACGACCGTGCTATCAGCCGCTCGTTTATCGGTAATGCCGAGGCCGACTATAAGATTCATGGTTTCGAGGATCTTCGCCTCCACCTTACTTTAGGTGCTGATGTCTCAGAGGGTAAGCAGTGGACAGATGTTGAGAATTCTTCTCCTGCAGCTATCTATTACGGCTCACATGGTTGGGATCGCATTACCAAGCGTAACCTCACCCTTTCGGCTTATGCTCAGTATTACAAGGATTTTGCAAAGATTCATCATGTAGATGTGATGGGAGGTTACGAGTGGCAGCACTTCTGGCGCTCACAGCGTAACAACTACTGGGGAGCATATCCCAGCACAAATGCTGAGAAGCCCGGACAGTATCACGATTGGTCGATGTACAACTATAAGACCGAGAACTATCTGGTTTCATTCTTCGGACGTGCTAATTATACGCTGATGGATCGTTATATGTTCACAGCTACTGTACGTGACGATGGCTCTTCACGTTTCCAGGATCACTGGGCACTCTTCCCATCAGCAGCTTTCGCATATAAGATTAATGAGGAGAAGTTCTTTAAGGATATCAACTGGCTCTCTGACCTGAAGCTTCGTCTGAGCTATGGTAAGACCGGTCAGCAGGATGGTATTGGCGATTACAACTACTTTGCTATTTATGCCATGAATACTGGTGTTGGTAGCTACTACGATATCAGTGGCGATGGTTCATTGGCTCGTCCAGATGCTTACGACCCATCACTGAAGTGGGAGACAACTGATACTTATAACATCGGTTTGGACTTCGGCGTTCTGAATCAGCGAATCACTTTCAGCATCGATGCTTATCTGCGTAAGACCACCGACCTGCTGAACAGTGCTAACGTAGCTGCTGGTTCTAACTTCAAGAACACCGTGATGACTAACATCGGATCGATGGAGAATAAGGGTGTCGAGGTTACCATCGGTGCTAAGCCTATTCAGGCTAAGGATTGGTACTGGACCGTTGACTACAACTTTACCTACAATAAGAACAAGATTACCGAGCTGGTAGGTGGCGACGATAAGAGCTACTTCGTTCCAACAGGTGGTATCGGTGGTGGTACTGGTGTTACAGCTCAGGCTCATGCCGTAGGTCATCCTAAGAGCTCGTTCTATGTTTACCAGCAGGTTTACGATAATGCAGGCAAACCTATCGAGGGACAGGTAGTTGACCGCAATGGTGATGGTACTATTACCGAGGCTGATAAGTACTACTATAAGAGTCCTGATGCTCCTGTAACTATGGGCTTGAGCTCACGTCTGGAGTACAAGAACTTCGACTTCGGCTTCACACTCCGTGCCAGCATTGGTAACTATGTATTCAACAACCTGATGTCGGGTAATGTTAACCTGAGTGCCGGTGAGCTTTACTCAAGTGGTAACAACTTCTTCGGCAACCGTCCTGTTGCAGCACTCGACTACAATTGGCAGACCTATGATCTGGAAGCTAAGCTGTCTGACCACTGGGTACAGAACGGTTCGTTCCTGAAGTGCGACAATATCACACTGGGTTACAGCTTCGAGAACCTCCTCCCAATGGGTAGCTACAAGGGCGTTAGCGGTCGTGTATATGCTACTGCTTCTAATGTATTCTGCATCACGAAGTACAAGGGCATCGACCCAGAAGTGTTCGGTGGTATCGACAACAATCTCTACCCCCGTCCTATCTCATTCATCCTTGGTTTGAATCTGAACTTCTAACATTATAAATAAGGTAACAATGAAAACATATATCAAAAATATCATTCCGGCAGCTGCCTTACTCGTAGCAGTAGGATTCAGCTCTTGTACGAAGGATCTGGATGTGACACCTATCGACCCGAACCTGAATACAGAGATTCAGCCGGAGGCACTCTTTAACAAGTGCTATGCAAACATCGCTGTAGCCGGTAACGGTGGTGCTAACGGCGATTGCGACGTCGACGGTATCGATGGTGGTACCTCAGGATATGTTCGCCAGCTGTGGAACGCTCAGGAGTTAACTACCGATGAGGCTATCTGCGGATGGGGTGATGAGGGTATTTCTAACTTCTGCTATAACACTTACGATGCCAGCCATCCTATGCTGCGTGGTTTCTACTATCGTTTGTACACTGGTATCTCTTTCTGCAATCAGTATCTGCAGGAGTTCGGTAGCTACAATACCGCTATGACAGCAGAGATTCGTTTTATACGTGCGCTCAACTACTTCTATCTGATGGATGGTTGGGGTAATGTTCCTTTCGTGACCTCGATCTCTTCTGAGAAGCCTGTACAGTATTCACGTCAGGAAGTGTTCAACTTTGTAGAGAGCGAGCTGTTGGAGATTGAGCCACAGCTGAATGCTGCTGTAGCAAAGAAGTCGACCGACGACGGTTACGGCCGTGTTGACAAGGCTGCTGCATGGCTGCTGCTGGCCCGTCTGTATCTGAATGCTGAGGTTTACACAGGCACTGCTCAGTGGCAGAAGGCTGCCGACTATGCCAAGAAGGTGATGGATTCAAGCTATAAGCTGAATACCACTGCTGTTGGCAAGTGGAGTGCTTACCAGATGCTGTTTATGGGCGACAATGGTGAGACAAGCGCTGCTTACGAGGCTGTATTCCCAATCCTGCAGGATGGTGTTCGCACTACCTCTTGGGGTACTTCTCTCTTCATGATCGCTTCTACTCACGATGCCGACATGTCAGACGTTAATGGTACAACCGAGGCTTGGGGTGGTAACCGCACTCGTCCTCAGCTCATCCAGAAGTTCTTCCCTGGTAACGATGCTCCTGAGGCTGCTCCTAGTGATGTAGTGAAGGCTGCTGGCGATGATCGCGCCATCTTCGACACCAGAGGTCGTGAACTCGAGAACACCGATCCTAGCAACTTTAAGAATGGTTATGCTGTAGCTAAGTATAATAACTATACCACTAATGGCGCAGCAACCAGCAGTGCTCAGTTCCCTGATGCCGACTTCTTCCTGATGCGTTCGGCTGAGGCTTATCTGACTTATGCTGAGGCACTGGCTCGTTTGAACGGTGGAGCTACTACAGCCGAGGCAGCAAGTGCTATTAACACACTGCGTCTCCGTGCTAATGCCGACACTAAGGCTAACTACTCATTAGATGAGATTTGCGATGAGTGGTGCCGTGAGTTCTACTTCGAGGGTCGTCGTCGTATGGACCTCGTTCGCTTTGGCAAGTTTGGTGGTAGCAGCGATTACGTATGGCAGTGGAAGGGTGGTGCCATTAATGGCCGCAACTTCGACGCAACGAAGAACCTCTTTGCTATCCCAACAACGGATCTGACAGCCAATCCAAATCTGACTCAGAATCCTGGCTATTGATTAATTGATAATGAATAATTAAGAATTGATAATTATGAAAACAATATTGAAGTCAACACTACTGCTGCTTTGCAGCGTGGGCCTGTTCACCGCTTGTAGCGATGACAACGACTCCAACCCAACGCTGGGTCAGCCTACTACATTTGTGCTGAATACTCCAGGCTATGCCAGCATGCCTGTTAATCTGGAAACATCAACAGAACTGCCTTTCACATGGTCTTCGCCTGATTACGGATGCCCCGTTGAGGCTGAGTTCCAGTTAGAGGCTTCTATCAATGGCAGTTTCACCGTATCAACTGCCGAGGCTGAGGAGAACGAGAGTCTGGTTCCTGATTACGTTGCACTGCCTGCTACCTTTACAGGTGGTTCTGGTTCAATGGATGCTGCCAAACTGGCTGCAGCTGTCAACACCATGGGTAACTGGGGTGATGATGCACCTGAGACTGTAACGCTTACAGTTCGTGCTTCGGCTACTACCAAGGGTGCAGCTACTATCTACTCTAATACAGTTAATATTATTGTTGTTCCTGCTGACGAGATTGCTCCCGCATTCCCAATGTATATTTACGAGATTGGTAATGAGAGCGGTTGGGGTACAGCTCATGCACTCTGCAGTCCTAACCAGGATGGTATCTATAAGGGCTTCTACTACCTCGATGGTGAGTTCAAGTTCAAACCAAACGAGAACGACTGGAATAATGACTGGGAGAACGACGGCGATGGTAAGATTGCTGATAATGGCGGTTCTAACATGCCAGGCGTTGATGCAGGTTTCTACCTGATTACTGTCGACCTGAACGAGATGACCTATAGCGTTACACCTATCACCAACATCAGTATCATCGGTGGCTTCAACGATTGGGCTGGCGACGTAGAGATGACTTACAATGTTGAAGGTGGCTATTGGGAGTGCACAACAGGCGAAGTATCTGGCGAGTACAAGTTCCGTGCTAACCACGATTGGGCTATCAACTGGGGTGGAACTGAGGACAACCTGACACAGGATGGTGCAAACCTGAATAGCGACGGCGGTACTCACACCTACAAGCTTTATCTCTCTTGTGAGAACAAACATCATGTAGTTATCGAGTAACTAAATAACGACGTAGAATTATGAAAAAGATATTATCATTAATGGGTATGGCCTTGCTGATGGCAAGTTGTACCGACGATTATAAAGATTGGGCAGAGCCGTTCAGCAATGCACCCGAGGATCCGTATAGCATCAGCTTTACTGCCTCGCCTGCAAGTCCTATCGACTTTGCTACCATCAGCGGTGATAAGGTGCTGCTGTTCAACTCAACAATCGAAGGTCCTGAGGGTGCTGCAGCTACTGAGTATGAAGTAGTACTGAGCGACGAGTCTGGCGAAAACCAGACACCTGTTGAGGTAGACGCCGAAGGCTATGCTAATGTCGAGGAGCTCGAGGCTGCAGTTTATGGTCTTTACGGTCGCCGTCCTGTTGCTCGTACCATTCCTATGGAGGTTGGTGTTGCTATCAATGTCAAGGGTGCTTCTATTGTTAAGACAGCCTCTACTACATTAACCGCTACTCCTAATGCTCCAGAGATTGAGGAGGCTTACTACATCACAGGTACACCTAATGGTTGGAATAACAGCGATACATCGCTCGAGCTTACTAATGGCGGTGGTGATGTTTATGAGAATCCTGTCTTCAAGGTGCTGATTCCTGCTACAGGTAGCGATATTAGCTTCAAAGTAACACCTAAGTCAGGTCTTGGTGGCGACTGGAGCAAGTGTCTCACAGCATCTGATACCGAGGGTAAGTTCGCTACAAATAATGCAGGCGCCGACTTGAAGATTCCTCATGTTGAAGGAGCTAAGTTCTATCGCGTAGAGTTTAATATGCTCGACCAGACCTGGAAGTACGATGCTCTGAATTTCAATACTTACATCTGGCAGGCTGGTAATGGCAACGGATGGGGTAGCCCTGCTTCTCCACTCTATAGCCCTGCTGGCGATGGTAAGTACACTGGCTTTATGTATTTGGATGGTGAGTTCAAGTTCCGTAGCGGCGAGGACAACTGGAATGCTCCTGATTGGGGAAAAGGCGCTAGCGAGGGAACTTTGGCCGAGCAGGCTGGTAACCTGAGTGCTGATGCTGGTTATTACAAGGTTGAAGTAGACCTGGGTGCTCTTACCTATAAGCTCACACCGATTACAACTATCGGAATTGTAGGTCCTGCTCAGGCTGGTGGCTGGGATGCCGACACCGACATGACTTACAATAAGGAGACTGGCGCTTGGGAAGCTACTGTAGAGTTGGCTGCTGATGAGATGAAGTTCCGTGCTAACGATGGTTGGGACATCAACTGGGGTGGCACTGAGAACAATCTTACTCAGGGTGGTAACAACATCAAGGTTGCTACTGCTGGTAAGTACTTTATCCAGCTCTTCGCTTACTGCGATAGCAAGGCTACCTTTAAGATGACTAAGCAATAATCTTCGTGCAACCGATTGCATAAGATAACTTGCATAAAATGAGCCGCTTGGAGAATAACCAAGCGGCTTTTTTCATATCTTTGCAGCAAATTCAATAATACAGATAACTAAAAGAGCATGATGAGAAGACTTTACGCCACATGGATATTTTGTTTGGTAGCTGTTGCTGCCATGGCTCAGGGCTGGCCCAAGGATTATAGCGGTGTAATGCTACAGGGGTTCTACTGGGATAGCTATAACGACTCGCAGTGGACACGTTTAAAGAAGCAGGCCGATGACCTTTCGAAGGTGTTCGACCTGGTTTGGATTCCACAGAGTGGTTACTGTGGCGGTCAGTCGATGGGATACGACGATCTGTATTGGTTCACCAACTATAACAGCTCTTTTGGAACCGAGGCCGAATTGCGTTCGATGATTGCAACGTTTAAGGAAAAAGGTATCGGTACCATTGCCGATGTGGTGATTAACCATCGTCGTAATGTGTCGTCATGGACAGATTTTCCTGCCGAGACCTATAATGGCGTAACTTATCAGCTTACATATAACGATATCTGTAGCGATGATGAGGCTGCTACGAATGGTCATCAGGTTGGTCCTAATAAGGATACTGGCGAAGGTTGGGATGGCATGCGTGATTTGGACCATATGAGCGAGAATGTGCAAACCAACGTAAAGGCTTATCTCAAGTTCTTGCTCAACGATCTGGGTTACACAGGTTTCCGTTACGATATGGTAAAAGGCTATGCTGGCATGTACACTAAGATGTATAACGAGGACAGTAAACCCTCTTTTTCGGTTGGTGAATGCTGGGATGCCAGTAAGGTGATACAGGACTGGATTGATGCGGCTGGCAAAACAAGTGCTGCGTTCGATTTTCAGTTCCGTTATACCGTTCGTAATGCCATCAATAACAACGATTGGACCATGCTGGGTAAGGATAATGGCACTTACACCAAGGACAAGGTAGAATACCACAACTATCCGCTCATTAGTAAGAATTACGAGAATGCTAGCTATAGCCGGTATGCTGTAACATTCGTAGAGAATCACGATACCGAGAAGCGTGCTAATGCCGCTCAGGATCCTATAAAAAAAGATACCTTGGCTGCCAATGCCTATATGTTGGCTATGCCTGGCACACCTTGTGTGTTCCTGACGCATTGGAAGGCCTATAAGCAGGAGATTGCCAATATGATTACTGTACGTAAGGCTGTTGGCATCACCAATACGAGCGCTTATACGAATATGGCTTCTAATAAAGACTACTATGCCGTACAGACAACTGGTACGAAGGGTAAGCTGCTTGTTGTGGTGGGCACCAACGCTGCTGGTTACACCCCCAAGGGCAGTGAATGGAAGAAAGCAATTAGCGGTTATCATTATGTATATTATGTCAGCGATATCGACCCCGCTTCTATTACGTATCCAGAGATCAAGACCGAGGAAGAGAAAGATGGTGAATACGCTGGAGTTCCTACTTTCTGTACAATAGAAGAGGGTGAGCGCTGTGCTTTCTTCGAGGCACCTGTCTCATGGGGTAGTCAGATATTTGTTTGGGCTTGGATGAACAATGGTGATGGCAAAGACTACCTCGGCACCGACTGGCCTGGTGTTTCTGCCACCAAATTGGGTACTGCCGATAATGGTAACAGCGTTTGGAAGTGGACTGTAACAGGTTCAGTAAATCCCGATAACATTATTTTTAGTGGTGGTGGTATGCAGACAGGTAATATGAATTATACCAACGGCGGCTACTACTTTGGTAAAGACGGGTTGAAAGCCACTGTAACAGCCACGGCTATACGCCATATCGATATGACAGGTCAGCCTGCCGAGCATGCCGTCTTCGATCTTCAGGGCCGACAGGTAGGCACCACCAAGAGTTCGTTGAAGCCTGGGGTTTACATTATTAATAAGCAAAAGTTCATAGTAAGATAGTTAGTTAGTATTTGAGAAACGTGCGGACGGCAAACCAACAGTGTAGTAGCAAGGTTTGCACGCGTCCGTAATGATGCTCCATCACTCGGTATCGCTCCATGAGCGATTCGCGGTGGTGGAGCGTTGTTTGTCCCTCCTGGGTGTAGTTGGCCACTACCATGTGCAGGTTCAGTAGGGGCACATTCTCTTTGGCGGCTGCTTTCATCACACGGATACACCAGTCAACATCGGCCGAGTAGCGGTACTGCATATCATAAGGTGTGGCAATGGCGAAATCGGCGCGGGCATAAAAAGCCTGATGGCATACCAGCATGCCCTGGCGGAACGATTTCCACGTAAGGCGTTCGGGTGGTGCCAGTCGGCGGTGGTGCAGGAAATGCCCCTCGCCATCCACAATGTCGGTGTCGCCGTACGCAACTGCTGGCAGTTGCGAGGTGTTGGGTGATGGGTGGTTGGTGTTGGTTATTGCCAGCGCTATGCGGCTGGCGATATCTGGTGCAGGCAGGAAATCGCCGGCATTCAGAAAACATACGTAATCGCCTGTGAGGCATCTCAGACCTTTGTTCATAGCATCGTAGATACCCTTGTCGGGCTCTGATGTTACTTGAATCTGATGGCCGTTTTCGGCTGCATTCGATTGGGCAATGTAGTCGTTCACCAGTTTCAGCGTATCGTCTGTCGATGCACCATCAATAATCAGGTGCTCGATGTTGGGATAATCCTGCTCAAGCACACTGTCGAGTGTACGTTTCAGCACCTTGGCTGCATTATAGGTAATGGTAACGTATGTAATTCGTATCTCACTCATATTATAATTCAATCTTACAGTTCTGTCCGTCTTTCTTAACGATGTAGGCGGGATTACCGACGACGGTGCAGTTGTCGGGTACGTTCTTGGATACCACGGCGCCGGCACCGATGGTTACATGGTTGCCGATGGTGATGCCGCCAAAAACGGTGGCGCCGGTAAATATCTTCACATCATCACCGATGATAGGACGCTGCATCTTGCCGTCGTTGCCTAATGTTACCAGCTGCAGACAATAGAAATTGCTACCTATACGCTCGGCATTCAGGTAGGTGGCGTAGTTGTGCTCAAAGTGGGCACCAGGTCCGATGCTTGGGCACCAGATGTGGAGCGTAGGATCGGGGGGAAGCATCCATTTGATGAATACCGATACATACTCGCCCAAGCGGTAATAAAACAGGTTGCGGAACACCTTCTGACGGGTGCATACTTTGATAAAGGCACCAATGCCACTGCCATCGGCAGAGTACTTCTCTAAATCGGGGGCTATCTTACTGCGATTCGCCATATATAATATGATATGTGGAATCATGCGCAGGGTTGAGGTCGAGAGTATCACGGCTTGAGTCAATGGATTCATATCTTGTAATGCTTGTAGGCCATAGCCTGATTATACACTTCGATATATCTCGAGGCCACACTGCGCTGTGAGTAGCTCATGTTAACCTGATGTACGGCTTGCTGCGATAGTTGTGCATAGTCGGTATTGCTAAGCACCCAGTTGATACCTGTAGCCAGATCGTCGGCATCGCGGAAACGGGCCACATAGCCGTTCTTCTGATGGTCGATCATCTCTGGAATGCCGCCCACCCTGAATCCTACACAGGGCACACCGCAGGCCATGGCTTCCATAATGGTGTTAGGTAGATTGTCCTCAAGCGATGGCAGCACAAACACGTCGGCTGCATTGTAAACATCCACAATGCGTTTCTCGTCGTTTACATAGCCTAACGGATAAACGGGCAGTGCCAACTGGGGAGCTACATCCTCCGAGTGTCCGCCTAAGATGGCTATCACCGTGTTCTCGCGTGCTTCTGGATGCTGTTCTGCCAAGCGGTTGATGGCATCGGTAAAGTAGGCCATGCCCTTGCGGTCGTCGGTAACACGTTGCGACACAAACAGTATGATGCGCTTATCGGTTGGCAGCTCCAAACGCTGACGGGCCTGCTGCTTATCTTCGGGGTGGTAGATGTGCGTATCAATTGGGTTGGGTACGCTGCAGATATGCTGTCCCTGTAGCAAGGCACTCTTCTTGGCTTCACCTTCTAACCACTTGCTGCAAGCCACAAACGATATGTGGTGCTCGCTCAGTAATTTCTGCTTTTGGTTCCAGATGGCGGTCGAAAGGTCGTTCGCCGAGCCGCCACCAGGCAACAGCTGGCATTGCTTGCAGGCCATTTTAAAGTAGCCACAGCCACGGGTGTAATGACAGATACCGGTGGCTGGCCAGATATCGTGCAAGGTCCATACCACAGGTTTGCCGCTACGTAGAATCTTACGGATACTGTTGAGCGACAGCATGCCCTGATTAATCCAGTGCAGATGGATGATATCAGCCTCTTGGAATTCGCGCATGTTGGTGATGTCGGTTCCTGCATTGGCGATGTCGATCTCAAACAGGTGCTGCTTGCTGAAGTGCAGATGGCAGAACACCACCAGTCGCTCCCATAGGAAATGCCAGCGCTTCATAGGCGACTTAGGGAGTTGGGCAACCGTCAGGGTATCCGATTCCTTATCGCGTACCAGCATCTTGGCTTTTACACCACTATTATTAAGAGCCTTCATCAAGCGGTTGGCTGCTACAGCAGCCCCGCCTGTACGCTCGCTTGTATTTACTATGAGTATTTTCATGGGGACAAAGGTACAATAAGTTTTTGTTAAAACCAAGTGAAAATACGTAAATATATGTTGTGTCCGTGCACAAGACTTGATATAAATCAAGATTAACGTGTAATTATACACTTAAAACGCAGAAAAACTTGTGAGATTCGAAAAAACGTCGTACCTTTGCACCCGTCAAAAGGTTAATAGATTAGATTGTTTTAGGTTAGTAGTAATATTTATAGTTTTAGGTTTTTAGTTATTGGTAAAAGAAAGTTTTCAACAGTGGGATAACTGGAGGTCGCTGTGAAGCTCCCTTTTAAACTTTCAAATTTTTGGCCCTTGTGGGCTGAAAATTTCTTTTTTATACGAAAAGGATTTTTAGTTAAACATAGGCTTTTGTGATGCCACAGCTCGTGAGGGTTGTGGCATCACTCTTTTTATGCCTTTTCAATCAGCACCACAGCATAAGCCGAGATACCTTCTTCGCGACCGGTAAAGCCCAGTTTCTCGGTAGTGGTAGCTTTGATAGAGATATCATCTTCGTCGCAGCCAATCACCTGGGCCATGCAGGCTTTCATTTCGGGGATGTGTGGGTTCATCTTTGGGCGCTCGGCGCAGATAGTGGCATCAATGTTCACCAGCTTATAACCTTTGGTAGCTATCAGCTCGATGGTCTTCTTCAAGATAACCTTACTGTCCATACCGTCGGTAAACTCAGCGGTATCGGGGAAGTGGTAGCCGATATCACGCATGTTGGCAGCGCCCAGCAGCGCATCGCACACAGCATGCAGCAGCACGTCGGCATCGCTGTGACCTAACAATCCCTTACTATGTTCTAACTTAATGCCGCCCATCCAAAGGTCGCGGCCTTCTACTAACTGATGGACATCAAAGCCCATACCAACTCTAATCTTCATATTCTCAATGTTTTATCTTTAATGTTTAATGTTTAATGTTTAATCTTTAATGTTCAATGTCTGAACAGGTCCTTAATACCGTCCATATCAAACGTTAGCGAGAAACGCAGTGTCTGGTCAAGTGGGTTGCTGCGTGCTGTTGATATCACGTAGCCCACATCCAGCGAAAACACGTTCATCTTAAAGCCGCCACCCACGGTAAAATATTTCAGGTTACCTTTCGACTCGGCCTGATGGTGGTAGCCGGCGCGCAGCGAAAACTGATCGTGGTACACGTACTCGGCACCTACGCTCCATTGTATCTCCTTCAACTCTTCGCTCAGTCCGCCCGGGGCATCGCCAAAACTCTTGAAGATACCGCTGATGGCACTAATGTCGCTATACTCGCGGCGCACGCGGTCCTGGTAGTCGCTGTTCGATTCGCCCTCTTCCTGTCGGGGCACGGTGGGCACCAGCAGTTTGTTGGCGTCGGCGGCTATCGAAAAGCGGTTGTACTCGTCGATGGGCACCATGAGCGAGGCACCAAGGCGCAGGTTGGCGGGCAGGAACTGACTCTCATCGTCGCCGTAGTAACTAATCTTACTACCTATGTTCGACATGTTCAATCCAATGCCCAACTGGCACTCTCTGCTGCCCAGCATCACGTAGTTGTTATAGTACATCGCCAGGTCGGCGGCAAAGGCCGAGGCGGGTTTCGAGTCTTCGCTGTAGTCGTAGCGCAGGTCGCTGTATATCCAACGGATAGCGGCAGCCAACGAGAACTTCTCGCTCAGCATCATCGAATAAGCCACATCAAACGACATCTCGTAGGGTTTAACTGTCATGCCATCGTTGGCAAACACCTCGCCAAGCGAGAAATAGCGCAGCGAACCGCTGATGGCCGAATAGTCGCCAATGCGGTAGTAGCCTGCCAGATAGGCCAGGTCGATATCATTTACCAACTGGCGCAGCCATGGGGTATAGTTCAGGGCGATACCTGCACGACTGATACAGAAGGGGTATTTGGCGGGGTTCCAATACTGTGAGTTCACGTCGGGATCAGTAGCCGCACCCACATCACCCATACCGGCGCCACGGGCATCGGGGGCAATCGTCTGCGATATCACGGCATGCTCTACGGGGTTGAACATCGCGTTCTTCTCGTCCTGCGCCGAAGCAGAGAAAAGTGAATAGTGAATAGTGAATAGTGTCACCATCACCCACCTTAGTATACGTCCTTTATCTTCCATATTCTTCAATTTTTCAATCTTTAATGTTTAATGTTTAATCTTTAATGTTTAATCTTTAATGTTTAATCAATAGTTTGATGGTTTGGCTATCGCCATCGTTCAGGGTTAGGCGGCACAGGTACAGACCTGTGTGTAGTCGGCTGCCGCCTGCTACGTTCAGGTTCCAGTCTACCGTCACGGTGTCGTTAGTTGCCATTACAGTATCGGTCTGTCGCCAAAGCTGTCTGCCGCCCAAGTCAAACACATCCAGTGTTACCTTCAGTTCGCTGCCAGGGCGGTCGTGGGTAATCACAAACTGGGTGTTGGTGCTGGCTGGGTTCTGCGTGCAGGTAACGTTGAATTCGCCTGCTCCCGTATCCTCGCTCACCTCGAATAGCAGTTCAGTGGTGGTCGAGTTGTTCAGAATGTCCCAAGCTCTGAACAGCAGCTTATGGGTGCCGATGCTCAGTTCGGGTATGCTAAAGCCGATGCTACCACTGCGGTAGTCGCCAAAGTCGTACTCAAAATAGTTGTTCAGGTTGTAAGTCTGGTTCATGTCGCCGTCGATAATCAGCTCCAGGTCGTGACCGATGCTGCTGCCCGATGCGTTGATACCGCTGTCGTCATAAAGCTCGGCTATAAAGTATGGCGTGGTGTTTACCTTGCCGCCGTTCTTAAAGTTTTTCGAGTTCAGGTAGCAGTAAACCGACGGGCCAATGGAATCTGTCAGTGCTGTGCTACTGCCTATCAACTCAAAGCTCTCGTTCTCGCCGTGGGCCGAGCGCGTCTTATCGACATTGATGGCGTAGAGCGTCATCAAGCCGCTGCCGTCGGTATAACTGATATCCTTGGGGATAGCGAAAGTGAAGTGGAAAACACCTTCGGTTACGTTCTCCGAACCGCGATACAGGTAGTTGGTGCGGTCCTGATACACAAAAGCTTTGTCGGCTCCAGTGCTCGATCGGTCGTTCAATCGGCATGTGATGGTTTCTTCGGCGTCACGTACCGACAGGGTCACGATACCGTTAAAGTCAGTGTCGGTCTCGTTGTTCAGTTCTACATGACCGGTTATCTTTACGATCGAACCTGCAGCCAGTTTAATGCCCTGGGTAGCAGGCATACCGTTAATACTATCTACCACCATTTTTTGTCGGGGCGTGTTCAGCTGTAGGGCTGGGTCGCCTAACAGGGTATATTGCAGTTTGTTGCAGGTCAGGTCGCTGCTTTTCTCTACCAGTTCGCGCTTGGCCAGGCGTACGGCCTCGCCGATAGCCATGCCTGGGGTTAGCACATGTTTGGTAAAGGCCAGGTTCATCACCTCGTTATAGGTG
The DNA here is from genome assembly GCF_000701965.1 of Prevotella sp. RM4. Lineage (NCBI taxonomy): Bacteria > Pseudomonadati > Bacteroidota > Bacteroidia > Bacteroidales > Prevotellaceae > Prevotella > Prevotella sp. RM4. Next base: position 228,972 of record NZ_JNKG01000008.1, read on the forward strand.
GCATATACGGTGCGGGTGGTGCCAAAAAAGGCAATGCCGCCGCCTTTGCTGTTCAGCATCACGGTCTCGCCGATGTTCTCTTCCTGTCCGTCGAAGGGCATGATGTCGCACGAGGCTGTCATCCACAGTGGCAGGTAGTTGCTCTGCTGACTTTCAAAGTCGGTCAGCTTCATCACCAGTTCATGACTCATGGCATAGGCGGCACCATGCCCGCAGTAGTTCATCATCAGTGCGCCGTTCTGCAGTTGCTGCTTAATCAGTCGGGTTACGTCAGGGTAGCTATAGCCCGTGCTCGACGAGGTGCGCTGGTAGGCATCCCAGTAAATCTTATCTACATTGTAGTTGGGGTAGGTGCTCTCTATCATCGTGGCCACCTTGTCGGCGGTCTTCATGTGCGAGTTGTCGTTGCCGTCGTCGCCCATCATGCATATCTCGTTCTGCCAAGGACCGGCATATTCGTTTTGGGCGTAGCTGATAATCTTATCCACCAGTGTCTTCGCCTCGTCTGGGGTGCGGGCAGGCAGACGACCAACAGCTACATCGGGCTTGCCGGCATAGGTGGTGCTGTTGCCGTTGGTGGTTTGTATCACCTCTTCGTCATCCAACAGACAGAAGAAATCGTCGCTGACGTAGCAGTTTACCTGACTGAACGAGTTCTCGCTCTCGTAGCACAGCAGATAGTCGTCGGGATTATAGCCGCTCCACTCGCTGGTGAGCATGCGGTTGTCCCAAGCGCCATCGCCAAACAGCAGCAGGTAGCGCGGCTTATCGTTTGGTGTGGTGGCACGGTCGTACAGCATTTTCAGATAGCGGCGGTAGGCAGTGGCATCGGGGGTGCCGCTGCTGAACTCGTTATACAGCTCGTCGGCTGGTACGATGGTTACGCGCAGCCCGTCGTGCTGCTCATGGTGGGCTTTCAGGCGTTCGGCCTGTGCCAACAGGTGTTGACTGGTGGGAATGATAATCACCATATCGGTGGCGGCATCGGCATGGTGATCCTGATTGGTGATGCGATACACGTAGGTGGGCTCGCCGATGGTGATGGGGGCAGGCTCAGCGTGCTGCAAGTCGATGTAGTCCAGCCGCAGGTTGCCGCCAGCGGTCTGGGTAATGCTGATGGTGTTCTCGGCCTTCAGGTTCTGCAGGTCGTACTGCCACAGCTGCTCGTCGGCCTTGGTATAGCTGTCTAATGTGATTTTCTTACTAATGGTGGCTATCACCGAATCGTTTACGCTGATGGTTGCCTCGTAGTCGGCATCGGCTGTAAGGGCTATGCCTATGCGCCCTGTGCTGCCTGTGGCCTTCAGCTTGTAAGTCTGTGGTGTGCCGATGGTGTAGAGTGTTTTATCAAACAGGTTGCGCCCGCCGTGGTACCAGGCATAGTTATCCACCTCGTACAGCTGGTGGTAATCGTGGTTGGCGGGGTAGTGCTGGCCAACTAAGGTGGCGCTGTCGGTAGTCAGTGGCTCGTCCTCACTCTCCGTCAGGAAATAATAACCGTAATCAGCATAAGGGTTGCGCGTGCGCGTAAGCGATTCCTTATTATACCAGTTAACCGGCCCCACGCCATAGAATACCCGCTTACCGTTCATGGTGCAGGTGGGCAGCTCTTTCAGGTCGTCGTTAGCCGTCAGGTAATCGCCTGTCAGGCGCTCGGGTTGCAGCGCGCCGCCATAGCCGTATATTTTTACGTGGCTGGCATCGCTAAACCCTGCTTTTCTAACCAATCCGTCTGTTAGTTCGTAAAAACCACTCTCGGCAACGCTGATTTTTGCCCAGTTACCCTCGCGGAGCACCGAGTGTTCCGCATACCGCCCTTGTGCCTTGGCCGTGGTGCCTAAGGCTATCATGAGCAGCACTGAAAGTAACGTGCTGATGGTCTTCACTATATGTATTAACGTAAAGAGCTGTGTTTTATTGCGTTACTTGCAATGAAAGTCAAGCACTTTTCGTTCCTCAAGCCAACCTTCCAGGCGGTCGTTAATCTTTACGGGACCCACGCCAGCGGGTGTGCCGGTGTAGAGTATGTCGCCTGTTTTCAGGGTAAAGAACTGCGATATGTAGGCAATAATCTCATCTATCTTATACAGCATATCGCTGGTGCAACCCTCCTGAACGGTCTGTCCGTTCATATCCAGATGGAAGTGCAGTGCCTGCAGATCCATGAACTTCTCTTTGGGCACCCATTCGCCGATGGCTGCCGAGCCGTCGAATCCCTTGCAGATGGTCCAGGGCTGTCCGGCCTCGCTGGCCTTGCGCTGCAGGTCGCGTGCTGTAAAGTCGATGCCTACGGTCACAGCGTCGTAGTAGCGATGGGCAAAACGCTCGGGGATGTTCTTGCCCAAACGACAGATACGTACCACCACCTCGGTCTCGTAATCGATACGACCCAGATGGTCGGGGATAAAGAATGGCTTACCCTGATTCAGTATCGCCGAATCGGCCTTCGTAAATATCACAGGCTCATCAGGGCGCTTCAGCGTCCCGTGTAACTCCTGGTTATGTGCGGCATAGTTCATGCCAATAGCAAATATCTTCATATGGCTGCAAAGATAGTGTAAATTCAGTGAATATCCAAATAAAACGCAACTTTTTCGACTTTAATGCTTATTTGGTCCATATATATAAAAGAGGTGAAAATTGGGACGAAGCAATAAAAGTGTTAAAAAACGATAAATAATAGTCGAAAGGTTTGTGTATATCTAAAACTTTACTTATATTTGCCAAAAAGTTTAGAACAGTCTAAGACAATTTGGAATGTATGAGAAAATCTAATCATCATAAAAGAAAATTCCTTTAGATAGGTACGCGTCTCTTCCGAACGCGTACATTATTTACCAATAATAAAAAAACATATAGTTTGTTTAAGATAGATATTCTTTTAATTTATTAACTTAAAACTTTAAAGCTTATGAAAAAGAACAATTTTAAGAGCCTGATGCAGGCAGCTGTTCTGATCTGCACTCCTCTGGTAATTGCAAGTTGTGACGATGTGTTTGGTGACGTTGACAATCCCATTCCATCGCACTTAACTGTTAGTCAGGCTGCTGTTAACCTTGAGTTGCATGCTGCTCATCCTGAGAAGGCAACCTTTATCCGTAAGGGTATTGCTGCTACCGGTGCACAGCTTGTGTACTCTTCATCTGATGAGAAGGTGGCTACCGTTGATGCTAATGGTAAGATTACAGGTGTAGGCGAAGGTGAGTGTCAGATTATCGTTAAGGCCACAGGTTTGGATAGTAACGGTAAGCAGACTTATCAGGAGGCTGAAGAGAGCTTCACTGTAAAGGTTAAGGACTATCGCGCTCGTATCGCTCTTACTGAGGATGCTAAACCAGCAATTCTCAATGTTGCTGATTTTGTACCAGCTGATCCAACTGCTACACCTGCCGTTGAGGCTACCTCCATCGACTTGACTGAGGTTTTGGATGTATGGCCTGCATTGGGTACAACAGGACTGAATTTGACTTATACTACGGTTCCTAATAAAAAGGGTGATCCCACAACAGTTGATCCTAATGGTATTATTTCTTCAACAGCAGGCGGAAAAATTACTCTTAGTGGCAAAACTGGTATGGCAAAAGTTATCGCAAAGATTGCTGCAAAAACTGATGTACCTGATGGCTTCGAGATAACTTCATTCAGTGATCAGTTGGAGACTGATACATTTGTTGTAGAGGTAAAGCCAGGTGTTGCTTACATTGCTGGTTATAAAGCTGATGGTTCTGAAATCCGTGAGACCTTGTTCAAGGATTATGCTGGCCAGAAGTATACCGATCTGAGTGACAAGCTGATGAATGCAGGAAAGACTGCTTTCTTAACAACTGATGTAACTCTTGATGCTGGTTGGTATTATGTTGATCGTAATTTAGCTGGTTTTAATAATAATATTCGAGTTAAGGGCGATGTTAATATCATCCTGAATAATGCTTTTACTTTTAGCACATCAAAGGACGTTATGGATGAAAGTGCAGCGCAGAATTATAAGCTGAATTTCTTTGCACAGAAAAAGACTGGTGTAACACCTGCAACCGGTGCTGCCACATTCGCAAACATTAAGGAGTTCAAAGAGGTTAATATTTGTGGAGTTAATATAAGTGCTCCTGCTAACGCTGTTGAAAATGTTAACATTATTAATGGTTCAATCAAGAATTTGGTTGGTACAGGTACTGGAAATGTTAATATTACTGATGGTACTGCTTGGAATGTTGAAAAATTTGCAGCTCTTACCCTCACTAAGGTCGCTTCAACAGGTACTCCAGATGTAGATGATGTGACTAATGTTGGAACTGTTACCATTTCAGAAGGTACAAGTGCAGACGATTTGAAGGGCATTACAACTCTAGCTATTACCAAGGCTTCTGTAGGCGCTATCGGTGCTGCAGGTGCTGCGAATAAGGTTGGAACTCTTACAATCGATAATGCTACTTCTATAGGTGTTTTGACAAATATTGGAACAGCTGTCATTAGTGAAACTCCTATTGATGATATGGCTACCATTACGGGTCTTACACTTAAAAAGGTTAAGACAACTGCTGCAAGAACGTTGACTGAGATTGGATCTGTTACCATTAACAAGACTGATGGAACAGTTAACTTTAAAGGAATCGAGACAAATGCTCTGAATATTAGTGATGGAACTATTGTTGTCGGCACAAGTAGTCCTACAACCGATGCCGTCGGTCAAATTGTAGGGTTTACTGCAACCGCAGAACAAGACACTAAGGTTAAAATGACTGGTGGTGATCTGAAAGTTTATGGTCCTGCTGGTACTGTATTTGCTGTTAAGGGTGATGTTGAGGTTTCTGGTGGTAAGTTCTATGCAGAAAGCCCAGATCATCACGCAGTAAGCGGTGCTTTGGTTGGCACATTCGAAGGCAGTACTGATGGTACAAACTATACCGCGATTACTGGTCCTGAGAGACCTAAGTACATCAGAAACAAGGTATCTGAGTAATATCACAGTTTAGGTTAAACAAATAAATTAGTTTAGTCAAAAATTAGATGACCCGGCCCCGCTACCGCTCCACACAGGTAGCGGGGCTTTATAAAACCCTACATCTAGCGAGATGTATGTTTGGCTAGATCAGGATATCTACTTATATAGTTCAATTAAACCTCGCTCCCCGCTACCATCTTCCACACAGGTAACGGGGAGCTTTATGCTATCATACTAAAGCCCCTATAGTATCATACTACAAGGGCTCTACTGTTAGGGTATATCGATTCCGTAGAATAGCTGCTAAAAAGTAAGCGTTAAGCGGCGATAGTTGAATGATTGCCAATAATACTTTTTAAGTTTATCAGATAGGAATGAACGATTGATAAGCTCTTTTGCTAAGGGCTGTTCTGTGGCAAAAGTATCCAGTTCTCGTTTTACCAACCTTGGTGCCAGGCCAATGCGACTGCCAAACTCCTCGAAATCACCACGATTAACTGTTCGGGTATCTGTTAGTGTCATGCCTTCACGGAACAGACCTTTGTCGAGCGCAAAGATGCGAGGTTCGTAGAGATGAAGGCTTGTATTGATGAGGTCGTAGGCTGGTGCCAGATGGTATTCGCCATCACCACGCATAATTAACGAAAAGTTCTTAAGATGGGCATCGTCATTTAGAATCAGGTAATTGAACACCACCACACGGAAAAACTTCAAAATCTCGACGGCAGGAGCAGTCGTATATCTACCAATAATCTCGGCGCACTCTTCATAACTAAGATTACAGTATTTGTAATCACTTCCGCCTTGAGCCTTTGTAAGGCCAGCCAGCGAAGCCAAATCTTCCTGGTGATATTTGTTACCATCAGGTGCTATGTCAAAACGGCGCGTGATATAGGCCACCTCGCCATCCCTGAAAAAGCATACAGCATTGGCTGCTGTATCGATATGATATACCTGCGCAGCCAACTGCATGCTAAGATGCTCGTTAGCCGGACAATACTTACGTTCCAATAAATTATACGACGTAGGTGCAGGCTTTAGGATATAACGTCCCTGTTCGCTCTCCATCGGTCTTGCAAGCTGATGATCTTTCACAAGTAAGCCTGCTTTGGGTTGTACGCCCGAAAGTGATATGCGTCCAACATGCTTGGCATATTCAGCGTTGTCTGAGTTGTCGTTGTTAGGACTATCAAAGGGCAGAATATGTGAAACCTGTTCGCCATCAAATAACTGTTTAAGCGCAGCAGGCGAATAGGTGCTAAAACCTTCGGCAAGAGTTGAGGGACAAATATTAAGTTCTTCCATTACTCTATTGGTTTAACGGTTACGGCTCCTATCGTGTCGAATTGAGCTGTGGCCATAAGAATACCAAAGTCATCATTCTCATCAATATGAAGCAGACATGACTGCAGCTCGCGATTGGCACCTTCGGAAAGCATATTAAAAAAATAAGGAAACAGGAAAGAGGAATAATAGGGTTCTTTTCGTACAGGCATAGCTAAGCATACTGCGTCGCCATGATATCCATCATGATATGTAAAGATATACTGGCGATCGTCGGTTTCTTGCAGAATGCCTGCCTCTTTGTTGTGAACTAATACTTTACACTGTCTCATATGTCAATGTCTTAACTTTTAGATCCATCTGCAGCCCAAGGGTATTGAGTATTGTAAGAAGAGTTACGAGTTGTGGATTACCCTCACCACGCTCGATTGCTACAAGGGTGTTGATGCCCACCCCTGCCAGATCGGCCAAAGTCTGCTGATTTACGCCAAGATGTTTGCGGCGCTCCTTAATGCAAGTTCCTATCTCCTTTTGATTCATAAGCAATTAAAATCACATTATATTGTGATTTCGCTGCAAAGATAAGAAAAAGAACAATATCCTCCAAGAAAATTCACAATAAATTGTGATTTATTAAATAAAAGCCGCCGGTGAGATCTGGGGGAGATGCTCATCGGCGGCGGGAATAGTTAGAAATTTGATTAGGTATTATCTCTTCAGGAGATTCATCGTGCCCTGGGGCTTCATCACGTTGTTAACCTTGGTCTGCTGCCCCTTGACTTGGGCTTTGAGAGTGGCTTTGATGTCCTGCGATGAGGCGCCTACCAGGAACTGATATTCGCCGGCGGCTACTACCCAGGCCGAGGCTGCTTCGTCGAACGAAGCCAGGTCGGCGGCCTGTACGGTCATCGTTATTGTCTCGCTCTCGCCTGGAGCCAACTGCTTGGTTTTACCATAGGCCTTGAGCTCCTTGACGGGTTTGTTGGCAGCCTGGTTATCGGGGGCTGAGATGTAGAGTTCTACCACCTCCTTACCTTCGTGCTTACCGGTGTTCTTAACCGTTACGCTCACCTCGTAGGCATCGCCATTCTCAACAATCTTGGCATCGCTATACGCAAAGGTGGTGTAGCTCAAACCAAAACCGAATGGATAGCTAACGGGCACATCGAACGAGTCGAAATAGCGGTAGCCCACGTAGATATCCTCTTCGTAATCGGTATAATCCACATTCTTCACATTGGCGCTCTTTGAGCCCTGATTGGTCATGTCGATACGTGGATCCTGATCCACGGGGAAGTTCTTTGAACTGTAGGCATCGGTAAAGTTTACAGGCCATGTCATGGTGAACTTTCCGCTGGGTGACTGCTTACCGCTGAGCACGTCAACCACGCTGTTACCACCTTCCTGACCAGCCTGCCAAGCACACAGGATGGCATCGGGCAGCTGATTCCATGAGGCTGTCTCGATAACACCACCGATATTGAGCAGTACCACAACCTGCTTGCCAGCCTTGTGGTAAACATCGCACACCTGAGTGATGAGCTGGCGCTCTGAGTCGCTCAGGTTAAAGTCGGCAGCCTTACGGTCCATAAACTCACCAGAGATACGACCGAGTGTGATCACGGCGATATCCGAAGCGGCGGCCTGTTTTGTGAGCTCGTCGGCGCTGAACTGCTTTTCGGCAGGCAGTGGACGGGGCATGAAGCGCAGCAGCATGGCGTTCTTGGGATCTTTCTTGGCAGCAGCTGCAATCTCTGCCTCTACCTTTGCCTTGCACTCGGCAGCGTAGGCGGCATAGGCGTTCTTCAACTCGTCCGAAACGGTATAGCCGCCATTTTTCAGACCGTCGAGCAGCGACACCACATAAGCGTGGTTCACATTACCCGAACCAGTACCACCGGCAATAAAATCGTAAGAGGTGTTACCATACAGGGCAACATTCTTAACACTCTTGGCAAAAGGCAGGGCGCCTCCATTTTTCATCAGCACCATACCTTCGGCAGCACTCTGACGGGTGACAGCAGCATGTGCTTTGAGGTCAGGCTTGTTTGAATACTTATAACCCTGATAGCGGGGGCTCTTCTCAACCAGGTTCAGAATGCGCTTGACGCTGCGGTCGAGGTCGGCCTCGCTCAGCTTACCGCTTTTCACACCAGCTACGATGCTGTCGAACTGCTCGGCCTTACCCGGCTGCAGCATGTCGTTGCCAGCCCACATCTGCTTGGCACCATCCTTGCCGCCAAACCAGTCGGTCATCACCGTACCCTCGTAGCCCCACTCATCACGCAGAATAGTGGTTACCAGGTCCTTGCTCTCTGAGGTGTAAACGCCATTGATATAATTATAAGAGGTCATCACCGTCCAAGGCTTACTCTCCTTGATGGCAATTTCGAAACCTTTCAGGTAGATTTCGCGCAGGGCACGCTGAGAGATATGGGCATCGTTGTTCATGCGGTTGGTTTCCTGATTGTTGGCCGCAAAGTGCTTGATGCTGGTACCCACGTCGTTCTTCTGCACACCTGTGATATAGGCAGCAGCTGTTTTACCAGCTACAACGGGATCCTCAGAATAGTACTCGAAGTTACGACCGCACAGTGGGTTACGCATGATGTTGAGGGCAGGAGCCAGCAGTACGTCGGCACCATATTCCTTAACCTCCTCACCGATGGCTTGTCCCACCTGCTCGATGAGCTGGGTGTTCCATGTTGAGGCCAACAGGGTTCCGATGGGGAAGTGGGTGCAGTAGTAGGTGGCTGAATCATTGTCACGCTTGGCATCGATACGCAGTCCGGCAGGACCGTCGGCCAATACCACAGCGGGAATGCCTAAAGAGTCGAGAGGGTAGGTAGTACCAGCGGCACCAGGCACTAAGCTACGGGTAGCACCAATCACGGCATCATTGCCCGAGAACCCCGCCATACCAGTACCGATCACGAAGTGTGCCTTGTCCTCAAGTGAGAGTTTCGACATCACCTCGTCTTGATTGATGGTGTTCTTGGGACTCTGCTTGTCAGCAGTAGCGCAGGCTGTCAGCAGCAAAGCAGCTGCAGCAATGTAAAAATGAGAAAATTTAAAAATTAAGCCATCTGACTGCTTCATAATCATATAACTTTTTAATTATTACATTATTACATTTTTTCATTATTTAAAAAGTAGTGGAGTGAATTCTGAGAGATAAATTCGCCAGTTGCGCCAGATGTGACCACCCTCGGTCTCCAGATAGGTGTATTTGTGGTGCTTAGAGTCGAGATAAGCGCGCAGGTCGTTGTTGTTCTTGATGAGGAAGTCGGTCTTACCGATACCAATCCAGAACAGCTTGGGGTTCTTGGCAAACAGCTTGTCGATCTTAGCATTGCGGTCGGCATAGATGTTGGGGAAACCACCGTTAGGCTGCTGCTGATCGACAGCGGCAGAGAACAGACCGACGTAACCGAACATATCAGGATTGTTGATAGAGATGAACAGGCTGTGGAAACCACCCATCGACAGACCGGCGATGGCGCGGTGAGCCTTATCCTTCTTGACACGGTAGTTCTTCTCTACAAACTTAACCACATCGGGGAAGGCGGTCTCGAAGCTACCCTCCATGGTCTTAGGCAGCATCATGGTTGGCACCTTGAATCCCTCGCTGGTCTCGCCTGGACAAGCCTCCTGCGAGATGTTGCCGTTGGTCATCACTACCAGCATAGGCTCGGCCTTGCCCTGAGCAATCAGGTTGTCGAGAATCTGGGCAGCACGACCCAGCTCGCTCCAAGCATTCTCGTCGCCACCGATACCATGCAGCAGGTAGAGTACAGGATACTCCTTACCGCTGGTTTCGTAGCCGGCAGGGGTGTAAACGGTTACACGGCGGGTAAGACCGGCAGTAGGACTCTCGTACCATACCTTACTTACAGTGCCATGAGCCACCTTGTTAACCTTGTAGAGGTCGGTACGCTGATCGCCACCAATCAGCAGTACGCTGAACAGGTTGTTAATGTCACGGATATTGTAAACGTTCAGGGGATCGATAATCTTTACACCATCCACAATCATATTATAGGTATAAAGCTCGGGCTTCAGGGGCTCGGTCGTGAAACTCCAAACACCCTTCTCGTTCTTAACCAAATCAACTACGTTAGGGGCGTCGTAGGTGTTACCGCCAAACTCAACCTTCTTGGGAGGCAGGAAGTCGCCGGTAATCTGTACCTTCTGTGCCTCAGGGGCAATGAGGTTGAATGTTACACTGTTGTCGGCATGTACATCGGGTGAGGCCACCTGTGGGCCCTGACCCCAGCTCAGATTCTGCTGAGCTTGGGCTGCCATGCCCATCAGGCAGAGGGCAGCCATAAGCATTAGTTTCTTCATTATTATTATTTTTTTAGCTATTCACGCTGCAAATATACAATTTTTTTCTTACTTTACAAGTGAAATGAACATCAAATTGAATGCACCGCTACCGGTAGTACCTGCAGCATCGATGGTTTCGAGGCCTGTGCCTTTGAACGAGAACAGCGTTTCGCCCTCGGCGCTCTTGGCGGTGGTTATCTCCACGCTACCACCTGTCAGATACTGCATTGTGCCGCCATTATCCAGATAGCTGGTGCCGCCTGCCATACCGTAATCGGGTATTGAGTAGCCGGCGCTTATCTGCATGGCATCATGCGCATCGCCAACGATGGTATAGGTACCAGCCAGACCGTCGGCCTGCTTGTTGTTGCCATTGATGGCATCGAACAGGGCTACCTGCTGACCATTAGGATCCTTGACGGTAATGGTATATTTGGTAACGTCGGGATAAACGGTGTTCTGGAAGGTGGTCCAGTCCATGATGGCAACCTCGCTCGTTGCGATGGTCATGGTATAGCCGCTGGGCTCAGGATCATCTTCGCCAACGATGAAGGTCAGCTCACCCTTGAAGTAAGGCTTGTACTGCTTGCCGTCGCTGGTCTTCACCAGTCCGCTGATAAAGTAGCAACCGTTGACGGCGCTCACGTCGATGCTACCCTCGCTGATGGTTGCGCCATTGATGCTACCAGCGTAAGTGCCACCTGTAGTGAGGGTGGCTACAGGCTGATAGGTTCCCTCGCTAAGAATCCATTCCTTACTGCCGAAGCTGAGGCTGAGGCTGTTGCCTGCAGCATCGGTAAACTGGGTGTTCAGCGCCTTGATGCCCTTGCCCAATTTGGTGGTAGGCTGTACGCTGCCGTTATTGAAGGTGCAGAAGGTGATGTTGTTGAACTCGCCCTGCAGGTCTTCGATTGATTTATTGTCGCAAGCCGTAAAGCCAATCACAGCCAACAACATGATGATATATCTAAACTTTTTCATAATTATCAATTTTTACATTTTCTCATTCTTACATTTTTACATTGTAGAATTACCATCCCGTGTTCTGAGTCATATTGGGGTTGAGTTCGATTTCCTTCAGAGGGATTGGCAGTAGGTTGTGCTTCTCCTGGAAACCATACTTGTCGTTCTTGAAGAGCCACTGTACACCCTCGGTACCGAAGGCTGGTATCTCCTTACCCTGCTGACCCAGTGCCGAAGCTGCATCGCCCCAGCGAACCAGATCCTGGAAACGTACGCTCTCGTTGCAGAGCTCCAGGCGCTTCTCGGTCTTGATGTCGTTCAGCGTTACGCTGGTCAGCGGTGTCTCCTTGGCACGTACACGAATCTGATTGATGTAGTCGAGTGCCTTACTGCTGTTGCCTGCCTGCAGCTGAGCCTCGGCGGCCAACAGCAGAACCTCGGCGTAGCGCATAATCTTCAGATTGGTGAACTGAACACCCTGGAAGAATGACTGATCGACAACACAGTCCTCCTTCAGCGACTGGTTCTTCCACATAAAGTAACCCTCGCAGCCATATACCAAGGCGCCCGTCTGGATGCTAACGCCAAAGTTCTTCAGCTGCTCGTAGGTCATCATGGTTTTGTTCAGACGGTAGCCGTTGGCACCTTCCCAAGCCACGAACGCATCGTAGAGCGACTTGCGTGGGTTCATGAATCCGTAGGTTCCCTGAGCAATCACGGTAGCAGCCTGTCCGCTGTAGTTCATCTTGTCAGTACGCCAGCCCTGCATCAACAGGTACATATCAAACTGGTTCCACATCTGCTCGGTATCGTTACGCTTCTGCAGTTCGAATACCGACTCGCAGTTGTTGTTGGCTGCAGCATGGAACTGAGCGTCGTACTCACCCTGATAGAGTGCGTATTTGCCTGAGTTAATCACATTGTCGAGCATGGCGGCAGCCTCGCTGTACTTGCCTTCGAAGAGATAAGCTTTACCTAAGAATGCCTGAGCCGTCTCTTTGGTGATGCGGATGCCTCCCTCGGCATCGTTCACGTCGCTCTTTGAGGGCAGGGTTCCACTGTTGATGGCCTCGTTCAGGTCGTTCTCGATGAGTGCCCACATCTCGGCAGGATCGCTGTTGCCTAAGCGATACTCACCTGGTTCCAACAGGTGGTCCACAACAGGAGCTGTGCCAAAGAGTGTTACCAGCTCGAACGAAGCCCATGCACGAAACACCTTAGCCTCGTTGATGGCGCGTTTCATAATAGAGGTTTCTCCCTGTGTCTTGTCGATAATCAGGTTGGCTTTATAGATGACGCCATAGAGACCCGAGTAGAGGCTCTGAACCATACCGTGATCGGTGCCGAAGGTGTATTCGTTGAGTTTCTCCATTTCGGCGTTGTCGCCACGCGAACCGCCACCTGTCCAGACATCGTCAGACAGACAGTTCTTGGTCATAAACCAATTGTAATGTAGGCTACGCATCTGCAGATAGAGCGAAGAGGTGGCCTGCATGGTGTTCCCGTCGTTGGTGTAGAAGTCTTCCATGCTTCCCAGGTTGCCGTGTTTGGCAATGTCGAGCTCGCTGTCGCAGCTCACTACGAGGAAAGAGGAAAGAGGAAGGAGGAAGGAGAATACTCCTGCTACAACCATTTTATATATATTCTTTTTCATAATGATTTCAATTTTTCAATTCTTTAATTCTTTAACTCTCTTAGAATTCGATGTTCAAACCAAGTACCACTTTCTTCGAGGTGGGGTAGCCACCCTTGTCGATACCCATACCCGAGGTAGAGTTGGTTGCAGCCTCAGGATCGAAGCCTGGATACTTAGAGAAGGTGAAGAAGTCGTCGAGCGAAGCGTAGATACGGGCATGGCTCAAGGCTACTTTATTGATGAGGTTCTTAGGCAGGGTGTAACCCAGCTGAATCTGCTTGATCTTGAAGAAACTGCCATCGTAAACCAGCGCACTCGATGTGGCATACTTATCCATGTCGTTAGCGCCAGCACGGGGGACGGTGCCGTTAGGATTATCTACCGTCCAACGGTTGTCGTAGAACACTTCCTTCAAACGGTTCGAAGCAGCGTAGTCGGGACGGTTGATACAGTTGAAAATCTTGTTGCCGTGCGATCCGGTTCCGAATACGGTCAGGTCGATGCCCTTATAGGCCGCTGTGAGGGTGAGACCATAGGTAAAATCGGGGATGGCATCGCCGATGTAGGTCAGATCGCCATCAGATACTTTTCCGTCGCCATCCAGATCCTCGAACAAAGGATTACCTGTTTCCTTGTCGATGCCGGCAAACTTGTAGCCGCGGAAGTAGTAAACGGGATAGCCCTTCTCGAAGTAGGTGATGGTGTAAGTGTGGAAGCTGCTACCGCTCAGGCGGGTGATAGAAGGATCGATATAGGTCACCTTATTGCTCAGGGTAGAGAGGTTGGCACGGATGCTGTAGTTGAAGTCGCCGATATGGTCGCGCCAGCCCAGCTCAAACTCAAAGCCCTTGTTCTCAACGTTACCGGCATTCATAGGCGAGGTGCTGCCACCGATGATAAGCGATGGTGTGGTACCCCATACCAGCAGGTCCTTAGTCTTCTTGATAAAGTAGTCGATGCCGAAGGTCATGCGACCGCCCATCAGGATGCCGTCGAAACCAAAGTTCAACTGCTCTGAGGTTTCCCACTTCAGGTCGTCGTTACCCATGGTTGATGGGGCTGCGGCCTGGGTGTAGTTGATACCTGAAGAGAATGGATAGAGTCCGCCCAGTGCCATATCGGTGCTGTAGCTGTAGCCACCCAATGCCGAGAGACTACCGTTCTGACCCCAGCTGGCACGGAACTTCAAGCTATCGAAGGCTTTTTTCAGTGGTGCAAAGAACTTCTCCTCGCTGATGGTCCAACCTACTGATACGGCAGGGAAGTAACCCCAACGGGTTTTCTTTGAGAGCTTCGACAAGTCGGCAGCATCTGCACGCAGCGAAGCCTGCAGCAGGTAACGACCCATGAAATCGTAAGACAGGCGACCGAAGTAGGAGTATTTGGTACTCTCGTTGGTTTCGCCGCTCACACCTTTCGTGGCCGATGCGTTGGCATAGTTCAGATAGTAGAACAATGGGTCGTTCTTCTTCAAGGCATCCTCGCCATTGGCTGTCAGCGAACCGTTCACATTGTCGCTTGATGACTTCTGGAACGACATACCTACCATGGCTGTAACGGTATGACCACCAAACTGTTTCATATAGTTGGCAAAGTTCTCCCACTGATAGTAGATAGAGGTAGATGAGCCTGCGCTGAAGTCGAGGTAGTCGCGGCTCTGAACACCGTTACCATAGAATGGCAGACTGGTGCTGCTGTTACGTGTACCAGCCAGGCGATAACCGAAACGAGAGGTAACAGTGAGGCCTTTTAATGGTGTGAAATCACCATAGATAGAACCGTTGATATTGAATCCCTGGTTCTTCGACAGACCGTTGTCGCGCATAATCATGGGATGATACTGCTCGCCGGCATAGAACTTAGATACGGCATAGTAGTTGCCATTCTCGTCCTGCAACAGCTGCTTGCCGTTGGCCTGGGCATTTACCATCTGGTAAGGCAGGTTCTCGGCGGTGTAGGTGTCGGGAGTCAGTGGGTCGAGCATCAGGATGGATGTCAGCAGCGAGCCGTACTCGCTGTTGGTAGATACCGAGCGAACGTCGTATTTCTCAATCTGGTTGGTAGTACCTACCTTCAACCAGTCTTTAATCTTATATTCGGCGTTGATGGTGGCTGTGAGTCGTTTGTACACATCAGCGTCGCCTTTCACGATACCATTATTATTAAGGTACGCGAGCGAGAGGAAATAGTTGCCACGGTTGTTACCACCGGTGAACGAGAGGGCGTGCTTCTGCATGTGACCATGATTGAAAGCCACATCGGTCCACGCTGTGTTGGTCACACCGTCCCAGTTCTTCAGCATATAGTCCTTCGTGAAAATGTTACCCTCGTCCATATACTGGATATACTGCTCGGCGTTCAGCATCTTGGGAATGCGGGCCAGACTCTCGTCGGTAAACATGAAGTCGTAAGAGATTTTTCCCTGTCCAGGCTTACCTTTCTTAGTGGTGATAAGAACAACTCCGTTACCGGCCTCGGCTCCGTAGATAGCGGCCGAGGCTGCATCCTTCAGAATTTCCATCGAGGCGATGGTGCTGGGGTCGATACCACTGATATCACTCAGGCGCACACCATCAACAACGAACAGGGGCTCTGAGCTTGAATTAGAGGAATAACCGCGTACGCGAATGGTTGGTGATGAACCAGGAGCAGCGCTCGACTGGATAATCTGTACACCCGAGGTCTTACCCTGCAGGGCTTGTTGAGCGTTGGCGATGGTGCGGTTTTCCATATCCTCGGGTTTTACCTGAGAGATGGCACCTGTTACGCTACTCTTCTTTTGTACACCATAACCAACAACAACGACTTCGTCGAGTACCTTGTTGTCGGGTTTCAGGTTGATAGTCATGCCGTTCTTAGCGGCACCTTCAAAGGTTTGATAGCCGATGTAGGTCACCGTGAGGGTATGACCTGCTTGAATGTTTACCACGAAATTACCATCAAAATCGGTGATGGTGGCATTCTTGGGATTGTTCTTCTCGGCTACGGTTGCTCCGATAACGGGTTCGCCGTTCTCGTCGATTACATGGCCCTTCAGTCCTTGGGCGAAAGATGTTACTGACATCATCAGTGCCATCAACATCAACATAATACTACTCTTCTTCATTGAGCTTTAATTGTTTTGAGTTAATTGTTAGGAATATTATTTGGTTATGAAAATATCGGCTGCAAAGGTAACACGAATTATTAAATAGTGTTTTTTTATTCTGTTTTTCGTTTTTCGCGCTTGTTCAAATCTATATAGGTGTTGTTCGATTTGTTTAAAACTTGTCGATTTTGTTCATATTTCCGTATTTTTCTTTTGCATTATTAAATATGTTTTGTACTTTTGCAACAACAAACTAATCTTATGATAAGATGATAAAGAAATTAACCGTTTTGATGTTTGCCGCTTTGTTATCGTTCAGCGGCGCAAGTGCAATTACTTCGTGCAGTAATGATGATGTAGAAGCTACTGTACAAAAATCGTATTTTGAGTCCTGGAACAAGTGTGAGGCACTGACTGCCTTGCAGGAGTATGTTGAGGATGTGACTAACCCGAAATCGCCGAACTATATCAGCGAGGAAGACCGTATTGCCACCTTTGATATGGACGGCACCTTTGTGGGTGAGCTTTATCCTACTTATTTTGAGTATAATCTGCTGGAGTACCGTGTGCTCGACGATGCTGACTACCGCGACAAAGCTCCCGAGGATGTGCGTACAGCAGCCCAGAACATCCGAGACTTTGTGCGTAACGGCACGGCGTTGCCCGACCATTTCGATATGATTCATGCCAAAGCCGCTGCCAAAGCTTATGCTGGTATGACGCTGGCCGAGTTTGATGCCTACGTAAAAGCCTATGCTGCTAAGACTGCTAACGGTTTTACAGGTATGACCTATGGTCAGAGCTTCTATCGTCCCATGCTCGAGGTGTTCGAGTATCTGAGGGAGCATGGCTTTACCTATTATGTGGTATCGGGTTCTGATCGTTTTATCTGTCGTGCATTGGTAGAGTCAATCGGTATTGCACCAAACAGGGTGATAGGTATGGATGTAAGACTGGTGTCTAGCAGTCAGGGCGACGTGGCAGGTGTGAACTATACCATGGGCAAAGAAGAGAACTTGGTGCGTACCGATGAGTTGATTATCAAGAATCTGAAGACCAATAAGGTGCTGCAGATATCACAGGAGATTGGTAAGGTGCCCGTACTGTCGTTTGGCAATAGCGGTGGCGACAGCGCCATGCATAACTACTGCTTGAGCAATAGCAAACACCGTGCTGCCGCCTTTATGCTGGTGGCTGATGATGAGGCTCGCGACCATGCTAACCGCGAAAAGGCACTATCGCTGGCACAGAAGTGGCGCGATAGCGGCTACCATGTGATTTCTATGCGCGACGACTTTAAAACCATCTACGGACCAGAGGTAGTGAAGGTGCCTTTCACCTTCGAATAAGCCCTACGCGGGTTGTCCGATTTGTTTAAAAGTTGTCGTGTATGTTCAAATAATGGTGATAATTGCTGAATTATCAGGAGTTTTTGTTATCTTTGCAAGCAAATAACTACAAAAAGATGACTAATAGAAAACCTGTTTTCGCGATTATAGTTTGTGCAATGCTTGCTATGTTGATGCTGGGCTGCCAGCGTCAAGGGACTATTGGTACTACACTCGATAAGGATGAGGAGCACGATCTGGTGGTGGCCAATGAACTGTCGAACAGTCGTGTACAGTGTATCGCCGAAGATGCCGATGGCTACTTGTGGATTGGCACCTTCCGTGGCTTGAACCGTTACGATGGTCACGAATATCACCAGTATTTCTGTACCTTCGACTCCTTGGGGCTGCCCGATAATCAGATACAGAGTCTGCTTTGCGATCAGCAAGGTAGGCTTTGGGTGGCTACCGTAAATGGTGTGTGCCGTTATACCCGACAGGACAATTTTGAATCGATACCGATGCAAACGGGCAACCGGAATGCCCGTAAACTATTGATGGACAGTAAGGGCCGCATATTTGTGTATAATGGTATGGACCTGCTGATGTACGACGAGCAGCATCATATCTTCCTGTCGAAGTTTAACAGAACGGCCACCAATCAGTCGTGGGGCGACTGCTTTATTGATGGCGCCGATAATATCCTGATGGTGAGCGCCGACAATCTGCTGGTCATCAATGGCGAGACGTTTAAACAGAAAGCCGAGGTGAAGGCCGGTCAGCAGTTGGGCTTCTATTTCTTCGAACTGTTGCCCAACGGTTTGCTGTTGTGTTCGGGTAATGGCACGTTGGTGCTCTACGATACCAAGTCGCAGCAGATAATTCCGCTCAGTACCGAGATGCATGAGAGGCTAACAGCTCACAATAGTGTGCTGCAGGCTGCCTGTTTGCTGGATAACAATACCATCCTGCTCAGCACATCACGTAACGGACTCTTTGAATTGAACCTGCTCACTCATACGCTGAAAGGTCAGGCCGACGCTAACTTCACCTTACCGGTGCCAGATGCCTATGTCACTAAGATTTTCCAGGATTCCAGAAAGAACATCTGGTTGGGTACGTATGATAAGGGCCTTTTTGCCGACTACTATTATAAAGAGAAGTTCGGCGGTAGCGATAACTACCTGAATAGGGTGATTGAGAATTCGTCGGTATTGGCAGTGGCTATCGATAAACAGGCCAATCTGTGGATATCTACGCTGCTGAAGGGGGTGTTTGTGTATCATTCTACCACCCAGAAAGCCGAGCATATCGAGATTGCTGGTCTGCCGGCAGGCGAGAAGAAGAATGCGATCACCAATATCTTCTGCGATCGCGACGGACAGCTTTGGCTTTCTACCACCAGTGGGGTGATGAAGTGCCAGTATGATGGTACGAAACTGAATATCCTGAGTCAGTGGCAGTTGCCACCAACGATGTGTTTCGAACAAACTGGCGATGGCACTGTCTGGGCAGCTACAAGCACCACCTATATCTTCGCCTTCAGACCAGGAAGCACAGAACCGGAGGCCAAGCAAGCCTTTAATGTTGACTTTACGTTTATCCCATCGCTGCTGAAATTAAAGGATGGCTCGATGCTGATATCTGCTTTCTACCAGCCCATCACGAAGATGAACCCTCAAACGGGGAAGCTGAGTGCGTTGGATATCCCCAGCTTGCAGCGTTGCATCCGTCGCAGTGTGTATATCCCTACCGATATGCTTCAGGATGCGAAAGGGAATATCTGGATTGGTACTGTGAGCAATGGACTGCTGTGCTATTATCCGCAGACCAACGAGGTGCGTCGTATTGCCGGCCTGTCATGTTCGGATGTAGGTAGCATTGAGGAAGACCGACAGGGTAATCTGTGGATTAGTACCATGAAAGGCTTGAACCGTCTCGACCCCAAGACAGGCACGATGACTGCACTTTATAAGGCCGACGGACTGGCTGGCGATGAGTTTGCCGATCGTGCCTCGTGCCAGTTGCCAAATGGTAGTCTGGTATTCGGTAGTACCGATGGTATCACCATGTTCAATCCCGCTGATATCGATACGCTCAGGACGATTCCCTTGAAGTTCTGTCATCTGAAGATCCACAACCAGATGATACGTCCCACAGAGGGCGCTCCCATCGAGTCGATGCTCGATAATTGTAAGGAGATACGCTTGAAGCACAGTGAGAATAGTTTCAGCATCTCCTATACCGCCCTCGACTTTGGCGAATACGAGCGCGTACATTATTATTATAAGCTGGATGGATTTGATAACGATTGGATTGATGCGGGTAGCAGACATGCTGCCGGTTATGCCAATCTGCCTTCGGGACATTACACTTTCCGAGTGCGTATTTCTGATAGCGCCAGTGATGAGGCTAGCAGCGATGAGCGTCAGATAAGTGTGATAGTAGAGCCTGCACCGATGTTTTCGTGGTGGGCTTGGCTTATCTATCTGATAGTAGGCGCATTGATTGCCTTGTATCTTTACCAGAGTGCACGTCGTGTGGTGGCTGCCCGTCGTGCTGCCCGAAAGGCCGAGATGGAGAAGGAACAGGAACTGCGTACCAACCAGATGAACATGAGTTTCTTTGCGAATATCGCTCATGAATTCCGTACACCGTTAACGATGATTGCCGGACCTGTGGCACAGTTGGCTAAGAGCAATAGTGTAGGCGGCGAGGAGCGTAACTTGCTGAATATCGCCCAGCGCAGCATTCTGCGTATGTTCAAACTGGTAAACCAGCTGATGGACTTTAATAAACTGGAAAACGATACCCTGCGACTGAGTGTAGAGCAGATAGATGTGGTGAAACTACTGAACGACATCTGTGATACCTTCGAGTTTAATGCCAAGGAAAAGGGCTTGACACTGAACCGCTTTGGTATGGAAGACCAGCTGATGGCTTGGACCGATGGCGACAAACTGGAGAAGATTGTGAGCAATCTGCTGTCGAATGCGTTGAAGTTTACCCCACGTGGCGGCAGGATAGATGTGCAGCTGGATGTGGTTGATGATAAGGTGAAGGTAACTATCGCCGATACGGGTAAGGGAATCCCCGAGGAGCACAAGGAAAACATCTTTAAACGCTTCTATCAGTTGGATAATCAGACGAAGGCTATCGTAAACTATGGTACGGGTATAGGTCTTTATTATTCGCGCCGATTAGCCGAGCTGCATCATGGAACCTTGACAGCAGGCAACCGTACTGATGGCGAGGGAGCTGTGTTTACCTTGGTTTATCCCATGAATAAAGAGGCATATACCGATGCAGAGTGCAGACCGCTGGAAGGAGATAATACGTTAGCAGTCGGCGCCCAGCTAACCACTACCACCTATCAGTCATCACCCATCACCTCGCATCAGAATGATGATGACCGTCCGACAATCCTTGTTGTTGACGATGATACCGAAATCATTAACTATATGCGAATGCTGTTCTCGCATGATTATCGACTGATTACCTGCCTAGATGCTGACACGGCACTCGAAGAGATGCGTGCCGCAGAACCGAATATCGTTCTGAGCGATGTGGCTATGCCTGGTAAGGATGGCTATCAGCTCTGTCAGGAAATCAAGCAGGATATCCAGCTGAGTCATATCCCTGTTATTCTGGTAACAGCCAAGGTAACAGCCGAAAATCAGGTTGAGGGCTTGAATGTAGGTGCCGATGCCTATGTTACCAAACCTTTCGAGCCCGCTGTGCTCTCGGCACTCATCCAGTCGCAGCTGAAGAACCGCGACCGTGTGCGTAAGTTGCTCACCAATGCCACTACTACCGAGGATGAAGGTGTGGATAACGTTCTGTCGGAGCAGGATAAGCGTTTTATGGAGGAACTTTATAAACTGATGGAGGAAGAGTTGTCGAATTCAGAACTCGATGTAACCCGTATCACCAAGATGCTCTATATCTCGCGTACCAAACTCTATTATAAGATAAAGGGTTTGACAGGCGAAACGCCCAGCAGTTTCTTCCGTACCTACAAGTTGAACCGCGCTGCCGAACTGTTAAAGGGTGGTAAGCATACGGTAGCCGAGATTGCGGATATGACGGGCTTCAGTACCCAGAGTCACTTCTCGGTGGTATTCAAGAAACAGTTTGGTGTTACCCCTACCGAGTACAAGGGGTAGGGGTTGTGCAATCGTTTGCCACAGCTATGTTATGGGATTTCTTTTCTGATGCGAACAACGTATCAGAAAAATCCCTATCTTTGCAGCATGAGAATAAACTAAGAACAAAAATGAAACGGATTTTATTAGTAACCGCCATCCTGATGGCAAACGTTTTAACGATGAGTGCAGCAAAGAAACAAGTGATTGACCGTATCGAACCCACCGACTGGTATGTAGGCTTGAAGAATCCTCAGGTACAGCTGATGGTGTACGGAAAAGGTATCCGCGATGTTGCCAGTGTAACAACCGATTATCCAGGTGCAGTCATCGACAGTATCGTTCGACTTGATTCGCCCAACTACCTGTTGGTGTATATGAATCTGCGTGATGCACAGCCAGGCACGATGGTGTTGAACTTTGGTAAGACCAAGGTACAGTATCAGCTCAAACAGCGTGAGATGAGTGGCGATAAGCGTATGGGCTTTACCAATGCCGATGTGCTTTATATGCTGATGCCCGACCGTTTCGCACAGGGTGCCAATCATCCTACAAAGATAAAGGGCATGCGTAACTATGTAGAGGATCGCACCAAGCCCAGTCTGCGTCATGGTGGCGACCTGAATGGTATCCGCGAGCACCTCGACTACTTTAAGGAACTGGGCGTAACCGCGCTTTGGTTTACCCCTGTGCTTGAGAATGATTCGCCCGATACCAAGAATGATTTCGCAACCTATCACGGCTATGCCACCACCAATTATTATAAGGTGGACCCCCGCTTTGGTTCGAATGAGGATTACAGGCGCCTTTGTGATGAGGCTCACCAGAAAGGCTTGAAGATTGTGATGGATATGATTTTTAACCACAGCGGTTTTGAGCATCCCTGGACCAAGGATATGCCAACCAAGGACTGGTTGAACACCCCCGAATGGCTGAACGAGCAGCAGAGCGGTCGCGACCCGATGACTGGTTTTACCGCTAATGCCGATGGTTCAGAGCCTGCCAAGAGCGCTTATCTGCAAACATCGTATAAGCTTACCCCAGTGGTTGATCCTTATGCCTCAGAAGTTGATTTGAAAGAAACCGTAGAAGGTTGGTTTGTGCCCTCTATGCCCGATCTCAACCAGCATAACCCTCATCTGATGCGTTATCTCATCCAGAACTCTATCTGGTGGATTGAGACCGTGGGTATCGATGGCATCCGTATGGATACCTATCCTTATGCCTATGCCGATGCTATGGCTCAATGGATGAAGGAACTCGACGACGAATATCCTAACTTTAATACCGTTGGTGAAACCTGGGTCACCGAGCCTGCCTACACCGCTGCCTGGCAGAAGGATTCCAAACTCTCAGAGAAGAATAGCTATCTGAAAACGGTGATGGATTTTAGTTTCTTTGATAAGTTGGGACAGGCTAAGGATGAGGAGACTGATGGCTGGTGGAAAGGCTTGAACCGCCTCTATAACTCATTTGTTTATGATTATCTCTATCCCAATCCATCGAGTGTGATGGCTTTTATTGAAAACCACGATACCGATCGCTATTTGGGTAATGGCAAAGACACTCTTGCCTTGAAACAAGCATTGGCATTGTTGCTCACCGTGAATCGTATTCCTCAACTGTATTATGGTACCGAGGTGCTGATGAACGGCACCAAGGAGAAGACTGATGGTGATGTGCGCAAGGACTTCCCCGGTGGATTCCCCGGCGATACACATAACTGCTTTACCAAGGAAGGTCGTACGCAGAGCGAACAGGCTATGTTTAC
The DNA here is from genome assembly GCF_000701965.1 of Prevotella sp. RM4. Lineage (NCBI taxonomy): Bacteria > Pseudomonadati > Bacteroidota > Bacteroidia > Bacteroidales > Prevotellaceae > Prevotella > Prevotella sp. RM4. The sequence goes on from NZ_JNKG01000008.1 coordinate 252,455, forward strand.
CTGGCTCTCTCGTCTGCTGCACTGGCGCCAGGGTAACGATGTGATTATTAAGGGTAAGCAGATTCAGTTTACACCGTTTAATGGCATCTATGTGATTGCCCGTCAGTATCAGGGTAAAACAGCGCTCACCATCCTGAATGGTACATCGAAACCAGCAACACTTGAAGTTGAGCGTTATGCCGAGGTTATTGGAAAGACATCAAAGGCTAAGGATATCTTGACGAATCGTTACTATGATTTGTCAAAGAACTTCGACCTGAAGCCACGACAGTCGCTTGTTCTGGAGTATTAAACAGTACACCCCTTATATCAACGAAAGAATCCTTGCTCCGGCGAGGATTCTTTTGTTGTGTTTATGACGATGAAAACAGTCAAAATTCGATTTTGGGGACAAAGATGCTCTTTGGGGACAACTATTTTTTTTGAAAAGTTGATTTTTTTGTGTTTTATATTAAAATAAACCTTAACTTTGCCCAAATTCTAATACTCGGGATGTGAATCCCTGCTATTTTTTTAAAATTTAATCTATTAACGTAAAACAATGACGATATGAAGAAAAAGTATTTGATGTGCTCGTATTGGCTCGTGGCGTCTTTGCTTATAACCTTGAGCTGTTGTGTTACCTCATGTAAAGACGATGGAAAAGATGATCTTCAAGAAGAAGCTAAAACAGAAATGTCTGAAGAGGAACTGGCACAAGACCCCTATGGAAAGCAGACTGAAGCTGCGGTGACGCTGCTGCGCATCGTCAGTCAGTTGACCGAGACAAGCGAACTGCCTAATGATTGGGCAAAGGCTACCTTTGAACCTTCGAACGGTTTCGTGGGCGATGATGGTAATCCCTATAGTCGTACTCAGAGTGTGAGCGGTGCAGCCGATGCCGCACGCCGTTTCAACTCGCTTACTGGAGCCGACATCGACTCTACAACCACCAGCTATACCTGGAAATATGATGGAGTGGGCACGATGACCTATCGACAGGTTAGCGATGCCGGACAGGTGGCTGTTGTAGATGTTGATCTGCAGCAGATGCCGCATCTGAAGCGCATTGTCTATGCCAAAGATTTGGGCTTGAACGGTTCGTGGAGCGGAACTCCTTACTACCGACTGGGTGATGTGATTCAAGACAAGGATGGCAGCTACTGGGTATGCGTACGTTCGGCATGGGCCTACAGCAAGAAGGAGGACTGCCACTGGATTAGTACTTCGGAGTTGCCTGAGAAAAACTTAGTATATTATAATAAAGGTAAGGACGATGAACTGTGCCTGCCTACAGGTCTTGGCAATAGCACTGTTCACATGCGTAACTTCGTTGATTTCTTCTTTGCTATCCTTTGGCCCGAGGAGTATGCCAACATGCAGCAGATGAATCAGTTACAGGTAAAGAAAGGTTTGGGCGATATCGATTATGTGTATCACTCGAAATACTATATGAAGAATGTGCGCTACTTCTACACCAAGTACAATCTCTGGCAGAATATCTTTAAGTTTGATAAGGAGATGATAGAATATGCAGCACTTGACGATCTGAAGAGTCGCTATACACCGCTTAGACTTTATTATAACGGCTACATCATGGCTGGACTAAGCAGTCAGACAGGATGCTATATGCGCTCATACAGTGGCAATGGCTGGCAGGAAGAGAGTAGCGATAAAGAAGACAAGCGTCGTTTTGCCAAGTCGGGTGGCAAGAAATTCAGTATCCAGACGCTGGCTAAGTATGGATTGGGTTATAGTCCTGTTGAGAGCGCTTCGAATAGTACCTATGCTTATGTAGTGCGCTATAAAACCGGTGAGCAACTGGCTAAGGACAATGGTAATGGCAAGTACAACAAGCAGATGGCGATACCAGGCGTAACAGAGATTTACCGTTATAACGCCCAGGAAGAGCTGGGACTACCAGCCGACTATCTGACTCAGGACGTAAAGCCAGTGGAAGAGAGTGTGGCCGATGAAAATGACTATGTTTACGGCAACTACTTTGATTTGTCTGACATGAAGATTGATGGTAAATGCGTAATCAAGAACGACCATAAGATTCAGTTTAAGGTGCGCAACAGAGGTATGAAGATCACTGATGCCACGCTGCATGTTGTTGCGGTGAAAGCGAACTCTGGTTCAGAAGAAGTGATAGAACACGGCAAGAAGATCAACATCAGCCAGAACCAAGAGCAGACTTTTAACTATACTTGGAGTACTATTTTCGCTGGTAACTACACAATCAGAGCCTGGGTGGACAGAGGTAAAGATACGCTATCTACAGCCATCAACATCTCAAATCCTGATTGCAGTGCTGGAATGATTGAGATTAGTACAGATCTGCCTGAGTATATCAAACTCGCAGATTTGTATGATGATGAACCTTTTAAGCTTTATGCTACCAATCATAATGATTACAGAGTAGGAACGTTGGCTTATACCGTATTTCTTTATGAAGGTGATCAGCTTATCAATACTAAGTCATGGGACATGACTTTATTAGCTAAAGATGATGTTGCCATCTTTGTGCCTGATTTACAGGCTAAGAAAAAGACATTCCGAACGATTAAGGTGACTAATGCTCTTCCAGGCGCTGCTGATGCGGATACGGTGTTTACTTATACGGTAGGTATCGATGTGCCTCATACGGCCAAGATTACTTGCGATAACCCCTATCCATATACAGGCGAGAAGATGAAGTTTACTATTCAGGTTACCAGTCATGGTAGTTCGGTCAGCGGTGATCATTTTTCAGCGAAGTATAGTTCTTATACTCCAGAGAAAGATGTTAAAAACGTGGATGTGGACAAGAGATATGAAGGATTCACTGGCAGTGATGGTGAAACTAAGAATTACTCTTTTGAACAGTCTATATATGGCAATTCTACCTATCAAATTCTTTTCTTTGATGGCGATGCTGATTGTATTGGTCGTTACGGTGGCTATAGCTGCGATAAGTACTTTGATGGAAGCTTGGATGCTTACTTTCAGAACATACATGTTTATGCGAATGAGACATTCCAAGTTCACTACACGGTTTATAGTGAGCTTGGTCGCTCGGGCAAGGTTGAACTGACAGGAGACCAACAGTTTAGTGCGACATCCGAAGAAATCAATGTAAGGCGAGGTGGCGTTTACCATGGCTACTTTGAGTTTACAGCTCCGAGTGTGTCTAAAAGGCAGGGAAAAATGCAATATACAGTACAATTGCGGGATAAAAAATCGGGCAAGATGCTTCATTATCCTATGACAATTGTTGTTTATCACAAACCAGTAGAAACAAATACAGATCAATGAAACATCAAGTCATCCTTTTAGCCCTTGTGCTGCTGGCTGCCTGCAACAGCGATGATTCGCCTGAAGTGATGCCAGTGCCCGAGGTACCCAAAGAGCCGGCTCCTTTGGAGGTTGCCATCGTGTTCGAACCTGGACAGATTGGGTCGATGTGTACCAACGACTATCTGCTCAAGGACGTGGAGGATGTTGCCAATGCGTATCCTGACTCATTGGCAAGCACTTTCTTGTGCAGAAATAATTATACTGAAACTAACCAGGCTTTAAAGCTCTGGGCTTCACAAGCGTACGGTGCCGACAAACGTCGGCACCGTCTGCTCATCTTGACATCTCCCTCGTTGGCCCGAGCAATGGAGGGGGTTCAGTTGCAGTCGTCCGATCACCTGTTGATGCTGAGAACCTATGCTGACTCGGCTAAGCAAGTGGGGCCTGCCGGCCGCTCATATGTACTCAACGTATCGTATGCTGATGCCGTAAGACAAGCTGTGGCATATCGCTCTAAGCTAACGTTGGAGGAGTATGCCGACACATTGTCGTCGGGTAACTATCCGATAGAGCACAAAATTACTATTACGAATCTTGACGATAGAATGTGCTATGCTGATAGTCTAGTAGAGACACTGCTTGAAATGTTTCCTGAGAAAAAGGTTGGCAAAACGTTGTACGTTGGTCTTAATGATATCAGTATTAGCAGTATGGATTTATACAATGCAACTCAGGCAAGCTATTTGGGCGAAATTGCCTATCTGATGGCCTATCTCATGTGGGAGGACCCTGTGAGTTATATGAAACAGGGATATTTCCGCATTCCTATTCAGTTTATCGACTGGGGCACAATCAACCGTTCGTATGAGTGGTATATTATGACGCATCTTAACTCGCCATGGAAACCGCAGGCTGTAATTATCGGTGAGTATGATAACAATCATCTGCCATTAGACTATATAGTGCCCAAATACGAACTAAAGTCGTGGCTACTACGCTGGATGGCCCATCCCGACGATATGCCAGAAGAGGAATGGAGCGGCAAAGCCGTGTTTAGTCCCTGGCAAGAGCGAATCTGATTAAAATGTTGAACTGGTAATCATATAATAAGGTATGAAAAAAATAATCAGTAGCTTGATATGGCTTGTTGCCTTTGGCTGGTTGGCGGGCTTCATGGTGAGTTGTTCTAACAGCGACGCTACCGACACGCCTGCTCCTATACAGCCTGTATCGACACAGATTGTTGATACCCTGAATGTGGATGTTATTCTGCCACCCGACGTTCAGAAGATGTGGCAGCCTGTGATAAATCTGGCACTTGACAATATCGCCGAGGCGCAGAAGGCGCTGCCTAAACGGGTATTCATGAACCTGCGCTATCATGATGAGAATGCTGCCGACCTTGACAAAACCGTTTATCGTCTTTGTTTTCCTGAGGCTGGCGACGACACGTGTCATTTGATACTAGGCCCCTACAGGTCGTCGAAGGCCGAAATGGTGCTGGTGAATGCTGCTATCCGTCGTGTACCGGTGCTGATGCCTGTGGTGACCAGCGACGAGTTACAGCGCGTTTATGGTGAAAAACCCAATACCTGGTTCTTTACCGAGAGCGATGTGACGGCCTGTGATATTATTCTCAATGTGAGTAGTGCTCAAGGCCTGCGAGAGGCTGCCCTTTTCTATACCGACGATCGCTACGGCAACTCGTTCCGCAACTGGTTTGGCTATATGGCTACCGAATACAGTGTCAACGTAGAGCCCAAGCACATATGTGCCTATGGGGCTGGTAAGGATGTTACCAACTTGTTGGAAGGCATCGAGCGTCATGCCTTGGAAAATTCGAAGCCCTCTATGGTGCTGATGGCCTTTAGTACCGAAGCGGAATATCTGCAGTTCATCAAGCAGGTGCTTGACGTGCGTAAAAGATTATCGATCAATGAATCTAACCAATCAATGGTGATGTACGTCGTACCCGATGTGGGCGACATTGATGCGGTGCATCAGGCCAGCCTGCCACTCTTGGGCCTGAACCCGGCACCCTCATCCATCAGTGGATTCGACACCTCTTATTATAGCCTTCTCGGAACCAACGTACCTCAGGGGGGAGCTCAGGTGTATGATGCGTTGATGCTGGCTGCACTGGGAGCTGCTAAAAGGGCTGGCAATCCCACGGGGCCTGACCATCTGAAGATTGATGGCGAAGAGGTGGCATATCGTGACGAGCCGTTTGGTCCGAACCTGTCTGACTGGATGCGTGCCCTGGTGGCAGATAAGACGGGGGAGATTACCATCTGGAATACCGATGGCTTGCGCATGGCGTTTAATATGCTGAGTGAAGGCAAGAACCCGAATGTGAGAGGGGCTACCGGAAAATTGCTCTTTGATGCCAAGATGCATACCACCATCCTGCAGACCACTTACTGGCTGTGGCATACCGACGGCAAAGGTTCTCATACCCCACTCATTACCTTATCAACCCATGGGGAAAACGGTGAGGTGGCCACACTACCTGCATGGGAATGGCAAAAGATTGTCAGTCAGAAATTTGATGAAGATCTCTTTGTGCATCATCATCTGCCTATCTATGAGGATTATTGGGCTCTGCTAGTTACACCCTCAACCACTTGGGCCAACTATCGTCATCAGGCTGATGTGATGGCTATGTATCAATTGCTGCGCCGGCACGGCTACGACGATGATCATATCGTGGTGGTGTGCGAGGACAATCTGGCCAACGCATCGCAAAATGTCTATCCGGGTAAGGTCTATGTAGAGAATATGATTGAAAATACTGAGCCCGAAAATGTGCATCAGGGATTTGTGAGCGATTACCATTTCTCTGACTTAAAGATGGAGGATATCCGACGTATCATCCTGGGCGATACCGACGGCGGGCGTTTGCCTCAGGTGTTGCATACTACCGAGATTAGTAACATCTTTATCTTCTGGAGCGGTCACGGTGCCGACGGGCGCGGCATGTGCTGGAACGATGGTAACGGTAGCCAGACATTCACAGGTGAGTATATGCGCCAAATCCTTGAAGAGTTGAACGACCGTGACGGATACCGTCGTTGCATGTTGGCTATTGAGACTTGTTTCAGCGGACTGATTGGTGATGCCATTGTTGGCCTGCCCGATGTGGTGGCCATCACAGCTGCCAACAAGATTGAACCCTCGAAGGCCGACGTGCATAACCGCGAACTGGGTGTGTTCCTTTCTAACGCCTTTGCACGTTCGTTCCGTAAGGAGATTGATAAAAACTACCGCATCAAGTTGCGTGACTTGTACTACCAGCTGGCACTCTCTACTTCTGGCAGTCATGTGACGCTATACAACGAAGAGAATTACGGTTCGGTTTATTATGAAGATGCTAGGGATTTCTTCCCCGAATAATCTATAATATAGTTATAAAATGATGAGAACGAAAAATTTGATCACACCCCTCATGATGGCTGCCATGGCTGCAAGCCTGTGTTGGGGAACCATCTCGTGTAAAAGCGATGATGACAACAATGGTAATAATGGCAACGAGCCTACCGAAGCCCAGTATGAACAGCAGCAGTTGGGATGGGATATCATCACCCAACTCAGTGACGAGCGTACTGCACCTGCCGATTGGGAAAATAAAACCTTCGAACCGACTATTGGCGTAGCCAAGGACGACGATCCTTATACCCGCATCGTGATGACCAATGATGTGGCTACTGCTGCCACCCGTTATGGCGATCTGGTAGGGCTTGAAATCGACGAATCAACAGCTGGCTATCAGTTCTCGCTCGATGGTATCGGATCGCTTAACTACCAGCGTGGATCTGAGAACGACCAGTATCTGGCGCAGGTTTCTGTTGATATCAAACAAATGCCACATCTGAAGAAAATTCTCTACCAAACCGAAAAACAGGCGGGACTGAATGCCTCGTTAACAGGAACAGCCTACTACCGTTTTGGCGATGTGGTGCAGGATGAGTTTGGAAGCTATTGGATTTGTGTGCGCCCCAGCTTTTCACTTGAGGGTAAGGGCGATAGTCACTGGATGTCCACATCGTTCCCTCTGCCTGAAGAGAATATTTATCACTACAAGGGGAGTAATACTTTCGACTATTATTTGCCAACTGGGCTTGGTAAGAGCACCGAGCACATGCAGAACATGGTAGAGATGCTCTACGCCATGTTGTACCCTGACAGATGGATGCATACTTTGATGTCTTCGCCTAAGCTTCCGATGTTTCATGATTTCAGTACCAAAAGGATGAAGTATCATAATATCTATTTCTGGCAACGTGTGGATAAGGCATGGCAGGAACAAAAACTCTATGATAATTTGCTCGATATGACGCGAGAAAATGCAGCGTATTACATATCTAGTAAAGGTGTTGACATTGTCTATAGAGGGTACACATGGCCTTATGGTAGCGGATGGAATGGTGGCGTTTATTACGCTCATTATCAAGATGGTAAGGGGGATGGAATGAATAATATGCACAGCGTAGATTATTTGACAATGAAGAGAGACTTATCTACGCTGCCTCTGGATTTTCGAAACCATTTCGATTATCGCATTTTTGGTGAAAAGGAATTATTCCGTTTCCTGGTACGCTATAAAACAGGTAAGCAACTCAGCAAAAACAAGGTGTACAATCCCAAAACCTCTATCAATGGTTGTAAGGATATATATGTATATAATAAGTACTATTATCAAGATGCCCCTAATGGTATATACGATTTGAACAGTGAACCAGAAGAGACACCCAAACCTGAATAAAAGAAATCCCTCACATGTATGTGTGAGGGATTTTTGATGATAGACGTATTTTTAGCGCTTTTTGAAATTCCACTTACAGTTGTCTGTATTGAAATCGTATTTAGCGAGTGTAGGTGTTGAGTCGCCTGCAGAATAGAGGCAGAGCTCCTTGTTGATACCCGCCTGACAGGGGATGGCCTTAGGCATGATGCGGTAAGTGCCATCTGTGAGCTGCTCGATGCGCCAGAGCTGTTCGTCGGCACCAGTATAAGCGGCAACGGTTGTTACTTCCTTGTTGGCAGTAGCAGCCAGGGCGCGCTCGGTACCTTCGATAGTGATCTTGAAGTAAGGATTGCTCAGATAACCACCTGCAGAGTCAACTGGAGTAATGGTCCAGCGCTGGTGAGGACGGTTCATATAGTCGCAGATGCGAGCAGGAATATCACCCTTAGGCCATGTGTCGATTACCTCAGCGAGGGTCTGGTTAGCGATAGGTTTCACAGGCTGCTCCATCTGGTTGCGGTTGAACCAGCCCTGGCGCTCCTGCTTCATGCGAATAAAGTCAACAGTGAGTTCCAGTGCATAACCACGGCGCTCCGACTCAATCCAGAAGTTACCACCCTTGAAGTTGTCGCCGGCAACAGGCCAGCCGTTCTTCCAAACGATAGGACGTACGGCCAATACCGAACGACCGCTCTGCTCGAAATCAGCCTCCCAGTGGAACGACATTACCTCAACGCCTTCGTCAACGATGAAACGTCCGAAGTGACCGGCACCGCAGGCACGGTCTTCGGCTGCAATCACCATCTTTCCACCGCCATGGTACATGTCACGACCAACATTGTCGAGATAAGGACCTTCTACGCTACGTGAGCGACCTACTACAATATTATAGGTAGAGTTCACGCCGTCGCAGCAAGTGCCGTGGGTACCCAACAGATAGTACCAGCCATCGCGGTACATCAGGTCGCTGGCCTCGCAGTCGATAGCGATATCTTTCTCCTTGTTACCCTTCTTGCGGAAACCGGTCTTGGGGTCGAGCTCAATCAGTCGGATGGTTCCGAAATAGGTTCCGTAGCTTACCCACAGGCGACCAGTAGTAGGATCTAACAGCAACCCTGGGTCGATAGCATCCTGATCTTCCATACCGTCAGAGGCGCAAACCTCTACAGCCTCACTCCATTTGAAGTCGGGCGATTTGGGGTCGAGGGTCTTATTCCACATGGTGAGGATACGACCAGCGTGTCCGCCACCTAAGCCACCACCTGTTGCACCGTAGATGCAGAGGTAACGATCGCCAATCTTCAGTACGTCGGGTGCTGCGCCGCCACCAGGACGGTCGGCGCCGCTATGCCAGCTCCAGCCATCGTCGGTAATGATACCGCCGCCACCAGTGCCAAAGGTGTAGTATTTGCCATCGCACTCAGCGAGTGTCGAGGGGTCGTGAATATAAGGAGCGCCAATTTGCGCATTAGCGGCTGCTGTTACAGCAAGTGCCGCCAGAAGTGTATGTAGTCTTTTCATTTTTATTGTGCTTTGATTGTATAGTTAGTTACAGGATTACCTTTCTCGTCGAGGAAACGAACGCAGAAGTCGCTCATACCTGGGCCATTGATAACGGCACCACGCAGGATGTTACGTCCCTTCTTCAGGGTGAGACGTGCCGACATAGCGTCGTCCTTTACCATACGGCGGTCGCCAGAGAGCAGCAGTGCTTCCTCGCCATTGAGCCACCACATTGAGGCTGAGTTAGAACCTACTGCCAAACGTACATTCTCGATGTCCTCATCACAGTCGATGATGGTCACGGCCCAGAAGAGTACGCCGTAAACCTGCTGTCCCCATTTCTCAGCAAAACGGAACAGTTTTACGTTCATGTTCTCGCTGTCGAGAGCATGCCATGTCAGGGTCTGCTTCACAGTTGTTACTTTGGGTTCGGCAGGTGCCTGCTGACCAAAGCCGCGACCGAAGCCGGGAGCTACTTCTACCTTCTTATATTCGGCCTTCACTTTCTGTCCATCCTTTGGAACGATGGTCTGCTGGCCCTTGAAGTACGTTGTGTTAAAGTGCTCGCGCAGATATGAGTCGGTGAATACGGTGTTGCCGCTATTGGGCTTGTCGATAGGCTCCAGAAGCAACCAGCGACGGATGAATCCCTCGTCATCGGGCTTAGCTGTAGGTGTAGTAACAGCCGAGAAGTACTTAGGGCGGTTCTTGAACTGAATCCAGTCAACGCTTACGCCAGCATCACCCTCACAGGTTATTACCAGATCGGTAACACCCTTAGGCATGTACTCTAATGGGGCAGTGAGTGTGAGCCACTGGTTACTGAAGTCGCGACGGAACATAGCGGGGGCACCAGCAGGGCTCTCGGGTTTCACGGTCATGTCGATCTTAGCGATAATCTTGCCGTTGGCTGCCTTTTCACGTACGTAGAGTGTGGTATTGCCGGCTGCTTTGGCATTTACAATCAGGTATCCCTCGGTCAGACAGTCGAAGTTTACATCGTTATACTTAATCCAGCTACCTTTTACAGGGAGTGTGGCCTGGTAACTACGGAATGTATTAACAGTGTCGATCAGCGATGTGGTTACATCATTGCTGGCCTCGCTGTAGCGGTCGATTTCAATCTTCTCTGTTGCCTCGTTGATACCTGCACCACGCATGGTTGGCTTCACTTCCTGGATGGTTCCGTCGGGGTTGAAGTACAACTTTTCGATACATACCGAACGACGCTTGTCGTCACGTGGTGAGAAATCGTTGTGGTGATAGAACAGATACCACTGACCCTTGTAGTTGATAATACTGTGATGGTTGGTCCAGCAGCCGTTAGCATGCTCGGCCATAATCAATCCTTTGTACTCATAAGGACCCATTGGGTTCTTACTCATGGCATAACCGAGAACCTCGGTATTCTCTCTTACATAAGGATAGGTGAGATAATAGTTACCATTATATTCGAAAGCGAATGGACCTTCGGCCTGACGACTTGGCAGGCCTTTCAAGCAGTTCACACCTTTCATTTCAAACTCGCGCTCGCCAAATTTTACTTTCTCGGTGGGGGTGTCGTCGGCCAACTCCTTCATGTTGGGCTTGAGCTTGGCGCAGCGGCCAGCTCCCCAGAAGATGTAAGCATTACCATCCGAAGCCTGTAGCACACAGGGGTCGATACCGCTGATGCCTTTGATGGGCTCTGGCTCTGGAATGAATGGACCCTCAGGATTGTCGGCAATAGCTACGCCGATACCAAATCCAAATCCCTTTCCCTCAGCGGGGGCAGATGGGAAATAGAAATAGTACTTACCGTTTCTGTACACACAATCGGGCGCCCACATCGAGTACGAGTTAGGACGTACCCAGGGCACTTTGTTCTGGGTTACAATCACACCATGATCTGTCCAATCGGTCAGATTCTCTGATGAGAATACGTGGTAGTCTTCCATGCAGAACCAGTCCTGTCGCTGACCAGCGGGTGGCATGATGTCGTGCGATGGATAGAGATACACTTTGTTGTTGAATACGCGAGCCGTCGGGTCTGCCGAGAATTGGTCGCGGATTACCGGATTCTGTGCTAATGATACCAGAGGCACAGACATCAGTAAAGAAATACAAATTTTCTTCATTGGCAATGGTTTGTTATTTATTATAGATAATGTATAGTAATACGTTTAATCGTTAGAATTCAGTTATTTGAGTCTTTTCTTAGGGAAACGTTTAATCCCTTATTACCTTTTTATATATAAATGTTACAAATGCAAAACAGAATGTAACATTCCTCTTCGTAAAGATGCCGCGTTATCACAACGCAGCATCTTACAAATAAAACCAAAACAAGTCTTTTTTAGTATTAATCTGTATAGTCGTATGGTCAGATTCTTATGATTGGTAAGAGAAGCTTCGGGATAGTGGTAAAAGGTTTATGGTTGACTATCACTCATGTCACTCTTATCGTAACATGGTGCAAATATACGACAAAAAACGATTATCTCACTTTATTTCTTGTAACAAATTCTTTTTGATTTATATCATTCCTGTTAATTTCTTTTAATATTCAAGCAAATGTTGCTTTTGTCATAAAAAAGGTGCCGCATCTCGCGACGCAGCACCTTCGAAATACCAAAACAATGTGTCTAATACTAACTACTATAATTCATTTGTTAAACATCCGATTTGATTTAGTTGTTAGCCCAACCACGTACCTGATGCATCTGATCGTTGATTTCGATAACGGTCTGTGGAATTGGCCAGTACTCATTCTTACCAGCTACGAACTCCAGCTTGATACCAGCATCAGCAAATGGATGGTGAATCTTGTAAACCAGCTTGTGAGGCTTGCTGCCACCTGACTGGAAGTACTCATCCCACTGCAGAGGAATGTTGTCGAGCACCTTGTCGTAGCACTGCTTAGCGATACCCCAACGTACGATGTCGAACCAACGGCAACCCTCGAACCAGAGCTCATACTCCTTCTCGTCCTGGATGGTCTGCAGATCAACTGATGAAGAGATGGTCTTTGAGCCAGCACGCTGCTGAATCTTGTTCACATACTTCAGAGCTTCTGCGCTGTTACCAGATGCCAAGCAAGCCTCTGCGTAGAGCAGATAAGCCTCACCCAGACGAGCAATACACAGGTTAGTGTTGTTACAGTTGTCACCTACAGAGAGGTCAACATCATTAGGATGGCACATCATCTTTACCTCCATCACGTCGCTACGAGAGAATGAACCTGCAGACTTAGTGATACCACGATCTGGGTCAAACTCCTTCTCGGCACGTGTCTTTTTGGTTGCGTCACTCTTCCAACCGCAAAGAGTCTCATCATAGAAGAACTCGTCAGAGGTCAGGAATGTAGCCTTACGACGATAGCTGTCGCCATCATTATCAAGCATCTTGTGAGCGAAGTCCTGGTTGATAGAACCACCGCCCCAACCACCGGTTGAGCAGATCAGTGGGCTCTTACCACCACCCTGGATATCATCACCACGCCAGTTCAGTACGTTGGCAACCATCCAGCGGCCACGCTGAATGCTACCACCCCATGTACCACCGATAGCGGTGTTAGTGGTATAGTTGAACTCGAAGATCTTCTCCTCGCAGCCATCACCCTCTACGTGGAACAGGTCGCGGAAACGCTCACCGGGAACCAGTGCATAGTTTGAAGACTCTACCAGTGGCTTCAGCAGGCTGGCAGCCTTAGCGTTATCACCAGCGAACAGAGCAGCCTTACCGGCAACGAACTGTGCAAAGCCCTTAGTTACACGCCAAGCACCTTCCTTGTCGTTTGGACCCTGACGCTCAGGCAGGTCGCCCATAGCCTCTTCACAATCCTTCACGCAGAAGTCGAAGATAGCCTTCTGTGACTCAGCGTTGGTTGGCTTGTCGGTAGTAATCAGATGGTCAACGATAGGTGGCTGATAGTAAACCTGTGCAGCCAGCATGTGAGCCCAAGCACGCATTACCTTTGCCTCAGCTACAGCCTTTCTCTTAGCTGGTGTATCAGCTGTCTCGCCGAAATAGTTGATAACCAGGTTGGCAGAGTAGATAGACTTATAGATGTGGTTGTAAAGAGTTCCGATTGGACCAGAGCTTGGGTCGTAACGCATCTCATTCAGAATACGGAAGTCAGCGTGGTCGTTGATATCACCACCAGCTGCGAATACATCGTCAGCAGAGTAGTTCAAACCCATGATATAGGCATTCCAAATACCCTCAGTACCACCAATCTCACCAATGTATGTAGCATACATGGCTGTAACGGCAGACTCGGCATCGGCATCTGTTTTATAGAAGTTCTCAGTGCTGCTGGTAGCCTTCTGCTCGATGTCGAGCAGATCCTGATTACATGATGTAAACATCATGCCTGCAGTGAGCACAGCTACAGATAAAAATATTTTTTTCATATTTATATTCGGTATTTAAATTTATTGGATTAGAATGTAACACTTAAACCAAGAACGAGCTTGCGCATGTTAGGATAAACACCCTTGTCGAGACCTGGGCAGTTGTACTCCTGTGTGCAGGTTTCTGGATCGAGACCAGGATACTTGGTGAATGTGAAGAAGTCGTCAAGAGATACGTAAGCACGTACGTTCTGCATATAAACCTTCTTGGTCAGGTTGGTAGGCAGGGTGTAACCCAGCTGAATCTGCTTCAGCTTGAAGAATGAACCGCTGTAAACCATAGCAGAAGAACGCCAGAATGTACCGCTACCAGCAACTGAGGCTGCAGTTGGCATCTTGTCAGTCTTGAAGTCATCGTAGATACCCTTAGCGATGTTGTTGTAACCTGTACGATACAGACCGTAGTAGATATCGTTACCAGCCTCACCAGCACCGAAGATGGTCAGGTCGAAGCCCTTATACTCAGCATTCAGAGTGATACCGTAGGTCAGAGAAGGCAGACCAGAACCAACGTTGGTCATATCCTCAGCCTGTGGGTCGTTGGTGATGTTACCATCCTTGGTGTAGTACTGAGCAGTACCGTCGGCAGCACGACCAGCGTACTTATAACCGCGCATGTACCATACTGGCTGACCCTGCTCGAAGTAGCAGCGTACAACCTCAGGGCTTGCACCCTCAACAGTAGCACCAGAGATACGCTCGATAGAAGGATCGAGGTAAGTTACCTCGTTGTGCAGAGTAGCGAAGTTACCAGAGATGCTGTATCTGAAGTCACCAATGTTGTCCTTCCAAGAGAGCTCTACCTCAAGACCGCTGTTCTCTACCTCACCGGCGTTGATAGTCAGAGAAGATACACCTGACTCAGGCATAGCAGGAGCTGATACGAGCAGGTCCTTAGTCTTCTTCTTATACCAGTCGATACCGAGGGCCAGACGATCGTTGAAGAAACGGAAGTCAGCACCGAGGTCGAACTGCTGTGACTTTTCCCATGTCAGGTCGGGGTTAGCAATACCGTTAGGCATTGAACCGTAAGAAGCAGCGTTTGTTGCGCCATACTGATACCACTGACCGTTGGTGTTGATACCTGCGGTGTAAGCGTAGTTGTTCAGTACGTTTACGTTACCGTTAGTACCCCAAGATGCGCGGATCTTACCGAACGACATGATGCTTGAATCAACATTGTCCTTGAAGAACTTCTCGTTAGAGAATGTCCAACCTGCAGAACCAGAGAAGAAGTAACCCCAACGGTTGTCCTTAGACAGCTTAGAAGAGTCGAATGCGTCAGCACGGAAGTTACCCTGCAAGCTGTAACGGTTGTCGTAGCTATAGAGAACACGACCGAAGTAAGAGAGTGCGCGAGTCATGTTAGGCTGACCGCTGAAGCTCTTAACAGTATCATCGTTACCGTTTACACAGTTCAGATAGCGGAAGTTTGGCTCGTAAGCCTTCAGGATGTCGGGACCAGAAGCGTTTGCGCTTACGCCGTTAGAGTTGTACTGGCGGAATGACATACCGGCCATGGCACCTACATTGTGCTTACCGAAGTCCTGGTTGTAGTTGATGAAGTTTTCCCACTGGTACCAGGTAGAGTTGTTGCTTGCACCGCTGATGGTGTAGTTGTCTCCCTTGGTCTGTCCGTTCAGGTAGTAAGGATACTGCCAGTCAGAAGTGTTGTTGAATGACAAACGATAACCGAGGCGAGAAGTGAATGTCACCTGCTTGATAGGAGTAACGTTCATGAATACAGTTCCATTTACGTTTACACCCTCGTTTCTGCCTTCAGCACGGTCGCGCTGAGAGAATGGGTTTGCACCGGCAAGACGCTGGTTGAAGTAAGAGGTTGCATAGTAACCGTTCTCGTCACCAAAGAGGGTGTAATTAGAGTTTCCAGCCTGAATAGCATCGTAGTATGATGCATACTCACCCAGCATCTGGTTGCGAGAGGTCCAATACATTGGAGTCAGAGGATCCAACAGAAGCAACATCTCGAACGAAGAACCGTAACCGTTCTCAGATACACCGCGTGAAGACCACTTCTCGATAGCAGTGTTTGTGCCAATCTGCAACCAATCCTTGATCTTATAGTCGGCGTTGATCTGAGCAGTCAGACGCTCATATTTATCCTTGTTGCCCTTTACGATACCATCCTGATTTACATAGCTTGTGCTCAGGAAGTAAGAACCACGGTCGTTACCACCCTGGAAAGTCAGAGTGTGCTGCTGTGCCCATGTGTTCTCGAAATATTCTTTCATCCAATCTGTATCAGTGTTGGGATTCCAACCGTACAGGCTCTGAGCATCAGCCAAATCAGCGTTTACGCGCTCAGCACCCAGCTGCATGGTCATCCAATCCTTGAACTGAGAAGCGTTCAGGAGCTTACCAACGTGACCAAGACCCTGGTTGGTGAACTTAGCCTCGTAAGTGATAGAACCCTGACCCTTGCTCTTTGCACCGCTCTTAGTGGTAATCAGAACAACACCGTTACCAGCCTCAGCACCGTAGATGGCAGCCGAAGCAGCGTCCTTCAGCACCTCCATAGACTCAATCATTGAAGGATCGAGGTACTGGATGCTTGATACCTGCAGACCGTCAACGATCAACAGAGGACCAATGTTGCTTGAGTTAGAAGAATAACCACGTACGCGGATTGAAGCACCCTGACCTGGCTTACCAGAACTGTTCAGAATCTGTACACCGGCAGCCTTACCCTGCAAAGCAGCAGCTGCATCAGTGGTTGAACGGTTCTTCAGGTCCTCGGCCTTTACTGATGCTACAGAACCGGTCAAGTCTGACTTCTTCTGAACACCATAACCGATGACCACGATGTCATTCAGAGTCTGTGCGTCTTCTCTAAGAGTAATAGAGAGATTGTTGCGGCCACTAACCTTTACTGTTTCGGTTGTGTAACCAATGTAGCTGATAACCAGTGTGGCGTTGTTGTCGGCCTGAACACTGAAGTTACCATCGAAATCCGTAATGACGCCCGATTTTGATCCTTGTACTTTTACACTAGCACCAATGATCGGGTCGCCAGATACATCTTTCACCGTTCCCTTGATCAAGCTCTGAGCCAGCGCTCCCAGTGGGAACAAACAGAGCAGGAACAGTGCCATTAACGGCTTTTGGATTGATTTAAAATTCCACATAATTAATTTAATTAGTTAGATAATTGAATATGTTATTTGGCTGAATTCGTACTTTTAGGTTTCAATTTTCGGTTGCAAATATATTATAAATTTAACTCATTTAGTTTATTTTTTGTAACGTAGAGTTTGTAAAATTGTCAAATTGTCCAAAAATGTAACATTTGATAAAGTTCTGGTTACTTTTTAATACTATCGCCTCATTAAACGTTTACCATTTTTAAACTTCTAATAACATTAAAAGGTGCTGCGTTGTGTTGCGCAGCACCTTTTGAATATGTTTTTGCAAAATGTTTATCTATTGTATCTCTGTTGCCTCGGCATCTTCGATGATTACGTCGGGCTCGTCGTAGTACTCTGGTTCGTCGTAAACCTTGGGCTCTTCGAATACCTGTGGCTCAGGTATGGGCTCAGTAGCGATTGCTGGCTCTGGCTGCTGTGGAGCAGCTGGTGCTTCTACTTCGGGGTCAACCTCGGGCTCTAAGTCCTCGTCGGCTTTCTGCTCCAGTTTGGTAGCACCCTTGAAACGGATGGCCAACAGGGCCATATCATCACGCTGTTCGAAGTCGCCGGCAAAGCGGTGTACGGCATCCAGCATGTTCTCGATAAAGGGCTTTGGTCGTGGATCCAGCTTCATGGCCTGCAGTGCCGATCCTAACATACGTTTCTCGTTAAACACACGGTGCTCGGCATTCTTTACCTTAATAAGTCCTTCGGTATTCAGGAATATCATGGTGCCAGGCAGCATTGTAATCTCCTGTGCCTCGTAGGCATAGTTGGGTTCCTCGCCTATGGCCACGTTCTGTTCTACAGGCAGGTGGTGCAACTCGTTGCTTACCAACAGTGGAGCTGCATGACTGGCATTACAGAAGTACAGTTTGCCATTATAAATGTCGAGTACACCAATAAACAGACGTATATCGATACCCTTGTTTTCTTTCTGTGCCAATGCGTTGTTGATAGCCGACATAATCTTGTCGGGCTGCGATTCGAAGGTGGCTGCTGTACGGAACTGTGCTTTGACGATGGTTGTAAGCAATGATGCTTTGACACCTTCTACGCCTGATTCTCCTACACAGAAGAACAGTTTGCCGTCGCGTACACAGTAGTCCATCACACCAC
This sequence comes from Prevotella sp. RM4, assembly GCF_000701965.1. NCBI lineage: Bacteria > Pseudomonadati > Bacteroidota > Bacteroidia > Bacteroidales > Prevotellaceae > Prevotella > Prevotella sp. RM4. The sequence continues at coordinate 270,619 of NZ_JNKG01000008.1, forward strand.
CACCTTCCATCTGGCCCATTTTTATGGCGCTCCATAGGTCGAACGACTTATACTTTGGTAACAGTCGAGGTGCAATCACACGTTGTATATTCTGGGCGATACGGAATTCTGAGGCTTCGCGTTCTTTCACTGCCGTATCGGCTTCCATGCGGTCGTAGTCGTATTTCAGATCCTCGTAGGCAGCCTGTAGCTGATGGGCCATACGGCGTCGGATGAGTGCATAGGCTATTAGACAGAGTATGACGATGGCTATACCGAAAGCTATCATAAACTGATATTTGCGATTCTTCTTAGCTTCCTGCTCTGTCATTTTCTCTACGGTTTTTACAATCACACCCTGCTCTTCCTGTTCTATCTTCTTCGACTTGTTAATAGCTTGACTTAATGCATTACTGATATTCAGGGCAACTTGGATGGCCGAGTCGCGTCGACCTGCCAACAGGTTAGTGCGGTATTTCTTCAGCACCAGGTTCTCGATGTTCTCCAACGAGTAATTCTGTGGCGTTTCGCCCATCATAGCATCCAGACTGCTATAGTGTTCAGCGGCTTCGTCCCAGCGGTTGGCGGCTGTCAGATAGTCGTTAGCGTCGATACGTCCCTTAGGCGTGTTGCTGTAATGGGTGCTTTGGAACTTTTCGTAGGCTTTGGCAGCTTCTTCGGTTTGACCTAAGCCTTGCAGGGCTATGGCGTGATAGATATCGTAGCGGGCCAGCTGTCGGTCGATAAAGTCGGCATCGGCATCAGGTCGCTGTTCGTATTCGCTCAGTATCTGTCCAAAGCGGGTGGTCCATGTCAGGGCCTCCTGCCATTTCTTGGCATATATATAATTATAGGTAATATTGATGAGACCGGTGATACCATCTTTATAGACCACATCGTTGTGGAAGGTCTCAATATTTTCCTTATGGCGCTGGTATGCCTTATTAAAACCGTCGCTATTACCATCGGCTGTGCCTAATCCCTCCTGGCAACAACCTATATATATTAGTATGTTCAGGTAGTCGCTGGTACTGTCGCAGTGCAGTTCTTCCAGTTTGTTGGCTGCAGGTATGGCAGCATTCAGTCCCTCTTCGTAGTCACCTCTTACGGATAGCATGTTAGCCAGACGACTGGCCGACTTGGCATAGTAAGCCATCTCGTCGCTGCTGGTTGCGTTTTCAGCAGCATCGAGCGATGCTTTCCAATAGAACTCAGCCAGGCGCTGTCGTTTCATCTTGTCGCAGGCATAGCCTCGCCAATAGTATGCTTTGGTGGGGGTGATGCTGCCGGTGGTTTCTAAACTGTCAACCACCTTCAGCAGTTCAGGGTAGTTCTTGGTCTTCTGAGTGTTCTCAATCAATTTGTCGGCTTCACTCATCTGTCCGTTCTGCTCCTCATTGTTGCAGGCTGCCATCAACACGCCTGCCATCACCATCAGGAATATCCAAATTTTTGTCTGTCTCATATACTGTTCCAAGTAATTGAAGTTTCTGGATGCAAAGATACAAAAGAATTTTAAATAAACTCAAAAACAAGGCAAAAAAGTGCTTGTTAGGGGACGATGATACGCACACAAAAGTAAATGTAACTCTTTGAAAAAGGTATTTTCTGAAAACTGCGTACCTTTGCACCCAGAATAAACTGAAACATTGATGAAACGTATATTTACTCTGATTACAATTCTATGTGCGCTTGGCGCAGGAGCTCAGGGAGTCAAGCCATTGCCCTCGCTCCATACTGAAGGAAGATGGCTTGTTGACAAACATGGAAACCAAGTGGTGCTCCATGGTGTGATGGATACGCCCAGTAATTATTTTAATGGTGGACGCTGGGAAGGTTCCAAGGCACTTGGTTGGTGGGACCACTATAATGATACAGGCGTTACTAACTGTCTGGCTTATTTTGAAAAACTATTCAAAGGCATGGAGAAGGCTAAGTGCGATGTGTTCCGTTTGCACATGGATCCTGCTTGGACCAACGATCCTGCCGATGGTTATGTTTATGCAGGCTCAGCAGGACAGGCTTCTGATGCGTCGGGCGAGGCAGACATCAAGAAGTTTAATCCCGAGCGCTATCAGAAATACATGCCACAGCTATATCTGAAGTTGGCCGAGATGGCTATGAAATATGGTATGTACGTAGTAGTACGCCCTCCCGGTGTATGTCCTCATGACTTGAAGGTGGGCGATTATTATAATCAGTATCTGATGTATGTATGGGATGTGTTCTCGCAGCAGGAATTTGTGAAGGATCATGCCGGTCAGATTAGTATTGAGTTGGCCAACGAACCTGTTAACTTGAGAAATGCCCAGAATCAGGACGATCCCAAAGCGCTCCATGACTATTTCCAGCCTATCGTCAATAAGATCCGCGAAAACGGCTTTACGGGTATTATCTGGGCGCCTGGTACTGGATGGCAGGCCAACTATACCAGTTATGCTACTTATCCTATCGAGGGTGATAACATCGGTTATGCCGTTCATGACTATACTGGATGGTATGGCTGCAGCGATGCCAATCCCGATCCACAGAACAAAATTGAGCAGTTCCATAAGCAGGTGCCTGTAGTTGATACCAACCCGATTATTATTACCGAGGTTGATTGGAGTCCCGAGAACCCCTCGGCTCAAGGTCATTATAATGAGCATAACGAGTGGGTACAGCCCAACTATGGTACATGGTCAACAGGTTCTACCTCAAAGTGGGGTAAGGCTTACAAGGCTATGCTCGACTATTATGGTAATATCTCGATGACGCTGTCGGGAACAGGCTGTTTGTTCGATATCGATAAGCTGCTCTCTACGGGCAATGTCTATCCGGCTTTTAATGGTCTTGAAGAGGCCTGTGGTAAGGCTTGCATGGATTGGTATGCCGAGTATTATACAGTGAACTATCCCCATGCTGACGACGAGGCTGAGACTGGCGACTTCTATACCATCGAATCGCTGAAGGCTGATCAGGAGTCATTCGATTTGATGATTGGCGATAAGACCAAGATATTGCTGAATGTGCTCTATCGCGATGGCCATACGAAGGATATCTCTGATGTAGCCACCTATGAAGTAGATCAGCCCTCGGTGGTTGAAGTCAAGAATGGTTCTATACGTGCATTGGCCAATGGCGAAGCCCAGGTACAGGCCTCATATACCGATGTGCAGGGTATCATTTGGAAGAAATCGTTTGTGGTTAAGGTTACCGGTCTTGATTTAGGCGCCCTGACAGCTTTGAGCAGTCTTTCGGATATAACCGACCAGCCTTTTGCTATCGTGAATAAGGAGAGTCAGAAGATGTTTTATGGTCCTGCGAATCAGAATCTTGACATGGGCGATCCTCTGGGCGTCATCAATAACAAGAGTATCAGCGGTTATATGTTTAAGGCCGAGGCTATTTCTGGTCGTGATGGTTGTTATCTGTTGCGTTTGATGACGTTGAACGGTAGCGAATACAGCGTTTATGGCAAGCCAGGCTATCTTAATTCTCAGCCAACAACAGGCTGGTGTAGCTTTATTCTCGGTTTGAACAACCTGAATGGCGAAGATGTCAAGGATGGCGCTGTATGGGAAATTAAATATGAGAGTGGCAAGGGCTTTACATTGAAGAATATGGCTACGGGCAAATACCTGAAGGATGCGGCCCCAGCCAAATACGATGCGCCAGCCTATTTCGATTTCTTGAAATCCAGCGTTACAGCGGGTATTCATAAGGTAGAGCGTTCTGTGGATAACGATGCTGTTTATACGCTTCAGGGCATCAAGATAGCAACCCTTCAGCAGTGGGATGCGCTGCCTCGTGGCATCTACATCGTTGGTGGAAAGAAAAAACTTAAATAATAACTTTATATCAACTCAATTAAAATGTATCAATCAACTTTAAAAACTATCCTGTTGGCATCGGCATTGCTCATTTTGCCCGCCAGCATGTCGGCCCAGAAACGTAAGGCCGCTCCTAAGAAGGCTGCTACCGAACAGGTTGGCAAGCCCGATCCTAATTTCTACATTTTCCTGTGTTTCGGTCAGTCAAACATGGAGGGTAATGCCCGTCCCGAGGCTCAGGATTTGACTAGTCCTGGTCCACGCTTCCTCCTGATGCCCGCTGTCGATTTCCCCGAAAAGGGTCGTAAGATGGGTGAGTGGTGCGAGGCTTCGGCTCCTCTCTGTCGTCCAAACACTGGTCTGACTCCCGCCGACTGGTTCGGTCGTACCCTCGTGGCTTCACTGCCTGAGAATATTAAGATAGGTGTCATCCACGTGGCTATCGGTGGTATCGATATCAAGGGCTTCCTGCCTGATAGCATCCAGAACTACCTGAAGGTAGCTCCCAACTGGATGAAGGGTATGCTGGCTGCTTACGATAACAATCCCTATGAGCGCTTGGTTACACTGGCTAAGAAGGCTCAGAAGGATGGTGTTATCAAGGGTATCCTGATGCACCAGGGCGAGACCAATACTGGCGATCCCAAGTGGGCTGGTATGGTTAAGCAGGTTTACGACAATCTGTGTGGCGATCTGAACCTGAAGCCCGAGGAAGTAAACCTCTATGCCGGAAACATTGTTCAGGCCGATGGTAAGGGTGTATGTATCGGTTGTAAGAAGCAGATTGATGAGTTGCCTCTTACCCTGCACACCTCGCAGGTCATCTCTTCGGATGGTTGTACTAATGGTCCCGATCGTCTGCACTTCGATGCCGCTGGCTATCGTGAGTTAGGTTGCCGTTATGGCGAGGCTGTAGCCCGTCATCTGGGTTACGAGCCCAAGCGCCCCTATATCGAGATGCCTAAGCAGATTGAGGTTCCTGCCGATGCTTTCATTGCCGAGACAACCGTTCCTGGTAACGAGTTCCCCAAGGTTGATAAGGAAGGTCGTGCTTATTTCCGCATCGCAGCTCCCGAAGCCCGCAAGGTGGTGCTCGACATCTGCAACAAGAAATACGACATGCAGCGCGATGGTAAGGGCAACTTCATGGCTGTTACCGATCCCCTGCCCGTTGGTTTCCACTATTATTTCATGAATATCAACGGTGTAAACTTCATCGATCCTTCAACCGAGACCTTCTTCGGCTGTAACCGCGAGGCCGGTGGTATCGAGATTCCCGAGGGTTCTGAGGGCGATTACTACCGTCCACAGCAGGGTGTGCCAGCTGGTCAGGTTCGTAGCATCTATTACTATAGCAACGAGCAGAAGACCTGGCGCCATGCAATGGTTTATACCCCAGCCGAGTACGAGTTGGCCAAGAATGCCAAGAAGCGTTACCCCGTGCTCTACCTGCAGCATGGTATGGGGGAGGACGAGACTGGCTGGAGCAAGCAGGGCCACATGCAGCACATCATGGATAACGCCATTGCCAAGGGCGAGGCTGTGCCTATGATTGTGGTCATGGAGAGTGGCGATATCAAGGCTCCATTCGGTGGTGGTAACAATCAGGCTGGTCGCAGCGCCTATGGTGCTTCGTTCTATCCTGTACTGCTGAACGACCTTATTCCTTATATCGATAGCAACTACCGCACTAAGAGCGATCGCGAGAACCGTGCTATGGCAGGTTTGTCGTGGGGTGGTCATCAGACCTTCGATGTTGTACTGACCAATCTCGATAAGTTTGCTTGGCTCGGAACCTTCAGCGGTGCTATCTTTGGTCTCGATGTGAAGACTGCCTACGATGGTGTGTTTGCCAACGCCGACGAGTTCAATAAGAAGATACATTATATGTATATGAACTGGGGCGAGGAAGATTTCATCAAGAGTGGCGATATCGTTAAGCAGCTGCGTGAGTTGGGTATCAAGGTAGATTCAAACGAGTCGAAGGGTACCGCCCACGAGTGGCTCACCTGGCGCCGTGGTCTCAACGAGTTTATCCCACATCTGTTCAAAAAATAGCCAATTCCCCCAAACCTAACATCGCGCCCCTCCCGAGTCACATCGAGAGGGGCGCTTTATTATGGTTATAAAGAAAAATGCGGAAATTAACCGTGTTTTGGACAAAAATGGCAGAGGATAGGACTGCTATTATTTTTAAAAGACAGATATTTGCAACCAGAATTCCAAATTCACCAACTCGTAAATTCAACACTATACTTATTACTTAATATTTAATTATTAACACATTAACTAATTAACATTATGTACAAACGCGAAAGAAAAGTCTCGAAGACGATGTGTTCTTCGCTATTACTACTTTCTGCTGGTGCAATGACATTCGGTTCTCCAGTCAGTGTTCTAGCTAACTCAGTTTCCCAACCGTTGACAGAGGTAACATCTGTTCAACAGCAAAAAAAGGTAATCATTACCGTCGTTGATGGCCAGAATGAGCCGGTTGTTGGCGCCAGTGTGATGATGATGTCTTCTAAAACAGGTGTCATTACCGATATTAACGGCCGGTGCGACATCGATGCAGCTTCTGGCGACGAGATACGAGTGTCGTCTATTGGCTATGTTGCCCAAACCATTAAACTCGGTAAAGGTGGCTCGCAGCGAATCGTACTCCTGGAGGATAAACAACTCCTGGATGAGGTGGTTGTGGTAGGTTATGGTACGATGCGTAAGTCCGACCTTACAGGTTCGTCTTCTACGACCAAGGGCTCTGAAATCTTGAAAATGCAGGGTTTCAATGCCTTGGAAGGTTTAAAAGGTAAGGCTGCGGGTGTAAACATCTTTAATAACACCGGTCAGCCTGGTGGCGAGATGCGTGTTATTATCCGTGGTATCTCAACTATCAATGCCTCTTCTAGTCCATTGTATATCGTAGATGGTGTTGCCATGACTGATTTCCAGTTCCTCAACCCTAATGATATCGAGAGTATCGAGGTGCTTAAAGATGCCTCTTCGGCGGCTATCTATGGTGCCCGTGGTGCCAATGGTGTTATTATGGTAACCACCAAACGTGGTAATGCCGGTAAGGGAGCGCACATCAAGTATGATGGCTCGTTTTCGGTAAGCAGTATGGCCCGAAAGATGGATGTCATGAATGCTTCTGAGTGGATGAGCGCTTTCAAGCAAGGTCTTGAGAATGCTAATCAGTTCCAGGGCATGAACTTTGATACCGACCTGTCGAAGATATTCACCGATACCCGTTATTTTGATAGCAATGGTAATCCGCTTTATGATACCGATTGGCAGGACGAGTGTTCTCGTGTAGCCGTATCTCATAATCATGAGCTGAGTATCCAACGCTCTGGCGAGAATGGCTCTTCGGTTGGTGCATTCCTTAACTTTACCGATCAGCAGGGTATTCTTCTCAATACTTATTATAAGCGTGTAAATGCAAAACTGGCCTACGATGATAACCCAACTAAGTGGCTTTCTACAGGATTGAATCTGTTGGTGAACCACTCATGGGGTAATCATACCTCCGACAATCCCTATGGACAGGGTGCTCTGCGCACGATGATTGAGCAGTTGCCTTGGTTGCCTGTACAGCTTAATGGTGAGTATGTACAGAATAACATGATTAATACAACAGGTATACTTAAAGATAAGGATAATCCCAATAGCGGTTATCAGACATTCTCTCCCGAGGGTGTTGCCAACCCAGTAGAGTTGCTTGAGCGTGTACAGGTTATACAGTATAAGACTCAGATTTTCGGAAATGCTGCTCTTACTTTCCACCTTGCAAAGGGATTGGATTTGAGAACCCAGTTAGGTATCGACTACCATAATAACCGCAGTAAGGGATATATACCTTTCCAACCACATCAGCTTATCGACCAAGGTGCCTCTCAGGGTGCAGCTTCTGCAGGTAACTCAAACTCACTTTATTGGCAGGAAGAAACCTATCTTACTTATGTAAACGACTTTGGGAAACATCATCTGAATGCCATGGCTGGTGCTTCTTGGCAGGCACGCAAATATGATTATTTCGGTGCTTCCGACAATACCTTTACCGACGATTACTATGGCTACTATAACCTAGGTTCTGGCACATTGAAGCCATCTGTTGGCTCCGACTACGATAAGTGGGCCATGAACTCATACTTCTTACGCTTGGCCTATAACTACAATAATACCTATATGGCTACTGTAACGGGGCGTTATGATGGTTCTTCTAAGTTTGGTCAGAACAACAAGTATGCTTTCTTCCCATCAGTGGGCTTAGGATGGTTAGCCTCGAACGAGAGATTTTTGAAGGATATTGAGACCATCAGCAAGTTAAAGCTTCATACCTCATTTGGTATGACGGGTAACTCTGAGATTGGTACCTATCGTTCTCTGGCTACTGTCAGTCAGTCAACCACTATCTTAGGTGGTAAGATGGTAACCGTTTCTTATCTTGACAATATGCCTAATGCCAACCTGAAGTGGGAGAAGACGGCACAGTGGGATTTAGGCTTCGAACTGGGTTTATTCAAGAATCGTTTGAATTTTGACATCTCTTACTACTATAAGTACACCTCTGATCTGCTCTTGAATCGTCCTGTTCCCGAGTCAACAGGTTATTCTTCGATTATGGACAACATTGGTGCCGTATCTAACCACGGTTTTGATATTCTGGTAACAGCTTATCCTATTCAGACTAAAGACTTCCAGTGGACCTCTACTTTGAACCTGGGCTTTAATAAGAATAAGGTGGAGAAACTCGATGAGGGTGCTTCTGTTGATCCAGTCAGCGGAAAACGTCAGATTCTTACAGATGGCTTTGTAGGTTACGATATGCTTATCCGCGAAGGCGAAGCGCTTTCTACTTTCTATGGTTACAAGCGCGCTGGTATCTACGATGGTCACCCCGAGAACTGGGATGCCACTACGATGAATATCCCATCTATTGTAGGCGAAAAGGTTACTTATAAGCAGCGTCAGATTCTGGGTAATGGTCTGCCTGATTGGACAGGTTCTTTCATCAATACCTTCAACTACAAGAATTTCGACCTTACGCTTGATCTTCAGTTCTCAATGGGTGCAGATATTATGCAGGAGTACTATCACTCTACCTTGGCTCGTTTCCTTACCAATGGTCTCGATCGTTTATACGAGGAGGCTTGGCATCCAGTAAACAATCCCAATGGGGTAGAGCAGGCCTTGCGTTTGAATAACTTCGGTATGGGCGCCAACAATCAGGCCGATTCCGACTGGGTTTGTGATGGTTCTTACTTGCGTTTTAATCTCTTGCAACTTGGTTATACCTTCTCTGGTTCTGCTTGCCGAACTCTTGGTATTTCAGCTTTGCGCCTGTATGCTAACCTGAACAACTTCTGGCTCATCTGCTCCGACGATTATAAGGGTTACGATCCAGATAACTCAACACGTCTGGGTAGTAATAACTGGGGTGCCAACCGTCAGTTCTTCTCTTATCCTCGTCCAAAAACGTTCTCTTTTGGTGTTAATGTAACTTTCTAAACAACTTATTGTAACTGTTTTATGAAAACAATAAAATATATCATATATGGAATGATGGCAAGTGCCACATTCGGTCTTACTTCTTGTGACGAATTCCTGGAAGAAAAGCCACTGGATCAGAAATCGTCAAGCCAGTTCTGGCAGTCAAAGGAAGATGCGCAGACAGGTGTTGATGCGCTTTATTTCGGTGGCGTACCTTATTTGAATCAGAATGGTGGTGGCTGGCAGCCCAAAGCCACGATGTACGGTGGTATTATCTCTGGTTTGTTCTACGACGACCATGGCGACTCACAGTTGGCCGAAGCTGCGAAGGCATGTACCTATACCTTGGAGAAGTTCTCCAGCCCTGCCATGTCCTTGTGGCATGAGTTCTACAAAGGTATCTCCCGTGCCAATTTCGTGTTGGCCAATGTGCCCAAGATGACCGATGTGCTCGATCAGGCTACTATCGACAACTATGTGGCCGAGGGTAAATTCTTCCGTGCTTATGCCTATTTCTATTTAGTAAAGGAGTTTGGCGATGTGCCTTATGTGGATGAGCCATACACATCTACCGATGGCATGTTCAAAGAGCGTAACTCTGCTGCCGAAGTATATCAGCATATCATCGACGACCTGACTGATATCGCTACGGGAACGGCACTTCCCAACAAGTCGTTCTACGATAATGGCTGTCGTGTAACCCGTGCTATGGCACAAACCCTTCTGGCTCAGGTATATCTTCAGCGTGCCGGTTTCCCCATGAATGGTGGTGCCGAAGATTACAAAAAGGCTGCACAGATGGCCGAGATGGTGATTGATGGTGGTACTGCTGTACTGGAGCAGGCAAATGGCAGTTCCGACGATCTGAACTCAGCTTATAATGTGATTAAGACCTCGAAGACTTCTAAGGAAATCATCTTTGCTAAAGAGTACGACTATGCTAATAATAATATAGGTAATGGTTATGTTAATCTCAGTATCGGTTCCGACGCTACCACCTGGAAGGATGCCAATGGTAATCAGGTGTTCAGCATGAACGTGTTACATAAGGCCTACCATCCATGTGATATGATTTTCAAGAGTTATGCTCCCGAGGATATCAGAAGTCACGAGAAGCAGTTCTTCTTCAATACCTATACTGATAAGACTGGTGTGGAGCATACGCTCAACTATACTGGTATCTGGTCGTGGTTTGATGAGGATGCCATCATCAAGAACCACGGTGGCGACTATAATATTCCTACCATGCGTTATGCCGAGGTGCTGCTGATAGCTGCCGAAGGCTATGCCCGTACAGGCAACACCACAAAAGCGTTGGAGTATCTGAATCAGGTGCGTAAACGTGCTGGTTTGACTGCCGAGACAGCAACTGGCGATGAACTTGTTACAGCTATCTTGACAGAACGTCTGCACGAGTTCCCTGTTGAATTCAAAGTATGGGATGATATCCGTCGTACTCGTTTGTATCCAGAAGCTGCTGGCGATTATTCTGGAAAACTCAATTGGGTTGCGCTCTCAGGTGCGAAGATCCAGAATAAACCTGTAGATAATGTTAAGATTGGTGCTATTCCTGAGTGGGTTCTCCTTTGGCCTATCCCACAGGATGAAATTCAACACAATCCTGCTCTTACACAGAATCCTGGTTGGGAGTAAATAAAAAAGCGATAGCCTATATCACTATAGGCTATCGCAACTTTTTTTTTATTTATGAATGTTTTTGAGCAGGTTCAATTTTCCATCATCTATCAGTTTTAGTATCAGCTCACCAAACAAGGTGTTTTGCCAGGCAAACCAGTGGCGACTGTAATTGGCAGCATTGTCCTTGTTGAACGACTCGTGCATAAAGCCTGTGCCGGCATCTGTATCCACCAGCATCTGCAGGCACTCCTTAATCTCCTGATCGTCGGTGCTGGTAAAGGCACGCATCATAATCGACATGGGCCATACCATATCGTAGCCTACATGAGGTCCACCGATACCTTCGCCGGCCTTACCACGGAAGAAGTAAGGGTTATCCTCGCTCCATACAAACTTACGGGTGTTCTGATAGATAGGGTCGTTTACATCCACATCACCTAAGTAAGCCATTGCCAGCAAACTGGGCACGTTAGCATCGTCCATCAGGTGCTGGTTACCAAAGCCATCCACCTCAAAGGCATAAATCTTACCATATTTAGGATGGTTATAGATAGCGTACTGCTGCAGGGCGGCGCTCACCTCGTTGGCTAAGGTTGTGCACTCGTTGGCAGTCTTGGTGTCGTTGTTCACCTTGGTCAGGATATCAGCAGCCTTACGCAGTGATGTTACGGCAAAGAAATTGGATGGGATGAGGAAGGGGAACACCGTGGCATCGTCGCTGGGACGGAATATCGAGGCAATCAGTCCTACTGGCTTTACGGGGTTTCCATAACCACCATGACTCACGGTATCGTACTGCTGGGCTGTGGTACGCTGGAAGCGGTATGGACCATGCCCGTTTTTGCGCTGCTGTTCACGGAAAGTCTTCAGAATCTTACCGATGGCCTCCTGCCACAGGTCGCCAAAAATACTATCGTCGCCAGTTACCTGCCAGTAATAATAGGCCAGTCGCAGGGGATAGCACAGCGAGTCGATCTCGTACTTGCGCTCATGCAGGTTGGGATTCATCGTGGTGTGGTCGCTGGCCCATTCGCTGCCTGTAGGTCCCATGTTAAAGGCGTTGGCATAGGGGTCGATGCAGATACACTTCAACTGGCGCAGGATGGTGCCTCGTACCATTTTTCTGATTTTCTTGTCTTTCTTGGCAAACTGTACGTAAGGCCATACCTGGGCACCCGAATCGCGCAGCCACATGGCGTGAATGTCGCCTGTATATACAAAGGTATCGTCGTCGCCCTCAGCATCCGAGTAGTGTACGGTGGTGTCGAGCGTGTTCGGAAAACAGTTCTCGAACATCCATGCTAAGTATGGAGCGTCCTTCAGCATCTTTTTTACCTCGGCAATCTTCTTTTCGATGGTGTCTGAGTAAAACAGTCGCTCTTTGGCGGCGGGTCTGCGAGATACTTTTGTGTTGTCGGCTGGAGCGGCAATCGTTTTGCTCCAGTCTTCTATCCCGTCGGCCATAACAGGCACCGATAGCCCTGCCAACAGGATGGTGGTGAGTAATGTACGTCTGTTCATTTTTGTTCTGTTTTTAATGTTTTAATTAGTTGTTTGCAAAGATACTAATTATAAATAAGCTCCTTGTCGTAATTCCTGTCAAATCAGTATGTTGTACAATAATTGCAGAAACGAGGACATTGTTTCGTTTCTTTCTGTCTACCTTTGCCACACGAAAATAATAAAAACCGTAAAGTGATGAAGAAAACTCTAACATTACTCGTCTGCCTGTTCATTTCAGGACAACTCGTACAGGCTGAAAATCTAACCGGAAAGGTGAACCCTTTTATCGGAACAACAACTCTATGGAGCCCAGCCGATCTGGGATATACACGCACAGAAACTAAACGCGCTTGGGGAGCTGAGTCATTTCCTGGCTCAGCCTTACCCAATGCCATGGTACAGCTCACCCCTGTCACCATGTATCCTTCGGGTTCAGGTTATCAGTACGAAGACCATCAGATATATGGTTTCGCGCACACATGTAAGGGCCACTGGAATCTGCTTCACATGCCCATCATGCCAGCTACTGGTAGGTTCTATCCCGATAACTTCTGCTCATGGTTCAGTCATGCTAACGAGTCGGCTCATCCTGGCTACTATCAGGTGTATCTCGACCGCTATCATGTAAATGCCGAACTCACCTCAACCCTGCGTTGCGGCTTCCATCGTTATACCTTCCGTGCCGGCGATGAGAAGCGTCTGATTGTAGATATCACACGTAGCAACAATCGTCCCCGCACGTGGAAAATCGAGAAGTCGGGTGCCAACACCTTCCAGGGATTCCAGGATGGCGAGGGCCGTATCTACTTCTATGCTGTGGCCAATCACGATGTAAGCGAGGTAAGCATCCAGAAGGATTTTCGCCATCAGATAGCTGTGGTCGATTTCCTAAATAATAAAGGATCGCGCGCGTTGGAGCTCAAAATAGGTTTCTCGTTTGTAAGTATTGCCAACGCCAAGCAGAACCTCGAGGCCGAGATGCTCGACAAGAGTTTTGAGCAGGTGCGCCAGGAGGCTGATAACATCTGGAACAAACAGCTGGGACATATCCAGGTAGAGGGTGGTACCCAGAAGCAGCAAACCATGTTCTACTCTACACTCTACCGTGCCTTCCTTTGGCCTGCCTTGCGTAGCGATGTGAATGGCGAGTATACCGACGAGCAGGGCCGTGTTTGTAAGGCCGACTTCCGTTACTATACCAATCCTTCGTTCTGGGATACCTATCGTAACAAGCTCATTCTGTTAGGTATGATTAACCCCGATGTGGCTACCGATATCATCAAGTCGATTATCGATAAAGGCGAGAAAGCCGGTGGTTATATGCCAACCTTCTTTCATGGCGACCATGCCTCTACCTTTGTGGCAGGTTCATGGCTGCGTGGTATCAAAGGGTTCGACTTGCAGCGTGCCTATAAGCTCCTGCTCAAGAATGCTACCGTTCCAGGTCGTGGCGGTCGTCCTTGGCTCGAAGAGTACCTGAAGCAGGGCTGGATAGCCGAGAAGGATACCACTAACGTGCCCACTTGGGATGAGTATAAGGCCTCGGTAACCAAGACCCAGGAGTATGCCTACGATGATTATGCCACCGCTCTGATTGCCCGCGAGCTGAAAGATAAGAAAAACTACCAACTACTGATGCAGCACTCGCAGAATTACAAGAACCTGTTTGATGCGTCGACAGGTTTCTGGCGTGGCAGGATCGCCGATGGCTCATGGATTAAGGATTTTGATCCCTGGTACCCCTATTATGCCTATATGTATCGTGAGGCCGATGCCTGGAACTCGCTGTTCTTTGCCCCGCACGATCCTGAGGGTATGGTGGCGCTCTACCCATCAAAAAAGGCTGTTGAACTGAAACTCGACTCGCTGTTTACCCAGCCTAACCATGGCTACGAGGCCTGGAACCTTACGGGTTTCCTTGGCACCTACTGTCATGGCAACCAGCCTGGTCATAGCATTCCTTATACCTATTATTTTGCCGATAAACAGGAGAAGGCACAGGTGGTGATTGATTCGCTGCTGAACCATTACTATGGTATGGGCGAAGAGGGACTGGCCTATGCAGGCATGGACGATGCCGGCGAGATGTCGTCGTGGTATGTACTCAATGCCATCGGTATCTATACCTATTCGCCTGCCGATCCGCAGTATATCGTTACCGTGCCATTGTTCAACAAGGTTAGATTCACCTTGGGCACCACTGGTAACACGTTTACTATCCGTCGCGAGGGTAGTGGTCGTAAAATCAGTCAGATAACGGTAGGTGGTAAGCCGCTTAAGGGCTGGTTCGTGCCACACGCCCAACTGGCAAAAGGTGCTGAAATGCTGATTAAAACCGAATAAGCAATTAAACTGTTCTATAACTAAAATTACATTCAATCTAAAGTTTTACTAAATGAAAAAAGGTAATTTCAACTATTCCAGATTCATCTGGCAAGGTTTTATGGGAGTGGCCCTATGCGTAGGTAGTCCGTCCGTTGCTCTTGCCAATGGTGTCTCGGTGGCTGCTACTAACAATGTACAGCAAACCACTGTCAGGGGCACAGTTGTTGATGCATCGGGAGAACCTATGATCGGTGTAACGGTCTCGGTAAAGGGTTCGTCCTCTGGTACCGTGACTGGTCTTGATGGTAGCTTCTCGCTGAACTGCAAACCAACTGATGTCTTGGTCTTCTCGTATGTAGGCTATGTAAACCAGGAGCTGCGTGCCAATGCCAACCTGAGTCGTATTGTGCTGAAGGAAGACAATGCTATCCTCGACGAGGTGGTGGTTATCGGTTATGGCACCACTACTCGTAAAAGCGCCGTGGGTGCTGTAGATCAGGTTCGTTCCGACCTGTTGGAGAATCGTCCTGTAGCCAACGTTACACAGGCTTTGCAGGGTGCAGCACCAAACGTTATCATCCAGCGTAAGAACTACAACCCTAACGCTCAGAACAACAACTTTAATATTCGAGGCATCAGTACGCTGAACGATAACAGTCCGCTGTTTGTGATCGATGGATTGGTTACCGATTATGATAACTTCAATCGTCTGAACCCCAATGACATAGAAAATATTTCGATTCTGAAAGATGCCGGTACCGCCGCTATCTACGGTTCACGTTCGGCCAATGGTGTTGTGCTTGTTACTACCAAGAAGGGTAAGAACAACGAGCGCACCAGTATCCGCCTGAATGGTATGGTAGGTTGGGAAGATCCCCATATCCTGTTCACACCTGTTACCGGCTATCAGAATGCAGTGCTGCGCAACATGGCCGAGACCAATGTGGGTAATGCTCCCGTTTACAGTCAGGATCAGATTCTCGACTATTACGCCCATCAGAGTGAGGAGAGCTGGGCGCTGAACGAGATCTTCAAGACAGCTATGCAGCAGAACTACAATATCAGCATCAGCGGTGGTAGCGATAAGACCACTTATATGGTTTCTGCCGGCTATTTTGATCAGGGTAGCAACTATGTGAGCACCCAGAAGTTCGGTTTGCAGCGCTACAACTTCCGTACCAACCTGGTTACTGAGTTGGGCCGCCTGAAGCTTACTGCCACACTGGCCTATACCCGCACCGATAGCAAGAATACCAATGGTGGTAGTCTGGAGATTGATGCCAGTCGTGTGCCTAGTGCCTATATCTATAAGATGAAGTCGGCCGATGGTCGTTACCTGCTCAATGATGTGTGGGGTGAGTTCAACCCACTCGGTCAGCTCGAGTCGGGCGGTTTCGATAAGTACCGTACCAATGCCATCACCGCCAGTGTTACCGGTGAGCTCAAGATTATCGATGGCTTGAAGCTCCGTGGCGTGTTTGGCGCCGATGTGGTGGGTAACAACCGTTACTCGCGTAGCATGCCTTCTTATTATTATGCCGGCGAAGATGCTACCGAGCCCCGTCCACGTAAGGAGTCGGATTTCAGAACCAGCAACTGGAATGCCGACAACTACCGTCTGAACACTCAGATCCTGCTGGATTATAATAAGACCTTCGGCGTGCACACTGTTAGTGGCCTGTTTGGTGCCACCAACGAGTCGTACACCTGGTATAACAACGAAATCTGGAAGAACTATGTTGATCCCGACTTGGGTACCTCTACCAGCATCACTACTGGTGAGGTAGGTAACATCGGTGGTGCTACCACCGTGGATAGTTCTGGTCAGACCAGCATTACCTCACTGTTAGGTCGTATCGGCTATAACTACAACGAGCGTTATTATGCTGAGTTCGACTTCCGTTACGATGGTAGCTCAAAGTTCCATAAGGATTACCGCTGGGGTTTCTTCCCTTCACTGTCGTTAGGTTGGCGCATCAGCGAGGAGCCCTTTATGGAGAAATATCGCGAAAAGGTGGGCGACCTGAAGATTCGTGGTTCATACGGTATTCTGGGTAGTCAGGCTGTAGGCGACTACGACCGCTATACCCGCTATAGCGTTAGCTCTACCACCTATGCTTATAACAATCAGGCCGTAGCCGGTGCCGGATTCAACCTCGGACTGAAGGACCTGACTTGGGAACGTACCAACACTTTCAATATAGGTTTCGATGCTTCGTTCTTGCACAATGCACTGAACATCACATTTGATTACTACACCAAGCGCACCAAGGACATCCTGATGAAGCCCTTGCAGCCCAGTGTTTTCGGAACCACCATGCCAAGCACCAATATTGGTGAAATGTCGAACGACGGATGGGAACTCTCTATCAACTACCGCTTGAAGACCGGCGATATGAAGCATAACTTCTACTTCAATATCGGCGATTCGAAGAACAAGGTGACTAAATTCCCTGGTAACGAGCAGATTAGCGGTGTTGATGAGATCTATAAGATCATTCGCGTTGGTCAGCCCCTCAACTCCTACTATGCATGGCAGGTAGAGAGCTTGTTCCAGAGCTACGATGAGATTAAGAACTCAGCTCTGCCTCTTGGCGCAGAGGTAGCACCTGGCGACCTTAAGTTCAAGGATCAGAATGGCGATGGTGTCATCGACTCTAACGACCGTGTCATCGTTGGTAACGCTTTCCCACGTTACACCTTCGGATTCACCTACCGCTTCGAGTGGAAGGGCTTCGACTTCAGTATGTTCTGGCAGGGTGTAGGCAAACGTTCGCAGATGCTGCGTGGCGAGTTGCTCGAGCCATACCACTCAAACTATTCTTATGTGATGTACAAACATCAGCTTGATTTCTGGACCCCAACTAACACAAACGCTAAATATCCACGTCTGGCAGCACAGGGCTCGGCCTCAGATACCAACAACTGGGGCCGCCCGTCAGACATCTTCGTGCTCGATGCCAAGTATGCACGTTTAAAGAACCTTGCCATCGGTTATTCACTGCCTAAGAAGGTGATTGAGCCTCTGGGCCTGCAGAAACTCCGTGTATATGTTACCGGTCAGGATCTGCTTACACTCACCAAGAACTCGTTCATCGATCCTGAGTCGTCAGAGTTCGGTTCAAACATGAACTCTGGTGGTGGTAACAGTGGTCGTAACTATCCTATGCTTCAGTACTATGGCTTTGGTTTCGATGTAGAATTTTAATGATTAAGTATCTTATGAAAATGAAAATCAAGAAATATATCTATCTGTTTGCTGCTGTGGGCGGACTTACGCTTACTGCCTGCAACGGCATGGAGAATGCCCCTGGCAATCAGTTTACCGATGCAAACTTCTGGGACTCTCCCGACAGAGCGCAGTACGTGGTAAACATGGCCTATGCACAGATGTATAATGCCGGCAAAATGTGGCGCGACGAGTCGCTTAGCGATAACATGATCGACGGTCGCTCTACGACCGACCAGCGCCTGATGCGTATGGGCCAGGCCACGCCTACCACTGGTATTTTTGCCAGTGAGTGGTCCGATTTGTATGGCGGCATCAAAACCTGTCATGTGTTCCTCGAGAATATCGATGCCATCACTAAGCTCGATGCAGCCAAGAAGGCTCGTATGATTGCCGAGATACGCTTTGTACGCGCCTATATCTACTTCCGTCTCACCAACTTCTATGGCGATATTCCTTTCTTTACTAAGGATATCACTGTGGATGAGTCGAACACCATCGGTCGTACCTCGCACGCCGAGGTGATGGCGTTCATCCATCAGGAGTTGAACGATATCATCGGCGATCTGCCCTCGCGCAACGACCTGCCCGAGAGCGAGAACGGCAAGATTACCAAGGGTGCTGTGGTAGCCCTGCAGGCCCGTGCCTATCTGATGGACAGCGACTGGAGTAACGTGCAGAAATACTGCGAGATGCTTATCAATCAGCCCGAGACTTACGGCTCGTATGCCCTGTTCCCCAGCTACCGCGGACTGTTTGAAGAGGACAATGAGTATAACCAGGAGGTAATCCTGGATCGTGCCTATGTTCGCAACCTGCTCACTTGGGGCGAGATTCTCGACATGGTTCCCCTGAGTAAGGGTGGTCGTGTGGCCGACCGTGTACCTCAGCAGTCGTTGGTTGATAGCTATCTCACCCTGAATGGTTATACCATCGATGAGGCTGGTACCGATTACGATCCTAACCATCCTTACGACAACCGCGACCCACGTCTGGCTGCTACCGTTATCTATGATAACTACGACTGGAGCGCTAATGTGGGCGATGGCTCAAAGGGCGAGGTGATTCATATCGATCCTGCTGGCGATAACACCGTTGATACCTATATCGGAACAGGCAGCAATACCACTGCTACAGGTTACTATACCCGTAAGTGGTTTGCCCCACAGGCTACTGGCGACATGAGTTCGGGTCTCAACATCATCATGTTCCGCTATGCCGATATCCTGCTCATGTGGGCCGAGGCTAAGTTCGAGCAGAACCAGATGACAGCCGATGTATGGAACAGCACCGTACGTGCCATCCGTCAGCGTGCTGGCTTCAAGACAGCTAAGGCTTTGAACTTCCCTGCCGATAAGTCGCAGACCGAACTTCGTCAGATCCTGCGTAACGAGCGCCGCTGCGAACTGGCTCTCGAAGGACTGCGCTGGTACGACATCAAGCGTTGGAAGGCCGGTTCAGAGTATCTCACTCAGCCAGTACGTGGTGCCAGCTTTACCCACGACATCCCCTGGAAGTTTACGTTCGATGAGAACCGCGACTACCTCTGGGCTGTTCCTCAGAGTCAGATCGACCTCAATCCTAACTTAGGCCAGAATCCTGGCTACGGCAATTAATCCATATCATCAATAAGTATTATTAGTAAAAACCAAAAAAGAAACAATTAACTATGAATAAGAATATTATTAAGGCATTCGCGCTGTTTGGCGCCGTGTTCAGCATGTCAGCCTGCACCTCCGACATGGAGTTCAAGGACAGTCAGGTATCAGCCATCACCCAGCTCTACGAGCCTGCCGATGGCAAGAGTGTAACCCTTCAGGCTTCAGCCACTGCCTCTACCTTCTTCGAGTGGGAGGCAGCCAAGGCCGAGGATAGTGGCTCGCCCCTCTACGAGGTGGTGTTCTACAAGGACGGTGAGAGCACACCTATCTATAAGGTGCTCTCTGATAAGAATGGTATGATGAACAGCGCCACCATCACCCACAAAACCCTGAACAAGCTTGCCGCTGCTGCCGGTTTCAAGAGTGGCGCCAGTGGCACGGTCAGCTGGTCGATCATCGCTTCTCGTGGTTTGAATCAGGCCGAGGCAACCGTTAAGCATCAGTTGAACATCACTTCGCTCGAGGGCTTCGACGAGATTCCTTCTTCGCTCTTCATCATGGGCGAGGGTGCCGAGAACGGTGCTGCTTTCTCATCACCCGAGCAGGGCGTATATGAGATCTTCACCAAGCTCGAGGGTGGCAAGAGCTACCAGTTCTGCAGCAACAACAAGGGCGATGGTACCATCTACTCGCTCGATGGCCTGAAGCTGCGCGAGGGTGGCTCAACCGTAGCACCAGCTACAGGCATCTATCGTCTGGTACTCGATTTCAATGTGGCTTCGGCTACCATCCGCGAAATCAAGAGTCTCGGTTTGTTCTTCTGCCCTAACAACAATATCATGTTCGATCTTCCTTACGCTGGCAACGGCGAGTTCTCTGGTGTAGGTGTGGTAGCCTTCAAGCAGGAGGGCTGGGGCCGCGACGAGCGTTATAAGTTCCTGATGGAGTATGCCGATGGCACCAAGCAGTTCTGGGGCACCAAGAATGGCACCGACTCACGCCCTGGTGGTTTGGCTATGGACGATCCTTACTATTACATCATGGAAACTGGTAACAACCAGTGGGACGACAAGTGGAAGTTCGATGGCGACTTCGATGGTGGTTCGGATGGTCCTCACCCAGGTGTCAAGACCCGCATCACCGTGCTCTTCCATGGTGCTAACTATACCCACCATGTTGAGCTGGCTGATTAAACTGTAAGTTCTAACTTATGCATAACATATTAAAAGTTTTCTTCGTACCGCTTCTCTGCAGCCTTGTGCTGCAGGGTTGCGGTTCTTCTTCATCCGAGGATGAACCAACGCCTGCGCCACAGCCTGAGCAGACGAATTGGAAACAGGTGGCCGAGCAGGCTACACAGGCTTTAGTAACTCACTTCTGGAACGGTCGCGAGGGCTATTTCAACTCGATGCCCGATGTGGCCGATATCCATCAGAATCAGTATTGGCCCCAGGCTCATGCCATGGATGTGGTGATTGATGCCTATCTGCGTACAGGCAGTGCCGGCTATCGCGACTTGTTTGATAAGTGGCACGAGGGCATCAAGAAAAAGGCTGGCAACAGCTATTTCAACGATTTCTACGACGACGAGGAGTGGATCTGCTTGACGATGCTCCGCTTGTACGACTGTACCAAGGAACAGAAGTATCTGGATACCGCCCAGTTGCTGTGGGACGACATCCAGAATGCCTGGAACACCAAGTACTGCGGTGGCGGCATGGCATGGCGTAAAAGTCAGCCTTGGAGCAAGAATGCCTGCAGCAATGGTCCTGCCGGCATCATCGCTGCCCGCATGTACAATATCCTTCACAAGGCATCTGATTTAGATCTGGCCAAGCGCATCTACAACTGGGAGCGCGACAACCTGTATGCCGCTGGCACGGGTGCTGTGTATGATAGCATGAACGGGCAGGATGGCAACAATGTTACCACTTGGGTGTTTACCTATAATCAGGGCACGTTTGTGGGTATGTGCTACGAGTTGTTCAAGATTACAGGCGAGACCCTTTATCTGCGCGATGCCGTACGTGCTTCGTCTTACACCCTGTCGAGCCTGAGCGACCTCACCGAGAGTGTGCTCAAGGACGAGGGTACTGGCGATGGCGGCTTGTTCAAGGGCATTTTTGTGCGCTACTTCACTTTGCTTATTCAGGAGCCCCAGGTTGATGCGAGCGATAAAACCCGCTTTGTGGCTTATCTGAAGCACAATGCCGAGGTACTGAAGGAAAAAGGCCTTCAGGCCCAGTACCTGATTGGCAGCAACTGGGCTCGTAACACATCGGCCATCGACTTGGGTACCCACGTTAGTGGTTGTGTACTGCTCGAAGCTGTTGCTCTCGATACTCTTTAGGCGTCATACCAAAATGCTTTCGGAACTCAGTATAGAACTGTGAGCGCGTGTTGAAGCCCGTTTTATAAATGATTTCCTGAATAGTGGTATTAGTAGTGGTAAGCCATCTTGCTGCCACATTAATACGGTAGGTCTTGATATAATCCTTAGGTGTCGGCATATTGGCATCACTGAACTTCCTATAGAGATTGCGCGGACTGATACTCATCAGTTCCGCCAATGTCTCTGGGGTCAGCTCAGTATCGGTCAGATGCTCGTCAATCACCTTTGTCACCTCGTCGGCAAAGCTCTGGTGCTCCTTGCTAATCAGGTCGCCGCCAGCATACACATAGGCCGATGCTGCCGAATTATAGTATTCGCGCAGCACGTTGCGGTTCTCTAACAGTCGTACCACGGTGGCCTGCAGCAGGTTGATGCTGAAGGGCTTGCTGATATACACGTCGGCGCCGCTGTCTAATCCCTCTATACGCTCCTCTTCCGATGTCTTGGCCGATAGGATAATCAGTGGTATGTGCATGGTGTGCTTGTTGCGCTTTACCTGTTGTGTAAAGTCCAGTCCGTCGGTACCAGGCATCATAATATCGGTAATAATCAGGTCGGGAGTTTCCTCTTTCAGGTAGGCCATGCCCTGTTCGGCATTCAAGGCTGCCAGCACACGGTAGTCCGATAGGCAGTCGGCCAGCAGGTCAAGCATCTCCTGGTTGTCGTCAATCGTCAGAATGGTAGGTGTTCTGTCGCCTGCCATCTTGGGCAGTGGGCGTGCAGGTTTGGCATTGCTCACTGCCTGTGGCACAGCCAGGGGCATGTTGTCGGTCTGCTTAGCCGATGTCACCACCTCGTCGCTCACACCTTCGGGTAGCGGCTTTTCGGGCAGATACACATTAAACTGTGCATACTGGCCCACTTCGCTGTCAATCTCTATCCGTCCGCCTAACAGTTTGGTCATGTTATGACAGATGGCCATACCAATGCCATTACGCGAGGTCTGTCCGGCATTCGGACTCTCTTCTACGCTGTCGAACACGGTATAGTAGTCGAAAATGCGCTCTCTGTCCTCAGGTGCGATACCACGTCCTGAGTTATAAACCGAGAACAGCAATCCTCCCTTCTGTCGGGTAAGTTTTACTTTGATGGTGCCCTCGCTTTTGGTGTATTTAAAGGCGTTTGATATCAGGTTGCCTACGATGCTTCTCAGTGCCTTATCGTCAGATGTCCACACCAATCCCGGCTCAATGTCCTGTTCGTAGCTGATGCCACTGCGCTCGGCCATCTCGGTAAAGGCGTTGGCGTAGTCGCCCACCACTGCCGATACATCCACGCGTCGCCAACTAATCTCGTGGTGTCCTGTGGTTACACGGCGCAGGTCGATAACCTCCTGAATCAAACTGTTCAGTCGACCCAGGTTCTGCATCACCTTGCCCACGTATTTTCTCACAAACTCATCGGCCTTGGTGTATGCCATAATGCGTTCGCATGGTCCGTAAATCAGGGTCAGAGGTGTGTTCAGTTCGTGTACCACATTGGTCAGGAACTTCAGTTTCTCCTCGTACAGCTCGTCCTGGTGCTGCTGTTGTAGTCGGGTTAGCTGCATCTGCTGGTGCAGCTTCTGGTCCTCGTACCAGTGACGTACATAGATGGCTATCAGGGCAATGGCCAGTAATATATAAATAAGGTAGGCCCAGATGGTGCGGTAATAAGGTGGCTTGATGTCGATGTGCAGTTGCGATACGGCCGTTTCCTTACCGTTCATCATGTTCTTGGCCTTTACATACAGCGTGTGACTGCCCTCGGCCATCTGGGTAAACGATATCACGTTGCTCGATCCGTTGTCAATCCATTCGCCGTCGTCAGTCAGTCGGTACAGGTAATGGTAGAACGGCTCCTCCAGATAGTTAAAGGTGGCTAAGCTCACGGCAAAGGAGTTCTGCGTGTGGTCTAATGCCAACGTCAGGTTATCTCGCTCGCCCTGCATAAAGTCGTTGATGTTCTGCAGCTTACCCAAAATGTTGAGTGTGGTAAAACTAATGCGCAGTTCGTGCACCTGCTGCTGTACGGTGGTGTCGTTCACAATAGCCGTAAAGCCGTTGATACCGCCAAAAAACAGCTCCCTGCCATTGGCAAAGGCGGCACCATCGCAGTATTCGGTTACATCCAGTCCGCTGTTCATGCCATACACCTTCAGCACCGTGCCGTTGGGCGACAGTTCTACCAGTCCGCCGTTGGTGGTAGCCCATACTTCGTCTGCTGTACCTTTTGTAAAGGCATGTATGGTGTTGTTAGGCAGTCCGTTGGCTGTAGTCAGATGGTGACTCTTGCCTTGCTTGTTACGTATAAAAATGCCCATGCCCGTACCTATCCACAGGTTATCGCCCACGGCCTGCAGCGCAAACACATCGTTAATGCTGGGGTCGTTGGTTGTCTGGCTGGGTGCCATATACTTCAGCTGTCCTTTCTCAAAGGTATAAAGTCCTTTTCCGCGGTTTCCGAACCACCAGCGGCCCTGTTCGTCGCAGGTCAAACAGAAGAAGTAGTTCGACGAGCCTTTACCGCCATCCAGCACGTAACGCTTCATGTTGGTTAGTCGTGGCTGTCCGTTTTCTACGCTGATATCGGCTTTTACTATACCCGATCCCAAGGTGGCCATCCATAGTTCGTTGCCTTTTTCGCGGATATCAATCACCTGCTGCAGGTGCATTTCGGCTGGTACGGGTCGTATGCTCTTGGTGGCTTGCGAGTAATAGCAGATGCCATCGCCGCCACTAATCCAGAACCAGGGATGTTTGCTCTCGGCCAGTTTGTAAACCACATTGCTGCTCAGGCCGCTGTTCTGCTCTCTGTACACCGTTTCGCCCAGCTGGTGTGGGTTCTGGTAGATGCTGAAGTTGGGTACCTGTATTAGTCCGTCGCCCTTGGTGCCCACCCATAGGTTGCCCTCGCCATCTTTTAGCAGTGCACGGATGGGGAACGATTTGCCGGCACGTAGCGAGGTGCTTGCAAACGATCGTAATGTCAGTGGCTCGTCGCTATACATCAGCACGCCGGCACCGTCCGATCCTATCCATACGATATCGCCTAAGCGGTCCTTGTGCATGCAGAATACGCCTGTTTCTACCCCTAAGTCAATCACCTCGGCTGGCTTGCCTTTGGGGCGGTTCACCTTAATCACACCACCTTCGCCAAAGCCAATCATCAGCGACTCCTTGTATTGCAGCACCTCGTTAACAAAACCACGTCGACTGATTTCATGGGCCAGCGACATCTCGTGTTGCAGGGTGAGTGCCTCCATCTGGTAGCTGTATAGCTGTCCGTCGTTGGTAACCAGGTATTCTGTATCGCCATCGGGCATGGCCGATACCAGGTGCATGCGTTGCACCATCTTGGGCTTGCCAATGGAGTATTGGTTGTTGTTGGCGCTTAGCTGATAGCTCACAATGCCATCGCGGTTAAACAGGTAAAGAGCCTTACTCGATACGGCAAAGTCGCACACGTTGGCCAGTGTTACGCCTTTCAGGGGTAGGGCATGTATGCTCCCGTCGCGCTTGTCGATATAGTTCAGTTTGCCGTCGGTAAGCAGGAATCCGTCGCCTTGCGGATTCTTTCGTATGCGCCTTAGTCCTTGGAACTGTGGGTAGTAGCGCACCTCCTGGCCTTTGGGTGTTACAATGTTCAGTCCGTAGTTAGTCAGCACCCAGGTATTGTTATCACCTACGTTCAGCACATGCTCTATCAGGTTGCCGTACAGTCGCTGCCCGGCATGCAGGGTGGCAGGTCGCACCTTACTGCCATCGTAGCAGTTCAGTCCGTCGATGGTGCCAAACAGCATAGTGCCGTCGGGTTGCTGCTCAATACTGAGTATCGAGCTGGCCGACAGCCCGTCACTACTGGATATATGTCGGATGTTATAAGCCTGTACTTGCAGCACGAAAGCCACGAAAGCAAGTAGTAATTTAATCTTCATGTTTTTAATTTTTCCTTTTCGTGCGCAAAAATACAAAAATTATTTGTAAAGACTGTTCTTTATCCCTTTTTAATGACAAAAAGATGTTAAATACTAAAAATTTAGTTGATAAAATTTGGAACTACTAAATATCTAGTATATATTTGCCGGCGGAATGATAAACCTAAGCATTATGAAGGAGAAAAAGAAGCAACTAACCAAGGCCGAGACACAGGTGATGAACATCCTGTGGAGTTTGCCAGAACAGCAGGGCTTTATTCAGGACATCATCGATCGCTATCCTGAACCAAAACCTGCCTACACTACTATCCTGACGTTTATGAAGATTCTTACAGATAAGGGATTTGTAAAGCCAGAAAAGGTAGGCAAGGCCAATCGTTTTTCGCCGTTGGTAAGCAAGGACGATTACACCTACTCGTTTATCAGTGATGTAAAGGATACTTTTTTTGATGGCTCATTCACATCGCTTGTCAGCTTCTTTGCCAAAAAGGAGCAATATACCGACGAGGAGTTGGCAGAACTGAAGGAATTGATGACAAAAATCGAGTCGAAACGATGATAACGGCATTTCTGTTATATATAGGTAAGGTGGCGATGCTGTTGGCAGTGTTCTATCTGTTTTATCGCCTGTTGATGGAACGTGAGACTTTTCATCGCTTTAATCGTGCCATCCTGCTCCTGTCGGTCTTGATAGCCTTTATCCTTCCGCTGTGCGAAATCACCCTGCACAAAACGGTTGTGGCTGCATCTACGTCTGCATCCAGGTCTAATGTTGTATCTGGTGTTGCATCGGATAGCCCCTTAGCAACTTACGATAATCCCCTTCTATGGCTATTCGTTATCTATCTTGCAGGCGTAGTATTAAAACTGCTCCATACCGCCATCAGCATCTATCGTTTGAACAAGTTGATTAACCAATGCGAGCAGCACCCGCAAGCAGATGGAACCATCATTGCCGTTTGCGCTCAGAATATTGCACCGTTCAGCTGGTGGAACACCATCGTGTTTTCGCGTCGCGACTATCAATTACAGGATTCGGCCCTCTTGGTTCATGAGCGGGCACATATCAATAGCTATCACTCATTCGATCTGTTGCTGATGGAACTGGCGATTGCCCTGCAGTGGTTTAACCCTGCCATCTGGCTCACAGGTAGAGAGTTGCGTGCCGTTCATGAGTACGAGGCCGATGCCAGTGTGCTTTCGGGTGGCGTAGATGCACACCACTATCTGAACCTGCTGATGGATAGGGCCAATGCCAAGTTGGAGTGCAAGTTGGCTAATGCCATCAGTCAGCAAACGCTGAAGAACCGTTTTCAGATGATGGCCCGTCATCGCTCCAAGCCCTCTCGTCTGCTCAAGGTGCTGTATCTGCTCCCCGTTGTAGCCATCACCTTAGCCCTGAATGCTCAGACGATTATTCACTATCAGGCACCAGAACCTGCTCCCATCCATCCTGTTGCTGATACCATTCTGACTCAGGTGCCACAGGAGGTGTCACCAGCCCCTGTGGTTGAGCCTCATAAACAGCAAAGCACTCAAAAGACGGAACCTCAGCCAGAAACCGCAATGCTGACGATTTCAGGAACGGTAGTTGACGAAGAAGGTAATCCCTTGCTGGGTACAGCTGTAAAGGAACATGACGGTGCAACAGGTACGATTACTGATTTTGATGGAAAATTCTCGCTCAAAGTACCCAAAGGCGCAGTGGTGGATTTTCTGAATATAGGCGTGGCCACAGTCTCCATACAGGTAAAGAGCGATATGGCAGACCAGAAGATAATTATGAAACAAGAATAACTTAACCAATAAAAGTAATGAGTATGAAAAAAGTTTTTGTGATGATGGCAGTGTTGTTGGCATCAGTAACCGCATCTGCTAATGACAACTTTAAGTTGACAGGTAAAATTGATGGTGCAAGCAATGATACGCTCTGCATCGAGTATACCATTTTGCAGCCTCAGAAACAGCACATGGTGCATAAGGTGGCTGTAAAGGCTGGTGAGTTTTTGTTCAACGCCAATCTGAAAGAGGCTTATTCGGCTAAAATGTATTTAAAGACGAATCCCAAAGAGAGTCTTTATTTCTATTTGGTTCCTGATGAGGAGGCTGTCTTTAGTGGCAGTCTTAATTCGGTAGACGAGCATTGGAGTGGTAGTACATTCTATCAGCAGTACGAACGAATAACTGAACTCCAACGTCCTTTTAATATTGAGTTTGTGGCTGCTCGAAATGATCCTGATAGCATAAGGGGGGAGAAAAACCGTGATATCAATAGGCGCGCACATTCTGTATATATGAAATACATAGAGGAACATCCCGACGAGGATGCCACGGCAACTTTGATTGTTTATGTAGGTTACGAGCAGGTGCTGCCTGCTATGGCCAAGTTGACTCCGGAAGTTCGCAATGGCAGAATGAAAAGCGATTTGGATAGCTTGGAGAGAATGTTTAAGCAAGTGCTGAAAGAGGCGGCTGCACGTAAAGCCGTAAAGAACGATACTGTTACAATAGGCACTCAAGTGCCAGAACTTGGGTTGAAAGATCTGCAGGGAAATGTGTTGGAATTGAAATCGCTTCGTGGTAAATATGTAGTGCTCGATTTCTGGGGCTCGTGGTGTACCTGGTGTATCAAAGGGTTCCCCAAACTAAAGGAGTACTACGCCAAATATAAGGATCGCCTTGAGATTGTGGGCATCGACTGTAACGATACTGTCGAAAAGTGGACTGCTGCTGTTAAGAAACACAATCTGCCTTGGCTGCAGGTAAGAAGCGAGGATGGCATTACAGAGGATAGATTCAGAATAAAGGGCTATCCTTATAAGGTGCTGATCTCGCCCGAAGGCATTGTGCTCAATGCCTACCTAGGCGAAACCGCCGATTTCTACCAGTATTTAGATACCGCCCTTTAAGTTGATGGTATGGCTCAACATGTTCTGATTATAAGAAGATTGGAGTACGAATATATTAAGACGAATGACAAATTCCCATTAGTGGAACGCAGTGTTCCCAGGTTGGGAACAAAACATTCCCAGGTTGGGAATGAAACGTTCCCAAGTTGGGAAAAAATGAAGCGCTTTTGGTGGCGAGGGTTGTAGTATTAGTTGGTGTTTCTTTTGAAACTTTTGCAAAAAAATCTCTCATCTCTCCCTCAATCTCTCAAAACCTGCATAAACACAGGTGGTTTGAGCGATGAGAGATTTTTCGCATCCCTCCCTTATCTCTCATGTATCTCTCCCTATAGCATGAGAGATGTAGGGAGAGATTAGGGAGGGAAAAGGGAGAGATTAAAAAAATCTCCACCCTCTCGAAATGCCTGTGTACAAAGGCTTTTCGGAAGATTGAGGGAGAGATGGCTGTTTTTACAGAGAAATTATTTGCAAAAATTATCTCCGTTACCTCTTCTTTACCTATCTTGGCTTTGATGATATAAACACCCTTGGGCCAGCCTACGGTTGAGATGGTGGTAGAGTGCTATATGTCAGGGACCAGTCCCGTGGCATAGATAGGCTATCGCTAAATATCTTCGAGAGATAACGTTATTAAATTGAGATGGTATGATCCAAAATCAGATGCTGGCAAAGATGCCACTTTTGTTTCTAACTCTGAAAGACTAAGTTTTTTAGGGTTCCTTTTAATTTCGGCAGCAATACCAGTGTGCTCAAATTCATTGAGGGCAATCATATCTATCTCATTCTCACCTTTACGATTCCACCAATTCCCCACTATTGTATATTGCCCCGATTCCATAGCTTGTTGTTGAAAGAACTGTTCAAGTGTACGCCCTGTAAACTGTTCATAACCTTTCCCCATATTCTGTCGCAACAAGGAAAGTTGCTGGCGTTCCACAAGTGCCTGATATGGCCATACAAAGCGGAACCAGAAACGTAGGAACTGGTCGGAAATCTCGTAAGCACTGGTTTTGCTGTTAGGTTTGGCCAGTAGGGGTTTTAGACGCGCGATGATGTTATAGTTGTTTTCAAGATTCTGGATGAAAGTACCCATATCCTTTTGCATTGCGCCGTCTATATCCGAACGCCTGGTCATACCTCCCGCTATTAGCTGGAGAATAGAAAAGTATGTGCTACTCTCATCGCCAAACTCCTGAATCATCAGATCGCGACCCTCTGAGAGAAAATAAGAATCCTGCCTGCATACAAAGTTTAGCATTTTCTCCTTTGTATAACATCCTGCATCCATCAAAAGCTCTACGTATTTTGCCACTCCACCAGTAATCATATAGAGGCAAAGCAAGTCCTCATTGTTATAATGCGGGTGATGGTCGCCGAATATCTGCTTCAGTACATTAATAGAGAAAGGTAACAGTGTGAATTTTGAGGTGGGGCGTCCATAGAGCGGTTCGTTTCTATCTTCGAAGATACGTTTCATCAACGAACGGATACTACCCATCGTTATCAGGTTAATATGTGAGTCACGATGATACCTGTCCCAAATGTCTTGCATCTCACTAAAGATGGCTGGATTTACTTTATAGAAGTTCTGAAACTCATCAAAAACAATAGAAAAATGGCGATGTACCGATTCTCTCATAATAACCTCGAACACATCACGGAAGTGCGACAATCGACCATATACCTGTATACCTAACTGTTCCTGGAGTGTTTGCTGAAACTTATGGCAAAGCATGGCTTCGCTATCTTTCGCCACAAAAAGATAAGCAAACTGGCACCCCTCCAAGGCTTTTATCACAAGCGACGTTTTACCAACTCGGCGTCTACCCATCAGCACTGTAAACACAGCATGCTGTTCGGCCTGCTTCTCATTCTGCTTCAGAATCTCCATCTCAGCTTTGCGATCATAAAACTTCATAATATAAATCTGGATTTATATAAATTGTCGTTTATATTTCTGCTGCAAAGTAACAAAAAAAACTTCATATCTCCAAATATTATGGATATTTTTTAATAGTTTACCCCACATTTGGACGAAAACTAGTAAAAATAGCGATAGCCTACTGACGAATATAGGCTATCGCAAATATGCCAGGGGGCACTTTATTCCGTGGCATGCACTATTTCTTGCTATGGAAAGAGTAACCAATAGTAAGGCCTACATGCGAGTAGTATTTCTTACTGATGTGGGCATCAAGGGTGAGGCGCAGGTGGCGGGCAAATTCTACACCTACTCTTGGAATGATGCAGAGAGTTGTGCCCTCATCACCTAAGCTGCCCTTGATTTGTTGGCAATTCGCAACTCCAAGGCCAAGACCGATGAATGGTGATACCTTCGATCCACGATTTATCTGATAGTCGGATAGTACAGCAAGCGATATCGTTCGGTTGCTGAGCGACTTGTCATCTTCTACGTGTCTGAGAGCACTTCCTATATATAGTTCTGCACCAACATCCATCGGCAATCGTTTCAGATTCCATCGCGATTCAACTCCCAAGTTAACGCCTAACTTGTTACTGATTCCCGATTCGCTATCCAACGGCAAATTGGTTCCTGCTTTTACTTCAAACTCAAACGGAGCAACATTCTGCTGGGCTCGGCATGGCATAACGGCCATCAGGGCCATACATAATACAAGTTGTAATTTCTTCATCTTTATTTTATTGGTTTGTAAATTCACGTGCAAAGGTACAACAATTAGTTGGAATATACTCAAGAAAATCCCTATATAGTGGTAGGTAATCCCCCTAAAGTAGCCATTGATGGTACAAATAATAAAGTTTATGATACTCACGGAATAGAGGGTTTGGGGGATTTGTTGTAACTTTGCAGCCGAATAGATTAATAAACAGAAATCAAATTAGCAAATATGAAGAAACTATTAGTAGCGTTATCGCTTATCGCCGGTAGCTTGACTGCATCGGCACAGTGGGGACGTCCTGTAGATTATGCTGCAGGTCCTGGACTTAAGGATGCTTACAAGGATTATTTTACTGTAGGTGTGGCTGTAAACAAGTTCAACATCTCTGATCCTGCTCAGACTGCAATCGTAAAGAAGCAGTTTAACAGCGTTACTGCCGAGAATGCTTGGAAACCAGGTGAGATTCACCCAAAAGAGGGTGTGTGGAACTTTGGCTTAGCCGACAGCATTGCCAACTTCTGCCGCGAAAACGGTATCAAGATGCGTGGTCACTGTCTGTGCTGGCACTCACAGTTTGCCGACTGGATGTTTACCGATAAGAAGGGCAAGCCTGTAAAGAAAGAGGTATTCTACCAGCGTTTGCGCGAGCATATCCACACCGTGGTTAACCGCTATAAGGACGTGGTTTATGCCTGGGACGTAGTAAACGAGGCTATGGCCGACGACGGTCGTCCATTCGAGTTTGTTGATGGTAAGATGGTTCCTGCCAGCCCTTATCGTCAGAGTCGTCATTTCAAGCTTTGTGGCGATGAGTTTATTGCTAAGGCTTTTGAGTTTGCACGCGAGGCCGACCCAACAGGTGTGCTGATTTACAACGACTACAGCTGTGTTGACGAGGGCAAACGTGAGCGTATATATAATATGGTGAAGAAGATGAAAGAGGCTGGTGTGCCCATCGATGGTATCGGCATGCAGGGCCACTATAACATCTACTTCCCTGATGAGGAGAAGCTGGAGAAGGCTATCAACCGTTTCAGCGAGATTGTAAACACTATCCATATTACAGAGCTGGATCTGCGTACCAATACCGAGAGCGGTGGTCAGCTGATGTTCTCGCGTGGCGAGGCAAAACCACAGCCTGGTTATATGCAGACACTGCAGGAGGACCAGTATGCCCGTTTGTTCAAGATATTCCGTAAGCACAAGGATGTGATTAAGAACGTTACATTCTGGAACCTGAGCGATAAGGACTCTTGGCTGGGTGTAAACAACCACCCACTGCCTTTCGACGAGAACTTCAAGGCTAAGCGTTCGCTGCAGATTATCCGCGACTTTGATGCCGCTATGGACAATCGCAAGCCAAAAGAGGACTTTGTGCCCAACCCCATGAACCAGCCCGGACAGGAGTATCCTATGGTTAACTCTGAGGGTTATGCCCGTTTCCGTGTTGAGGCTCCCGATGCTAAGTCGGTAATTGTAAGCCTGGGTCTTGGTGGCCGTGGCGGTACCGTACTGCGCAAGGATAAGAATGGTGTTTGGACTGGTACTACCGAGGGCCCAATGGATCCTGGTTTCCACTACTATCACCTGACTATCGATGGTGGCGTGTTTAACGATCCTGGTACACATAACTACTTCGGTTCTTGCCGTTGGGAAAGTGGTATCGAGATTCCTGCCAAGGATCAGGACTTCTACGCTTATCGCAAGGATATCAACCATGGTAACATCCAGCAGGTAACCTTCTGGAGCGAGAGCACCGGTAAGATGCAGACTGCCAATGTTTATCTGCCTTACGGTTACGGCAAGCTGGTAAAGGGTAAGCAGGAGCGCTATCCTGTACTGTACCTGCAGCACGGTTGGGGTGAGAACGAAACCAGCTGGCCTGTACAGGGTAAGGCTGGACTCATTATGGACAACCTGATTGCCGATGGTAAGATTAAGCCATTTATCGTGGTAATGGCCTACGGACTGACTAACGACTTTAAGTTCGGTTCAATCGGTAAGTTTACTGCCGAGGAGTTTGAGAAAGTGCTCATCGACGAGCTGATTCCTACTATCGACAAGAATTTCCTGACCAAGGCCGACAAGTGGAACCGTGCGATGGCCGGATTGTCGATGGGTGGTATGGAAACCAAGCTCATCACCCTGCGCCGTCCTGAAATGTTCGGTTACTGGGGATTGCTGAGTGGCGGCACCTATATGCCCGAGGAGATTAAGGATCCTAAGGCTGTGAAGTACATCTTCGTAGGTTGTGGCGACAAGGAGAACCCAGAGGGCATCAACAAGAGCGTTGAGGCACTGAAGGCTGCTGGATTTAAGGCCGAAGGTCTGGTTTCTGAGGGCACAGCACACGAGTTCCTGACATGGCGTCGTTGCCTTGAAAAGATGGCTCAGAGCCTCTTTAAGTAAGGAAAAGTGCGAAAAAAGTGTGATTTTTTAGTGGTTGAAACAAAATAAAAAGTAAATGTAACATGAGGATAAGCCACTTTCGAAAAAATACACTAACTTTGCACCCAGATAAAATAAAGAATCGGTTAAAATTGTTTTAGTTATATTAGTAGTTAGTAGTTTTTCCTTCCCTGGGACTAAAGAAAGGCGTTTCTTGTCCCAGGGTTATTTTTTAAATTCATAAATTATTTGTATCTTTGCAGCGAAATTTAAAACCAATAGTATATATATGAAACGATTATTGACTATCCTTGCCAGTGTGTGTGTAGCACTTGTGGTTAATGCCCAGCAGCACAAGCTGTGGTACAGTAAGCCTGCCGCTCAGTGGCTAGAAGCCCTGCCTATAGGCAATTCGCACTTAGGTGCCATGGTGTATGGCGGTATCGGTACAGAGCAGATACAGCTGAACGAAGAAACCTTCTGGAGCGGCTCGCCGCACAATAACAACAATCCTGATGCCAAGGTGGCTATGAAGGATGTGCGACGCCTGATTTTTGAAGGCAAAGAAAAGGAAGCCGAGGCGCTGATTGACAAGACTTTCTTTAAAGGACCCCATGGACAAAAGTATCTGCCCCTGGGCGACCTGATGCTTTCTTTCGACTACCCAAATGGGGCTGAACCAAGCAATTATCGTCGCGAACTGAACCTGGGTGATGCTTTGTGTACCACCAGTTTTGATGTGGCTGATGTGAAATATATTCGTACAGCCTTTGCCTCGCAGGCTGATAACGCCATTATCATACAGCTGACAGCCAGCAAGAAGAAAGCCTTGAACTTCGGCGTGAGCTATCAGCGCAACCAGCAGGCTGTTGAGGGCGGTGCTGTGGCCAAGAACGAGCATGCCTATATTATTAATAATGTAGAGCACGAGGGTATCGCTGGCAAGCTGCAGGCCGAGGTGCGTGTAAAAGTGGTGGCAGATGGAACTGTGACCGATATGGGCAGCGATGTGCAGGTGCGAAATGCCACCAATGCCACTATCTTTATTACGGCGGCCACTAACTACGTGAATTATCAGACTATTAACGGCGATCCGGTTGCGAAAAACAACCTGACCATGCAGTTGCTGAAAGGCAAGAACTACAAGCAGCTGTTGAAACGCCATCTGGATAAGTATCAGGATCAGTACGATCGTGTGTCGCTGTCGTTAGCCAAATCGGCGCAGTCGGATCTGCCTACTGATGAGCGATTGGCTGCTTTCGATGGTACCGATCTGGATATGGTGTCGCTGATGATGCAGTACGGACGATACCTGCTGATATCATCATCGCAGCCTGGTGGTCAGCCTGCCAACCTGCAAGGTGTATGGAACCATAAGATGGATCCCGCTTGGGACTCGAAATATACCATCAACATCAATGCCGAGATGAACTACTGGCCTGCCAATGTGGCTAATCTGGCTGAGACACAGGAACCACTGTTCTCGATGATTCGCGACCTGAGTGTCACAGGCGCTAAAACGGCTCGTACCATGTACAACTGTCCGGGTTGGGTGGCGCATCATAATACCGACCTGTGGCGTATTGCCGGTCCTGTGGATGGTACCAGCTGGGGAATGTTCCCAACAGGTGGTGCCTGGCTTACCACGCACCTGTGGCAGTACTACCTGTATACTGGCGACAAGCGATTCCTTGATGCTTGCTATCCCATCCTGAAAGGAGCTGCCGATTTCCTGCTGTCGTATATGCAGGAATATCCAAAGAACGGCGAAGTGAAGCAGGCTGCCGGCTGGCTGGTAACGGTGCCAACAGTATCGCCTGAACATGGACCAGTAGGCAAGAATACCACCGTAACAGCTGGATCGACAATGGACAACCAGATAGTGTTTGATGTGCTGAGCAGTACCCTGAGGGCACACCAGATACTGGGCTATAACAATGTGGTTTATACTACCATGCTGAGCAATGCCATTGCCAAGCTGCCACCTATGCAGATAGGTAGATACGGACAGTTGCAGGAGTGGCTGATTGATGGCGACGATCCAAAAGATGAGCATCGCCACATATCGCATCTGTACGGCTTGTATCCTTCGAACCAGATATCTCCCTATAGTCATCCCGATCTGTTTACCGCTGCGGCTAACACCCTGAACCAGCGCGGCGATATGGCTACTGGCTGGAGTCTGGGTTGGAAGATCAACTTCTGGGCACGTATGCAGGATGGTAACCATGCCTTTAAGATTATCAAGAACATGCTGAACGTGATACCCAGCACCACAGAGTGGGGGCGCAGTGGCGGTACCTATCCTAACCTGTTTGATGCCCATCCACCATTCCAGATTGATGGTAACTTCGGTTGCTCGGCTGGTGTATGCGAGATGCTGCTGCAGAGTCATGATGGCGCTGTGCACCTGTTGCCCGCCCTGCCTGATAGTTGGAAAGATGGCGAGGTGAGTGGACTGGTGGCAAGAGGTGCCTTTACGGTAAGTATGAAGTGGCACCAGGGTGAACTGACCGAGGCTACGATATACTCGAAGATTGGCGGACAGCTGCGTCTGCGTTCGTATGTGCCATTGCAGGGTGCTGGTTTAAAGCCGGCTCAGGGTGAGTGCAGTAACGAGCTGTTGGCACCTGCTGCCATCCGCGAGCCATTGGTGTCGGAAGAGCTGAAGGACTTTAAGACACTGCCCATCCGCAAGGTGTACGAGTATGATATCATGACCGCACCGGGGAAAACGTATTACATTAAACATTAAACATTAAAGATTAAAGATTAAACATTAAACATTAAAGATGAAATATCAACTATTCTTATCATTGGCATTGTGTGTGGGGCTGGGAGCCTCGGCACAAACATTGCCTTACCAGAACCCGAACCTCTCGGCTAAAGAGAGAGCCGTTGACCTTTGTAGTAGACTGACATTGGAAGAGAAAGCTATGCTGATGCTGGATGAGAGTCCAGCCATCCCCCGCTTGGGCATCAAGAAATTCTTCTGGTGGAGCGAGGCGCTGCATGGTGCGGCTAACATGGGTAATGTAACCAATTTCCCTGAGCCTGTAGGTATGGCTGCGTCGTTTAACCCTCATCTACTGTTTAAGGTGTTCGACATCGCATCTACCGAGTTCCGCGCTCAGTACAATCATCGTATGTACGACCTGAATGGCGAGGATATGAAGATGCGTAGCCTCTCTGTTTGGACACCAAACGTGAACATTTTCCGCGACCCTCGTTGGGGCCGTGGACAGGAAACCTATGGCGAGGATCCCTATCTTACCAGTGTGATGGGCGTGCAGGTGGTGAAAGGCTTGCAGGGGCCTGAGGATGCCAGATACCGTAAGCTCTGGGCCTGTGCCAAGCACTATGCCGTGCACAGCGGTCCTGAGTATACACGTCATACTGCCAACCTGACTGATGTGTCGGCCCGTGACTTCTGGGAGACTTATATGCCTGCCTTCAAGACATTGGTAAAGGATGCGAAAGTGCGCGAGGTGATGTGTGCCTATCAGCGCCTGGACGATGATCCCTGCTGTGGTTCAACCCGTCTGCTCCAGCAGATATTGCGCGATGAGTGGGGCTTTGAATACCTCGTTGTGAGCGACTGTGGTGCTGTTAGCGACTTCTACGAGAACCATAAGTCGTCGTCGGATGCCGTACATGGTACATCGAAAGCTGTCTTGGCTGGTACCGATGTAGAGTGTGGCTTTAACTATGCTTATAAGAGTCTGCCCGAAGCAGTCAGAAAAGGTCTGCTCTCTGAGAAGGAGGTTGATAAGCACGTGATCCGTTTGCTCGAAGGTCGTTTCGACCTGGGTGAGATGGATGATCCGTCGCTGGTGGAGTGGTCGAAGATTCCTTATTCGGCTATGTCGACCAAGGCTTCGGCTAACGTAGCACTGGACATGGCCCGTCAGACCATCGTACTGCTTCAGAACAAGAACAATATCCTGCCTCTGAAGAAGAATGCCGAGAAGATTGCCATTATCGGTCCTAATGCTCATAACGAGCCTATGATGTGGGGAAACTATAATGGTACCCCAAACCATACCGTTACCATCCTGGATGGTGTGAAGGCTAAGCAGAAGAAACTGGTTTATATACCTGGCTGCGACCTGACAAATGATAAGGTGATGGAGTGCCATCTGGCTACCGACTGTGTGACTCCCGATGGCAAGAAAGGCTTGAAGGGCACATTCTGGAACAACACAGAGATGGCTGGAAAGCCCTTTACTACCGAATACTACACCAAACCGGTAAATGTAACCACTGCAGGTATGCACGTGTTTGCGCCCAACCTGCCTATCGAGGATTTCTCGGCTAAGTACGAGACAACCTTCACAGCCAAAGAGGCTGGCGAGTATGTGGTAAATGTGGAGAGTACTGGTCATTTCGAACTCTATGTCAATGGCAAGCAGCAGTTTGTGAACCATATTTGGCGTGCTACACCAACACGCACGATGCTGAAAGCTGAAAAGGGTCAGAAGTTTGATATTGAGGTACGTTTCCAGACCGTGAAGACATGGGGTGCCTCGATGAAGATCGACGTGGCTCGCGAGTTGAATATCGATTATCAGGAGACCATCGCCCAGCTGAAGGGTATCAATAAGGTGATTTTCTGTGGTGGTATCGCTCCCAGTCTGGAGGGCGAGGAGATGCCTGTAAACATCGAGGGCTTTAAAGGTGGCGACCGTACCAGCATCGAACTGCCTAAGGTGCAGCGCGAGTTCCTGAAGGCACTGAAGGCTGCAGGAAAGCAGGTGATCTATGTGAACTGTTCGGGTTCGGCTATTGCCCTGCAGCCAGAGACAGAGAGCTGCGATGCTATCGTACAGGCCTGGTATCCTGGTCAGGAGGGTGGTACAGCAGTGGCCGACGTGCTCTTTGGCGACTATAACCCAGGCGGAAAACTGTCGGTAACCTTCTATAAGAACGATCAGCAGTTGCCCGATTATGAGGACTACTCGATGAAGGGTCGTACCTATCGCTATTTTGATGATGCGCTGTTCCCCTTCGGCTATGGCTTGAGCTATACTACCTTCGAGGTAGGTGAGGCCAAGGTTGAGGCTGCTACCGATGGTGCGCTTTACAATGTACAGATATCTGTGACCAATACCGGCACCAAGAACGGTAGCGAAACCATCCAGCTGTATATCCGTAACCTGCAGGATCCCGACGGTCCACTGAAGAGTCTGCGTGGCTTTGAGCGTTTGGATATCAAGGCTGGTAAGACGGCAACAGCCAACCTGAAGCTGACCAAGGAGTCGTTGGAGTTCTGGGATGCTGAGACAAACACCATGCGAACCAAACCCGGAAAGTACGAGATACTCTACGGAATCAGTTCGTTGGACAAAGATCTGAAAAAACTGACCATCACTTTATAGTGGTGGTCTTTTTTTGACGTAACAAAAGTGTGGTGGTGATAATCATAAACAGGGCGACACAGCCTGCAATCACATAGAACCAGTAATCAACAACAGGTTTCTCCTTGATTTTCTCCCAAATCTCACGAAGCACTTCCTGGCGGTCGCCACTGTCGCGTAGATAGCTGCAACGGCTGATGACGTCCTTGGTGGGATACATCACGCTATCTACATGAACGGCGGTGGCTTCAGGGCCAAAGAAATAACTCAGATCGATGGCAGGAAGACTGTCGTTGGTAACAGCTTGCAGTATCTCGGGTGTGCCGATGGCCGAACTGTAGCCTGTTTCTTCCATACACAACAGGGCTATATCAGGTCGGCACAGGAAGTTTATCCAGAGGCTGGCGGCCTTGATATTCTTACAGGTGGTGGGAATCACCCAGCAGTCGGCCCAGCAGTCGCTACCCTCGATGGGTACAACATACTGCAGGTTGGTGTTGTCGCCTGCCTCGTCGATAGCCCATCTGGCGTCGCCGTTCCAGGTTATACTCATCCAGTCCTTGCCGGCTGACATCAGGCGCTTGTCGTCCTCTACATCAAAACTCTTCATCTGTGGACGGGCCGACTCCAGCAAGTCCTCGACAATAGCGATGTTGCGGTTGGTGAGGTAGGCGGCCAACAGGTTGCGGTTGGCTACGCCCGACTTGATGTCATCGTAGAATGCGTAGTTGATAAACACGTTATAGATATCGCTGAACGAGTCTTTCATAATCACCTTGCCGCGATATTTCGAGTCGAACAGGAATGCCCAGCTGTTTACCTCTTCGGGTTTAACAAATTTGGTGTTGATGAGTACGCCTGTGTTACCCCATAGATAGCCTACGGTGTAATCCTTGGCGGTGATGCCCTGTGCCTCGCCGATGTGCTGTAGCATGTTGTCGATGAAGGGTGAGGTGCCATGCAGGTAGTTAGGAATGCCTTGAGCCACGAAACTGGTGTCGATCGGGGTGAGCATCTTGTGTTTCATCATGCGTTCGGCCAGATATTCGGGTGGACAGAACACATCCACCTCTGTCTGCTGGTCCTTTATCATGTCGAAACACTCTTCAGGATAGTCGTAGGTTACGTAGCTTACCTTGATAGGCTGGCCTGTAACCTGCTGGTACCATTTCTCAAACTTCTCTATAACGCCTACACCAATGTAGTCGCCCCAGTTATATACCTTCAGTATCTGTTGACGGTCCTGTGCCTGTATGGCCAGACTGCAACACAAGGCAAGAATAGCGGTTGCTACCCGTTTCATATCGTTCCTTTTTTGTTTAGCGCTCTTCGTGCTCCTTCATATAGTCGCGTGGCGACATACCGTAGAATTTCTTGAATACGGTAGAGAACGAGGCTGAGTTAGCAAATCCACATGCATACATCACCTCGGTAACGTTCATGCCTTGGTTGGCCAGCAGCTGGGCGGCCTTCTTCAGGCGGATATTGCGGATAAAGTCGTGAGGTGTCTGGCCGGTAAGGTCCTTCATCTTGCGATGCAGGTGTACACGGCTGATACCAACAGTATCGGCAATCATATCTACACTCAGGTCGGAGTTGTTCAGATTCTTGTTGATGCACTCCATGATGCGCTCCAGCAGCTTCTCGTCGGGCGACTTGAGTTCAATCTCGTCAATCTGTTCCTCCAGGCTGTCGTTGCGCTCGTACTTCAGGCGCAGCAGACGGTGCTTGTTAATGAGGTTCATGATGGTGCGGCGCAGAATCTCCATGTTGAATGGTTTAACGATGTAGGCATCGGCACCAGTCTCCAGACTCTCCAGTTTGTCCTCGTCGCGGTTCTTGGCGGTGAGCAGTACTACTGGGATAGAATTGGTGTTAGGATTGGTTTTGATGCGGGTACACAGGGTGTTACCATCCATCTCGGGCATCATGATATCACTCAGTACCAGGTCGGGCTTGGTGCGGATTACCTCGCCAAGTGCCTCGCGACCATTGGTGCAGGCATGTATATCGTAATCCTTCGAGAGCTCGCTCTCAAGGTAGTTGCGAATCTCCTCATCATCTTCGGCAATCACCAGAGTGAGCTTGCGGTTGCCAGGTGTCATCTCGCTCATCGGGTTAATCAGCTCTGTCTCGGGCTCCTCTTCCAACAGCAGTTCGGGGGTGATGGTCTCGGCGGCCTCGGCTGCTTCGGCTTCGGTAATCATCTCGTCAGCATTCAGATGGCTGTTGCCCATAGGGATGGTAATCACAAACTCACAGCCCTTCTCCAGGTTGTGAACGGTAATGGTACCATGGTGCAGCTCAACCAGCGAACGGGTAAGGTCGAGACCGATGCCAGTGCCCACATAACGGTCGTTGAGCGTGGTGGGCGTCTGATAGAAGCGGTCGAAGATCTTGTTCATCTTATCCTCGGGGATGCCTTCGCCATTGTCGTAGATGGCGATAGTGGCCGATTCGTCAGTATGACTGATGCGGATACCTATCTCGCCACCGGTTGGGGTGTACTTGAAAGCATTCGAGAGTACATTCATAAGTACCTTATCGAAGTTCTGGCGATCTATCCATACAGGAATCTTATCGCTATCGTGTTCGTAGATAAACTTAATCTGCTTGGTCTTGGCCTGATTATCAAACAGGTCGTAGATATCCTTGGCAAAGCTTACCAGGTTGGTCTCACGCATTCGCATCTGCATCTGACCCTTGTCGATCTTTCGCAGGTCCATCATCTGGTTAATCAGACTGAGAATACGCTCGGCATTACGACGGATGGTTTCGTAAACTGCTTTGCGGCTGGGATCGTTGTCGTTCTTGATAAGCGAGAGCAACGGTGTGAGAATCAGCGTCATTGGGGTGCGGATCTCGTGACTCATGTTCATGAAGAAACGCAACTTGGCCTCGCCCATCTCTTCGGCATGGATATGGGCCTGGAGGCGCAGCTTATCCTGCTCCTTATGGCGACGGTAAACCAAATACTGCCATACAAACATACCGATAACCATAGCGTAGAAGAAATAAGCCCAAGCCGAGCGGTACCACGGACTGTGGATAACCACCGTGAACTCTCTTACGGGTGTTTCTACGTTATTGCGCTCGGCCTTAACCCTGAATCGGTAGGTGCCTTGTGGCAGGTGCGACAGGGTAAGCACGTTCTCGCCTGGCTGCAAGCGGTTGAATGGCTCGCCATTAATACTATATAAATAAGATATGTGTTCAGGGTTCTCGTAGGTAAGGGTCGAGAACTGGATTGAGAACGTGTTATCGCTATAGCTGAGTTCGAAACGGTTGCTGGCAATGATGGTAGTATCGGTAACCAGATAGCTGCCTGAATGGGTGGCACGACTTACCTGCTGACCATTGATAGAGAAGGAGGTGAGCTCAACCTCAGCCTCCCATTTGCTAGGAGCAATATGGTGAGAGTCGAACCACGAGATTCCTGCTGTGCCACCCATGGTGAGGATACCATCGGGCAACATGAATGAGGCACCATCGCTGAACTCGTTACTCTGCAGACCATCATCCACAAAATAGTTCTGCCAGATATCGGATTTAGGTGTGAAACAGCTCAGTCCGTGGTCGGTGCCTATCCAAAGACGGCCTTGCAGGTCGCGCTCGATGGTGGCAATACCGTTATCGGCCAAACCATCAGCACGGGTATATTGCTGGGTTTTGTGGGTACGCAGATCGTAGCGGAACAAGCCCTCGTTGGTACCATACCACAGGTTATCGTCGTATTCGCGGGTAATTCTTACTGGGGTGCTGTAGTTCAGACAGTTCATGCCAAAGGTGCTTGTCCAGCTGTTGGCTGGGATGTCGAGACAGCATAAGCCCATACTGGTGGATACATACAAACGTTTGCCATCGGGCGACAGTTGAACCTGCGATACATAATCGTTGGTAATGCAGTTCATCTTCCTGTTCTTATCAGCGCCTGCCTTCATTTTGTAAATGGCCAACACACGTCCGTCGTTGGGGTCCATCTTCACAATGCCATGTTTCATGGTACCCAACCATAGGTAGCCATCGTTGCCCACGGCTATGTCCATTACAATCAGGTTGGGATCCATGGGGAATGGTACGCGGTGATACTGGAAGGTAACAGGATCAACCCAGCCGATACCTTCGCGATAAGTACCTAACCAGATACGTCCCTTCTGGTCTTCGGCCAGCGATACGATGACTGATGGATACTGGTCCTTGAGGTGCTTAGAGGCCTGGGTGTAGAAATCGTAGCAGTACAGACCGTCCTTATCGGTACCCACCCATACACGTTTCTTGCTATCCAGGATAACGCTGATGACGCAGGCCGTACCTAATATATTATGGGCGCCAAGTTTATGTCCCATGTAGTGGAAGCCCTTAAAGCTGATGGGCTGCATAAAGATACCCTTCTGCAGTAATCCGAACCACAGGTTGCCGCTCTTGTCCTCGGTAATAGAGTAAACCTTACTCATGGGGAGATTAACTTCGAGCGAGAAGAATGGGTTATCAATCAGTTCGGGTTTGCGGGGATTATAGAGGGCTATACCTTGACCATCATAACCAATCACAATGTTACCATCGTGGGCACGGTAGAGCGATGATACGGCTTTTGTACCTGTTTCGGCAATGTGAACGAACGTGTCACCCTGCATTCTGAATACACCGCAGTTGGTACTACCGGCATAGATGATGCCATCGGCACCTTCGCAGAGGCATGAGAACACCACGCTGGGCAGGTTCTGCATATGGCGCTTGACGGTCTTGCCGTTGTATGAGATGAGGCCCATGTGCTCTGTAACAATCCACAGGGTACCTGTACGGTCCTCAATCATACTGTTAACGGTGTGTATGGTAGCCAAAGGTCCCTTCTCCTGATAGGCTGTCTTCTGATCCTTGAACTTCAGGATACCTAAGCCAGAGGTTCCCACCAGTACGTCGCCATTGGCACGCTCCAGGAAGCAGTTGGGGTAGCTGTGACCGGCGTTGCCGTTCTTGTCGTACATGGTGACATTATGGAATT
Organism: Prevotella sp. RM4; assembly: GCF_000701965.1. NCBI lineage: Bacteria > Pseudomonadati > Bacteroidota > Bacteroidia > Bacteroidales > Prevotellaceae > Prevotella > Prevotella sp. RM4. The sequence continues at coordinate 314,805 of NZ_JNKG01000008.1, forward strand.
TGGTGCCGTCCCACGTTTGCAGGGCGCCATACATACCAAAATAAAATAAGCCTTTGCGATCTTGCATCATGCTGTTCACGTAGTTGCTTGCCAGTGAACTGTCGTGCTCGTTCTCTTTCTTGAATACGCGGAACTGATAACCATCGTAGCGATTGATACCGTTACGGGTGGTTGTCCAGATGAATCCCTCGTTATCAAGATATACTTGTGTTACAAAGCTGCTTGATAATTGATGATCGGTAGTGAAGAACTTTCCCCTTTGGGCGAAAGCACTCAACGAGAGAAGTGAAGTAGCTAGAGTCAGTATATACTTAACTTTCATTGTTTTGTTAGTAATTAAATGGCTGCGTTAGTCGTTTTATTGTTTATATGTTGCAAAGATAGTGCATTTTTCGTGATGTAACAAACAAATGTTACAATTATTAAAGTTTTTGATACATTTAATGTGGTTTTACTCCCAAAAATGCCCTATCTTTGCGCAAAATTATATAATTTGTAACATTCGTAGTGATGAATAAAAGACTGATTTTGTTGAAGACATTGGCATTTTTGGTGTGCGTAACAGCTGTCTCTCAGTTGAAGGCGGCCAGCCAATTTGTGTCGTTCCTGCCAGAGGCTGATGCCTGGCAGTTGAAGAACCTGACTGTTGGCTTGAGTCAGAAAGAGCATAGTTGTGTGCAGCTGGCAGCCAAAAATCTCTTGGTGGATTTTGAGAAAGTAACGGGGCAGAAAGCATCGCTCTCGGAGGGTGCCGCCGAGGTGCTGGTTGGTACGGTGGGGTGTAACCCGCAGATTGACCAATGGGTGAAGCAGGGTGTGCTGTCTGGTTTGAAGGGTAAGACCGAGAAGTATATCATTAAGACCATCGGCAGTCAGCTGGTGATTGCCGGTAGTGATAAGCGTGGTACGGTATATGGAATCTATGAGCTGTCGAAGCAGATAGGTGTGTCGCCATGGTATTATTGGGCCGACGTACCAGTAGAGAAGCATGCTGCTATATATATTAAGAAAGGTGAGTATACCGACGGCGAGCCTGCTGTTCGCTATCGTGGCTTATTCCTGAATGATGAGGCGCCTTGCTTGACTACATGGGTAAAGAATACTTTTGATACCAATTATGGTGGTCATCAGTTCTACGAAAAGGTGTTTGAGCTGATTCTGCGTCTGAAAGGTAACTACCTGTGGCCAGCCATGTGGGGATGGGCTTTCTATGCCGATGATCCTGAGAACCTGAAGACAGCCGATAGGATGGGTGTGATGATGGGTACGTCGCATCACGAGCCTATGGCACGTAACCACCAGGAGTATGCTCGCCATCGTAAAGAGTGGGGTGCTTGGAACTATTCTACGAATAAAGATAATCTGGATCGCTTCTTCCGTGAGGGTATCGAGCGTATGAAGAATACCGACGACATTGTGACCATTGGTATGCGTGGCGATGGTGATGAGGCTATGGGAAACGGTACTGATACGCGTTTGCTCGAGGAGATTATCAATAACCAGCGTCGTATTATTAAAGAGGTGACCAAGCGTCCGGCTAAGGAAACACCTCAGATCTGGGCCTTATATAAAGAGGTACAGGATTATTATGATGCCGGTTTGCGTGTGCCCGATGATGTAACCATTCTGCTTTGTGACGATAACTGGGGTAACGTGCGTCGTATTCCTACTGCTGAAGAAAAGAAACGTAAAGGCGGATGGGGATTGTACTACCATGTAGATTATGTGGGTGCGCCCCGTAACTCGAAGTGGATTAATGTAACGCCCATTCAGAATATGTGGGAGCAGTTGCAGCTGGCCTACAATGGTGGCATCCAGAAACTGTGGATACTGAATGTAGGTGATCTGAAGCCAATGGAGTATCCTATCCAGCTGTTTATGGATATGGCTTGGGATCCTGCTAAGTATCAGGTTGACAATCTATTGGATCACACCCGTGATTTCTGTGCCGAGAGTTTTGGTGAGGCGCATGCAGATGAGGCTGCATCAATCCTGAACCTGGTTTGCAAGTACAACGGACGTATCACCTCGGAGATGTTGGATGCACGTACCTATACCTGTGACGAGTTTGAACGTGTGGTAAACGAGTACAAGGCCTTGGAAACCCGTGCGTTGCGTTTGTTTTTAGAGTTGAAACCTGAGTGCCAGGATGCTTATCGCCAGCTTGTGCTCTTCCCTGTACAGGCCATGGGTAATATCTATGAGATGTATTATGCACAGGCCATGAACCTACAGTTGGCTAAGAATCATGATCCTGAAGCCAACGAGTGGGCCGACCGCTGTCGTCAGGCTTTTAAACGCGATTCGTTGCTGTGTAACTATTATAATAAGGTGATGGCCCGCGGTAAGTGGGATGGCATGATGATCCAGAAACATATCAGCTATCGCACATGGAACGATAACTTCCGTGCCGATGTTTGCCCACGTCTGGTTGAGGTGCCCACCCCTGTCAGCGGACCGGTATTCTCGTCCAGCGATGGTTATATCAGCATAGAGGCTGAGCATACCTATAGTCGTGAGGATGCTAAAAATGCTACTTGGACTGTGATTCCTTATATGGGTCGTACGTTGAGTGGCATCTCGCTGATGCCTTATACTGCTTCTACCGATCAGGCCAAACTGACTTATCAGTTCAAGGCTGCTGATGTAAAGACGGTAAAGGTGCATGTGGTGACAAAATCAACTCTCGACTTCCTGGATAAGGGTGGCTTGATTTACGACGTGGCTATCGATGGCAAGCAGCCCGTGGCTGTGAACTTTAATAAAGACCTGAACGAGAAGCCTGAGAATATTTACACGGTTTACTACCCAACGATTGCCAAGCGTGTGGTTGAGATGGTAGTGGAGTTGCCAGTTGATGCCAATGAGAAGGTACACACACTGACCCTTCATCCTCAGGATCCGGGCATCGTTTTCGAGAAGATTGTGATTGATCTGGGTGGTTATCAGTCGCAGTATCTGTTCGGTAAAGAGTCACAAAAAGCGTACAATTTACAATAAAAACTAACTCTATATTATTAGTTTTCTTTGTTTTCTGTAACACGGACTTTATATTTTGTAACATTTTTCTTTAATTGTTACTGAATATAAAGTTTGTGTTTCTTCTTTTTAAACCTTTTTTTACTTAAAATATGTACTTTTGCGGCCGTTTTAGTCTGTAAGTCGGAAAAGTATGTAGAATCAAAACAAGTTTTTTTTATCTCAATTAACTATAGTCAAATTATGTATCAAAATCAATCAAAATGAAACAGCTAACAAGTCTTTTGAAACGTGCTGTTCCTTCTTTGCTTCTGCTTTTCTGCTCTGCTTTCTCGCAGGCGCAGGTAGGCAGTGTTAGCATTAAGGGATCGGTCGTTGACAATGCGGGTGAGCCTCTGATTGGCGCATCGGTTGTTTTGAAGGGAAACACTGGTCAGGGTACGGTAACGGACTTTGACGGTAATTTCCAGTTGAAGGTTCCTTCTGAGAGTTCTGTTATTGTGATCTCTTATGTGGGAATGAACACTCAGGAACTGAAGGTGGGCAAGCAGCGCACTTTCAAGGTGACACTGACCGACAACACCAAGTTGACGGAAGTGGTAGTAGTTGGTTACGGCCAGCAGAAGAAAGCCTCGGTGGTAGGTGCTATTACCCAGACCACAGGTGAGGTGCTGGAGCGTGCCGGCGGTGTGAGCAACATTGGTGCTGCCCTGACAGGTAATCTGCCTGGTGTAGTAACCATGCAGTCTACTGGTATGCCAGGTGATGAGGATCCAAAGATTGTGATCCGTGGTATTTCTTCTTGGAACTCAAGCGATCCTCTTGTATTGGTGGATGGTATTGAGCGTTCACTCGGAAGTATCGACATCGCCTCTGTACAGAGCATTTCTGTACTGAAGGATGCCTCTGCTACAGCCGTGTATGGTGTGAAGGGTGCCAATGGTGTTATTCTGGTTACTACCAAACGTGGTAATGATGGTAAGGCCAAGATCGAAATCGGTATGCAGGCTACTGCCAAGGTGGTTTCACAGCTGCCTGGAAAGCTGCACTCAGCCGATGCACTGGCCGTTCGTAACCAGGCTATCGAACATGAGTTAGGTCTCACTCCTTCTTCATGGGGTAAGATTACACCAGAGGGAATCCTGAATAAGTATCGTAACCCTATCGATCAGGCAGAGCGCGAGCGCTATCCTGATGTGGATTGGCAGGACGAGCTCTTCAAGAAGATGGCTTTCTCTTACAATCCTAATGTAAACATCTCGGGTGGTACCAAGGCCGTAAAGTACTTTGCTTCGGTTGACTTCCTGCACGAGGGTGACTTGTATAGGGAGTTTGATAATAACCGTGGTTATAATGCCGGTTATGGTTTCAACCGTATCAACGTACGTTCAAACCTGGACTTCCAGATTACTAAGACAACAGTCTTGAAGTCGAACCTGTTCGGTAGTCATGGTCAGAAGAAGGGTCTGTATGGTATCGATACCGGTTCATGGTATGAGAGCCAGTTGTGGCAGGCTGCCTACAGCACACCAACAGATGCTTTCATGCCTCGTTACAGTGACGGTACATGGGGTTACTATCCCGACGACACTCAGGGTGCACATAACTCTATGCAGGATATTGCAACTGGTCATGGTTCGGCCACCAATACTACTACGCGCGTAAATACCGACTTTATCCTGGAGCAGGATCTGTCGTTCATCACACCAGGACTCCGTGCTTCGGCTACGGTATCTTGGGATAACGTGTTTGTTGAGGTGAACCGTGGTATCAACGATATGAACCACTCTACACAGACCAAGTGGATTGATCCTGAGACAGGTCTGGAGAAGTATTCTCAGCCTCAGGACAGTAAGACCAACTTCGACTACCACGAGGGTATCCTCTGGAGTACTAATGGTGGTTCTATTCAGAACTGGAACACACAGCGTAACCTGTTCTATCAGGGACAGTTGTTCTGGGGCCGTCAGTTCGGTCAGCACGATGTAACTGCCATGGGTGTATTCAACCGTACAGAGCGCACATCGGGTGGTAACTTCACTAACTATCGTGAGGACTGGGCCTTCCGTACCACTTATAATTATGGTGGCAGATATTTCTTTGAGTACAATGGTGCTTACAACGGATCAGAGAAGTTCTCAAGTGCCAACCGCTTTGCTTTCTTCAACTCAGGTGCCGTAGGTTATCTGATTAGTGAGGAGAAGTTCTTCCAGCCTTTGAAGAAGTATATCGGCATGCTGAAGTTCCGTTACTCTTATGGTGAGGTTGGTGATGACTATATCAACAGTCGTTGGCTCTATGCTACACAGTGGGCATATGGTGGTAACATTCAGCAGGGCCTGCAGACTGAGACCAGTCCTTACACATGGTATAAAGAGTCTTCTGTAGGTAACCCCGATGTACACTGGGAGAAGGCTATCAAGCAGAACTTAGGTATCGACTACTCTCTGTTGGATGGTTTGTTCGCCGGATCGATTGAAATCTTCCACGAGAAGCGTTCCGACATTCTGATTGCTGGTGCTAACCGTTCTATTCCTTCTTATTATGGTGCAACACCTGCCACTGCTAACCTGGGTCGTGTTCGTACCAAGGGTTATGAGTTGGAACTCCGTGTAAACAAGGTGCTTCATAATGGCATGCGTTTCTGGGGTAACTTCAACATGACTCATGCTGAGAATAAGATTCTGGAGTATGATGATGCTCCTGGACTGCCCGATTATCAGAAGCAGACCGGCTTTGCCATTGGTCAGGATCATGCAAACCTGACATCTGGCTATGCTAACACTTGGGACCAGGTTATCGGTATGACCGATTTCAATACCAATGATGATCAGAAACTGCCTGGATCGTACATCATCCACGACTACAATGGTGATGGTGTGATTGATTCAAACGATTCAGCTCCATATAGTCTGACTGGCACACCACAGAACACCTATAGTGCTTCTATCGGTTGGGAGTGGAAGGGCTTCAGCGTTTATATGCAGTTCTATGGCGTACGTAATGTGGTTCGTTATGTAGCCTTCAACTCTCTGCCTGGTGGAAAACTCGATACCGTATATGATGAGGGTAGCTACTGGACCGTGGATAACATGGATGCCGACGCACCTATGCCACGTTGGGGTTCTAAGCCCGACTATTACGAGGGCACACGTTTCCACTATGATGGTTCATTCATCCGTCTGAAGAATGCTGAGATTGCCTATACATTCACTCAGCCTTGGGTTAAGAAGATGGGTGCACAGAGTCTGAAGGTATTCCTGAACGGTAACAACCTCTGGGTATGGAGCCGTATGCCAGACGACCGTGAGTCGAACTTCGCTGGAACTGGTCTCGCTTCACAGGGAGCCTATCCTACTGTTAAGCGTTTTAACTTAGGTCTTAAGATCAACCTATAAAAAAAGAAAACAATGAAATTTCTAAATAAGTATATAATGATAGGTGCTGCTGCCCTGACCCTGAGTCTGGGTATGACTTCGTGCACCGACTATTTGGACAAAGCCCCAGAATCAGATATCTCTGATACTGATGCCTATAAGGATTTCCATAACTTCCAGGGCTTTGTAGAGGAATTATACTATTGTCAGCCTGATCCTACCAACGGTTACTGGACTAACTCTTGGAACTGGGGCGAGGACGAGATTATGAACATCAATGTGAACTATCACATGTGTTATAAGGTTGACCAGGGTGACTTCTGGGGATGGCAGAGTGAATTCGACGGATGGCAGTCTGGTTGGATGGATCGTGCTAGCAATGAGACAACCAGTGCTAATGGTCCCGACCGTTTCAAGCACTCTTTGTGGCCTTTGGCGTGGTATGGTATCCGCAAGGCTAACATGGGTATCGAGAATCTGGATAAGATCACCGCTACTAAGGAGGAGAAAGATCTGATTGCCGGTCAGCTTTACTTCTTCCGTGGTTGGTTCCACTTCATGTTGATGCAGTACTTTGGTGGTCTGCCTTATATCGATTCTGTTCTTCCAGCTGGTGAGAAGCTTACTTTGCCTCGTCTCTCTTATGCCGAGTGCGCTGAGAAGGCTGCTGCCGACTTCCGTAAGGCTGCCGACCTGCTGCCTGTTGACTGGGATAAGACTACTGTAGGACGTGTAACTGCAGGTAAGAACCAGTTGCGTGTTACTAAGATTGCTGCCCTCGGTTATCTGGGTAAGGATCTGTTGTGGGCTGCCAGTCCTTTGATGAACGAGGAGTCGACAGGTGCTACTACCTATAATAAGGACTTTGCTAAGCGTGCTGCTGAGGCATTTGGTGAGCTGCTGAACATTGTTGATGGTGGTAACACACAGTTCGGTCTGATTCCATTCGACGAGTACTCTGAGAACTTCGTGACAATGGATGGTTCAGGTAAGATGCCTGGACAGAATAAGGATAATACCATCACCGAGGCTATCTTCCGTGGTCCTACCTATGGTTCTGGTTGGGGTTGCTCGGCCTGGGGACAGGTAAAGTGCTATGGTGGTATGGATATCAACGACAGTGGTGTAACCTTTATGCCAACTGCCAACTATGTAAACTACTATGGTATGGCTAACGGTCTGCCTTTGGATGATAGCGATTCTCAGTTTGATAAGACTCATCCTTGGAAGGACCGCGACCCACGTTTCTATCATGACATCAAGTATGATGGCTGTCAGATGATTGTAAAGGAAGACGACGGTTTCAAGGATTGGCGTTATGCTGACATGCAGACCAATGGTAAATATCGTGATGAGTTCCGTGGAACCCGTACAGGTTACTTTAACTATAAGTTCGTTTCTACCAAGTGTAACAAGGTGGACGATGGTTATGGATGGTCGCCACAGATTCACATGCATATCCCCTGGATGCGTTTGTCGGATGTATACCTGATGTATGCTGAGGCTGCTGCCGAGGCTACTGGTAGTGCTACAGGTTCTGTAGGTTGCAAGCTGACTGCTGTTGACGCAGTAAACAAGGTGCGCGAGCGTGCTGGCGTAGCTGCTGTTGCCGATAAGAACACTGCTTCACTCGACAATTTCATGAGCGAGGTTCGTCGTGAGCGTGCTGTAGAGCTCTCGTTCGAGGGACACCGTTTCAACGACTTGCGCCGTTGGCTCCTCCTGGATAAGTATCCTTATAACATCAAGACATCACAGGAATTCTTGCGTGTAGGCGATATGAATGTGGATGATCCTACAAAGAACACTGTTGCAGAATGGAGCGAGAAGGTGATTCTGAAGCGTAATTTCTCTAAGAAGCACTACTGGCTGCCACTTAAGAAATCGGATACAACACTTTATCCTGAGTTTGGTCAGAATCCAGGATGGTAAGATCATCAATACTATTATTTATAAGAACATTGATTTATGAAACATATAATTAAGAATATTGCACTTGGCGCCGCTCTGCTGCCTGTAGCAGCAGTGGCACAGACAGAGAAGGAATATACCGACTCTGTGGCAAGTCAGGTGAATGTGGCCTTCCGCACAGTCAACGAGGCTGATCTGATGGGAGGTGTTTCAACTGTCAATATGATAGAGCAGGCCAAGAAGGACTATACAACCTATAGTCTGGATGGTATGGATGCTTTGGTTGGCGGTTATAACGGACAGCTTTGGAATCAGGGTGAGGCCTTGGTGCTTGTTGATGGTGTGCCCCGTGATGCCAACAATGTACTGCCCACCGAGATTGAGCAGATTACCTTCCTGAAGGCCGCTTCGGCAGTAGTGCTCTATGGTAGCCGTGCTGCAAAAGGTGTGATTCTGATTACTACCAAGCATGGTCGTAACGACGGTCTGAATGTAAGTGTTCGTGGTAATGCTTCGCTCTATGTTCCAAAGAGCTATCCTAAGTATCTGGGATCGGCTGCTTATATGGAGCTTTATAACGAGGCTCTGCAGAACGATGGTAAGGCTGCCGTTTACTCTGAGGATGATATCTATCACTATGCCTCTAATGAGAATCCCTACCGTTATCCAAACATCAACTTTTTTGATAGCCAGTATATTAAAAAGACCTATCAGCGTTACGATGGTACAGCTGAGTTCTCTGGTGGTGGTCGTCTGGCTCACTTCTATGCCAATATCGGTTTGTCGAATGTTGGTAGCCTGATGAACTTCGGCGAGGGTAAGAACAATCATACCACTCGTTTGAATGTTCGTGGTAACATCGACCTGCGTCTGAATGACTGGATTGACGGTTATGTAAACGCCAATGCCACATTCTACGATGCCCGTAACGATAATAGTAACTTCTGGAGTGAGTCGGCTACTATGCGTCCTACCAGTCAGTATCCTTTGGTGCCATTCATCCCCATCTCGTATGTGGAGGAAGCTGATGCTGTAACGCTGAAGACCATTCAGAACTCTAACTATATCATCGATGGTAAGTACTTCCTTGGTGGTACTCAGTCGCAGCAGACTAACCCATTCGCAGCTATGTATGCAGCAGGTTACAACAAGTACACCTCTCGTCAGATGCAGTTTGATATGGGCATGAACTTCGACTTGAACAGTCTGGTAAAGGGCCTGAAGTTGAAGACCAAGTTCGCTGTTGACTACCACACACAGTATAACACCTCTATCAACAACGAGTATGCTGTTTACGAGGCTAAATGGAATAATTACTCTAGTGAGGATCTGATCACATCGATTACCAAGTATGGTACAGATAAGCGCACTGGTACTCAGAACCTCAGCGACAGTCATGACAAGCAGCTCATCCTGATGCAGGCTCAGCTCGACTACGACCGCTCGTTTGGTGACCACAACCTCAACGCTACATTGTTGGCTCACGGCTATCAGATTAGTGAGGATGGTAAGTATCACCGTACCAGCAATGCTAACCTTGGCTTGCAGTTGGCTTATAACTATGCTCATACTTATTATGCAGACCTCTCAATGGCTGCCATTCACTCAGCTAAACTGGCAGAGGGTCATCGTGAGGCCATCTCTCCAGTAGTATCACTGGGCTGGCGCTTGAAGAACGAGAGCTTCCTGCGTAATGTGAAGGCTGTAGATGATCTGAAGCTGACCGCTTCGTATGGTATCATCAATCAGGACCTTGATATCGAGAAGTACTATATGTACGACTACGTTTTCACTGCTACCGGTACATGGTGGGGATGGAACGAGGTTGCTAACTCTATGCAGACCAGCGATTCGCAGCAGGGTTCTAACTATAACCTCGGCTTCATTAAGCGTAAGGAGTTCCGTGCTGGTCTGACTGGTTCGTTGTGGGAAGGCGCATTGAAGTTCGATGCCAACTTCTTCACCACTTCAACAAACGGTCTGCTGACAACAGCTTCGACTATCTATCCAAGCTACTTCCAGACTTACTGGCCTGTATCTACTTTCCTGGCTAACACCAACTACAACAATCAGCGTCGTACTGGTGTTGACCTGACCTTGAACGTACATCAGAAGTTTGGTGAGTTTGATACTAACTTCGGTGTTTCGGCTATGTACTATACTTCGAAGAACACTAAGTGGGACGAGAACGTAGAGTACGACTGGTTGAAGGCTGAGGGACAGAGCATCGAGGCTATGCGTGGTTACGAGTGCCTTGGCTTCTTCAAGGATGCCGACGATGTAGCTAACTCTGCAAAGATTAATAACAACACCAAGCCTGGCGACCTGAAGTATAAGGACCAGAATGGTGATGGTATCATCGACTCTAAGGACCAGGTGGTAATCGGTAAGTGGACTGCTCCATTCCAGATGGGTGTACACTTCACTGTAAAGTATAAGGACTTTACCCTCTTTGCTCAGGGTTCTGGCACCTTTGGTGGCAATGGCCTGAAGAATGGCAAGGATACGTGGGTATATGGCGACGGCAAATACTCGGATGTAGTGCTGAACCGTTGGACTCCAGAGACAGCCTCTACGGCTACTTATCCTCGTCTGACCACAGAGAGTGGCGACCTGAACTTCGTCGCTTCTGACTTCTGGAAGTACTCTACTTCTGCATTCCGTCTGAACAAGGTTCAGCTCACTTATGATCTGCCTCAGTCAATCTTCGCTGGCGATTCATTCGTGAAGGGTGTTTCTGTATATGTAAGTGGCAGCAATCTGCTGACTATTGCCAAAGAGCGCAAGTATATGGAACTGAACGTAGGTACTGCTCCTCAGACACGTATGTATAATCTTGGTGTGAAGGTAAATCTCTAAAGATAAGATAAATATGAAAAAGATTATTAATATATTGACTCTGGCCGCAGTATCGGTAGCATTCACATCATGTGATGACCTGTTTGAGCCTGCTATTGAAAACAACCTCGGTCTGGACTATATGTATGAAAACCCTCAGTACGCTGAAGGCGTATTGGGTAATGCTTATACACGTATCCCCTGCGCTGACTTCCCATTCAGCGAGGTGGCTACCGACGATGCTGTGAGCAATGACGCTACAAACGACTGGCGTAAGATTGCTTCAGGTACATGGACTTCGAACGAGAACCCATCAGAGCGTTGGCGTAACTGCCGTGCTGCCATCATGTATCTCAACCTGTTCCTGGCTAATGCCGACAAGGTGAACTGGGCTAATGACGAGATGGCTTCGCGTATGTTTAACGACCGTGAGAAGGGTGAGGCCTATGGTATGCGTGCCATGTATATGTACTATCTGTTGCAGGCTCATGGTGGTATGACTGCCGATGGTCAGTTGCTGGGTGTGCCCATCGTAACTGAGCCCGAGGATGCAAGTAGCGAGTTCAATCTGCCACGTAACACTTTTGCAGAGTGCCTGCAGGCCATCTATGATGACTGCGACCGTGCTTTGGAATTGTTGCCTACTAATTATAAGGATATTAAGAATGCCAGTGAGATACCTTCAAAGTATCAGGGTGCAAACGTTGGTCAGTACAACCGCGTGTTCGGTGCTAACTTCCAGCTCCGTATGTCGGGTGCCATCGTTGAGGCTTTCCGTTCTAAGGCTGCTCTGCTGGCTGCCAGCCCTGCTTTCGAAAAGTCGGGCGCTACCATGGCTCAGGCTGCCGATTATGCTGCAGTAGTTCTGGACCGCATTGGTGGTGTAGCTGGTATGGATCCTAATGGTTGGACCTGGTACTGCAACAATGAGATTGATGCCCTCTCAGCTGGTCAGCTGCCAAAGGAAATCCTTTGGAGAGGTGAGGTAGAGAAGAGCGGTAGCAACGACCGCGAGGCTGATATGTTCCCTCCATCACTCTATGGTAAGGGTCGTATCAATCCTACTCAGAACTTCGTCAATGCCTTCCCAATGGCCAACGGTTATCCTATCGACAACGAAAAGAGTGGATTCAATGCTGCTAATCCTTATGCAGGTCGTGATCCTCGTCTGACTGCGTACGTTGTTTATGATGGCAACGGTGCAGGTAAGGATAACACAGCTATCAACACTACAGTGGATGATTCACAGAACCGTGATGGTTTGAACAACGAGGTTGGTTCTTCTACCCGTACAGGTTACTATATGCGTAAGCTGTTGCGTCAGGAGATTAACCTTGATCCCTCGGCAAAAACCACACAGAAGCACTACAATGCTCGTATCCGCTTTACCGAGATCTTCCTGAACTATGCTGAAGCTGCCAACGAGGCTTGGGGCCCAACAGGTAAGGGTAACCACAGCTATAGTGCTTACGACATCATCAAGGCTTTGCACGAGCGTGCTGGTGTGGGTAACGACTATCTGGAGAGCATTAAGAACGACAAGGATAAGATGCGCGAGCTGATCCGTAACGAGCGTCGTATTGAGCTGAGCTTCGAGGGCTTCCGTTTCTGGGATCTTCGTCGTTGGAAGGCTAACCTGACAGAGCCCGCTAAGGGTATCAGCATTAAGACCGTTGATGGTAAGAAGACCTATACCACCATCGAGGTTGATAAGCGCGACTATAAGGACTACATGATCTATGGTCCTGTACCTTACTCTGAGATGCTGAAGTTCGATGAGTTGAAGCAGAACCAGGGCTGGTAATAAAACAATGTAAAACTAAAAAGAAAAAAGAAAATGAAACGAATATATGCATTCATTTGTGGAATCTGCGCGCTGAGTGCTTTCACATCTTGTGAAAACAAGGAGGTGGAGTTTGACGACTTTGACTATCAGACCGTCTACTTTGCCAAGCAGACTCCTATCAGAACGATTGTACTGGGTGACAATGTTTATCCTACAGAACTTGACAACCAGCATCAGTTCGAGGTATATGCCACTGTAGGTGGTGTATGGAAGAACCGTCAGGATCGTACCATTCAGGTGGCAGTGGATAACTCATTGGTTACCGGCAAGACCTTCGAGAATGGTTCACCTGTCCAGGCTTTGCCCGAGGATTATTATGAGTTGTTGAGCAATACACTGACCATTCCTTATGGAAAGGTTATGGGTGCAGTGAAGGTTCAGCTCACTGATAAGTTCTTTGAAGATGCCAAGGCTACAAGTCTGAATTATGTACTGCCTTTGCGTATTGTAGACGCTAAGGACTCGGTACTGACTGGTAAGGACTATATCCTTTACGGTTTGAAGTATATCAACAAATATACAGGCGCATGGATTAGTCATGGTACTGATGAGATTGATCTGAATGGTGTGAAGTCGACCGAGACACGTGAGGCTGAGTACCTGGAGAAGAACGAGATCCGCTACCTTACTACCGAAGGTCTGGCAGTAAGCAACTACTCTGTTCCTACAACAGTAGAGGCTTACAGATATGATGATGCTGCGAAAGCGTATAAGAAGACCATCGTATCACTGCCATGTAACCTCAAGCTGACCTTTGGTCAGGACGAGAGCTGCACAGTAGTTCCTACTACTGCTGGCTGCACCGGTTCTGGTTCAGGTAAGTGGACTTTGAAGGGCGCTAAGAATGCATGGGGTGGTAAGGATCGCGACGAGATCGTGCTCAACTATACCATCGATTATGAGTACACTGACTATGATCCCAATAACAATTGGGCTGCTGTTCAGCGTCATAAGATTGTGAAGAGCGCTGATACGCTGGTTATGCGTGATCGTCAGACCAAGCTCGAAACTTTCGTAGTAAAATAAAAAATAATTCTGAAAGATTATGAAACGTAATATTTCAAATATCATCTGTGGTGTTGTCGCCGTCTGTGGCCTCGCTTCATGTGCCGACACAGACATGATCAACATCTTTAAGGATAAGACTAAGAATCTGAAGGACTATGAGTACCTGAATGATTACGATGCGCTTAAAACATTTTCTAACCCTAAGGCTTCTCCCAATTTCAAGTTGGGAGTGGCCTTGGAGGCAGATGACTATAATGCCAACGGTCTTGTTACACGTCTGGCTAATGCCAACTTCATGGAGCTGACAGCAGGAAATGCAATGAAAATGGCTTCGTGTGTGGATGAGAATGGTAATCTGAACTTCGAGAATGTTCAGGCATTTGTTGATAATGCTGAGGCCAATGGTGTGTCGGTTTATGGTCACACACTGGCTTGGCATGCTCAGCAGCCCCTGAAGTGGTTGGAGAAGCTGCTCAAAGATAAGGAGCTCGACATCGATCCTAATGCGAAGCTTGAGAAGGAAGACTATTCTGGTGACTTTGTGGGCATGTCAAAGTTCCCTTATTTTGTGATGGGTTATGAACCATCTATTGTTAATGGCTGTCTGCATTCAGAGAACCCTGGTTCATGGTATCAGTATTTTATTGCTGATGGTATTTCTATCCCAGCCGATGGCAATTATACTGCTATTGTAAAGGTCAAAGGTTCTGTTGCAAATGATGGTCTTACCCTGAACTGTGGCTGGGGCTGGGGCTCTGGCGAGTCAGCTTCGGGTAAACTGAAGATTACAACAGACTGGACTGAGCAGAAGGTCGACTTTACCGGAATTCCTGGTGGAAAGAAGTGTAACCTTGTACTTCAGCCTGGTAGCTATGACGGTACTCTTGATATTCAGACCGTTCGTCTGGTTCATTACGAATCACCTGCTATCGAGGTTGCAGTTAACGATTATGATTACTCGTTCAAGGATGTTAGTAAGTTCCCATATTATGTGATGGGTTACGAGCCAACAATTGTTAATGGCTGTCTGCATTCAGAGAACCCAGGTTCATGGTATCAGTACTTCATTGCTGATAACATTCCGCATCCTATCGAGGGTACTTATGTTGCAACCGTACGTGTAAAAGCTTCAAAGGCTGGCAGCATGGCTCTTAATATGGGCTGGGGCTGGGGCTCTGGCGAATCTGCATCTGGAACTTTGAAGGTTGATACAGAATGGAAGGATGTGAAGGTTACCTATGATAATATCCCTGCCAAGTCATGTAACCTGGTACTCCAGCCTGGTAGCTTCGATGGTGTTATTGACATCGCATCGGTGAAGGTTGACCACATCGTAAAGATGAACACACTGCCTCTGACAGAGAAAGAGAAGAAGGATACACTGACTTATGCTCTGGATAAGTGGATCGGTGGTATCATGACTGCTTGTGATGGTAAGGTAAAGGCTTGGGACGTAGTAAACGAGGCTCTCTCAAGCGGACATGCCGATGCTGAGGGCGTATATGCTTTGCAGCACCTGAAGGATCAGGAAGATCCAGAAAAGGCTGCAACCGAGAGCTTCTTCTGGCAGGATTATCTGGGCGATATCGACTATGTTCGTACTGCCGTTAAGCTGGCTCGCAAGTATGGTCCACAGGATATGAAGCTCTTCATCAACGACTATAACCTTGAGGCTGCTTGGGATCAGAACAACAAGGCCAAGAGTCTGGTTGCTTGGATTAAGCGTTGGGAGGCTGACGGCGAGACCAAGATTGATGGTATCGGTAGTCAGATGCACGTAACCTGCAGCATGAATGCCGACAAGCAGAAGGCTAATGAAGAGGCTGTTGTGAACATGCTGAACATTCTGGCTGGTAGCAAGAAGCTGGTTAAGATCTCTGAGCTTGATATGGGTTGCGAGGATGAAGCCGGCAATGTTATTAAGACAGAGAATATGACCGAGGAGCAGCATAAGGCTATGTCTGCTTACTATAAGTTCATCATCGAGAAGTACTTTGAGATTATCCCTGCTGACCAGCAGTATGGTATCTGCCAGTGGTGCATTACCGATGCTCCAACTAACTCAGGTTGGCGCAAGGGTGAGCCTGTAGGTCTCTGGGATCTCGATTATAACCGTAAACATACCTACGGCGGATTTGCTGATGGTTTGAACGGTAAATGATATTGTTTGTCTATGAGCAGACAATTTTAGAACTTTACATTGTTTTTGGAGCCTGGGCTTGTGAAAGTCCAGGCTTTTTTCTTGGTAGATTCAATAAAAATGTGTAATTTTGCAGGGTTTTTTGAAAGATCAGATTTATGAAGCCTGAATACATCAATAGATATCTCCAGACGGCTGCCAAAAAGAATTGGATTTTGTCAGTTTTTCTTGGCGCTTTGATCTTTTTGTTTTGGGGAGGATATCTGCCGCATGCACTTTCTTACGCAGAGCAATACCAACTGTTTTTGTGGACGCCTGACTATCTGTTAGGATGTTTGGGGCATCCAGGAGGGGCTGCTGAATGGCTCGAAACATGTCTGGTGCAGTTTTATTACCTGCTGTGGTTGGGGGCAATGATTCTGGCTTTGCTTTTTATCGGCTATCAGCGGATGGTGGCAAGCTGGTTAAAAGCAGAGTCTTTTCTGCTGAGTTTGATTCCTGCTATTTTGCTCTTTTGGGCGATGGGCGATCTGGATGTGCTTCTTTCGTTTCCTATCGCTATTATGGCTTCTCTGGCGATGGCTAAGATTGGTGTTGCTAATCGTTGGTTGGATATCTGCAAGGAAATGGTTCTGACACCATTGGTATATTGGCTGATTGGTCCGATGGCTTGGCTGTATGTAGCATTACGCATTGTGGTGGATTACAAGCGCTTTATCTGGCTGCCATTATGGTTGTTGGCCATACAACTGGTGTTGTGGCATACGTTGCTGGAGCAGTTACCCTTACACTCGGTGATGTGTTCTATGGGCTATTATCGTAGTCCATCGGTGGTTCCCCTGCTATGGATAGTGCCACTATCCGTGCTGTTATGTGTGTTGGCTGACCGACTATATATAAATAAGGTATTAAAGTGGCCTGTTCAGGCGATTGCCGTTGTGGTGTTAGGTTGGCTGGCTGTGACACGTGGTTATGCCGATGAGCGCTACGAGTTGGTATGGCAAGACTATCAAATCAGAAACGAACATTGGGACGACATCATCAAACGGGCCGAACAGAAAACGGTGGAAACGGCATTCTGGTCTAACAGCGTGAATCTGGCATTGGCAGAACGTCGCCAGTTGGCTGATAGAATGTTCGACTTTTACCAGAGCGGTATCGATGCCTTGTTAATGAATATGGTACGCGATCCATTCTCGAATATACCAGCTGCCGAGGCTTTCTATCGTTTGGGTATGGTTAATTCTGCACAACGGTATATGTTTGATATGCAGGAGTCGATTAATAATGGCAGAAAGAGCGGACGTTTTACCCAGCGTATCGCTGAGTGCTATATTATCAACGGGAAATACGATTTGGCCAGGAAACATCTGGCGCTCCTGAAGAACAGTCTGTTTTATAAGAACTGGGCAGAAGAGGCAGAGCAATATCTGGGCGATGAGGCTGGGATTAATGCCCATCCTGTTTGGGGAAAGTTGCGACAGTATCGACAGAAGCAGGATTTCCTGTTCTACTACCCGGAGATGGCTTCGATGCTGGGTAGCTTGTTTAATGGAAACAGATCGAACACCATGGCGTTGGATTATTTCGTGGCGCAGGTCCTGTTGAACGGCGATGCGCCCACCTTCCAGCAGGCATTGCCATGGGTAGAGCAGTGTGGAGGCTATATGCAGATGCCTCGTGGTTATCAAGATGCCTTGAACTGTATCCAGCGCCAGGGTAATGTGCCAGGTTCGCCGTATGCCGCCTTTATCAGTAGAATGTTAGCGAAAGCACAGCAACAACAAAACAATCAAGTGTATGAAACAGCTCATTAATCATATTTCTATTGTCTTGACAGCGATCTTCTGTCTGGTCATGCTGGAGGGCTGTCGCCATCAGGTGGAGCATGCAACTCGTGTGCATCAGGTGCCTGCTGTCTATCCCGATTATGTAGGGGTGACTATCCCAGCGGGTATTGCTCCCTTGGATTTTAATTTCGTGGGTGGAGATGTTGACCTGTTGGATGTAACGGTGCGTGGCTCCAAGGGAGGCGAACTGCATGTACAAGGTGAATGGGCTGATTTTGATATTGAAGCTTGGCAACAGCTGACCCAACAGAATGCAGGTGGTGAGTTGCTATTTACTGTTTGTGTGGAGCATGATGACCAGTGGACACAGTATGATGATTTCAAGGTGTATGTGAGCAAACTGCCCTTAGAGGATTATGGCCTGACTTATCGTAGAATTCCACCTGGTTATGAGGTGGGTGGCGCTAACATCGGTATCTATCAGCGTGATTTGCACAGTTTCGACGAGACTGCCATTCTGAAGGTGAGTGCAGTTTACGGCCACTGCATAAACTGTCATACAGCTAACCAGACCGATCCTTCTGCGCTTACCATGCAGTTCCGTGGCGAAGGTGGTGGCACCCTGGTGCAGAAGAATGGCAACCAGCAATGGCTGAACACCCGTACCGATTCTACCAAGGCTGCTGGCAGCTATGCCTACTGGCATCCGTCGGGGCGTTATTGTGCTTACGCCGTGAATTCGGTGCATCAGAATTTCCATGTGGGTACCGAGAAACGTATCGAGGCTTATCACCGCTTTAGCGATCTGATTCTCTTAGATACTCAGACCAATCAACTGATACTCTCGCCATTGTTACAGACGGAGGATCAGGAGATATTCCCCGCATTCTCGCCCGATGGTAAGTATCTGTATTACAGCACTTCGAAACCATGCAATCTGCCTGCAGAGTACGAGAAGGTGAAGTGTAGTATCTGCCGAATTGCCTTTGATGAGAAGACGGGCACTTTCGGTAACGAGGTTGATACACTGGTAAATACAGCGGCTACCGGTAAGAGTTATACGTTGGTTCGTCCTTCTTACGATGGACGCTGGCTGATGTTCTGTGTGACTGATCATAGCAATTTCCCGGTGTTCCAGAATGATGCCGACTTATGGCTGATGGACTTGAAAACTGGTGAGATGCGTGAGTTGAAGGAGGTAAACAGTCGTAAGACGGAGAGCTTTCATAACTGGAGCTCAAACAGTGGATGGTTTGTGTTCTCGTCGAAACGCGAGAATGGCGAGTATGCCCAACTTTACCTGGCATCTATAGATGATAAAGGCCGTGTTACCAAGCCGTTCTTGTTGCCACAGCGTAATCCCAAGAAATACTACGGTGAATTGTTCGACTCGTATAATGTGCCCGATTTCACCAAGTCACCAGTAAGTCTGGATGTACATGAGGTTCACAGACAGGTGTTTGATGGCAAGCGACAACAGGTAACAATAAGATAACCAAACGAAATGATGAAAAAGAATTGGAAACTATATCTGACAGCCCTATTTGGTATAGCTGTGTTCTGTTTCTGGGGGTATGTGCGGCCTGAAGTGGTATTGGCGCGTGAGTCGTTTCAGCTGTTCCTCTATCAGGATGATTATCTGATGGAGCGGTTGGCTTTTCCTGGTGGCATGGCGCGCTATGTTGGAGAGTTCCTGGTACAGTTCTTTCGATTCGTGACGCTGGGAGCCTTGCTGTCTGCTATCTTGCTGGTTGCTATTCAACAGCTTTTCGGTGTGCTGCTGAAACGAGTTCTGCCTGCTGTCAGTGAAAAGATTCTTTTCCCCGTATCTTTCTTGCCTTCGGTCGTGCTGTGTTACCTGTTATGCGACCTGGACTTCTCAATGACTCTGCCTGTAGGTCTTCTGTTTACATTGGTGCTGATATTGCTATTGCCCCATCGGAAGATGCCTGCTTTCATCGTTTCATGTCTGCTCGTGCCAATAGGCTATTGGCTGGCAGGTCCTATCATCGTGTTATTGCCTTTATATCATCTCAGAATGCTTTCTATCCCTCGCGAAAGAATAGCTGTTGTAGCACAGACTTCGGGTATGGGCCTGCTGTTGCTGGCCTGTATCATCTTCAGTTCGTATTTCGTGCCGTATTCTTTGGAGAATATATTCAAGGGCTTGGATTACCAGATGATTCAGCGTGGCAAGTATGGCACCGATGAGGAGATGGTGTATGATCGTCTTTTGCGTATGAAAGACTGGAACGAGATTGTCAGGAGGTCGAACGAGCAGGAACCGCAGTCGTTAGCTTGTAAAAACGTGGTACGTTTGGCCAAGTATTACCTGAAGCAGATTTCCGGTGATGAGTTGAAGGAGAATCTGTTGCATACTTACGAGGTGCTGACCAGTGGTATGGCGGCCATGATGATGAGCGATGTATATCTTCACATGGGTTTCCCGAACATATCGCAACGTGCTGCCTTCGAGGTGCTGGAGAGTACTTCGAATTATAATATGAGTGGTCGTGAACTGTCGCGACTGGTGGAAACAGCTCTGATTACGGGGCAATATGAGGTAGCGTTGAAATACATCTCTTTGTTGGAATCTACCTTGTTCTATCGTAACTGGGCAAAACAGATGAGAGAGTTGGCTGCGCATCCTGAAACAATTAAAAGGGTGCCATTCTATGGCCCGTTACAGGATATCTATGGTCAGACAGTTGATGTGAATTTCTTTTAGATGAAGGTGATATGAAGAAGATAAACAAATGGGCTTTGATAACACTGCTGTCATTTCTCGTGTCGGCATGTAGTCTGCACCCTGATCATGTGCAGATGGTGAACCAGCAGCCTGATATATATCCGGATTATATCGGTGTAACGATACCTGTGGATATCGCACCGCTGAATTTCTCAATGACTGATGATGACTTTACAGATGTCTATGTAGATGTGAAAGGCGAGAAGGGTGGTTCTATACATGCGGAGGGGACCTATGCTGATTTTGACGTAGATGAGTGGCATCAGTTATTGAAGGCTAACAAGGGAAGTCGTTTGTTGGTGTCGGTGATGGCATGCAGAGAGGGGAACTGGTATCAGTATCGCGACTTTTCTATCGAGGTTAGTCCGAATCCGCTTGACGAATGGGGCATTACCTATCGCCGTATTGCGCCCAGTTATGCGCTCTATGGTCATATGGGGCTGTATCAGCGTTGTCTCTCTGACTTTACAGAAACGTCGATGCTGGAGAATTCGCAAGTGCATGGACAATGCATGAACTGTCATACCCAGAATCGTACGAATCCTGAGCAGTATGTGTTCCATGTGAGAGGTGAGCATGGTGCTACAGTGGTACATCAACACGGAAAGGATGTACTCCTCAAAGCGCGTAACGACAGTCTGGGAGGTACAATGGTCTATCCCTACTGGCATCCGAGTGGTCGCTATTGTGCCTTTTCAACTAATAAAACAGCACAGATGTTTCATACTGGCAACAACAAACGTATTGAGGTGTTTGATACCTCATCGGGTGTGTTTGTTTACGATATGGAGAAGCATGAGGTTATCAAGGATACCCTGATTATGACGACTGGTTGGGCAGAGAATACACCTGCTTTCTCGCCTGATGGTAAGTGGTTGTATTTTACAACTGCCAGATGTGGCAACTATCCCAAAGGCTATGATCAGGTAAAGTATAGTCTTTGTAGAGTGGCATTTGATGAGAAATCGGGCAAGATTGGTACCGAGGTGGATACGTTGGTAAATGCTGGTGTAACGGGTAAAAGCGTGACTTGGCCTCGCCCTTCGTATGATGGAAAGTACTTGATGTACACGCAGTTGGATTATGGTTACTTCTCGGTTTGGCATCCGGAAGCAGATTTATATATGCTTGATCTTGAGACGGGAGTAAACAGACCATTGAACGAGGTGAATAGCATACGTTCGGAGAGTTTGCATAACTGGACGCGTAATAGTCGTTGGTTCCTGTTTACCAGTCGTCGTGAGGATGGTTTGTACACACGTCTTTATTTCTCGTCTGTTGATGAACACGGGAAGGCCACCAAGCCGTTCCTGCTTCCACAACAAAATCCTAAGGAGTATTATCAGCGCTTAATGTATTCGTATAACACCCCCGATTTTACATCTGTACCAGTTAAAACGAATGCTCGCGAAATGGGTAGGAAAATAGAGCGCTTCTGATGATATCTATCTTGCTTTAAGTTATCTGTTACGTTTCACAAAGTAAATGATACATATAGGAAATCTAATATCGTTATTTTGTGCTACCTTTGCAGCAGTAAACTAATAAGCGAGAAAGAATGATTAATAAATCAGCAGCCATAGCAGCACTCATGTTGCTAGCTACAGGTGCGAAGGCACAGAACCCCTTCGTACAGACTTGGTGTACCAGCGACCCTGCACCGATGGTACATAACGGAACAATGTATGTTTATACTGGTCATGACGAAGATGGCGCCGACTTCTTTTGGATGCAGGAGTGGCGTGTATATTCAACTCAGGATATGGTGAACTGGCAGGACCATGGTTCGCCATTGGCCTTGGAGACTTTCTCGTGGGCCGATGACCGTGCTTGGGCCGGACAGACTATCGAACGTGACGGAAAATTCTACTGGTATATCTGTGCTCATTCAAAGATTTCGAATGGTATGGCCATTGGTGTGGCTGTGAGCGATAGTCCTACAGGTCCGTTTAAGGATGCACTTGGAAAACCTTTGTTTGAGAATGGCAGCTGGGATCATATCGATCCAACCGTGATGATTGATGACGATGGGCAGGCTTGGCTGATGTGGGGTAATCCACAGTGCTACTACCTGAAGCTGAACCGTGATATGATTTCGTACGAAGGTGAACTGGGAAAGCTGCCTATGACCGAAGAGGCTTTTGGCGGTCCGATGATGAAGGAGCGCGAGAAGGGCAAGACCTATAAAGATTCGTATGTTGAAGGTCCTTGGTTAACCAAGCGCAATGGTACATATCAGTTGTTGTATGCTGCTGGCGGCGTGCCTGAGCATATCTCCTATAGTACGGCTCCATCGCCTCTGGGTCCTTGGAAATATGCTGGCGAGATTATGCCGCTGTGCGATACCAACTCGTTTACCAACCACTGTGGTGTGGCCGATTATAAAGGTCATAGCTATTTCTTCTACCATACAGGTAAACTGCCAAATGGTGGCGGTTTCGGTCGTAGTGTAGCTGTTGAGGAGTTTAAGTACAATGCGGATGGCAGTTTTCCCAAGATTCTGCCTACTGATGCCGGTGTGAAGCCTGTTGGCACGTTTAACCCTTATCGTAAGGTTGAGGCCGAGACGATGGCTTTCTCGAAAGGCGTGAAGACCGAGCAAAATGATGAGGTAGGGGTTTATGTCAGTGACATCCACAATGGCGACTATATCAAACTTCAGAATGTGGCCTTTGCCCACAAGTATCCACGTACGTTCACAGCCCGTGTGGCCAGTGGTTTGCGTGGTGGCAGAATTGAGATTCATCTCGACAGTATCGGTGGCAGATGTTTGGGCACCCTGAACGTGCCTGGTACAGGTGGCTGGGAGAAGTGGCAGACCATTACCGTTGATCTGGATTACTCTACCATCACCGATATCGATGCACCAACCCGAACCATTTCGGGTTTGAACCTGCCTGCTACAGCCGACGTTTATCTGGTGTTCAAAGGTCGTAAGGGACCAAAATTGTTTAACTTCGACTGGTGGGAGATGCGTGGACTGGAGCAGGTGAACATGCCTTTGTTCCAAACCAAATATACTGCCGACCCATCGCCACTGGTAGTAGGTGATACCCTGTTCCTCTATACCTCGCATGATGCATCGCCAGAGGATATCCCCGATGTAAACGAGAAGAGCTCTGCTGGTTTCTTTATGTACGACTGGCTGTTGTGGAGCACTACCGATATGGTGAACTGGACCGAGCATGGTGCAGTGGCTTCGTTGAAAGACTTCGCTTGGCGCAGTCGCGAGAACGGTGGCTGGGCTATCCAGACCGTAGAGCGTAATGGTAAGTATTACCTGTATGCCCCTCTGCATGGTCATGGTATCGGTGTACTGGTGGCCGATTCGCCTTACGGACCATTTAAAGACCCACTCGGCAAGCCATTGGTTTGGGATCAGAGTAACTGGTATGATATCGACCCATCAGTTTATACCGACGACGATGGTCAGGCTTATATGTACTGGGGAAACCCACATACCTTCTGGGCTAAGTTGGGTGAGGATATGACATCTGTGACGAGCAGTGTCACCAAGTTGCCACATATTCCTAACTATCAGGAGGGACCTTGGTTCTATAAGCGGAACGGAAAATACTATCTGGGCTTTGCTTCTACTTGTTGTCCTGAGGCTTTGGGCTATGCCATGAGTGACAGTCCCACCGGACCTTGGGAGTGGAAGGGGTATATTATGAAACCCACCCAGCGCGACCGTGGTAACCATCCCGGTATCTGCGATTTCAAGGGACATTCGTATGTGTTCGGTCAGAACTACGACCTGATGCACTTGGAGACTTTTGTGCACCATGAGCGTCGCAGTGTGTCGGCTCAGGAGATTACCTATAATGGCGATGGCACCATCCAGGAGATTCCTTATTGGTTGGACCAGCAGCCCATGAAGCAGTTGCACTGGCTGAACCCCTACCAGCGTGTAGAGGCTGAGACCATGGCTTGGGGCTTCGGACTGAAGAGTGCCAAGATGGGTATCGAGAATACCGGTGTGGTAGCAGATATGCCTACCTCAACGGGAAAGAAGAATATGTATATCTTTGATATTAATGATGGCGAGTATATCAAACTGCGTGGTGTTGACTTCGGTAAGGGTGCCAAGCAGTTTAATATCACCGCAGCCGCTACTGGTGGTTGCACCATCTGTCTGCGATTAGATAGTGCCGACGGTCCTGTGGTAGGTACCGTCACCATCGGTAAGACCGGTGGCGTTGAGAAATATCGCTCATTCGGTGGCAAAGTGAAGAATGCTGCTGGTGTGCATGATCTTTATATATGTTTCGACAAAGCATCAGGTGATGTTCGTCTGGATTGGTGGCAGTTAAAAAAATAAATAACGATAATGAAGAAACTAATATCAACTATTCTGTTCTGTGTAGTGGCAGTGTCGGCCACTGCGCAGAACCTTTCTGTCACTTATGTGGCTAAGAATGCCGTGAGAGTGAGATACGCCAATCCGGCTACGAAGAGTGATTTGCCCGACTGGTTGTATGTGAGTCACGATGAACTGAAACAAGCTGATATTACTGCCGAGGTGGATGGTCGCACCTTGACGGTGAAAGATAAAACAGGTAAAGCTGTATTTAAAGCTACTGACCATCAGTTGGCGGGTAGCGAGGCTACGCTGACTTTCGACTCGCCTAAGGATGAATATCTCTTCGGTCTGGGACAGTTCCAGGATGGCTACAGCAATGTGCGTGGACTGTCGCGCCGACTCACGCAGGTAAACACCCAGATCAGCATCCCCATGCTGATTTCGAGTAAGGGCTATGGCGTGCTGTGGAATAACTACGGCCTGACCGACTTTAACCCATGCAGCCACAGTGTGAAACTAACGAAGCGTGCAGGAGCCGGTGAGCGTGAGGTGGTGGATGTCACCTCTACCGAAGGTGGCAAGCGTGAGGTTCGCGAGCGCCACATCTTCGAGGCCACGATTGATATTGATGAAACCGGCGATTATGCGCTGCTGCTCGATGTAGGGCAGAAGATGGCGCGCCGCCATAACCTGACCATAGATGGCGAGCAGGTGATAGAGATGCAGAACGTATGGCTGCCACCTACGGCCTCTAAGATAGTACATCTGACCAAAGGTCGTCACCAGCTGTCGGCTGAACTGACCAAGATTGATCAGCCTGTCGTATATTATAATAAGGTGAAAGACGAGACCGTGTTTAGTTCGCCAGTAGCCGATGGTGTGGACTATACGGTGTTTGTGGGTTCGCCTGATGAGATTATTGCGACCTATCGCGAGCTGACCGGTGAGTGCCCTCAGATGCCAGAGTGGGCTTTGGGGTATATCCACTGTCGCGAGCGTTTCCACTCGTCGGATGAGATTCTGCAGACCGCCAACCGCTTCCGTAGCGAGAACCTGCCCGTGAGTATGCTGGTTCAGGACTGGCAGTATTGGGGCAAATACGGTTGGAACTCGATGCGTTTCGATGAGGCGTTCTATCCCGATCCCAAGGCGCTGACCGACAGTCTGCACCAGATGGGCATGAAACTGATGCTGAGTGTGTGGTCGAAGATCGACAAGAACTCTGAAGTGGGTCAGCAGATGCTAGCCGCCAACTATTATATCCCTGAAACTGATTGGATTGACTTTTTTAATCCTGAGGCTGCCGCTGCCTATTGGAAGAACTTCAAAGAGCGCCTGTTGCCTTTGGGTATCGATGCCTGGTGGCAGGATGCTACCGAACCTGAGAACGACGACCTGTTGGGCCGTAAGGTGAACAACGGTCGATGGAATGGTGAACAGGTGCGTAATGTCTATCCGCTACTGGTGAACAAGACGGTGTATGAAGGTCTTGTGGCTGCTGGTAAGGAACCGATGATACTCACCCGTTGCGGTTTTGCTGGTATCCAGCGCTATGGCTCGGCCATGTGGAGTGGTGATGTGGGTAACGATTGGGAGACTTTCCGCCGCCAGATTACAGCAGGTCTTGGCATGCAGGCTGCTGGTATCCCCTGGTGGACCTACGATGCCGGCGGCTTCTTCCGTCCGCAGAATCAATATACCGACAGTGCCTATATCGAGCGTATGCTGCGCTGGATAGAGACCGCTGTTTATCTGCCACTGATGCGTGTGCATGGTTATATGAGTAATACCGAACCCTGGAACTATGGTCAGGAGGCGCAGACAATCATTGCTAACTGTCTGAAAGAGCGCTATCAGCTTCTGCCTTATATCAAGCGTTGCGCCAAGGCTGTCTCTGAACAGGGTAGTACACTGATGCGCCCATTGGTGTTCGACTTCGCACATGATGCCGAGGCTCTGAAGCAAAAGTATGAATACATGTTTGGTCCGGCACTGCTCATCAGTCCGGTTACCGAGCCAGGTGTGACCACATGGCGCACCTATCTGCCCAAGCATCCTGGCGGTTGGACCGACTATCATACAGGAAAATACTACGATGGCGGACAGTATGTTGAAACGCCAGTAACTAAGGCCTATATCCCTGTGTTTGTCAGAGTTGGATATTCTATAGAATAATTACATAAACTTTAAACTTATGAGCAAAAAACTATTATTAACTCTACTCATGGCCTGCGCTATGCAGGCAAAGGCCGGCACCATCACCAATGCTGATGGTACGGTAACATTCCAGTATAAGAACGACCAGGCCAAAGAGGTGCTGGTTGATGTGCAGTTTGCAGGGCGTAAAGCCATGCAGAAAGATGCCAAGACAGGCTTATGGACCGTAACGCTGGGTCCGGCTGCCCCCGACATGTATCCCTATTGCTTCGTGGTTGACGGTGTGAGCATTATGGACCCCGACAACCCACAGTACTTCCCCAACGAGGGCTTTAAGAACAGTCTGTTGGAGATCAAATCGAAAGACGGATTGCCCCACGACATCAAGAATGTGCCCCATGGCACCATGGAGTATATCCATTATTACTCTAAGAGTCTGGGCGGCACCAATACCGCCATCGTGTATCTGCCACCCAACTACATGATGAGTCGTGATAAGAAATACCCTGTATTCTATCTGATTAGTGGTACTACTGATACCGAAGAGGTTTATTATAAGGTGGGTCGTGTGAACTATATCCTCGACAATCTGCTGGCACAGAAGGCTGCCAAGGAGATGATTATCGTGCTGCCTTATGGTAATCCCACCAAACTGTTGGCAGCGCCTGCTGCTAACGGTGCTCCACAAACCCGTTTTGGTGGCGACGTGTTCAGTAAGGACCTGATCAACGACCTGATGCCTTATATCGAGAAAAACTACCGTACCATCAACAATAAGGATCATCGTGCCATCGGTGGTTTCTCGCGTGGTGGAAACCAGGCTTTGTTCAATGGCTTGAGCAACCTGGATAAGTTCTCGTATCTGTGCAGCTACAGTTCGTTTACATCAACCGATATTGCTGGTGTTTACGATAATGCTGAGGATACAAATAAGAAGATTCGCCTGTTCTGGTTGGGCGTTGGTACCGACGACTTCCTGTATGGCAATGCCCGCGACTATATGGAGTTCCTCGACACCAAGGGTATCCGCAGTGTGAAGGAGTTTACCAACGATAAGTTCGGTCATACCTGGATGAACGCCAAGTATTTCCTGACCAAGACCTTGCCACTGCTCTTCAATAAGAAAGCTGCCGAAGCAGCCATGGCTAACGGTGAGCCAGCTCCTGCTAAGACCGGTAAGGAACAGCAGTTTACCGCTGGTGTGATGGCACGACTCTTCCCACGTCCTATCATTTCGCCAGAGTACACAGAGGATGGTATCATCTTCCGTTTCAAGGCTCCTGAAGCTAAGAAGGTAGAGTTGGAGTGCGAGATGCTGCCCGAGAATGTGGCTATGGAGCGCGACAGCGACGGCGTGTGGAGCGTGAGGCTGAACGAGTATCTGTTTGAGACCTTTAAGTATTGCTTTGTGGTTGACAGCATGCAGGTTACTGACCCCAGCAACATGTATATCTCGCCCGATGCCGGCTTTAAGTACAGTGTGGCCGACAATCCTAAGTCGCCATTCAACTTCGCCTCGCAAGGTGAGATAGACCACGGTCGTGTCAGCTACGACTTGGAGCGTAATACCGCTTTCTATATCTCTGGCAATATGCGTATGGGCGTGATGCCTGCCTTTATTCAGTTGATTCCTGTTGAGGGTGAATCGGTAGAAAGCTGGTTTAAGGTAGGTGGTGCCGATGCCATTACCGACCGTTTGATTGCCGATGGCAATGCCAAGCCCTGTATGATCACCGTGAGCGCTCAGGATCTAAGTCAGCAGCAGGGTGGTATGCAGATGCCTGGCTTTAAGATGAATAAGCTGGACGCCAACGATTATCCTACATGGAGCTTGCGTCGCAGAGCCTTAGTAAAACTGTTGCTCGAAATTAAGAAGCAGCCCGATCCTGAGTTCCCCGCTATGGGCGGCTTTGGCGGTGGCGGCTTTAATGGAGGCGGTGGCTTTGGCGGCGGCTTCGGTATGTAAATCAAGAGAAAAGAACTATGAGACTTATATCAACTATTGTACTGTGTTGTGCTGCCCTCTGCGCTCAGGCGCAGCAGGGTGGCCAACTTCCTTTGCGTTATCAAGTAGAAAACACAGGTGCTGCTTTTGCTAAGCCTGCCATGCCCGAGGCCAGTCAGTTGCCGGTCATCAAGGACCTGCCCGACCCACTGAAAGGCATGAATGGTTTCAGCGACTGGGCGCGTCGCCGCAGTGAGATAGCTGCCCTGATACAGCATTACGGCATTGGCGAGAAGCCGGCTGTGAAGAAAGAGAATATCAAGGCCCGCATGAGTGGCGACACCCTCATTGTGGATGTGACCGTGAATGGACAGACACTCACTCTGACCTCTGAAATCAGATATCCCAAAACGGGCAAGGCGCCTTATCCCCTGATGATTGGCTCGAGCATGATTGCGCTGCCACGCCAGTTGTTCGAGGACCGTCCCATTGCCACCATGAACTTCCACGAGAAGCAGGTGAACGACTACGGACAGTGGGGCAAGCACCATGAGCGTGGTGAGCACAACTTCGACCGTCTCTATCCCGACTTGAAGGACAACGGAGCCTACAGCGAATGGGCTTGGGGCTTCAGTCGTTTGATAGATGGACTGGAACTGTTAGGTCCTGAGATTACCAAGATTGACACCAAGCATATCGGCGTTACGGGCTGCTCGTATGCTGGTAAGATGGCACTCTATTGCGGTGCCTTTGATGAGCGTGTGGCACTCACCATCGCTCAGGAGCCTGGTGGTGGCGGTGCTGCTGCCTGGCGCTACTCGCATCTGCAGGACAGCGTAGAGAATCTGGATAAGACCGACTATCACTGGTTCTTGGAGAGTCAGCTCACTAACTTCCATGGCGACAGTGTGTATCAGCTGCCTTACGACCAGCACGAGCTGTGTGCATTGGTGTGCCCACGCGCCCTGTTGCTGTTGGGCAATCCCGATTACAAGTGGTTGGCCGATGATGCCATGTTGGTATCAGCCAAGGCAGCCAAGAAGGTATGGGAGCGTTTCGGTATTGCCGATCGTATGGGTTGGAGCATCGTAGGTGGTCACGGCCACTGTCAGTTGCCTGAGTGCCAATGGCCCGAGGTGCTGGCCTTTATAGATAAATTTTTGTTAGGCAAAGATACTAAAACGAGTGATATTCGCGTTTATTCTAAAACATTAATCAAATGAAGAAGACTATATTATCAGTATGTATGTGTTGCCTCTCGGCTGTGGCCATAGCTCAGCCAGCAGGCGGATTCGGAGGTTTTCAGGCACCTCAGGTGAAGCTGGAAACCTCGCAGGAATGGAAGGATGTGAACTATGCTGGCGACGACCAGGCTTATCACACCTGTGATATCTATCTCCCTAAGAAGGAGCAGGCATCCTATCCTGTGGTGATTCATATCTATGGCAGTGCCTGGTTCAGTAACAGCAGTAAGGGTATGGCTGATTTGGGTACCATCGTGAAGAGTCTGTTGGATGCCGGTTTTGCAGTGGTTTGTCCCAACCACCGTTCGAGCATGGATGCCAAGTGGCCTGCTCAGATTCACGATATTCGTGCCGTCATCCGTTTTGTACGTGGTGAGGCTAAGAAGTATAAGTTTGATACCAAGTTTATCGCTACCAGCGGCTTCTCATCAGGTGGTCATCTGGCTTCTACAGCTGCGACCACCAGCGGTACCAAGCAGACAAAGGTGGGTACAGTTGATATCGACCTGGAGGGTAACGTAGGTAACTATCTGAACGAGAGCAGTGCTGTTAATGCTGCTTGCGACTGGTCGGGACCTATCGACCTGACTGCTATGGACTGTGGTGAGTCGATGAAGATGGGCGAGAATAGTCCTGAGGACGTGCTGTTGAATTCTAAGTTGGCCAAGGAACCAGATAAGTATCTCAGTCTGAGTGCCAATACCTATGTGGATAAGAACGATCCTCCTATCATCATCTTCCACGGTGAGAAGGATAACGTTGTGCCCTGCTGCCAGGGAAAGGCTTTCTTCGAGACGTTGAAGGCTGCTGGTGTAAAGACCGAAGCCACCTTCGTTCCCGAAGG
Organism: Prevotella sp. RM4; assembly: GCF_000701965.1. Lineage (NCBI taxonomy): Bacteria > Pseudomonadati > Bacteroidota > Bacteroidia > Bacteroidales > Prevotellaceae > Prevotella > Prevotella sp. RM4. The sequence goes on from NZ_JNKG01000008.1 coordinate 345,936, forward strand.
TAGTCATGGTGGTCCAGCCATGTATGTAGAAGAAAACCTTCAGAAAATGGTGAATTTCCTGAAGGCTCTCCTGTAATATGACTATTCTTATAACAAGAAGTAGCTTTTCGCCATGCGAAAAGCTACTTCTTGTTGGGTGATAAGCTACTTTTCGACTAGCGAAAAGTTACTTTTTGATTTAGTCGTGGAGAATTAATGCCGACTGGGCATCGACGATGGCCTTGGAGCCGATGATGGTGCCGAGGCCATTCTCATTGATGGTGCCATCGCAGCATACGATGGTGTAGCGGCCATCAGGGATGGTGAGCTCCATGGGCTCCTTATTAGCATTGAGCACCACGATGATGTTGCGCCAGTCGTCGCGTCCGGCATAGTTCTTCAGACGGAAGGCTACCACACTCTCTGGTGTATCGATAAACTCCAGATGTTTGCGCACCAAGTCGGCATTGCCTAAACGGAAAGCTGGATGATTCTTGCGCAACTGAATCAGGTTCTTATAATAATTGAACACCTGTGGATACTGCTTCAGGTTGTCCCAGTTGAGTTGATTGATGCTGTCGGGCGACTCAAAGCTGTTGTGCACGCCTTTCTTGTTGCGCAGCAGCTCCTCACCACTGAGCATGAAAGGCACGCCCTGTGAGGTGAACACGGCTGTCTGTGCCAGCAGGTCGAGCTTGATCAGCTCCTCGGTGGTGATGCCAGGGATGCTGCTCTGCAAGCGGTCCACCAGGCACATGTCGTCGTGACAGCTCACGTAGCTAATCATCTGCGTGGGCTCTGTGGCCCAAGGCTCCTTGCTATAGTTCACCTTGGTCATATCCACTTGCGGATGACTGATGGCACCAGCGATACCGAACTTGATGCTCTCCTTATGGCCTGCCAAGCCAGCTAAGAATGCGGGCTGCTTATCGTCGCTGAACGGACCGCGCAAAGCATCGCGAATCTCATCGCTAAAGGCTGCGATAGTTGGCATCTGTGGGATGTTGGCCTTCATGCCCAACTGCTCGTTAGGAATAGCACAGCTGCCAGCGCTCCAGCCCTCGCCATAAATAAAAATGGTGGGATCGATGTCGTTAACAGCCTTTCGGATGGCGTTCATCGTCTCGATGTCGTGAACGCCCATCAGATCGAAACGGAATCCATCGATATGGAATTCGTTAATCCAGTACTTCACGCTCTCAATCATGAACTGGCGCATCATGGGCTTTTCGGATGCAGTCTCGTTGCCACAGCCACTGCCGTTGCTGTACTGACCATCGGCTGTTTTGCGATAGAAATAGTCGGGATAGGTGCGCTGGAAGTTGGAGTGCTCGATGTCGTAGGTGTGGTTATACACCACGTCGAGAATCACGCGGATGCCGGCCTTGTGCAGCGCCTGCACCATCTGCTTGAACTCACGAATACGCACCTCGGGCTTGTAAGGATTGGTGGAATAGCCACCCTCGGGCACATTGTAGTTCACTGGATCGTAGCCCCAGTTGTACTTGTTGTCGCTCAGTCGTGTCTCATCCACCGAACCGTAGTCGTAGCTGGGCAGAATGTGGATGGCATTCACACCTAACGACTTCAGATGGTCGATAGCCCAGGGCTCAGTCAAAGCCATGAACTTGCCTGGATACTGCGCATCCTGACGATTGATAGAGAAGTCGCGATGGTGCATCTCGTAGATAATCAGATCTGCAGGCGATTTTGTGACAGGACGCTCATCACAGCACCAGTGCTCAGGATCGGTGCTGGCCATATTGATGATGGCGCCACGCTTACCGTTGGCACCTACGGCCTTGGCAAAGACACCAGGGCACTCGCCCTTACCCATGTCGAAGGTGTAGAACTTTCCCATCAGGTCGCCCTTGATGGTGGCTGTCCAGCATTCGTTGCCAGTCTTCTGCATTTTTACGCGTTTGATGGCCTTGCCGCCTAGTCCGTCTTTATAGACACGGACAGTAATCTGCTTGGCATCATTGGGTGCAAACAGCTGGAACTTGGTTGCTTGAGGTGCATAGCTCACCTCTTTAAACGTCTGTGCTACTACCTGATGGGGTAGTAGCATAGACAACAATCCTGCAAAAATCAATTTCTTCATGCTTTATTTTGCAATAAGTGATACGGCGAAACCTCCACCAGGAGCCTCTGTGAGCTTCAGCACATCCTTGGCTGTTACCACCTTCTTGGTGATGACATAAGCCTGAGGATTCTTCTCGTAGTGAGCATCCTTGGCATCGGCATAGATGGTACAGTCGTACTTACGACCTTTGTCTAAGAAGTTGAGCTTGATGGTGCTCTTGTGTCCGTTCTCATCACATTTGCCACCGATAAACCAGTTGTCGGTGCCCTTGGCTTTGCGGGCTACGGTGATATAGTCGGCAGGCTCGGCCTCGAGATAGATGCTTTCGTCCCAATCGCAAGCTACGTCGCGGATAAACTGGAAGGCATCGTCGAACTTCTCGTAGTTCTCTGGCAGGTCGGCAGCCATCTGCAATGGTGAGTACATGGTGAGATAGAGGGCCAGCGAACCGGCGATGGTGATGCGTGCCCAAGAGTCGTTGTCGCTCCACTCCTTCAGCTTGGTGACGAAGATACCTGGGGTGTAGTCCATCGGACCGCCCTGCAAACGGGTGAATGGCAGGATGCAGGTGTGATCGGGGTTAGAACCACCGAAGGCCTCGTACTCTGTGCCGCGAGCCGACTCGTTACCAACGAGGTTAGGCCATGTACGGCAGATACCGGTGGGGCGTGTTGCCTCGTGGGCGTTGACCATGATATGGTGCTTGGCAGCCTCTTTCACTACATAGAGGTAGTGGTTGTTCATCGACTGCGAGTAGTGGTGGTCGCCACGTGGGATGATGTCGCCCACGTAACCAGTCTTCACAGCGTCGTAGCCGTATTTGTTCATCAAGTTGAAAGCCTGCTCCATGTGGCGCTCGTAGTTCTGAGTAGAACTTGAGGTCTCGTGGTGCATCAGCAGTTTCACACCCTTAGAGTGGGCATAGTCGTTGAGCATCTTGATGTCGAAATCAGGATAGGGGGTCACGAAGTCAAACACGTCGCGCTTCCACAGGTTGGCCCAGTCTTCCCAACCAACGTTCCAACCTTCAACCAATACCTCGTCGAGGCCGTTCTTGGCTGCAAAGTCGATATAACGCTTCACCTTCTCGTTGTTGGCACCATGACGACCATTAGGCTTCACCTTGTTCCAGTCGATCTGGTCGAGCTTGATGCTGGGATATTCGTCGGTATAGTTCCATGAGCTCTTGCCTACGATCATCTCCCACCATACACCGCAGTACTTGGTGGGGTGGATCCATGAGGTATCTTCAATCTTACAAGGCTCGTTCAGGTTCAGGATGAGGTTGTTCGACAGCATGTCGCGTGCATCATCCGATACCATCACGGTGCGCCAAGGGGTGTTGCAAGGTGTCTGCATGGCACCCTTCAAGCCTGTAGCATCGGGAGTAAGGTGGCTCACGAAGGTGAAAGGCTGTGGCAAAGGATAGCGTGAAGGAGCCGGATTTGGGGTATAGGCATTAGTAAAGCCTTTCAGCTCCTGTGAGAGGTGCTTGGTCTGAGCATCCACCAGCTCCAGATGCATGGTGGCATAGTCCAGACAGGCTGCCTCATGGATATTGATGTAAAGACCATCGTCGCTCTTCATCTGCAGCGATGTCTGCACGCCCGTCTCTGAGAATACGGCTACCGAGGAGTTGTACCAGTTGACTGCCTCGTTGAAACGTCCACGAATGCCTGAGAGCTTGGTCTCCTGTGTCACCTGCTCCTGGGTGTCGTAATCGCCAGGCAGCCACCAAGCTGTGTGGTCGCCTGCCATGGCAAACTCTGTGCGCTCCTCCTCAATCAGGAAGTAGTTGAGCTCTTTCTGCTGAGGGAACTCGTAACGGAATCCGATACCATCGTCATAGACACGGAAACGGATGAGCATCTGGCGTTTAGCCGATGGCTGATCCAACGTTACTGCCAACTCGTTGTAATGGTTGCGAATGTTCTTGGTTTCGCCCCATACTGGCTGCCAGGTCTCGTCGAAGGTAGAGGTTTCTTCCTTGGCGATAGCGAAGCCGTCCATCAGGTCGGTCTCGTTGGTCCACTTGGATGAGTGGCGGTCCTTAGCCAGCTCCAGTCCGAGATGAGAAGGCTTGATGACGGCACGTCCCTTGTAGGTCATCTCATAGACAGGGCGACCAGTGTTGTCAACAGAAAACTTTAATTCAATGTTGCCGTTAGGCGATTTCACATTGCCGGCGATGGCCATCAGTGGCAGCAAAGCCAGCGATAAGAGTAACTTTTTCATTTATTTTCTTCCGCTTTGAATAATTAATGTGCTGATTTCGTTATTGAAGTCGTCGGCCTGCAGCAACTGCTCGATGGTGAGGTGCATGCGATAACGCCAGTAGTGGCGTGGATTGGCCGGGATGTTGATGCGCTCGGCATTCTGGTCGGGTAGGCGAAGGCCCTCGTCGATGCTCAGCCAATCCTGCAAAGACAGCAGACAGAGCATTGAAGGCGATGTGAGGTGACGACTCACAATGTCCTTGGCCAACCAACCTGGCAGTGGGTGAGGGGCTGCACCACCACGACGTAAAGTGGTGTTATAGTAAGTCTGTGTCTGCTCCTCGTCCTCGTCCCACCATTGGCGCAATGTTGACATATCGTGGGTAGAGATGGTATCTACCGAGCGATAGGGGTTATGCGACAGTTTGCCGAAACGTGTAGTAGGATCTTTTGGCATCGACTGGATTTCGAGACTCAGGATGCGCAGTTCGTTCATCACCCAGGGCACGCAGTCGGGTACCATTCCCAGGTCTTCGGCACAAACCAACATTCGGGTAGCCTGTGTAAGGCGAGGCATCTTTTTCATTGCCTCGGTGTACCAGAACTGGTTGTTACGACGGTAGAAGTAGTCGTTGTACAAACGGTTGAACACAAACTTATCGTTGTCCCAAAGGGCTTCGTAGATAAAGTCGTTCTGAACGCCGATACGGGGATGGAACTTGTCCTTGTTCTTGCGATCGCGCACAAAGAGCACATCGCTGATGAGGGCATACAGACCATCGCGCAGATTCAGATCAGCCTCGTCGGTCTTGCCCTTGAATACGGCTTCAACCTTACGCTGGGTGTCGTATTCAGGCTTCATCTGCCAGATATCGTCGTGAGCATGATCCAGGAAGGTGTCCTTCACGTACTGAGCACGCTCGCCAAATATGCGCTCCAAAGTCCAGTCGGCAATGAATGGCTTGGTGAACAGCTCCTCCTGGAAGTGCAGGCCGTAGGCCTCAATCTCTTCGCGAGTCATACCCAATGAAGGCGAGAACTGACCTAACAAACCGTGAACGGCATCGATAGGTATTTCCCAAATGCGGAAGAAGCCTAATACGTGGTCGATGCGATAAGCATCGAAGTACTCTGCCATCTTGCGGAAACGGCGAACCCACCAAGAGCAGCCGTCTTCGAGCATAGCATCCCAGTTGTAGGTGGGGAATCCCCAGTTCTGACCGTTGGCTGAGAAAGCATCAGGTGGTGCACCTGCCTGTCCGTTCAGGTTAAAGTACTTGGGCTCTACCCAAGCCTCTACACCATCGCGACTGATGCCGATGGGGATATCGCCCTTCAGTACCACGCGCTTCTTGCGGGCATAAGCATGGGCGGCACGCATCTGCTGATCGAGGTTGAACTGTACATAGTACCAGAAGGCCACCTCTTTATATAACTTAGTTGTTGACTTGCTCATGGCCTCGCGCTCGCTGTCGGGCAACTCATGATGGTCGGGCCAGTCCTGGAATGTGGCTGTGCCGTATAGATCACGGTAATGACAGAAAGCGGCATAAGGTACCAGCCACTCCTTGTTCTGCTCGAAGAACTGCTTAAAGGTTGCCGTCTTCATAGTCTTGGCACCTTCCTGAGCATAGATGGCACGCAGATACTCCATCTTGGCATTGTTTACACGCTCATAGTCGATCTGTGGCAGGGCGTTCAGCGATTTACGCAGAACCTCGTACTCCTGGCGCAGCTTCTCGTCCTTAAGCTGTGGCAGCTGGCGCAAATCGGTGTATTGCGGATGCAGTGCATAGATGCTGATAGAGTTGTAGGGATATGAATCCTGCCAGGTGTGGGTGATATTGGTATCGTTGATGGGCAGCACCTGCAGTACGCGCTGCTTGGTCTTGTCGCACCAGTCAATCATCAGCTTCAGGTCGCCGAAGTCGCCAACACCAAAGCTGCCCTCACTGCGTAATGAGAAGATAGGGATAACGGTACCGGCACCCTTCCAAGGATAGACAGGGAAGTAGGCCTGCGACAGTTCGTACACAACGACCTCGCCATCTGCTATTTCCGGTAGCTCAACGGTACGGTTCATGCCGTTCTCCCACAATGGAGTGACATCTACCTCTTCGTCGAGGGCCACGAATTTGAACTCGATGGTACGAGGGAGTTTGTCGGCGTCAAGACTGATCACCCATTCGTTGTTCTCGTGCTCAGCCATGTCGATGGCACGCTTTGCCTCCCAGTTGCCTAAGGTTTCGCCACCACCAATCAGTGCCAGACGTTCGTTGTTACGCAACTGTGGGGCACGAACCTTCAGACGTACGGTCTTGCCATAGGATGTAAGGTTGCTCATTTTTTGTGTACGGGCGGCCACACACTCGGTAAAAGCAGTCGAGTACATATACGAATCCTCAGGGATATCAATCCAGTGGTCGTAAACCATATAACGGGCTCCCTTGGCTGCAGCAAACTCCAAACGGTGGGGAATAACCAGCCACTCGTGACGCTGCTCATGGTCGCCGCGCATCACGGTATAATAATAGTCGATGTGGGCAGCCGATTTCTCTGCCTTATTCATTTCGCACATCCAGTGCAGCCCATCCAGGGTTGTCATCTTGTGCTCTTCCGTCTTGCCATCCGTTAGGATGTTCAGTGCCAGCTCTTCGCCGAAGATAGTCTGGTACTCCAGGTTGAAAGTGATCTTCATACCAACTTGCTTTTAGTTATTTTTGGCAAAAGTACGAAAATAACCCGTTCGGTGTTTCCAAACGGGCTTGTATTTGATAGTTTCTCGATGCAAACGATTGCATGCAAGAAGCTCTGCTTATCGGGGGAGTGTCATGACGAATCTGGCGCCAGGATTAAAGTCGGTATCCAGTTGTATATCGCCTCCCATTCGGCGGGCCATACTACGTGCTACGGTTAGTCCGATACCAGTGCCTTCGTAATAGGCGTCGAGCTGTACAAACTCGTCGAAGATGTGCTCAGCTTCCTTGGCTGGAACGCCTATACCATTGTCTTCGATTGCGAACTGTACACTGCTGGTCAGGGCCTCTATATGCAGTTTTACATGTTGATCGGCACTTTTTGCACTGAATTTGCGCGCATTGTCGAGTAACAAAGTCAGGGCACGAACAGCAGCCTGCATATTTGTCTTCAGTAGAATCTTCTCTACCTCAGGCTGTATCTCCAGATCAAACGTCAGTGAGGGATTATCGGCAATCATACTCTTGGCGATGGCCTCGCTGGCAATCTTGTTAGGCGATACCTTATCGGTTCGATCAATCACGTTACGACTGTTGGCATCGCTCAGTTCCAACATCTTGTTAACCAGACCGGTAATACGTTCGGTATTGGTAACAATGTCGTTGGCAATCTGCTTCTTCTCGTCCTCGCCTAACTCTAAGTCTGGAGTGGTGAGTATCTGTGTAAAGCCACTCAGGATATTCAATGGGGTACGTATCTCGTGCGAAATCTGTTGGATGAAGTGGGTCTTCATCTTCGATGATTCCTCAGCTCTGGCTGTGGCCTCTATCAGCTGGTGGTTGGTTTGCTCCAACTCCATGTGGCTCATTTCCAAGATGTTGTAGTTGGTTTCTAACATAGCGTTAGTGAACTGCAACTTGCGGCGAGAGCGATAGAGGGTAAAGATATAAAGTGAGATGAGTGCCAGGATGATTATAACACTTAGATACCAGATCCACATGGGCACACCATGATGACTAACGCCTTCCTTGATTTCCGAGCCATATATCTTGTCAACCAGTCCTTCGCTGTCCATCTTGGCTATCTCCAGACTGATGGCGTCGATCAGCTCCTTGTTGTGGCCTACATAGCAGTATTCGCGTGGCTGTAGCGAAATCTCCTCTCGAGCCAGACTCTCGAGGCCGTAATGCTCGATAAAGTATTTGGCCTGATAACGGTAGCAGATAATGGCATCGTAACGGCCGTTTGCCAGTTCGCGGAACGACTGGTCGAGATCGTTAACTTTTACGCAAGTACCACCTTCGCGCTCCACCAGTTCGGAAATATGGCGTGAGTTCAGGAAGGCAAATGTCTTACCTTTCAGGTTACGGAAGTCAAACGTCTTGTAGTCGCTTTTACGATACACCACCTGGTAGTACAGACGGAAGATAGGGCGCGAATAATAGATGGTATCCTTGCGATAGGATGAGTAAACCATCATCGCCAGATCGGTATCGCCGTTAAGCACCGAGGTGGCCACCTTGTTCCACAGGTTGGGCACATAATAGTATTTGATACCCATACGCTTCATCAACTCGCGTGTGAAGTCGATGTCGTAACCATGGGGAAGTCCGTCTTTATCTACTGATTGCAGTGGGGCATAGTTGGCATCCAGACCAATTGTAATCTGGTCTGTAGGTGGCACGAATGCTATTGCTCGCATAGATATACTGCATAGAGTTGTTATCAACAACCCTACAATCCAGTATCTGTCTAGTCTCAATTTAATCACGTGTATTTGTTTTATTAATATAAGTTCTTAATCTTCTTAATCATCAGCCAGCGTAAAGTCTAACTGTTTGCGCTCCAGATTGGCACGGGCTACCTGAATACGTATGGGGTCGCCCAACTGGTACTTGGTGTGATGACGACGACCTACAATCATGTAGTTCTTCTCGTCGAAGTCGTAGTAGTCGTTACCCAGGTCGCGAATAGGTATCATTCCTTCACAGTGGGTCTCGTCAATCTGGGCATAGATACCGTACGACTGGATGCCGCTGATATGTGCATCGTAGGTATTACCAATCTTGTCGGCCATAAACTCTACCATCTTGTACTTGATAGAGTCGCGCTCAGCATTCATGGATATCTGCTCCATGTCGCTGCAGTGCTCGCAGAACTCCTCGTACTTATCCTTGTTGGCCGAACGGGCACCATCCTGATACTTGGTAAGCAGACGATGAACCATCATGTCGGGATAACGACGGATGGGCGAAGTGAAGTGCGTGTAGTAGTCGAATGCAAGTCCATAGTGACCGATATTGTGTACGCTATACTTGGCTTTCATCATGGCACGCAAAGCAACAGTCTCAATGGCATTCTGCTCGCGTGTACCTTCGGCCTGCGACATCAGGGCGTTAAGCGACTTGGTGATAGCACCCTTGGTACCGGCAGTTTTTACCTTATAGCCGAACTTAGCCACAAACTCGCGCAGATTCTCCAGCTTCTGTGGATCTGGTTGGTCGTGAATACGGTAGGGCAGCGTCTTTGCTTTAACACCCTTCTTCACGCGACCGATACTTTCGGCCACCGTTTTATTGGCCAGCAGCATGAATTCCTCAATCAGCTTGTTGGCATCTTTCGACACCTTGAAGTAGGCGCGGATAGGTTTGCCAGTCTCGTCGATATCAAAGTGCAACTCCTCACGGTCGAACTTCACACTGCCGTTCTTAAATCGGGCTTCGCGCAGTTTCTTGGCCAAAGCATCGAGCTTCAACAGGAATTCGGCGTTTTCGCCTTTTCCCTCTTCAATAATCTGTTGAACCTCTTCGTAGGCATAGCGACGGTCGCTCTTAATCACGGTGTGTGCCAGATGCCAATCCTTGATGTTTGCCTCGTCGTCCATCTTGAAGATAACGCTGTAGCACAGTTTTTCCTCGTCGGGGCGCAGCGAACAGATAAAGTTACACAAACGCTCGGGCAGCATAGGGATGGTACGATCCACCAGATAGATACTAGTGGCACGTGCATATGCTTCCTTGTCGATGGTTGAACCCTCTTTTACGTAGTGTGATACATCGGCGATGTGTACGCCAACCTCCCAAAGACCTTTGTCTGTCTTCCTGATACTCAGGGCATCGTCGAAGTCCTTGGCATCCTTGGGGTCGATGGTGCATGTGAATACATCGCGGAAGTCCTCACGGCGAGCAATCTCCTCTGGGGTGATAGCTGCGTCGATCTTCTCGGCAGCCTCTTCTACGTTCTTGGGATACTTATAAGGCAGATTATACTGTGCCAGGATGGCGTGCATCTCAGCATTGTTTTCACCTGTCTTACCCAGAATATCGATGACCTGACCGATGATGTTCTTATGGTCCTGATCGGGCCACTGGATAATCTTTACTACTGCCTTGTCGTCGGTCTTACCTCCCTTCAGCTTACGCTTAGGGATAATGATATCGTGAACAATCGTAGAGTCGGCTGTTACCAGGAAGGCTATATCCTTTTCAACGCGCAGCTTACCAACGATCGTGTCGTGGGCTCGCTTCACAATCTCGATAACCATTGCCTCTTTGATATGCTTATCGCGGCGCGCCATAAGTGATACCTTTACATGGTCGCCATCCATAGCCGACATCGAGTTACGTTCGGCCACAAACACAGGTGTACCACCATCATCAGGCACAAACGAGTTACGTCCGTTAGCTTTTCTGTGGAAGATACCTTCCTGTACCTGAGTCTTCAGGTTTAGTTTATAGGAGTTGTCACTCACTTTCAGCAGGAAATCATCCCACGCCATCTCCTCCATCACATCGATGGCTAGCATCTTGAGAGGATGAGTGTCGAGTTTCAACACCTTGAATATTTGTTTGAACGAGAATGTTTCGTTAGGATTATGTTGAAACAGGTTCTGTAGCAGTTCGCTTACCTGCTTCTTTCCTAAACGTTTTCCACCTTTCTTCTTACCCATAGCTTGTTTTCTTTTTTCTTTCTGCCTGCAAAGATAAGAAAAAAAAGGCACGGATTACACGGATTGACACAGATTTTTTCGTAAAATAGTTAAAATCCGTGTAATCCGTGTAATCCGTGCCTAAAAAATTGTAACTTTGCACGGAAATTTTTAAGATGTATGAAGATATTAGTAACTGGTGCGAGTGGTTTTATCGGCTCGTTTATTGTTGAGGAGGCACTCCGTCGCGGCTTTGATACATGGGCTGCGGTACGTGGCAGTAGCTCTAAGGCTTATCTGCAGGATGAGCGCATCAACTTTATCGAACTGAACCTTTCGTCGAAGGCTCAACTGGTGGAGCAGCTACGTGGTCAGGCATTCGATTATGTGGTACATGCTGCAGGTGTAACTAAGTGCTTGGATAAAAAGGATTTCTTCCGTATAAACACCGAGGGAACTAAGAATCTGGTTGATGCACTCGTCGAGGTAGGTATGCCGCTGAAGCGATTGGTGTTTGTAAGCAGCTTGAGCATTTTTGGTGCTATCCGTGAACAGCAGCCTTATCAGGAGATTAAGGAAACCGATACGCCCCAGCCTAATACCGCTTATGGTCGCAGTAAACTGGCCGCTGAGCAGTATCTGGAACAGATGGCCTCGCGCGTACCTTATATAATAGTACGTCCAACTGGTGTTTATGGTCCTCGTGAGAAAGACTATTTTATTATGGCCAAGAGCATTAAGCAGCACTCCGATTTTGCTGTAGGCTACAAGCGTCAGGATATCACCTTTGTATATGTAAAGGATGTGGTTCAGGCCATCTTCCTGGCTTTGGATAAGGGCGAGAACGGTAGAAAGTACTTCTTGAGCGATGGTAAGGTATATCAGAGCGAGACGTTCAGCAATCTGATTCATCAGGAACTGGGATGCCCATGGTGGATTCGAATCAAGGCGCCTATCTGGGTACTGCGTGTGGTAACCTTCTTTGGTGAGTATATCGGACGACTGACAGGTAAGGTGACCGCGCTTAATAACGATAAATATAATATTCTTCGTCAGCGTAATTGGCGTTGTGATATTCAGCCCGCTATCAGTGAACTGGGCTATAAGCCTGAGTACGATCTGGAACGTGGCGTGAAAGAAACAATTAAATGGTATCAGGATAACAAATGGTTATAAAAAAGATATTCGAGATAGAAAAGAAACCCCGTAAGGGATTAATGGCATTCGAGTGGGCAGTGATGGCTTATCTGATATTTACACTGCTGCTGATGATGATCACCTTTACCAAATTGCAGAATCCAGGTGCGATGCTCTGGGGACGTGCGCAGGTGGTTATTTCTACTCTGGCACTCTGGTGGGTGTATCGTATGATTCCCTGCCGCCTCACGATGATGTTCCGTGTGGCATTGCAGCTGATACTGCTGTCGTGGTGGTATCCTGATACCTATGATATCAATCAGGTATTCCCTAATTTCGACCATGTGTTTGCCGGTTACGAGCAGCAGCTGTTTCACTTCCAGCCCGCTCTGGTCTTTTCGCAGGTTATTTCTAATCCGGTGTTCAGCGAGCTGATGCATCTGGGCTATGCCTCGTATTATCCGCTCATAGCCTTGGTAACGCTTTACTATTTCCTGTATCGTTATCAGGAGTTTTCGCGTGTGGTGTTTATCATCCTGGCATCATTCATGCTCTATTATGTCATCTTTGTACTGATGCCCGTTACCGGTCCGCAGTATTACTACTTGGCAGCAGGCGTAGATCAGATAGCACAGGGCAACTTCCCCAATGTGGGCGATTATTTCGCTACCCACACTGAGGCGTTAACCATACCAGGTTGGAAAGATGGCTTCTTCTACCAGTGTGTGGCCAGTGCGCACGCAGCAGGCGAACGTCCTACGGCAGCTTTCCCCAGCAGTCATGTGGGTGTAACCACCATTCTATTGTTGTTGGCTTGGCATGCCCGTAATCGTAAACTGCTGTACACATTGTTGCCCTTTTACGTGCTGATGTGTTTCGCAACTGTTTACATTCAGGCGCACTATGCAGTAGATGTGATTGGTGGTTGGATTTCGGCCCTCGTCATCTATGCGTTTTTGTTTTTTTTATCAAAAAAATTTGTTTGATTCGAAAATAATGCTTATCTTTGCAACCGAATAAGTAAGGATAAGACATAATACAACATAGGGATTCCGACACAAGGCGAGTCGGGATTCTTTTCTTTTTTGTCCATCCGAGTAATTAAGAAAATCTTTAAAAATTGAATAGTTATGGCATACATGTCACAAGAAGGCTACGATAAACTGATAGCCGAACTGCAGCGTTTAGAAGGTGTTGAGCGTCCAAAGGCCTCAGCCGCTATTGCCGAGGCCCGTGAAAAGGGTGATTTGAGTGAGAACTCTGAGTACGATGCCGCTAAGGAGGCACAGGCTCATCTTGAGGATAAGATCAATCAGCTGAAGATGACTATCGCCGAAGCAAAGGTGATAGATACCAGCCGTTTGAGCACCGATTCTGTACAGATTCTCTCGAAAGTAGAGATGACTAACCTGACCAATAAGGCCAAGATGACTTACACTATTGTAAGCGAGAGCGAGGCTAACCTGCGTGAGGGTAAGATCTCTATCCAGACTCCTATTGCCCAGGGCTTGCTGAACCATAAGGTGGGTGATGAGGTTGAGGTGAAGATTCCTCGTGGTACTATCAAACTGCGTATCGACAAGATCACTGTTGGTTAATTGATAATTGAAAATTGAAAGGCATGGATATCTTTAGCAAAATCGCAGCTGGCGAGATTCCCAGCTATAAGTGCGCTGAGAACGAGGAGTTCTTCGCATTTCTTGATATTAATCCGTTGGTAGAGGGACATACACTGGTTATCCCCCGCCGCGAAGTAGATTACATCTTTGATATGGACGACGACGAGTTGGCTCGCTATCAGGTGTTTGCTAAGCGCGTTGCTCTGGCCATCAAGAAGGCCTTCCCATGCAAAAAGGTAGCACAGGTAGTGCTGGGCCTCGAAGTGCCCCACGCACATATCCACCTCATCCCTATGCAGAGTGAGGCCGATGTTGACTTCCGCCGTGAAAAGCTGAAGCTTACAGAAGATCAGTTTAAGGCTATTGCCGAAAAAATACGTGGTGAGTTTGTGTGATTACACAAACTCATCGCCGTATTTAATCCTTACCTCGTTTACATATTTCTTTACCATCGACGAGTTGTCGCTCTTCTTGCAGATGAGTAGCACCCCGTCTTCTTCGGCTACGATATATCCCTCCAGGCCGTTGAACACGCCCAGTTTTCCTTTAGGTAGCTTGATGATGTTGTTCTTGCAGTCCTCAAGTATTACTTCCGAGTCCATCACCACGTTGTCGTCGGGTACTTTGTGCATCACCTCGTAGATGGCATGCCAGGTACCCAGGTCGGCCCAACCAAAGTCGCACTTCATCACATACACGTTGTTGTTGCTCTGCTCCAGAATGGCGTAGTCGAGTGATAGGTTGGGATAGCGTGGATAGTTATCGGCCACAAACTTGGCTTCCTCCTCCTCAGTGTAGTCCGGGTTGTCGTAGCGTAACTCGCGCAGTACTGGGGGAAATACATGTTCGAACGTGTCGAGTAAGTGGTAGGCGTTCGAAATGAAGATACCTGTGTTCCAGTAGAACTCGCCGCTCTCCATAAACATGCGTGCAAACTCGCGTTCGGGCTTCTCGGTGAATGATTTAACCTCGAACACATCAGGCTTGCAGCTCAGGTCGCCTAGCTGTATGTAACCATAGCCTGGCTCGGCACGTGTGGGTTTAACGCCCATGGCCAGCAGTACGTTGTTTTTGGTTACGTAACTGATGCCAACCTCCATGCTGTGCATAAATGATGTTTCGTTCAATATCAGCTGATCGCTGGGCGATACGATGATGTTGGCATCTGGTGTGTGGTGGTGAATACGCATAGCTGCCCATGCCACACTGGGGGCTGTGTTGCGATGAATAGGCTCTACTATGATGTTTTTGGGATCAACCTCGGGGAGCTGTTCTTTCACCAGTTCCAGATATCCCGCGCACGTACATATTAATATATTCTCTTTGGGTAGCATTCGGGCAAAACGGTCGTATGTCGTCTGTAACAAAGTGCGGCCAGTGCCAAAAAGGTCCAAAAACTGTTTAGGGTACTGCTCTCGGCTGACGGGCCATAATCGCTGACCGCGACCCCCTGCCAGAATCACGCAGTAATTTTTATTATTATTTATTTCCATCATTAGGATTTTAGCATTATATTCTACCTGCAAACATACAAATATTTTGCGAAACAAACAAGAAAATCCAAGTTTTTTTTCATTTTCTTTTGGTAATTCAAATAAAAGTCGTATCTTTGCACCCGCTTTAGGAGATTAAGCAGCAAAGACTGTTAAGCCCAGATGGCGGAATCGGTAGACGCGCTGGTCTCAAACACCAGTGGAGCAATCCATCCCGGTTCGATCCCGGGTCTGGGTACCAAGTCCTAAGGCAAGGGAATCTTCGGATTCCCTTTTTTTGTGCCAAAAAGTTAGTAGTTTTTCAGGAAAATGATTACCTTTGCAGCCATGAGAAAGTGTTTTGCGTTTTTTCTGTTGCTGTTGTTGGCTGTTTTGCCTTGCTCTGCTAAGGTGAAAACAACGATAAGTACCCGCGATTTGCAGGTAGATACTACAGGCCAGTCGCTGTGTACCAACCAGTTGCAACAAGCCATCGATCGTTTGGCTAAGAAAGGTGGTGGCACATTGTTGCTGGCGCCAGGACACTATCTTACAGGTGGCTTGATGCTGCATTCAGGCATTACACTGCAGTTTGATGAGGGTGCTGTGTTGCTTGGTAGCACCAATCCTTACCACTATCAGTCGATGGCTG
Organism: Prevotella sp. RM4; assembly: GCF_000701965.1. NCBI lineage: Bacteria > Pseudomonadati > Bacteroidota > Bacteroidia > Bacteroidales > Prevotellaceae > Prevotella > Prevotella sp. RM4. Next base: position 361,722 of record NZ_JNKG01000008.1, read on the forward strand.
TTGAAGATACCGACGACCAACGGGGTGATAATGCCTCGATGGCCTTGTTGATGGCAGATGGAGCTGAACACGTTTCTATTTGCGGAAAGGGTGTGATTGATGGGCAGGGCCTGCAGTTGGCCCTGAATATCGATAGTCTGCACCATACAGGCGAACGGGTTGATGCACATTACAACCAGCGTCGCCAACGTCCCGGCGAACTGGCGCGTCCCAAACTCTTTTTCTTTTACCGCTGTAAGAATATTGAGGTCAATGACGTGACATTGAAAAGCAGTGCCAACTGGGGCTTGTCGTTCGATTTATGTCAGCACCTGAAGCTTACCAACCTGACTATCGAGAACCGTGCTTATTGGAATAATGATGGTATCGACTTTACGGATTGCCAGCATGTACTGGTAGCCGATTGCCGTATCAACTCGGCCGATGATGGCGTTTGCTTGAAGTCGTATCACACCCAGAGCGAGTGCCGTGATATAGAGCTGGCTCGTTTGGATATCCGTAGCAGTGCTTCGGCCATCAAGTTCGGTACTGCTTCGTGGGGTGGATTTCGTCAGGTGTATATCCACGATATCAAGGTTCGCGATACGTTCCGTTCGGCCATCGCTATCGAGAGTGTTGATGGTGCTCAGATAGATAGCATCCTTGTGGAGCGTGTTGATGCACGGAACACCGGCAATCCTGTATTTATGCGTTTAGGACAGCGTGCAGGTCAGCGTAAAGGCTCGCTTAAGAATGTTACCATTCGCGATTTTAAGTGTGAGGTACCTTCCGGTCGTCCTGATGAGGCTTACGACTTGCGAGGCCCTGAAGTGGATTTCTTTCACAATCCCTTCCCCAGTAGCATCTGCGGTATCCCTGGCAATAAAATCCAGGACGTTCTGCTTCAGAATGTCAGCATCCTTTATCCTGGTCGGGCCACCAAAGGTATGGCCTATATTCCCCTTTGGCGTAAAGGCGATGTGCCCGAACAGATACAGAAATATCCGGAGTTTACCATGTTTGGCGAACTCCCGTCTTGGGGCTTCTATCTTCGTCATATCGATGGTATAACGCTCCAGAATGTGCAGCTGAAGTTAGCAGCCGATGATTTCCGTCCTGCCATTGTTGATGAGGATGTGGACAGGCTGTTGATTGAATAAGAAAATGTCAAAAACTCTACAAAAGATTTTAATTAAATAGATTCGTTATGATTAGGTATACCAAGAAGGAGGAGATATGGAATGCAGCATCACACGGTGGAGGTGTTCTGTTGGGTGTGGTGTTTGGCATTATTTTCCTGATATGGTGCTTCCAGGCCGATAATAACTGGGCCCGAATTGGCGTGATTCTTTACCTGTTTGGTATGCTGGGTTCGTATGCTGCCTCTACCATCTATCACTCCATCAAGCACCACTCAAAATGGAAGGAACGATTACGCAAATGGGACCATGCTGCCATCTACTGGCATATAGCTGGTTCGTACTCGCCTTTAACGTTGGTGGCCCTGCGCGAACAAGGTTATTGGGGATGGAGCCTTTTCTGCTTTGTGTGGGCTTGTGCTATTGCTGGAACCATTATCAGCTTTATCCATCTAAAAGAGCATTCCAACGTCGAAACGTTCTGTTTCGTCGGTATGGGTCTGAGTGTTCTGGTGGCCTTCAAACCCCTGATCGATTCGGTATCAACAGCGGCTGTTGTATGGATTATTGCCGAGGGTGTGAGCTACATCACTGGTGCCGTTTTTTATTCTTTGAATAAGACCAAGTATATGCACTCCGTTTTCCACTTTTTTGTGCTTGCTGGTAGCATTTGTCACATCATTGCCGTGTGGGATGTGCTGATGGAGTACTTATAATGGTTAAAAGTTCGGGGTTTTTTTGGTCGTTTCGCTAAAAAGTAGTAATTTTGCACGCACATTTGCAAATTTAATCTATCATATGGCATATACACGTATCACAGCTGCCGAGGCTGCAGCATTGATTAAGAATGGCGAGAACATCGCCATGAGTGGTTTTACACCCGCAGGTGTAGCCAAGGCAACAACAAAAGAGTTGGCTAAAATTGCTGTAGCTGAGCATGAGGCTGGTCGCGAGTTTAAGGTAGGTATCTTTACCGGTGCTTCTACTGGTCAGAGTACCGATGGCGACTTGGCAAATGCGCAGGCCATTAAGTACCGTGCCCCTTATACCACTAATCCCGATTTCCGTAAGCATGTTAATTTGGGTGAGATTCCCTATAACGACCTGCACCTGAGTCATATGGCACAGGAGCTGCGTTACGGTTTCTATGGCGATGTGGATTGGGCTATCCTCGAGGTGTGCGACATCGAAGAGGTTGGCAACGACTATCACGTGTATCTCACTGCTGCAGGTGGTATCTCACCCACAGCAGCCCGTTTGGCTAAGAAGGTTATTCTCGAGCTCAACTCGTTCCACAATCCCAACGCCAAGTTTATTCACGACGTGTACGAGCCACTTGATCCTCCTTACCGCAAGGCTATCCCCATTGAGCACGTAGGCGACCGTATTGGTAAGCCCTATGTAAGCATTCCTAAGGACAAGGTGGTAGGTGTTGTAGAGTGCAACATTCCCGACGAGGCCCGTGCCTTTAAGGATAGCGATCCTGTAACCGAAAAGATTGGTTTCCTGACTGCCGAGTTCCTGGTGGAGGAGATGCACAAAGGTCGTATCCCTCAGGAGTTCCTGCCATTGCAGAGTGGTGTAGGTTCAACAGCCAACGCTATTCTTGGTGCACTCGGTGAGGACAAGCACGTGCCTAACTTCAATATCTATACCGAGGTGATTCAGAACTCAGTAATCGAGATGATGTTGAACGGACGTGTAAAAGATGCATCGGCTTGCTCGCTCACTGTATCTAACGATTGCCTGATGCAGGTTTACGACAATATGGACTACATGAAGCAGCACCTGACACTGCGTCAGAGCGAGATCAGTAACTCGCCTGAGCTTATCCGTAGATTAGGTGTGATTGCTATTAATACGGCTATCGAGGCCGACCTTTATGGTAACGTAAACTCTACCCACATCAGTGGTGTGAAGATGATGAACGGTATTGGTGGTAGCGGCGACTTTATCCGCAATGCCTACCTCTCTATCTTCACCTGTCCTTCGATTGCTAAGGGTGGTGTCATCAGTTCTATCGTGCCATTCGTTAGTCACCAGGACTCTTCGGAGCACGATGTTAATATCATCGTAACCGAGCAGGGTGTGGCCGACTTGCGTGGTAAGAGCCCTGCCCAGCGTGCAGAGTGTATTATCGAGAACTGCGCACATCCCGACTATAAGCAGCTGTTGTGGGATTACCTGAAGATTGCTAAGATGGGACAGACCCGTCATTGCCTCACTGCTGCATTTGCCATGCACGACACACTGGCTCGTAAGGGCGACATGAAACTGACTGACTTTGCTGAATATGTGAAATAAAAAACAATGGACTAATTATTAATATATGAGAGATTTGAAAAAATGGCAATTTAGGATTACCTTAATCCTTACTGCTGCAATCCTGATGTCGTGTGGCGGCAATTCGCGCTCATGGAAGGGAAACAGTAAGTCGGCTAAGGATTCGCTGAAGGTAAGTGCCATAGACAGTATGATTGTAGCTGTTGAGGAAGCAAAGGATTATGAACGTAAGTTTGCTTTGGCCGACAGTTTGGAAAAGACAGGCGACATCAGTCCTGTAAAGGCAAATTATTGGCGCGGTACTGCTTTGCGCAGCATGAAGAAAAAAGCAGCCTCTGAGGCATACTTCAAGAAAGCCTTGGAAGTAGAGGATTTACAGGAAAAGGATGTGCTCTATTATAGCCGTTCGGCTCGCATATTGTCGCAGATGCTTTCGGTTAAGAACGATTACGAAGCAACCCTGCGTGTGGCAACACCTGCCGTACAGAAACTGGCAGGACTTCCCAAGGCACAGTCGGGCGATTTGGCTGTCCTCTATTATGTAATCGGTTCGGCCCAGATGTATCTTGGTCACGTCGAGGATGCTTCTGAGAGTTACGAGAAATCCTTCGAGCAGTATATGAAATCTATCTCGAAGAAAGATACCAACGGTTCACGTATCCGTTCGGCCATTACCGGTATTAACAATATTACCGTGGCCTGCTTGAACACCCAGCACTATAAGGAGGGTAAGAAGTGGAATGACCGTACCGACTCTCTGCTGTATGTGTATCGCTTGCGTCCGGATGCCGACTCTGAGGTTTGCGACCACTATCGCGCTCGTATCCGTTTGTTCAACGCTTTGACTGCCTATGAGTTCGGTCATCGTGCCGAGGCAGATGCCAGCTTTGCTGCCTTCCAGAAAACTGATTATGCAGCTACCGAGCAGGGAAAGTTGGATGCTAACGACTATCTGATGAAGGCTCATCGTTTCGAGGAGGCTGCTAAGAACTTCCGTACGCTCGATCACTGGGTTGATGTCCGTGGCATGAAGATGAATCTTGATAATATCTCGATGTATCTCATTCCTAAGTATCGTGCCAATATCGGTGCTGGCCGTAAGGATTCGGCTATTTACGTAGCCAATCAGATTGTAAACGCATACGATTCTGCCCTTGTATGGTCAAAGCGTGATGATACAGCCGAGATGGCAACCATCTACGAAACCCACCAGAAAGAAGAAGAACTGGCTCGCAGTCAGTACGAGCTTGAGAAGCGTGGACATGATATTGCCCGTCAGCGTATGATTAGCTTCGGTATTGGAATCCTGCTGCTCACAGGCTTCCTGGGCTTCTATACACTTAACAAGCGTAAGGCCTTTAAGCTGTTGCAGGATGCCTACGATCAGCTTGAGGAGGCTACTTCGGCCCGTGAGCGTATCGAGAGTGAGTTGCGTATTGCGCGCGATATCCAGATGTCGATGATTCCGGCCTCTAACCTTGAGAGCGAGGGCTTGGATCTGTTTGCATCGATGACGCCTGCCAAGGAGGTTGGTGGTGACCTTTACGACTACTTCCTTGAGAAGGATCACCTTTACATTGCTATCGGCGACGTATCTGGTAAGGGTGTGCCTGCCTCACTGTTCATGGCTCAGGTTATCCGCCTGTTCCGTGCCATGGCTAAGCAGCACTACACGCCTGCTGATATTTGTACCCGCATCAACAACGAGTTGACCGAGAATAACGAGAACGGTATGTTCATCACCATGTTCATTGGTTTGATCGACCTGAATAGCGGTCGTCTCGACTTCTGTAACGCAGGTCATAATCCTCCCGTACTGGGTGGCGATGCTGATGGTGGTAACTTCCTGAAGATGGTTCCAAATGCACCTATCGGTTTGTGGCAGGGCCTCGAGTTCGAGGGTGAGTATATCGATAGCATCAAGGGTAAGCCTCTCTTCATCTATACCGATGGTTTGAACGAGGCCGAGAACCCCGATCTGGTTCGCTTTGGCGATGATCACATGCTGGATGTTCTCCGTCATACCGAGTTTGCTAACGCCATGCAGGTGGTTGAGAGCTTGAAGCGTCAGGTAGAGGAGCACCGTCAGGGTGCCGATCCTAACGACGACCTCACTATGATGTGCCTGAAGGTAGGATAATCCGTAAAATTATATACCGATATCATCAAAAGTACCGCAACGCGTTGCGGTACTTTTTTGCGTATATGCGCTTGCATTTTTGGCAAAAAATGTTCATATTTGCAATACCAAAACAACACAAATATTCATATAATAGGTCATTTGATGGTATCACAATAGGGTTGTCTTGTTGCACATATCATTAAATTTAATTATTAGATAAGGTCACCGGCTTGTGAAAGTCGGTGACCCATCTAACTGGAGAAAGCAACGCGTTGCGCAAATTTTTTTGATGTGTTGCGCCTATTATTTATGCAAAAATATGTATTTTTGTGCTGACTAACATTATACAACGACTTAGATGAAAAGAATTTCGCAGCGAGAAATCGCTAACTTATTGGGTGTCAACGTCTCTACCGTATCTCGTGCTTTGCGAGGTCTCGAAGGCGTTAGTCAGGAATTACGTCAGAAAATTCTTAGTCTTGCCAAGGAGCAGGGCTACCGTCCCAACCCGTTTGCTGTAAGCTTACGTTACGATACCACCCGTACCATAGGTGTTGTGGTGCCCGATGTGTCGTTTAACCATTATGCCCAAATCGTGAAGCGTATCGAGGCCGAAGCCCGCAAAGTGGGCTACATGTGTATCATCACCGATTCGAACGACAAATACGAGAATGAGAAGAACTGTCTCGAGCTGTTGGTGAATATGCATGTAGAGGGTATTATCTTATGCCTGGCTCAGGATACGACCGATTTCTCTCATATTCAGCATCTAAAGAAGATTCATATGCCTGTAGTGCTGTTTGACAGAGATGCTGATATCGATATCTCGTCGGTAGTTATCAACGATGTTGAATCAGCTCGTGAAGTTACTTGCAGGTTGATTGACGGTGGTGCCAAGCGTATTGCTTTCCTGGGTGGTCCTAACCGCCTGAAGCAGACGGCCGATCGCAAGCATGGCTATCTTGAGGCTCTGCGCGAACGTGGAATACCTATCCGCAAGGAGTTGGTAAAGTGTGATTTTCTAAGCTTCAGTTCTGGTTTCTCGAATACTACCGAGTTGCTTGATATGCACGACCGTCCTGATGCCATTGTTGCCAGTCATGGTTTGCTGACCCTTTCGTCAATGAAGGCCATCGAGGCTCGTGGGATGAATGTTCCCAATGATATCTCAGTTGTGGGTTATATGAGCGATTGGATTTCGGAGGTATTAACCCCTCGTGTGTCGTTTGTTAAGCAGAACCAGAAAGAGATGGGCATCAAGGCCTTTAAACTGCTGCACGACCAGATGGATGGCGACACCTGTGTGCAGCATGTCATCGTAAAAGCCCGACTGGAGTTGCGCGACAGTACCCGATGACAACCAACATAAAATTTAATTAGTAATATGTACAATTTAATTAGGTCTTTTTTAGTTTTAACTTTATTATTTGTAACCTTTACAGCTGCGGCGCAGCCCGACCCCGAGGACAGAAAGCTTACTATCCGCGGACAGGTGCGCGATGCCGAGCTGAAGGAACCGATGGTACAGGCTACCATCCAGTTGTTTGCCGCCTCCGACAGCACTTTTGTAGGCGGCACCGTTAGTAACGAGCGAGGTAATTTTTATCTTACCGCCCCATCCAGTGGCACCTATCGCATTAAAATCTCGTCGGTAGGCTACCAGACCATCGAACGCGAGATAACGCTGCGTCGTAACGCTAATCAGGATTTGGGCAACCTGCTCATGGAGACCGAGAGTATCATGCTGCAGGAGGCTGTTATCATCGGTCGTGCCGCACAAGTCATCGTTAAAAAGGATACCATCCTGTATAACCCTGAGGCCTACCGTACTCCCGAGGGCTCGCCTATCGAGGAGCTCATCAAGCGTATTCCTGGTGCCGAGGTAGATGAGGATGGCAACATCACCATCAACGGTAAGCAGGTTAAGAAGATTCTGCTGGATGGTAAGGAGTTTATGCTGGGCGATGTCGAGACGGCACTCAAGAATATCCCCGTGAGCATCATCCAGAACATGAAGTTCTACGATCAGCAGAGCGATGAGTCGCGTATCACTGGTATCGAGGATGGCGAGAAGGAAACCGTGCTCGACTTCTCTATTAAGAAAGGTATGAACCGCGGCTACATGACCAACCTCGACTTGGGTGGCGGCACCAAGCATCGCTATGCCTCGCGTGGTATGGGTAGCAGCTTTACCGATAAAACACGCTTTGTGCTGTTGGGTAACTTTAATAATAAGGAGGAGAATGCCGGCTGGTGGAACCGTCGTGGCTTGAACTCGCGCAAGATGTTAGGCACCAACTTCAACTTTGATGATAACGATAAGCTCAAGATTGATGCCAGCGTGCGTTGGAACCACCGTGGTGGCGACAACCAGACCGAGAATGCCAAGGAGGATTTTTACAGTGAAGGCAGCACCTTCTCTAACACCCTTACGGCCAACTATACCCGTAGCGATAACTGGTGGGGTAACCTGCGCTTTGAGTGGAAGCCCGACAGTCTTACTAACATCCTGGTACGTGCCAACGGTAGCTATGGCACCAGCGATGGCACTACCCAGTCGATGGCTGCCACCTACGATGCCGACCCTTATCTGTATGCCACCGACCCGCTCAACCAGCTCTCGGTGCTCAAGCCCTATGCCATTAACCAGAACTTGAATGCCAACCTGACGTATGGCGAGAACAAGAATGCCTGGGCCATGCTGCAGCTGTATCGCCGCTTGAATCCTCGCGGTCGTAACATCATTCTGCGTGTTGAGGGTAGTGCCGGCAACAGCGAGAACCAGAGCGTATCCGATAACGAGGTGCTGCTGTTCCGCAAGCAGGATCAGTATGGTAACGATTCTACCTACTATACTGCCCGTTACAGCACCACGCCTGCCGATAACTGGGGCTATGTGCTGCGTACATCCTACAGCGAGCCCCTGTGGAAAGGTGCCCACCTGCAGCTCAGCTACGAGTTGCGCTATAACCAGAATAAGAGCGACCGTCTGACTTACGACTTCAGTCACATGTCTACGAACATCTTCGAGGGCATCACCCCCGAGTACCGCACCTGGGATCCCTGGCTGCACAGTGTGTACGATAAACTCGACGATTACCTGGAGCGCGACCTGAGCCGCTATTCCGAGTATAAGAACTATACCCACAACGTGCGCCTGAACCTGCGCCACCGTGTCGAGAAGTACGATTACAACATCGGTTTCCTGGTTCAGCCCCAGCACTCTAACTTTATCCAGAACTACCGTGGTGTGTATGTAGATACCGTGCGTAATGTAACCAACCTTACGCCAACATTCGATTTCCACTATAAGTTCAGCGATCAGAGCAACCTGTGGCTGCACTACCGTGGCGATACCCGTCAGCCTGAGATGACCCAACTGCTCGATATCACCGACGACTCTAATCCGCTTTACGTCACCATGGGTAACCCTGGTCTGAAGCCTCAGTTCACCAGTTCGCTCAATGGTTATTACAACAACTATATTGTGCGTTACAAGCGTAGTATCGTGGTTTATGCCAACTACCGCCACATCCGCAACTCCATCTCAAACCTGGTGCGTTACAACCCCGAAACAGGTGGTAGCATCACCCGTCCCGAGAATATCAACGGCAACTGGAACGTTAATGCCGGCTTTACCTTTAATACGGCGCTCGACAGCACTGCCCATTGGAATGTAGGTACCGATACCCGTGTGCGCTATAACAATCTGGTAAGCTATGTGGCACAGGATAAGGCCGATGCCGCCAAGAACACCACCCGTACCACTAACCTGAACGAGCGCATCACCATGGGCTACCGTAACGATTGGGTCGAGGTGTCGCTCGATGGCCAGCTCAACTACCAGCACACCCGCAACGAGCTGCAGCCCACAGCCAACCTCGATACCTGGCAGTTTAACTACGGTGGACAGTTCCTGGTGCGCCTGCCGCTCGACTTCGAGTTGAGCATGAACCTGCACGAGCGCAGTCGTCGTGGCTATAACGATGCCTCGATGAACACCAACGAGCTGATATGGAATGGTCAGGTATCCAAGCCGTTCCTCAAGAATAAGTCGCTCATCGTGGCCCTTAACTTCTACGATCTGTTGGGGCAGCAGAGCAACTACGAGCGATGGGTAAACGCCACTGGTCGTAGCGATACCCGCTTCAACAGCGTTAACTCTTACGCCATGCTGCATGTGCGTTACCGCCTGAATATGTTCGGTGGCAAGATCGACACCGAGGGCCGTTACGACAAGAAGTGGGGCGGCCGCGACAACCGTGGTCGTGGTGGATGGCGCCGATAAACACTAAAAAGAACTGCAATTTTTTTCCAAATTGCAGTTTTTTTTATCAATGTGCGAATAAATTTTGGCTAATTCAGTGTTTTTTGTTTCCTTTGCACCCATGAATACGATACTCACGATAACAGGTAGCGATGGTACAGGTGGTTCTGGTGTTCAGGCCGACATCCAGCTCATCAGTGCGTTAGGCGGTGCTGCAGCATCGGCTATCACGTCGATTACCGTGCAGAACACCCTGGGTATCCAGGAGTTCCACGATCTGCCTGCCTCAGTGGTTCGTCAGCAGGTCGAGGCTATCATCAACGACCTCCAGCCGCAAGTCATCAAGATTGGTCTGGTGCGCCGTATCGATGTGGTCGAGATGCTGGCCGATGTGCTCAAGCGCTATCAGCCCAAGCACATTATCTATGCCCCCGTGCTCACATCTACCAAGGGCGAACAACTGGTTCTGCCCCGTGTTTACGAGGCCATCCAGCGCCTGCTCATACCGCTGTGTACCGTGGTTCTGGCGCCATCCGATCTGCCTGGCGGTCCCCGTCGCCATGGTCTTGCCAACCAGTTGGGATCGGCATTGGCCTATTATCTCAGTCTCGACGAGAAGGTGAGCGATGCTCTGCTGCATGCGCAAACCTATCTCAAGCAGCTGCCTGCCGTTTATGCCGATGGTAACACCCGTAGCGAGGAGCTTTACAATCAGTTCCTGGATGCTGTTGAGCATTACTACAACCGCTATGCCGATGTGGCTTTCTATGCCGAGCAGCTCAATGTCAGTGCGCGCTATCTGGCACAGGTAACCCGTCAGATTGCCGGTCGTTCGCCCAAGGCCATCATCGACGAGCGTATCACTGCCGAGATTGCCAAGCTTATCACCACAACCAACAAGCCACTCAAGGACGTAGCCCTGTGTCTGGGCTTCTCGTCGCAGGCCCACCTGTCGCGTTTCTTCAAAAAGCGCAAAGGTGTTTCGCCCACCGAATTTCAACATAAACAATAAATACAAAATGACAAACGAAAGACAAGCGTTAAACAGCCAGTTAGCTCAGATGCTGAAGGGTGGTGTTATAATGGACGTGACTACTCCCGAGCAGGCCAAGATAGCCGAAGAGGCTGGTGCCTGCGCTGTAATGGCCCTCGAACGTATTCCTGCCGACATCCGTGCAGCAGGAGGTGTTAGCCGTATGAGCGACCCTAAGATGATTCGTGGCATCCAGGAGGCTGTAACTATTCCCGTGATGGCCAAGTGCCGTATCGGTCATATTGCCGAGGCTCAGATCTTGCAGGCCATCGAAATTGATTATATCGACGAGAGCGAGGTGCTCAGCCCAGCCGATAACATCTATCATATCGATAAGACCAAGTTCGATGTGCCCTTTGTGTGTGGTGCCAAGAACCTTGGCGAGGCCCTGCGCCGTATTGCCGAGGGTGCTACCATGATTCGTACTAAGGGCGAACCAGGTACCGGCGATGTAGTACAGGCCGTGAGTCACATGCGCCTGATGCAGAGCGAGATCCGCCGATTGGTATCTATGAGCGAGGATGAGCTCTTCGAGGCAGCCAAGCAGTTGCAGGCCCCTTACGAGCTGGTACGCTACGTACACGATAATGGCAAGCTGCCTGTGGTTAACTTTGCTGCTGGTGGTGTGGCTACCCCTGCCGATGCTGCGCTCATGATGCAACTTGGTGCCGAGGGCGTGTTTGTAGGTAGCGGTATCTTTAAGAGTGGCAACCCCCGCAAGCGTGCTGCCGCCATTGTACAGGCCGTAACCAACTATCAGGATGCCAAGCTGCTGGCCCAGCTCTCCGAGGATCTTGGCGAGGCTATGGTAGGTATCAACGAGCAGGAAATCCAGCTCTTAATGGCCGAACGTGGAAAGTAAAATTGAAGGATTGAAGAATTGAAGCATGAAAGCAGCAGTGTTGGCCCTGCAAGGGGCATTTATAGAGCACGAGCAGGTGTTGCAACGCCTAGGCGTTGAAACGGTGGAAATCCGCCAGTTAAGGGATTGGACCGAGTTTATCTCAGAGGTTAGGGGTAGGCTCCTCATCCTGCCTGGTGGCGAAAGCACCGTGCAGCTGCGCCTGCTCAAGGAGTTGGGGCTTTTCGAACCCATCCGCCAGGCCATTGCCGATGGCATGCCTGTGCTAGGCACCTGTGCAGGCATGATTCTGCTCTCACAGGGTTATCTGGGCACTATGGACATCCGTGTGCGTCGCAACGCCTACGGGCGCCAGTTGGGCAGTTTCCATACCACAGGCACTGTCGAAGGCATTGGCGATGACGTGCCTATGACCTTTATCCGTGCACCGTATATCGAAGAAGTGCTATCGGCCGATTGTCAGCCGATAGCACAGGTCGACGACCATATCGTCGCCGCTCGTCAGGGTAACCAGATTGCCACGGCATTCCACCCCGAACTCGACAGCGATACCCGTCTGCACCAATTGCTTATTTCGTTACAATAATAACTACTCCGTTCTTTAGGCCGCCACTCTCACATGTCAGGGTGGCGGTTGTTTTTTGTGTGGTGCTCTGCACCAGCACCTGTGCCCTGCCGTTAAAGGCTGGCACGCTGAAAGTCTTACAGTTCAGCTCCTTGGGATGGTCGATGCCTGCATACATCGGGTCGCCGTTGCCCACACCTAATATGCGGGCATCACCCTCTAATCGCAGGTTCAACATTGGGCAGGCATCGGGCACCACGCGCCCTTTCTGGTCCTGCACTTCGATGGTCACCACGGCCAGGTCCTGTCCGTCGGCCGTAATCGTCTGTCGGTCGGCCTTCAGCACTGTCTTATAGGCAGGCTTGGTGGTCTCTATGGTCTGTGTCAGTGTGCGCTTGCCGTTCTTGTAGCCTATGGCCACCACCTTACCTGGCTGGTAGGTGGCTTTCCACTTCAGATGCCCGTTCTTTGGCATCGTCTGTCGTCCCAGTTTCTTCCCGTTCACAATTAGCTCCACCTCGTCGCAGTTGCTGTAGGCCCACAGCTCTATCTCCTCGCCCTCGTGGCCCTGCAGGTTCCAGTGTGGAAGCAGATGCAGCGTAAGCTCATCAGTCCACCATGCCTTCAGGTAGTAAGCTTCGTCTTTCCAGAATCCGCAGTAGTCCAGGATACCGAATTCCGAGTCGTGCGCAGGATAGGATAGGGGATTGGGCTCGCCGCGATAGTCAAAGCCCGTCCAGTAGAACAGTCCTGCAGCCCATGGTCGCTCGTCGTAGAACTTCCAGCCGCGCTCAATGATGTTCTCGTAGTTCTGTTCCATGGTGCGGTTCATACTCACCATGCGCCCCTTGCAGTCGGGATCATTAAAATAGATGCCGCGTGTCCCGCAGCCCGTTGTCTCTTCGGTGCCCACAATCTTCCAGTTGGGATTGGCCTTCTTACGGTTATCCACATCGTTCTGGATGATGTAGTTAAATCCCTTCACGTCCAGTCCCTTTATCAGCTCGGTACCGCCAGCATTGGCCACCGTACTGGGTCGTGTCGGGTCGTACAGTCTGGTGTATTCGCGCATGGCTTCGGCCAGTCGTGTGCCCTGTATGTTGTTCTCCAGGCCCCATTCCTCGTTGCCGTCGCTCCACAGGATGATGCAGGGGTGATTACGGTCGCGCTTAATCATCCGCTCCAGCAGTCGCAGATGCTCGTCGTTGATGCCCATCAGTCGGTTCTCGTCGATGACTAAGATGCCCTCGCGGTCGCAGATGTCCAGCAGTGCTGGCGTCATGGGATTGTGCGATGCGCGATAGGCATTGCAGCCAAAGGCCTTCAGCTGCTTAATTCGCCATGTCTGCAAGGCATCGGGAATGGCAGCGCCCACACCCGCATGGTCCTGATGCAGGTTCACGCCCTTCAGCTTCAGGGGCTGGCCGTTCAGCAAGAAACCACGGTCGGCAGTAAACTGTATATCACGCAAACCTGTCGTTGTTTCGTACACATCCGTTACTTTACCATCTACCTTTACCGTCGTCTCCACCTTATACAGATAGGGGTCGGTGGTGCTCCACAGGTGCGGATTAGAAATCTTTATCCGATGATCGGTTGTTCGCGTTTCTTTGGCGAGTATAGGGTACGTGAATCCGCTGACGTGTGCCACCTCTCTGCCTTCGGCATCCAGCATTCGCTGCTCAACCTCATATAGCTGGGTTTTCAGGCTGCTGTTGGTCACCTCTGTCTTTACATGTACCACAGCCTCGTTGTAAGGCTGCTGCAGTTCGGCGTACACAAACGTGCCGAAAGGTGCCACGCTTACCTGTGCTGCTTTCTCCAACCACACGTCGCGATAGATGCCGGCGCCCTCGTAAAACCACCCCTCCTCCAGGGTGGCATCGGCGCGCACGCATATCAGGTTGTCGTCGCCGTATTTGATATAGGGTGTGATGTCGTAGGTTTGTGTGGCGTAACCGCTGGGTTCGATGCCCAAATAAAAGCCGTTGAACCACACACGGGCATTGCGGAAGATGCCGTCGAAGCGCAAATAGTACTTATACGGCAATTCGTTTTCATTTTCTAATTTTTCAATTTTTACATTTTTCCTGTACCATCCCACGCTGGTTTCAGGGTATTTGTAGCCCACCGTCTTATAGCCGTGCGAGTGACTGGCTTCGGCCGCATAGGGCAGTGTGGTCACCCAGTCGTGCGGCAACTGCACCTCGTGCCAACGGTTGTCCTCCACAAATTTCTGCGCGTACGGTCCCTCGTTGTGTATCGAGTTGGCCTTTGTCAGATAGTTAAAATACTCCGTGCCGCAGCCGAAGTCCTTTTGAGGGTCGGCAGCGTTTCCCAGTGCAAATCGCCATCCCTTGTCAAGTCGGATGGTTTCGCGTACGCTCTGTGCATTCAAGTTGGCAGTTAGCAGGCAGCCTATCGCTGCTACAATCATCGTTTTAAGTTTCATTGTTTGCTGTTTATAGTTATTTTTTTGCAAAGATAGTGCAAATCGCGCGAAATACAAAATTTTTTTCGCAAAGTCGTTCTATAATACTAACAATCAGCAAAATAGTACAAACAATCATCGGTTATAATCTTATGCCGATGGCGGTGTTGATAAACCAGTCGTTCAGATAGCCATGCGTGCTTTGGTGGCGATAGCGTATGTTGTTAAACTGTCCGTAGGCACTGATAAAGTAGCGTCCGAAGTTGTAGGTCACCGACATGCGTGTGTCGAATCCCAGACTGATACCGCTGTTGATGGTTTTGTCGCCCATGGGTGTGATGTGCACATTGCTGTAGAACCACTCGTCCCATTCCTCGTTGCTGATGTCTTCGCTCCAGAATCTGTCGTCGGTCATCAGTTCGGGCACGTTGGTGGCGTAGGCAAACACCTTCAGTTTGTTCACGAATGTCACCATGGGCATCAGCATCACGTTAACCAGCAGTCCGCGTGCTGGCACCCAGTTGTAGGCATAGCCCACGCCAGCGCTGCCCTGCCACAGCTTTACTTTGCCCAGTCCGTGCATCAGATACACCAGGTCGCCATTCAGGTCGGTGGCATAGTCGATACGCGTATAGTTGTACATCAGTCCGGCCATGAGCGATCCAGCCGAACGTTTCTGTATCACCGACTGGTCGTAGGCCGCCGCATACGAGAATTTCTTGCCGTTGAACATATAGTAGCCATCGGCAATCACGGTTCGCACGTGTATGGGGTCTATCAGTTGTACGTCGTCCCAGGTTTTCTGTTCTTCCTCGCTCAGCAGTTCGCTGTTCAGGTTGATGCTGGGGTTGCTGTTGTCGAACGAGTGTATGCGCACGTTCACGCCGTAGGCGCCTCCTGTGGCACCAAACACCAGGTTGCTACCTTTGTCGCCGCCCACGTTCACGGTGTAGCCGATGCCATAGCCTCGGTAGCCCGCCCAGAAACCTACGTACTGTGAGGGCTGCGTTTTAAGATAGGGTCGGGCACTGTAGTCCACGCCTAATATGTTTCCATCGGCGTTCATACTCACAATCGTCTGACTCACATTGCCCTTGGCTATCAGTTGCCATGGTTTCTCAGGAGCATCAATATAGCTACGGTCGAGGCCTCTCACCGACATCGAGTCGATCATCGTGCCCACTTTCTTCACGAAAGTAGTCAGGCCCCCTTGTGCCGTCGCCGTCCCGCAACAGCCCATACCTATCGCTAAAATGATGCTTTTCAATGTCATTGTATATTAATAATTAGATTGTTTGCTTGCAAATATACGAATAAGTATTTAAAGTTCCAAATATTTTGGGTACTTTTGCATTCCGGAATGTCCGAAGTAGCTAACACAACAACTAATTATCTAAGCCCAGGATCGATTTGTTGGGCTGCTTTTTCAATATAACTTAGATGCCTTTTATGACAGGTGAAGCGCCTGATTATTAGTTATGGCCTGTTTGTGGTGGATGACGAAAAGAAGCGTTTTACCAGCCATTGGATGCAACAACAGTTCGGCAAGGTTGCCAGTAAGATGCAGCAAAGTTGCGGCACTCCCGCGCGTACTTATTAATACGCACGCGGAAGAAATAGAAATAAAAATAGAAAAAGAAAATAAAGAAAAACAGTCTGCTTGCGTGTGTCTTGACGACACGCAGCCGTCTGATGAGGGTGGCGCGCGCGAGCAGATGCCGGTGGCGTGGCGGCGATTGACGATAATGCCGACTGGAAAGATGGCAATCCGTTTTAATATGGAATACATAACTTGTACGCGTTGCGGGCAAACACTGCCGCGCAGCAAATTAGAACGCATGAAGACGGGCACCTACCGCCACGTATGCAACCACTGCAAGTGGCTGTACTACGTAAAGCCCAGTCGCGATCGCCGCATCCTTCGCGAACTGGAGGCCCGCCACCACCATCTCAACGAAAAGTAGCTTTTCGCCCTCCGAAAAGTAACTTTTCACCCATCAAAAAGTAGCTTTTCGTGCGCCAAAAAGCTACTTTTTATTTTTGCCACTGCAAGGACTGATTCTTAGGGGATCAGCCTTTTTTTTGAAATAAAGTTAAAATAGTAATATTTTGCACAGAAAACAAAGAAAATATTTGTTTTGTGTACGAAATATAACTATATTTGCACCGTTCAAGCACTAATTGTATATAGATGACACCGTTTGAGAACATAGGCAATATCCCCTTTGATGTTAATGTGCTAAGTGCGTTTTTCCCGAACCATAAGCATATTAACGAAAAAGCGCGCGCGCTCGAAAAGAATGGTCAGATTATACGCTTAAAGAAGGGTATGTACGTGGCCAGCAAGATGGAAACCGGTAAGGAACTGTCGAAGGAACTGATAGCCAATCACATTTACGGACCATCGTATGTGGGTTGCGAATATGCCATGCGCTATTATGGGTTGATACCAGAACGTGTGTATCAGGTAACATCAGTTACCACCAAGCACTCCAGAGATTTTGAGAACGCTGTAGGCCGTTTCAGTTATCAGAACTGCTCGCCAGAATATTTCGCTGTTGGCGTTAGAATAGAGCAGGCCGATGGTGTTAGTTTCTTGATAGCTACCCCCGAGAAGGCTCTTTGCGATGTGATTAACTTTAGCAAGTGTCTGAATCTACGTTTCATGAAGGATGTAGAGAGTTATCTTGAGGAAGACATTCGTTTTGACACAGACACACTTGAGAACTTTGATATCGAACTTCTTGAACGATGTGCATTAGCAAGCCGCAAGCAATCAAGTATAAACACGTTAATAAAGTATATAAAGCATGTCAGACATCTTTGAACAAATGGTAGCGCAGCACACTATCGCAGGCGATAACGATAGGAAGAATGCACTCTACGAGGTAATGCAGCAGGTGGTGCTGAGTGGTTTGTATCGTGGCGGTTTCTTTAAGGAGGCTGCCTTCTACGGCGGTACGTGCCTTAGAATCTTTCACGGATTAAGACGTTATTCTGAGGATATGGATTTCTCTTTGCTGGCGAAGAATCCAAATTTTACGCTCGAAACCTATTTTCCAGCCATTATCGAAGAGGCTCGACTCTTAGGGCGAACGGTTACCATTACTAAGAAGGACAAGCGTACTTTTGGCAAGGTGGAATCAGCTTTCCTGAAGGATAATACTGATGTGTACAATCTGACGTTTCAGACCGAAAAGACATTGAAGATAAAGATCGAGGTAGATGTAAATCCGCCTCTTGAGTTTTCTACCGAGCAGAAACTGCTTATGCAGCCCTTCTCGTTTACAACCCGTTGCTTTACGTTGCCCGATCTGTATGCCGGTAAGATGCATGCTCTAACTTTTCGTGCCTGGAAGAATCGCATAAAGGGGCGCGACTGGTACGATTTCGAATGGTATGTTCGAAATCGCGTGGCATTGGATTTTGATCATCTGAGAGTGCGTACAAAGGAGTTTAATGATATCGACCTTACTAAGGAACTCTTCAAGGAACTCCTAAAGGAACGTATTTCTAAAGCAGACATTGATGTAGTAAAGGCCGATGTTATCCCTTACATCATCGACAAGCGTGAACTCGACATCTGGAGTAACGATTACTTCATGCAGCTAGCCGACATGATAGTGTTTAAGTGATAATTTCTCGCAAAACATTTGGCGGAATAGAAATAAGTCAGTATCTTTGTCGGCAGAATTTAAAAAACTGATAATAACCTAACATTGTATATGAGTACAAAACTGAAATCATTATTGCAGCAGTTGTTGCTTAGTCCGCGTAAGTTCCCTGTAGAGTTCGTCTTGGGATTAGCATTCTTTATCATTGCCGTTTGGAATACTGAGACGCACGTATGGAATGAGAATACGGCAGAGTATGAAAGTGCAGTAAATGGTGACATTCTCTGGTTCTTTGTTCCGCTAATGGCGTTGACATTGTGGCTCCATCGCGTTAATCGTTGGGCTTACTACGTCTCGTTCTTCATATTCCTGCCTCTGATGATGCTCGACTTGAAGCCGTTCCTATGGACATACGGATTCACGTTCACCTATGTTCTGGCTGCCATCCTGCTCATTATCGGCAACAGACGATTAGACAACCGCTCGTTTGCGGCTCATGCGCTGCATGTGGCTACACAGATATTTTTCGGTCTGATCATATCAGGTCTCCTTTATATGGCGGTGTTGGCTATTTGTGCATCTTTCTTCTATATTTTTGGCATCGACGAGCCCCAATATTTCTACGAGCATATCGCCCAGTTCGTATTCTTGGTGCTGGCTTCGCAAATATGCTGTACACTGGTTCGGCAGAACGAGGATGTTGTTGAAGAGCCCTTCAAGATACTGCGAATCATCCTCAATTTCATCCTCTCGCCAGCTGTCATTATCTATACCGTCATTCTGTATACCTATTTCATAAAGATTGTATTCGTGTGGGATTTGCCCAAGGGTGGGGTAGCTTGGATGGTGATGGGATTTATTACGGTGGCATTGATAGGTCGTGTGGCCCAGTCCATACTCAGTCATCGATATTACGACTGGTTTTACAATCGATTCTCTTTTATTGCCATCCCTCCACTCATCATGTACTGGATTGGCTCTATCTACCGTATCCGTCTGTATAGTTTCACCGAGAGTCGTTTCTATCTGATGGTGGCAGGTGTGCTGATGACGCTATTTGTGCTGATGCTATTCCACAAGCGCACTCGTCGTTATCAACTTATGGCGCTCATCTTCGGTGTAGCCATCATCCTCTTTACTTACATTCCTGGTATATCTGCCAAGAGCATCGGCCTTAGCTGTCAGAAGCAACGACTCACTGAGCTTATCAGCGAACTGAAACTTACTGACGCCAAGACGGGCAAGCTGAACGACGATATTGACACCTGGAGTATCAAGCAAGACAGTATGATGTGCGAGCGATACAAGGATGTAAGCAGTGTTATCAAGTATGTACGCGATGGAATCGGCGACAAGGAGTTCGAAGCTAAATACGGCAAATGGTCGCATTCGGAGTATAGCTTCAGCTATGCCAAGGCAAAGGATCGCGATTATAGTGATTACGACTCGTATAGCAGGAGAAATCCTGTTGAGTTAGGCGAATACACAATTATGCTACCCTCAAAAGCTTACCAATGCAACTATAATGACACGACGGTCATTGTCACCCTGAATAAGGATACCGTACTCGAATATCCTATCCAAAAGATTGTCAGTCAGGACAGATCGCTTCTGCGCCATCCAGAACCACTGCTTACCTATCGCAACGACTCACTGATGCTAATACTTGAAGGCATTTGTATCAGAGATAGTGTCATTACCGATGTCAGGTACTACGGTCTCCAGTTGTTCAGAAAGCAGAAATAATAAACCTATCATAACTGTATGTCAAAACGAGTGATAATAGTGGGATTATTGGCAATAACCTTGCAAGGTTGTCATAATAATGCAAAGACTGGGAGTTCTTCTTCTGGTCAGACTGACAAAACTACCCAGGCAGAAAGAGTGGAAAGGACATTTCATAGAATCAGAACGATTAGGGCTGGTAAAGAAGTGTCGCCTCAATGGATAAAATCAGATAGCTTATATGCTCATGCCTCCGTTGCTGAATTAATACAGCTTGCATCTAAACATGAAAACTACATCGAGCGTCTGATTGCCTTTCGCGCACTTCTGATGAAGGATCCGCATGAGGCTGCAAACCTAGCTATTTCTGAGGTAGATGATATCACTCTTGTTTGTACTTCAGATGGATTTTGTGGACAAGCTGAGAGTGTTACCGATATCAGAATATCAATGATGTTGGGCAACAGAGTACGAAGTAAGGTTACTATAGAAGATTCAATACGAATTGACAGTGCCGTTCTGTATTCTGTAAATAGCTCAAAGCTCAACTATACATACAAATTATACCAGGAATTACCAGTAAAGCCTGAATATGAGTGTCATCTTCGACAATTGTATAAACAAGACAAACGGGCGCTGATAGCTTTGGCAAGGTATCATAAAGAGCAGGATAAGCAGGAGATTATTCGACTTCTATCTAAGATAGAACATGATAAAGCATTTGATTATCGTGATACAGTGCCTATTGTATTTGATGCAATAGCTGTCTGGCCTTCGGCTTCATTCAAAGTGCCTATTCAGCATGTATGCAAGAGATTGGCGAATGAGGGAGGAGTGCTATTTCCTTTTGAAGCATTGATAAACTATAACACGCGGTGGAGTTATAACGTCATAGACCAGGCACTATCAACAAGTAAAAAGAAGAATAAGGACTATTTTTCATACTGTTGGCATTTCCATTTAGCGCTTGAACAAAATCCCCACCCATTATATAAACCATTACTAAAGAAATATCCTTTGCATGAGTATAAATAAACCTACCAGGATTGTATGAAAAGAAGTATATCTATTTATAAGGTTTTAGGGCTTTTTGTTTTGCTCGCTTTCTTGACGGGATGCGCCGCCGAGAACACCAAACACCACGAAAAAGGCGAAAACCTCTGCTACTACCAATCCGCAGATTATAAGTAATTGTTTCCGGCCTCTGAGCTCAGGACGTTTTTGCACTCTTTCTTTTGTTTCGGTTTTCTTTCTGGTGACAGAAAGAAAATGAAAGAATTATTTTGGCTAACTGCCAAAGGCTGATTTTCTTGGAAAAGGGTGAAAAATATTGTATCTTTGCAGTGCATTTGAAAAATGATGCTGCAAGCAGGAAACTCCTGCCCTAAGTAGTAATTAACGCAGTAGGGATGTGAATCCCGAGTAAAGAAAGGAGGAGCAATATGTCTGTATTGTACAGATTGTCGAAGGTGACATCACCTAAAGCCAAGGGCTATGGCAAGTGGTATCCACGTGCCGTGATTACCCAGACCGTGGATACGGAGCAGCTGGCCGCTATCATGCAGCGTAACTGTACCTTGAAAAAGGCCGATATCGTGGCTGTGATCTCTGAGCTCATCGAGACGATGGCCGACCAGTTACAGGATTCTAAGCGTGTGAAGCTGAATGGCTTTGGATCGTTTAAGATCGGTATCCGTGGTGAGGGCGCTGACAGCGCTGCTGACTTCAGCACCAGTAAGAACATCAAAGGCTTGCATGTGCTGTTTCAGCCCGAGGTAAAGACCGATGGCAGTGGTCTGCGTCAGAAGACCTTCATCACTGGTTGTAGTGTGCAGGAGGCGCCAAAGAACGATGTCGACACCACTAAGCCAACCACTGGCGGTAACAGTCAGAGTGGCAACGGTGGTAGCACCCAGCCAAGCAACGGTGGTAACGGCGGTGGCAGCCACGAGCCCATCGGGGATTAAGGTTTGGGGCTTCGGCCCCAGCCTTATTAAAATGTAAAAATGTAATAATGTAAAAATTAAGAAAGGAGGAATTATGATGAAGAACTGGAGGACGATTGCGAAGATCGTGGTGGCAGTAATCACCGCCTTGTTAGGCGCAGTAGGTGCAACTGCCGCAGGCGTTCAAATCGTGTGAAATGAAAGCGGTGCAACTCTCACGAGCTGCACCGTTTGCCCTTTTATAAGGGTGAATTTAGTTGTTAGCAGGTTTATTTCGTTATACGGAGTACAGGAGCGATCTTGTTGCAGGGCTTGGGCAGGTTTACTACCAGTCCGTCGGCTGTTTGGCAAGCCTTGAGTTTGCCGTAGCCTAACAGATAAACGCTTGTAATAGTTTTCTTGAAATCCTTATTGCCTTTGGCCAGCGACTTGATGACCAGACGGCCGTCCTGAGGCCATCCCATAGCGGTGGCATACAGGTATTTCTTGGTCTGGTTAAAACGCACGTCGCGGTAGTCCATACCGTTGTACTGACCCTCGTTAAAGCCCTGGGCATTGATGGCAATAGCCTTCTCGGCTACAGGACCCTCGCCGAACTTAACCCAAGGACGGGTGCCAAAGATACTCTCGCCGTTAGGTGTCATCCAAGCCTCGAGCTCGTCGAGGAACTGCGAGGCCTTCTCGTCGTAGGTGCCATCGGCACGCAGGGGGATATTAAGCAGCAGGTTGCCATTCTTGGATACGATGTCGACCAGCTGTTTTACCATGTTCTCGGATGTGCGGTAGCCGTGCTTGTAGGTGCTGGTGTTATAGTGCCAGTCGCCAATGCAGTTGCAGGTTTGCCAGGGCTCGGCGATAATCTGGTTGGGGGCACCACGCTCCACATCCCAGGTAAGAGCCTTCTTCTGATCCTCGTTCAGTATCTTACCAAACACCACGCTACGTGGATTCTTGTTATACATGTGGGTGGCAATCTTCAGTCCACAGTCGCTGATGGGATAGAAGGGCAGCACCGTTACATCGAAGTAGATGAGGTCGGGATTATAGCGGTTGATGGCATCGAGGGTGCGATCGTAGAAGTTGGTTACGAACTCCTCGGATGGTGTGGCTGCGCCGTTCTCCCAGCCCCATTGGGCATGTATCTGACCGTTGTTCCACGAGCGGTCGCTCATGGGGTGGTTCTGGGCGTAGAGCTTCTGGGGGTCGAGACCTTCCCACCACTTGCCTTTG
The DNA here is from genome assembly GCF_000701965.1 of Prevotella sp. RM4. NCBI lineage: Bacteria > Pseudomonadati > Bacteroidota > Bacteroidia > Bacteroidales > Prevotellaceae > Prevotella > Prevotella sp. RM4. The sequence goes on from NZ_JNKG01000008.1 coordinate 384,918, forward strand.
CCATCGGCCTTAGTAAGCTTGCCATCGTAATATACACCGGCTTTCGGACCGTTCTGATCGTAACGCTGTGCGGTTTCGTACCAGGTCCAGGCATGGTCGGCATGGAACGAGATTCCCAGTGGCAGTCCGGCTTTCTTGGCAGCACGGGCCCAGCCTTCGAGGATATCCTTCTTAGGTCCGATGTTCTTGGAGTTCCACTCCTGATACTGTGAATCCCACAGGTCGAAGTTGTCGTGGTGATTGCCCAGTACAAAGAAGTACTGAGCACCACAACGCTTGTAGCGCTGCACGAGCGCCTCGGGATCCCACTTCTCGGCCTTGAACAAGGGCAGGATGTCCTTGAAACCGAACTCTGAGGGATGTCCGTAGTGCTTTACATGGTGCTTGTACTGACTACTACCCTCGATATACATGCCACGAGCCATCCAGTCGCCAGAACCTTCGACACACTGAGGTCCCCAGTGGGCCCAGATGCCGAACTTGGCATTGCGGAACCATTCGGGTGTCTGGTGCGTCTCTAACGACTGCCAGGTTGGTTCGTACTTGCCCTGCTGCATCTGTTCATGACTTTCACTAACGGGCACCTTGTAATCTTGTGCAAAGGCAGTCAGCGAGGCGCCGACTGCCATGAACGTAAATAGTAGTTCTCTTGTTGTCATTAATTGTTAGTAAACGTAAGTATGAATTGTTATTTATATATCGGACCAAAATTCTTGCAGGCACGGTAGTCGGCGCCCTCCTTGTCCATGCCAAAGGCATTCCAGGCAGCAGGACGGAAGATGTCCTTGTCGGCTATGTTGTGCATGCATACGGGTATGCGCAGGATAGAGCAGAGTGTGAGCAGGTCGGCACCGATATGGCCGTAGGCGATGGCACCGTGGTTGGCACCCCAGCAGTTCATCACGCTGTACACATCCTTAAAGCAATCCTTGGTAGCGTCCAATCGTGGCACAAACCAGGTGGTAGGCCAGGTGGGATCGGTACGCTTGTCGAGTATGTTGTGGGTTTCGGCATCCAGTTCTACAGTCCAGCCTTCGGCCAGCTGCAGCACAGGACCTAAGCCTTGTACCATATTTATGCGAATCATGGTCATGGGCATGCCACCCTTGGTAACGAAGTGCGAACTGTAGCCGCCACCACGGAAGTAGTCGCGATCGGCTGGCATCCAGCTGGTGGCCTTCAGGCAGGCCTCTACGTCGGCATCGGTCATATTCCAGAACTCCTTCATGGTGGGTTTTCCGTTAGCATCTGTCATGGCGCCTGTGGCATCGAGTGTGGTGGCACCGCTGTTGATAAGGTGGATGAATCCACCAGCTGCCTGTCCCTCAGGGCGATGGCCTGCCACACGCTCTACAGCCCCGGGGCTCCAGTAGGTGCGGATGTCGGAGAACATCACACCACGGTTGGTGAGCAGGTGGCCGAACAGCATCGACATGCCGTTGAGGAAATCGTTCTCGGTGGCCAGCACATCGGCTTCGCGACGGCCGTTCCAGTCGAACGAGGTACAGAGCATCGACTCAGGGAAGTCGAAGTTGGGCTTGTAATCGGTCCACTGGCGCTGGCCCTGTACACCGCCAAAGATGGCGTTGTGGCCCAGTGCCTCTTCCTTATAGCCCATCTCCAGCAGGCGTGGGTTGCCGTGCATCAGGTCGCGGATAATCATCATGGTCTTAACGGTGAACTCCCAGTCGGCATCCTTTTCCTGGCGGTTCTTGCCCTTGCCTTTACCGTTGAAGGTGGTCATAGGTGTGCCGGGGAACAGGGGGCGGTCCTCGTTATAATCGTGGCCCTCCTGGGGCTTGCAGTATTTCTCTACCCACTGCATGGCCTTGTTGAACTCATCGGGATCGAAGATGCCGAAATCAACACGGCGCAGAATCTCGACCAGTGATACGTACTCGGTGCGCATGCCCAGATACTGCTGCAGGAAATCGGCGTTAACGATACTGCCGGCAATACCCATGCAGGTGTTACCTAATGAGAGGTAGCTCTTGCCCTTCATGGTGGCTACGGCCTGTGCGGCACGTGCAAAGCGCAGCAGTTTCTCGGCTACATCGGCGGGGATGGTGTTATCGTCGAGGTCCTGCACATCGTGGCCATAGATGCCAAAGGCAGGCAATCCCTTCTGGGCGTGGGCGGCCAGTACGGCAGCCAGATATACAGCGCCTGGACGCTCGGTGCCGTTAAAGCCCCAAACAGCCTTGGGGTAGTGGGGATTCATGTCCATGGTTTCGGAACCGTAGCACCAGCACGATGTAACGGTGATGGTGGCACCAACACCCTCACGTTCAAACTTCTGGGCGCAGGCAGCACTCTCGGCCACACGACCGATGGTAGTGTCGGCAATCACGCACTCAACAGGCGAGCCGTCGCCATTACGCAAGTTTGAACTGATGAGCTGGGCTACAGCCTTTGCTAAAGCCATTGTTTTTTGTTCGAGGCTTTCGCGAACGCCCCCTTGACGACCGTCGATGGTGGGGCGAATACCAATTTTAGGATAGTTATTCATGATCATAAAGATAAAACATGCGGTCCATCATGCGCCACTTCTCGTCGGAAGTACTGCCTGGCTTGCAGGCCTGGAACATGGCTACGTAATCTTCCCATTCGGCCTGGCGAGGCAGGGTGGCCAGTCGGGCCATGGCGCTGTCCCAATCAAAATCCAGTGGGGTTTCTACAATCATGAACAAACGGTTATCCAGGATGTAGAGCTCCATCTCGAGGATGCCCACCTCACGGATACCTGCTAAGATTTCGGGCCAGGCATGCAGGCGGTCGTGCGCCTCCTTGTACTTGGCTATCAGCTCAGGATCGTTTTTAAGATCCATGGTTTGGCAATACCTTTTTACGGGCATGCTGTAAGTCTTGCATTTGTAACCTGAAATTTTCTCGTCCATTATCGTAGTTTTCTTTTTTGTCGGCGCAAAGTTAAGGAATAATTTTAAATACACCAATCAACAAACGCGTTTTTTTAGAGAAAATCGACGGCAGAATGGTAAAAAAGTTAATTTTGTTTCAGATTTATAGCACTTTATCGATATTTTATAGTTAGTTTTCGAATCGGCACTGAAAAAAACTTGAAATTTGTTGTATATTTAAAATAAATGTTGTTACTTTGTAAACGAAACACTATAAACACTTGGTTATGAACTATCCTATAGACAAGCTTCACTTACTGACCCTGAACGTAGGACTGGCCGACCATATGGCCGACTGGAACTGGAAAAATGTGCGCAGTCCGTTTGCGCGCTTGTATTACGTTACCGATGGTACGGCGCAGGTTGAGATGCCGTCGGGTGTTTACACGCTGATACCTAACCATCTGTATTTTATACCAGCCTATACCATGCATAGCTATATCTGCGATGCACCGTTCTCACATTATTATATACATATATACGAGGATATGCACAGCGATATGAGCATACTGGACCAATGGGACTATCCCGTGGAGGTAAAGGCGGCTCCGGGCGATCTGGAACTGGTAAGGCGACTGTGCTTTATCAACCCATTCCTGAAGCTGCAGCAGTCGGACCCTGAAGCGTACGACAACCACCAGACACTGATTAGTAACCTGGAACTTAATCAGCGCCGTCCGTTCTGCGATAAGGTAGAGAGTCGTGGTATCCTGTACATCCTGATGTCGCGATTCCTGAAGTATGCCACGCCTAAGGCCGATGTGAAGGACGACCGTATACATCTGACGCTGGCCTATATACGCAAGCACATCGGCGAAAGGCTCGACATAGAACAGCTGGCCGAAAAGGCCTGCATGTCGAAGGATCATTTCATACGCGTGTTTAAGCACGAAACAGGCGAAACACCCAATGCCTTTATTACCAAGCGCAAGCTGGAGAAGGCCGAGCTGACACTGGTAACCACCAACATGGCCGTGAACCGTATAGCCGACGCGTTAGGCTACGACGACTACTCGTACTTTAACCGCATTTTCAAGAAAAACTCGGGTATGACGCCCCAGCAATACCGTAAAAGTCATTTTAAACTGTAAATCCATATAAATAGGGATTGTGAGGGCCGGCGGAATGTAGTACCTTTGCACCCATGCAAACAGACATCATAGAGAAGTATAACCGTCCGGTACCGAGATACACCAGCTATCCACCGGCAAATTACTTTAGTAACTTTACCGAGGCCGACTATCTGATGATGGTTGATCAGAGTAACGAGGCCCGACAGAACCAGATATCTTTCTACCTGCATATTCCCTTTTGCAGGCACTTGTGCCATTACTGCGGCTGCAACTCGTATCCTCAGGCCAAGCCCGAGGTGGTAAAGGCGTATGTTGAGGCCCTGCACAAGGAGATCGACCTAGTGGCTAAGCATATCAGCGATGGTCGACAGATCTCGCAGATACACTATGGCGGCGGCAGTCCTACGGCATTGCCCATTGCCATGATTAAGGAGCTGAACGAGCACCTGTTATCGATAGCGCCTACCATTGAGCGCCCCGAGATTGCCATCGAGTGCCATCCCGGTTATCTGGATGCCAACGACTGGCAGCAGCTTACTGCATGCGGTTTTACACGCTATAGTCTGGGTGTGCAGGACTTGCGCCCCGAAGTGCTGAAGGTGGTGAACCGACGTGAGTCGATGATGCCTGTGGGTGAGATTCTTGAGATGCTGCACGAGAGTGGGGCAACGGTGAATCTCGACTTCCTGTATGGATTGCCCCTGCAAACTATCGACTCGTTCCGTAATACCATCGAGCAGGCGGCTGCATGGCGACCCGACCGACTGGTTACTTTCTCGTATGCACATCTGCCAAAGCTGTTCCCACGACAGCAGATACTGGATAAGGTGGGACTGCCTGCCAACCAGGAGAAGAACGGCATGTATGAGGCGGCTGCCGAGGTGCTGACAGCGGCTGGCTATCAGCCCATAGGTCTGGACCATTTTGTGCTGCCCGATGACGAACTGGCTGTGGCGCTTGGCAAGGGACAGCTGCACCGTAACTTTCAGGGCTACTGCACACGTCGTACAACGGCGCAGGTGTATGCCTTTGGTGTAACGGGTATCAGTCAGCTGGACGACTGCTACGCCCAGAACGGTCGCGATATCAACACGTATATCGAAACCCTGAACAGTGGTCAGCTCTACATTTCACGCGGCTATCATCTTACCCCTCAGGAAAAGCTGGTGCGCCAGGTGGTTGAGACGCTGATGTGTAACTACACCCTGAACTGGAGCGACGTGGCTGCACACCTGGGTGTGAGTGCCGCTGAGGTGCGCGAGGCCTGTGGCTACAACGAAACCACATTCAGCGAGATGCAGGCCGACGGACTGTTGCGCTTTGACGACGACCATATTGAGGTGAACACCTGTGGGCGCCCATTTGTGCGCTGCGTGGCTGCTGCACTCGACCCACTGATGGCTCATAACGACAAACAATTCTCAAAACCGATATAACAATGCAAAAACGTGATATAGTAGTGATAGGTGCCGGACTGACTGGACTGAGCACTGCCTTTAACCTGAAGAAGATGGGCCGCGATGTGCTGGTGCTTGAAAAGCAGAACCGCATAGGTGGCCAGATAGCTACGCACAACGAGGATGGATTTACGTTCGAGAGTGGTCCTAACACTGGCGTGGTATCGTTTCCCGAGGTTACCGAGTTGTTCCGTGATCTGGAGGGACGCTGCCAGATGGAGACAGCCCGTGAATCGTCGAAGCGCCGACTGATATGGAAAGGCAGCGAGTTTCATGCTTTGCCTGCCAGTTTGCCAGCAGCTATCAGTACCCCCTTGTTTACACTGAAGGATAAGTTCCGTATACTGGGTGAGCCCTGGCGTAAGAAGGGTACCGACCCCGATGAGCCCGTAGGCGCACTGGCACAGCGCCGACTGGGACGATCGTTCTACGAGTATGCCGTTGATCCGTTTGTGTCGGGTGTGTATGCCGGTGATCCGATGAAGCTGACTACCCGCTATGCGCTGCCTAAACTTTATAACCTTGAGGCTAACTACGGCAGTTTTGTGCGTGGTGCCATTGCTAAGGCCAAGGAGCCTAAGAGCGAGCGCGACCGCTTGGCTACCAAGAAGGTGTTCTCGGCCTTTGGCGGTTTGCAGAATCTGGTAGAGGCACTGGCTGAGGGCATCGACATTGTAACCGGTGCACAGGCGATAACGGTGATGCCCGATGGCGAGCACAAATGGCTGATACGCTATAACAACGGTACCGAGGAGATACACTGCAACCATGTGATTACCACTGTGGGTGCTTATGCCTTGTCATCGTTGCTACCCTTTGTGGCGCAGGAGCAGATGGCGCCTATCAGCAAGCTTTACTATGCACCTATCATACAGGTGTGTGTGGGCATTAAGAACACTGGCGGTATCGACTATGCGGCCTTTGGCGGTTTGGTGCCCAGCAAGGAGCAGAAGAAGGTGCTGGGTATCTTGTTCCCATCGGCCTGCTTTGTGCAGCGTGCACCCGAGGGGGGAGCACTGTACTCGTACTTTATGGGTGGCGCCCGACATACCGACTATCTGCAGAAGAGTGATGCCGAGATACGCTCGATGGTGCGTGAGGCTTTCCACAGCATGTTGAAATATCCTATGAACGTAGAGCCCGACATGATACGTATCTTCCGTCATGAGCATGCCATTCCGCAGTATGGCGTGGATAGTGGCGAGCGTTTTAAGGCGGTGGAGGCTATCCAGCAGCAGTACCCCGGATTGATTATAGCCGGTAATCTGCGCGACGGTATCGGCATGGGTAACCGCATTCAGCAGGCAGCCGCTATCGCCCGATTATTTCAAAAATAAGATTAAAATCAACGCCCAAATGATGCGGCGTTAAAGAATTATTACTATCTTTGTGGCCACAATAACAAAAACAGTGGTTATGAAGATAGTAATTTTTAATAACAACAACTAATGACAAAAAAGTTTTTAATAGGTGCAGCCACAGTGCTGCTTGCTTTAACCAGTTGCCATAATGACAACACCAACACAGAGACGTCGGTATCGTTCGACGAAGTTTTAACCACCCGTAGAAGCGTACGTAGCTACGACCCAGCGAAGAAAATCTCGGAGGCCGAAGTACGCGAACTGCTCAAGGCTACCCAGGAGGCTCCATCGTGGGCTAACCAGCAGCCTTCGAAGTATTATGTGGCTATCGGCGAGGAGAAACTGAAGGCTGCCATGGAGATGATTGGCGCCAACAAGGATCGCGTGGCCGATGCACCGGTACTGATTGTGTCGACCTTTGAGCGCGGGAAATCGGGCTATTTCCAGGGACAGGCTACCAACGAGGTAGGCGAAGGCTGGGGTGCCTACGATAACGGACTGAGCAACTGCTACCTGATATTGAAAGCACGCGCCATGGGATTCGATACCCTGATTATGGGTATGCGCGATGCCGACCAACTGAGAGCGCTGTTTGACATCCCCGAGGACGAGACTGTGATGGCTGTAATTGCCTTGGGCTACAGAAACGAAGAGCCCACACACCCCGACAGACGCGATCTGGATGATATCGTAAAGTTCTTCTAATCAAGGACTTTTAAATACGTATCGCAAGCGATATATAGTTAAACTCTCTTAAAGTTTTTACTAAATCGCTTGCGATATAAATAATTATGCTTACCTTTGCATCGCAAACGATATAATTGTAATAATGATATGAGTAAGATTTATGATTTCAAGGCTCTGACGAGCAAAGGTAAGGAGATTGATTTCTCTGAGTTCCAGGGAAAGGTGTTGCTGGTAGTTAACACAGCCAGCAAGTGCGGATTCACCCCTCAGTTCGAAGGATTGGAGGCGTTGAACCAGAAGTATAAGGATCAGGGACTGGTGGTTATCGGTTTTCCCTGCAACCAGTTTAAGGAGCAGGATCCAGGTACCGACAGCGAGATTAGCGAGTTCTGCCAGTTGAACTACGGCGTTACCTTCCAGATTATGAAGAAGATTGACGTGAATGGTGCTGCTGCCGATCCCATTTTTGAGTATCTGAAGACACAGGCTCCCACCGAGGAGTATAAAGGTTTAAAGGCCAAGGCTGCCAAGGCTCTCTTCAAAACCATCAGCAAGAGTGTAGAGAAGGACAGCGATATTAAGTGGAATTTCACCAAGTTCCTGATTTCGAAAGACGGTGATACCATTAAGCGCTATGCACCTACTACCGAGCCCGCTGACTTTGAGAAGGACATTGAGGCCATGCTTGGCTAATTGAAAATTGAGAATTGAAAATTGACAATTAAGAGATATGCACGAAGAATTACGACTCGATAATCAAGTCTGCTTCCGTTTGTATACGGCTACACGTTTAATAACTCAGGCTTATACGCCACTGCTGAATGAGCTGGGTATTACCTATCCGCAGTATCTGGTAATGATGGTGCTGTGGGAGCAGGACGCCCAACCTGTGAACGACATTGCACGCCGACTGCTGCTGGAAACAAACACCGTTACGCCGCTGCTGCAGCGTATGGAGAAACTGGGCATAGTGACCCGACAGCGCGGAAAGGAGGATAAGCGCCAGCAGATAGTATCGCTTACCGAGAAAGGTAAGGCGCTGGAAGAGCAGGCTTATCAGGTTATTCCCGCCGGTATGGGTCGTGAACTGAGTGCTTGTCCGTTCCAGCTTGACGACTATGAGCGGTTGGCTGGTGAACTGGACACCATCATCAACACATTACGACAAAAATAATATTCAGCCGATGTGGATACCGTAGTTCTGTTTCACCTCGCTCATCACAAAGGTGCTCTCGATAGAGGCCAGGCTTTCTATCTCGCCCAGTTTGTTGAGCACGAACTCCTGGTATTGTTTCATGTCGCGCGCGCGTACCTTTAAAAGGTAGTCGTAGGCACCCGAGGTGTTGTAGCATTCGGTAACCTCAGGTATGCGCTGGATGCGACGAACAAATGAGTCGGCAATCTCGTGGTTAATATGCTTGAGTTTAACCTTGCAGAAAACCTGCAAGCCCTGACCCAATTTCTCGGGATCGAGAATAGCCACATACTTTTTAATATACCCCTGTCTTTCGAGTCGTTTCTGACGCTCAAAGACGGGGGTTGGTGTTAAATGAACGGCATCGGCCAGCTCTTTGGTGGTCAATTTGGCGTTTTTTTGCAGTGTTTTCAGTATCTGCAAGTCGGTTTCGTCCAGGATATCTGCCATAACTTAGAGTTTTATTCTGTTTGGATACTATTTTAAGCTCTTAAACGGAAAGATTTTCTTTCTCGACTGCAAAATTAGGTATATTTTCTGAATTAAACAAGAAATTTGGTAGATTTTTCTAAACCTATTACCTTTGCACCCAGAAAGTTTAATCAAATAAAAAGAAAGGAATAAAGTTATGAGTACAAGTAAGAATTATCGTTTCGAGACTTTGCAACTGCATGTAGGCCAGGAACAGGCCGACCCCGCTACTGATGCACGTGCCGTGCCCATCTATCAGACCACAAGCTATGTGTTCCACAACTCAAAGCATGCTGCCGATCGTTTCGGACTTCGCGATGCTGGTAATATCTACGGTCGACTGACCAACTCTACACAAGGTGTGTTCGAGGATCGTGTGGCAGCACTCGAAGGTGGAGTAGCTGGTCTTGCAGTTGCCAGTGGTGCAGCCGCTATTACTTACGCTCTGCAGAACATTGTGCAGGCAGGTGACCATATCGTAGCTGCTGATAACCTGTATGGTGGTTCTTACAACCTCATTACCCATACACTGGCTACCCAGGGCATTACCAATACCATCGTGAATGTAAACGATCTGGCTGCGCTCGAGGCTGCCATCAAGCCCAACACAAAAGTAGTATATGCCGAGACCTTCGGCAACCCTAACAGCGATGTGCTCGACCTTGAGGGTGTGGCTGCTGTTGCTCACAAGTATGGCATCCCATTCATCGTTGATAACACCTTCGGTACCCCATACCTGATCCGTCCATTGGAGCATGGTGCCGACATCGTAGTACACTCGGCCACTAAGTTCCTGGGTGGACACGGAACCTCACTGGGTGGTGTGATTGTAGATGGTGGTAAGTTCGACTGGAAGGCTAATCCCGAAAAATTCCCCACACTGGCTAAGCCCGATCCATCGTACCATGGTATCGTATTTGCCGATGCAGTAGGTGCTGCCGCTTACGTGACTCGTATCCGTGCCGTGATTCTGCGCGATACCGGTGCTACACTGTCGCCATTCAATGCCTTTATCCTGCTGCAGGGTGTTGAGACACTGAGTCTGCGTGTAGAGCGCCACGTGGAGAATGCACTGAAGGTTGTTGACTTCCTGGCCAACCATCCAAAGGTGGCTAAGGTTAATCACCCAGCATTGGCAAGTCATCACGACCATGCTTTGTACAATAAGTACTTCCCACAGGGTGGTGCCTCAATCTTCACCTTCGAGATTAAGGGCGGGCAGGAAGAGGCCTGGAAGTTTATCGATGCCCTGCAGATTTTCTCACTGCTGGCTAACGTGGCCGATGTGAAGAGTCTGGTTATCCACCCATATACCACCACTCACTCACAGCTGAGTCCTGAGGAGCTGGCTGAGCAGCACATCACGCCATCAACCATCCGCTTGAGTATCGGTACTGAGCACATCGACGACATTATTGCCGACTTGTCGCAGGCTTTTGACCAAATTTAACGGGAACGGGGAGTAAAATCCCCGTTTTTCAACAATATACCAAACGTTTGGTATATAGAATGCCACACAAGAGGGATTGTGAGACTGCAAAAAACGTCGTACCTTTGCAGTGTGATAAAAATCATATTGAAGAGAGAGATTTATTTGTTATTAATTTTATAAAAAAAGGTAAGGATTATGAGTAAAATCGCAAAACAGCTGACAGAGCTCGTCGGCAACACTCCACTTCTTGAGCTCAACAAGTTTTCACAGGCAAAGGGTCTGGAGACTCCTGTTATTGCCAAGGTAGAATTCTTTAATCCTGGTGGTAGCGTAAAAGATCGTATCGCACTGGCGATGATTGAAGACGCAGAGGCCAAAGGCATCTTGAAGCCAGGTGCAACCATTATCGAACCAACCTCTGGAAACACGGGCGTAGGACTGGCACTGGTATCAGCCGTCAAAGGCTACCATTTGATCCTTACCATGCCTGAAACCATGAGTGTAGAGCGCCGAAACCTTGTGAAAGCCTATGGTGCCGAGGTACGACTCACTTCTGGTAAAGACGGCATGCCAGGCGCCATCCGCGCTGCAGAGGAACTGCGCGACTCTATCCCTGGTGCTGTGATTCTGCAGCAGTTTGAGAACGCTGCTAACCCTGCTAAGCACTATGCTACTACAGGTCCTGAGATCTGGCGCGACACCGATGGACAGGTCGATATCTTTATCGGCGGTGTTGGTACTGGTGGTACTATCAGCGGTACAGGTAAGTATCTGAAGGAGCAGAATCCAAACGTGAAAATTATTGCTGTAGAGCCCAAGTCGAGCCCTGTACTGAACGGCGGTCAGAGCGGTCCTCACAAGATTCAGGGTATCGGTGCAGGTTTCATTCCCAAGACCTACGATGCAACTGTTATCGACGAGGTGTTTGATGTAGAGAACGACGCTGCTATCCGTACAGGTCGTGAGATTGCTCAGCAGGAAGGTCTGCTGGTAGGTATCTCGGCAGGTGCAGCCCTCTATGCTGCTACCGAGGTGGCTAAGCGTCCTGAGAATAAGGGTAAGAAGATAGTAGTGCTGCTGCCTGATACTGGCGAGCGCTATCTCTCGACAGTGCTTTATGCATTCGAAGATTATCCACTTTAAGTTGTTTGTTAATAAAAAGTGGGTGACCGTTTGGTCACCCATTTTTTTTATTCCGATAGCATTGTTATTTCGATGCGGCGTTTGGCTGCCAGAATCTTCTGGGCCATACGCTGTTTGCGCTCAGTACTTATTGGTAGGGTGTGCAATACTTAAAAACTAGTATTTTGTTCTTGCGGTCTTATGGCCTTGTTCGATAACGATTCCTCGGTAACTATTAGAAGCCTGGGTTCCGCTGAGTGTGTAGGAACGGGCAGAGCCGGAGGGAATGGTGGTGGCAGGAGCTGGGATGGCGGAAGTCTCGGTGTCTTTGATGGCATCGTATTCCGTCATTGTTTCGGCCATGCGGGCATCAAGATCTGACAGACGGTAGAGTCCATCGCTATTAGCCGTCAGTCCTTCGATGGTGACGGGGAGAATCATAGGTGGCTCTTCGACAGAAAGCAATGTGCGGTTCTGTAACTGACTGACGGCCTGATATACCAGATTGATGGCAACGTACTCATCTGTACCGTTGCTCCACTTCTCGAACACGAGTTTAGAACCGATGGGGGTATGTAGTTCCAGAGCCTGTTCGGTTTCTGGATATACGAGACGCAGGGCTGCACCGATACTGGCCAGATTGCTGTCGTGACCACAGAGGAATGTGAACTTACGTCGGTCGTGGTGCAGTTCTTCACGGATACGACTCACTAATGGGTAAGCCAGGTTTACGGCAGCACTATGAGTTGTGAAGAGCAAAGCGTCGTACACCTCCTTGATGCCGCAGATGGCTCGCCATTGCTCCTGAGTCAACTCATGGCCGAAGACCGACATGCTCTCGCTTTCGTAGCATTGCAGCACCAGAGCGTCGGCTACGCTATTGGCCAGCATAAAGCCGCCAGTCATCTTCGGTTCGTCGCCCTTCTCTAATGTAAACTGCGTGTCATCGTACCAGAAGTGCGTTGTGTCGTTCTGCGCTGCTGGTGAGTGCGCCATATCAATGATTTCCTCTACCAGCGTTAGGGTGGACTGTACAGACTGCATCCAAGCCTGTGGACCGTTGTGCATGGCGTTTATCTCGGCGAGAACCTGCTGACGGTAGGTATCGTTCATCTTTGTGAACTGTGGCGTAAACAAGGGATCCATCTTGTCCTCCTCGTACTTGTGCTTAATCTCCACGTTGGCGAAGGGCAGGAATCCGGCTGAGAAATACTTAGCTGTGGCAAATGTACGCTGGCGAGAGTTGGCATAGAACAGCACATCGTCGCCATCGGGACGGTAGTTATCGGGCAGCAGTCCTTCGCCTACCAACCATTTGCGGAAAAACTGTCCCATCTCTGTTTCAAGTACGCCGCCACGCAGTGATAACTGACTGCCTGGCGATGTCCACTTAAACCATTCATAAGGCGTTACTCGCATATAGGTGGCACCGCCCGATGCCAGTGGTGAGCGGATGTTGTGGCGACTCATCACTACGACCTCCTTCAGCTGGTACTTAGCTTTGAAGTCGGCCGATCGCTTTGTCTGTGCCTGTGTACTGATTGTTGCTGTCATGGCAGCAAGCATTAATAAAAGTAGTTTTTTCATTCTGTCCATATGTTATTTTTTTTACGCGTTGTTATTTGTTTGTTTATAGGTGGTTGGCGTCATGCCGTACTTGGTGCGGAAGTTGCGGGTAAAGGTGTCGGCGTTGGTAAATCCGCTGGCCTGACTTACCTGCTCAACGTTCAGGTCGGGCTGGCTGTTCATCAGACTTACAGCATAATCGAGGCGCAGTTCGCGAACGTAGGCTGGCAGCGAAACACTATCGCTACCCTGTGCAAAGGCGGCACCAATGCGTTCTTTCGACAAGCCTGTACGATCGATGAGCGACTGTCGGCCAAAGTCGGGCTGCAAGAACAGTTTTTCGTTTTCAATCAAATCGCGCAGGCAGAGGAATAACTGCTCGTCGGTAAGTGTCGTGAAATCAGAGATGCTAAGTCCTGCTCCAATTGTACTTGGTTCAGCAGTTTCAGCTTCGACCTTTGGTGAATTTGTTGATTCGGCCGAACGGTTAGCGGCTTTCAGTTCCTTGTATTTCTCCTTATACTCTACGGCTTCGGTAATCTGTCGGGCCAGGATGCGGTTGTGTCGCTGGGTGATGCGCCACTGCAGGAAGGCATAGAGACCGAAAGCCAGGATAAGTAAAGCTGCTGTGGTGACGGCAATGCTGATGGCTGTTACGAATCGGTTCTGGGCGCGCTGTTCTGCTATCTGGCGCTCCTTGCCCTGCGTGTCGTAGATGGTAGCCAGTTCGGCACTTTCGCTACGCTTCTGGCGTACAAGCGCCGTATCGTAGACTTCGGCTATCTGCATGGCCACATGGAGGGCCGAGTCCTTACGTCCGGCAAAATAGTTGGAACGGAACTTAGGCAGTAGATTCTGACCGATGGTTTCTAAATCGTATTCATACCCCCAATCCTTAATAAAACGGTCGAGTTCGGTATAGTTGTCGGCAGCTTCGGCATAGCGACGGGCTTCTACCAGGTATCCGCAGCCGTTGATGCGTCCCTCGAGTGTTTGTCCAAAGTCGGTTTTCATATATTGGGCATAATTGCGGGCGGCTTCGGCTGTTTTTCCGTTCATCTGGTACACTTGTGCACGATGCAGCCAAACTAAGGCACGCAGTGTTTTTAATTCTTTTTCAATCGGCTTGGGCTCTTTCTCATAGATAGTTACAAGCGAGTCCATGCGATCTACCCATACGCCGGCCTCATTCAAGTGGTGATTGATGTGACTAACGGCGATATTCTCTAAGGTTTGAATGCTGGCTGCTATCGGTCGGTTTGTAGAGTCGTTAACTGTGCGAAGTACCCACAGATAGGCATCGTCATAACTCTTCTTGGCTTCGTCGAAGCGTTCCAACATTATCTGGGTGTCGCCTAGGCTTAAGTAAAGCGTCTGTAATTCGACAGGACAGTATGGATTGTCCACATCCTTCAGCTTGTCGATAAGCAGGAGGGCAGTGCGCATGGCATTATCGTAGTCGCGATCGGTGGTTAGCATGATAACCAGGTTAGTGCCTGCATGTATGTACTCCCAGAAGTCCTCGGCAGGAGGATTCTCGATAGCAACAACACGACGGAAGCACTCGATGCACTTATCCATCTGTCCCATCTGGAAATAAGCTACGCCACGATAGCCTTCGGCACGTATCGGCGAGAGTTCGCCAACTTCGGCCAAACTGTCGGTAACGGCCAGGAAATGCTCAAAGTCGCCAGAAAATCTAGCAGCCAGAGCAATACTGTCGCCACGTGTGGAAATGCGCTTTGCGGGGATGTCGCCTCGTTTTTCACTGCCCTTACCGCCACAGGCCGTGAGCACGGTAAGGATGATAGCTATACTTATTATATATATGCACCTACAAATTTTCATGATAAATAGTTTGTTTCTAGGTGCAAAGGTACGGGTTATTTTCTAAAAACCCAAATAAAAAATCAAGTTTTTATCTTTTCCCCCTTCAATATTCCATTCATAAAGATTTAGAATCTGTAACCACCGGCAGAGAGAGCCGAATACATGCCGAAACTCTTTTTGCGTAGCCAGTTGAATTAAGTTAGCATTAATTATCATTGTGAGTCATGTCGAGCACCAACATTCTTACCACCAGGATAAATAATATCACGGCGACGACTAACAGAACCATCAGCGCTATTTCCATGTTTTTAGAAGTTTATCACACCAATATTGAAATGCATCTTTTTAAGATATATACTATTACAGTTTACCATTGTGGCTCATGTCGAGTACCCACAATCTTACAATCATTGCCAACACTATTAAGGCGAATGCCATCAGGATAATTAGATTTGTTTCCATACTTTTATTACTTTTGTTTTTAAATTTCTGGTGCAAAGATATAACAAAAAGACAGTATCTGCAATAGCACAGACAAATGGTCGGGTGGTTTCAGACAAATAGTCGGGTATTTGTTCGCGATAACTACACCTATTATAGATATAAAATTGTTTAAAACCACAAAACAAAATGTAGTTTTATCGTGTGTTTTGCTATCATTATCTTGAAATTAAGTGCCAAAAGTTGTGTAATTTGTCCGACGACGTGTCGTTTTGTCCGACAGATTGTCTGAAATGTCCGACGATTTGTCTGAAACCACCCGATCATTTGTCTAAACCCTTGTGGGAATGGATTTTTTGCCTTACCTTTGCAACCAGAAAATTTAATCGCTCTTTCTTTTTTTTAAGTAATAGATATAACCTAATGATCAATATCCTTTTGACAATGAAGGGCAGTGCGTAATGGAACGAAGCGTTAACTGCCAAACGTGCCCCAGGCCAACTATCTCGCTAACGGATAGAAGGCCTGGGGCCTTTTTTTGTATAAAACAAATTATTTTTGATTTTTTGTTTGGCGTATAAGAATAATGTTGTATATTTGCAACGTGATTCAAGAATGAGTCTATGTGAAAGTTGAGGCTACGCCTCGACTTAACGTGAACGTTGAGGCATAGCCTCGACCTTCGCCCGTAAAGGTTCGCTTAGCCGCGATTAATTGGGAATGTGAGTGAGAATCTCCGACTGTCCCGCAGCAGTGAACTCCATTATGGCTCCTAAGCATCAATGCCATTGCCCGTTTGGGTGAGAAGGCGCTTGGGAGTGGAGGAAAGTCTGAAGACCAGCCTTTTTCGGTATTTGCTAAATGCTCTCGATGTAAGGGCGTGAGGCGCAACTTAATTTTTGTGGGTATGAAACATGAATCAATCGTCGTGGTATACGACAGTTGTCAGGCTATTGCAGAAGAAATAGCCGACAAGCTTGGCGCTGAAACTATCAGCGTACAGAGTATTAACAACAGGCAGATAGAAAACTGCCAGAGTTTTGTTCTTGCATTAGAGTTTATGGCTGATGGAAGTATGACTCCCCATTGGCAGTGGGCTTGTCAAACGTTGCGTGGTGCTAGCCTAAGTGGAAAGAACTTTGCCGTGTTAGTGGCATTAGGTAACAAACTGAATCATGATGCAGATAAAATTTGCCATGAACTGCGTGAACGCCATGCGCACATTGTTGGCGAACAGCTATATGCTGAAACGCCCCAATGCAATCTCGAAAATTGGATATGTTCTGTTTCACCTAATTTATAATCAAATTACTATGGTATACATTTTAGTAGTAGCTTTGGAATTTTTGCTCGCAACCATTGGTGTAGCGTGTCTTATCAGACACTATAACCACAAAGTTTAGTGGCTATATAGAAATAATGATGCGGCGATAGGCTACCAGATGAAAGGGACCGTCGTCGTGTACTTCGCAAATAATGTGAATCGTGTCGTTTGCAGTATCTGCAGGGATATGTATGGTGACTGTCTTCTGGGTTGACTGGGAGATGGTCACTTTTGTTTGCCCTATCTCAGGCTGCTGCCACCATAAGAATTGCAGGTTGTCGCCATCACTATCCTGCGATGATGAGGCATCAAGGCGTATTGTATCACCCGCTTTAGCTGTGATATGAATGGGCAAAATACCTGTGTTGTTGTTTATGATAACTCGAGGATTATGATTGCCATGCCCCTCGGCAGCCCACTGCATACGTGCCATGAAATCGTTAAGCTCGTCGGGGTAGAAACGCTGCTTATACTCTATACTGATGCTACGCAGCGGCTCCTGCCAACTGGTCCAGGCGGTGGTAATCGAGTCGGCACAGAGTCCATGCTCATGATAGCCTGCCCAACCAGCTTGATGTGGATCGTCGGGATTGTTCAAACCATTGGGCATGACATACAGAAAACTAGGCGTATCGCCTTCAACTCCCCATTTGTAGGTAGGATACTCGCTGCCTAACGCACCTCGGCCTTGTATGTAGTCCTTATGCTGTTGCCAGTGGCGTTTGCCAAGTTCGCACTGCTCCTGCCATGTGCCTTCATCCCACACAAACTGCAAATCGTCGGCAAACTCCTTACGTAGCCACATGTGCGAACTGTAACTACGGTTCATACGCATATTGTAATGCATGTCTTGGTCGGTAATGGTATAGATGCGAAACTTATGCAAAAACTGCTTTAAGGCCTCAGCAGAACGTGTTTGCTTAACTCGCCAGATGGCTTGTGCCAATGTGTTGGCACCACCCCAGGCAGCTACATAGATTGGGCGTGGGTCGTCTTCGTCGGCAAGTTGTATCAGCAGTTCGCTACCAGGTGAATCGTTATCAGCACCAATGGATTTGATGCCACCGTGAATACTACCCATTACCGCACGGCTCTTCAAATAGTCGGCACTTGGCCAGTATCCTATGTACTGTTGTTTTCTTTCTTTATCAAATGCTAAGAAATTCTTCTGCTTCGAACGTTGCATCAGCTTCGGCACATCCTGTCTGTAAGCCTCAATTACCCGTTGCAGATACTGTGCCCATTCTGTAGGATAGGGATCGCAGTTCCAACCTACTGATGTAATCAATGCTTCTATTTCAAATTGGTCGGCATAGGCCATCAGTCGTACCATCGACTCCATATCGTCGGGTTCCACATCAGCAGGTGCAATGTCTGTACACACCACAAGTCGTGGTTTTAATTCTTTGTATTCAGCTTGGAGCGAAAGAGCTCCCATCATAGCCAGCAGGCAAATAATTATTCTTAGCATTATCATGATTGTTAATTTGTGCCGCAAAGATACGAAAAAAATCGGATAATGGTCTGTTATTAGTCTTTTTTATTGCAAAAAGAAAGGTGGCTGGTCGTCTCGACTAGCCACCTTTACCCTAACTAAACAAATACTTATTTATAAATTTACACCTGTGATTAAAGACTTGGAGTAATAGCTGCCAACCAGGCATCGATACGTGTATCGGTCTGGTCGTCCTCATTGATGTCGTCGAGAGGCAGGCCAATAAACTTTCCGTCGATAACTGCTTCAGAATCGTCGAAAGTGTAACCATCGGTTTCAACGCTACCAATAAAGTTGGCACCGCTGTCTTTGATGCCGTTATAGAGCTCACCCATACCACCTACAAATGTATCACTATAGGTAGAACAGTCGCCACAACCAAAGATGGCGATAGTTTTTCCGCTCAGGTCGGCACCCTGCAAGGTCTTCAAACCGTCGTACCAGTCGTCCTGCAGTTCGCCAGCTCCCCAGGTAGAGGTACCTAAGATCAGATTCTGGTTGGCGGCAACGGTTTCGGCCGAAAGATCCTGTACATTCAAGGCTTCGCAACCCAGCTTCGAGGCTATCTTCTCTGCGATGGCCTCGCATGTTCCTGTAGAGGAACCATAAATTACAATAGTTGAATTCATTACTTTATATTATCATTATGTGGTTTAATTCTTACATTTGCAGTTTCCGTCGCATTGTCCTTTACGTTTGCAATAGCGCTCGCACTGGGCACAGATGTCGTACCCCAACATAGCACCAAGAATAAAATCCTCTTCAGGTGTAAGTTGGTTCAACGGACGGGTAACAATGAGTCGGATGGCATCCAGACATTCGCGACGCCCAAAGTAAACGTTCAGGTTCTGCTGACCTGCAGGCTGCAGCACGTAGGGTATGCCTTGGCTTTCCAATCGTTCAACAGCCTGGTTACCATACTTTTTATTGCAGGTAAACAGTACCATCTGGCGCACGCCTTTATTCAGCTCGTAGATGTGGTTCATCAGTACTTTGAGTTCCGTTGGGATGTTTCTTTCTGTTCTCATTGTTATACTTTTAATTCGACGGTGCAAAGGTACGGCGAAAAAATAAAGTGCGCAATACCTAAAACTGAGTGTTTTAAGCATCGCGCACCTTTCGGTGTTCAATAAAAAGAACTAATATAAAATAGGTATTGGTGTATCCTTAAGCGTACGAGTGCATGCCGCCTAAGAAGTAGTTTACACCAAAGTAAGTCATGAGGATGGTGAGGAATGCCAGAACCATATACACGTTGTGATTAAGTTTGATGCTACGATGGGCGGGGATGCCGTAAATCATCAGGGTGATGAGTGCCCAGGTTTCTTTGGGGTCCCACGACCAGTAGTTACCCCACGAGATGTTGGCCCAGATGGCACCGATAAAGATACCAAAGCCTAAGAAGGTGAGCGCAGGGTAGAGCAGCATCTGCGACAGGTGCTGCATGCCCTGTTGATATTTGGCTGAAATGAGTCCCACTAGACTGCTGAGACATGCAAACAACAACAGGGTATAAGCCAACATGATGGTTGCAATATGTACGGGCAGCAGGCGCGAGTTGAGTACAGGCATGGGGTGGTTCTCAGGCGAGTACTTATTCAAGAAGTGATACATCAGGAATAAGAAGCATGCCGCGATGCCAGCTGCAAAGATATTCAGTTGTCGGCGATGATTGCGCAGCAAAGCCAGCTGTTCGCGGAACCTGCCCTTAGGATCGATGAGTATCCAGATGAGCGATACAAACAGCAAGGCGTAACCACAGTAGGTTACGGGGATGCCCCATGGATCGTAATTCAGCGACAGGATACTACCCTGCATATCTGCATCGTAATCCATCTGATACAGGCGGATATTCCTATAACTGGCAATCTGATTCATTGAGATGGTAAAGGGCTTGCCATCGATGGTAACCTGCGAGATATAGTCGGATGGCATCTCTGTCCCCTCATAGAACTTTACGTCAAAATGCTCCAGACAGATGTTGAAAGGCAACTGGTGGAGGTGCATGTCGCGTGTTAGGAATGTGTTGGTGGCTACGCCCTGACGTAAAGGTACTACACCTCTTACGGCGGTGAGATGCGTGAGCAGGGCACCTGCCAGGATAACTACAAACGACAGGTGTAGCACCATTACCGATGGGCGACGCACCTTACGCTTGATGAGCCAGAATATGCTGATGGCTACTAACAAAGCCCATAAGGCCGAGAACCACCAGGCACCATAGATATTGTTGGATACATACTCTGTACCCTGATATTTCTCAAAAACCGTGGCGGCTGCCAGTACAGCAACCACCACGATGTATAGAATGATTATACTTCGCTTCATATATAATAAAACGTAAATGGCGTGCGATTATTATATTGACTCGATGAATTTTATCACAGCATCTCTATCGGCCTTAGGCAGATGATAGAATTTCTCTGTTGGTCCGTAAGCATCCGACTGCTTTGAATAACCATGCCACATGATAGCCTCAAGTACACTGCGGGCACGGCAGTCGTGCAGACGATCGTTAGCACCTGTAAGCAACTGCGACAGGCCGCGTCCCCACAAAGGTGTCGTGCGGCACCAGCCTGTGCGGATATCGTTCTTCATCATCAGGCGATGCTGAACCATATCGGTGTAAGGCCAGATGGTCTGGTTAGGATAGCGTGGCAGCATCTTGTTGGCATCCTTACCAACACTCTTAGCGTATGCCTTGATGCTGGCATCTACCCACATATCGTCGTTGCCAGTCTTCCATGAAGGACGGTGGCAGCGGGCACAACCAATCTGCGAGAACAGATCCTTACCGCGCTGTACGGCTTCATCGTTCAGATTACGGGCAGCAGGCACAGCCAGAGCGCGATGCCATACCATGAACTGATAGTACTGCTTGTCGCTCATCTCTTCCTTGCCATTGTAAGGTGCACCGTTAAACAGGTACTTGTCGAAAGTCTCTTTCTTGGCAATCGACGAACAGCTCAGAATCTCGTTTACACGAGCCGCAATACCCTCGTCGGTACCGTCGGCATAGTAGGGGTGCAGAATGCTGAGTGGCGATTCTCCGTGCTCTTTGATATAGCTGATAACCTCCTTGTCCTCGCTCTGTGCCTTGGCCCATGCGGGGGTGGTGTAAAGGAAGTGACGGTCGCTACGGGTGACGTTGGTGATATTCCAGATAGCGTTAGAACCAGCACCATCCTGCAGCGAACCACGAGTCATGGCATAAGTGAAACGCTTAATCGGACCGTGAGAGCCACGGAATGTGCCCAGATCGTTATAAGCTGCCGAATAGTAGGCTGATGACTTGAAGGTGCCAGCCTCCTGATCCCACATGGCGGGGTTCAGTGTGGCATGCTTCGACTCGGCCAACCACTGTGCCTCGATATCCTCATCGCTGATGGCATCGAGCAAACCAGTACCATATACGCCGATGGTTGACTCCAGACGCACCTCGTAGTTAGTAGGCAGTGGGTTGGTGTTGAAAGCGGTCTGAGGGATGGTCACCTCAGGGTAGATGAGGGCATATTCCTCGCCATCTTCAAACTTCATGGGCAGTCCGCTCTCCATGGCTGTCACATTCTTCCAGTCGATAGTAATCTGGCTCTCGTCGATAGGTGCCTTAAATGGCGACATGGCCTGTGTCTGAGGCATACCTGTAACCTCGGTGATGTAACCGTTGGTATCAGGATGATAAATCACCAGCAGATAGCCGTTGCCAATCTGGTTGGCACGATATTCGGTCTGTCGCTTGCCATGACCGTAGCTGGGGTGGCAGGCGATACACGAGTTGCGCACCCATGCAGGACCTAAGCCTTTACGTGGCTCCTGCTCAAAGGTGTAGAGCTTCTCAAAGAAACCTTCACCCGTATTGAAGTCTTCCTCCATGCCAGCGGCAATAGCAGCAGGAGTGATGGCCGAATAGCTGGCCTTCTCGGTGGTGCCGAGCTCACCGCCTGGATACCATTCCTCGGCAGTAAAGTTGCCAGTAGCTTTTCCGAATGCTTGTTCTTCAGGTGTCAGAGGTCCCAGATCTGCAAAGTCGTTATTATCGGAACATGCTGTCAGCCCTGCGGCCGACAGCATTCCGAAACATACAACACATGTTAGTTTCGATATTTTCTCCATTAGTGTATTTGTTTAATTAATTTTCAGGTGTATTACTCTCCAGATGTAGAGTCCCAGTTGTCGGGATCGTCGAAGTTCTTGCCCCATACCACGCTGCAATACTTAACGAATGGTGTTGGCATGTTGCTGATACCCTCGATAGCACCCACGTAGTTGCTTTCTACAGCGGTGTTCACCTTATCGCTCTTTACGCTGGCAAAGAAGGTGTGGAAGCTGTACTCGTTAGCCTTCTTGTCGGTTGAACCCAGCCATACGTTACGGATACTGCGGATGTTATCGCGGAAGTCGGTGATAGAGTTGTAGCTGTAAGGCGACTCTACATAAGCGATGTCGCCAGCGCTGAATGGGTTGGCAATCTTGGCTGTACCTACCTCGTTACAGATAGCCAGGCATGAGCCCTCGTCGTTAATCAGTACCTGAGCAATGGCATCCTTCAGTGTGGGGAAGGTGCTCTTGCTGCCACTTACACCAGCCTGCTTCAGGTTCTCGCCATAAGAGAGACCTGCGGCGGTAGTCATATCCAGACCTGCGGCCTTAACTACTGCTACACGAGCGGCATTAGCTGCTGTCTCGCCCTCCCAGGCAACCTGCAACTGGAAGCAACGCTGCTTAAGCAGGGTGCAGATAGTCTGAGCGTAAGCCAGCTCCTGGGCACCAGTAATCTTCTCGAAGTTAGTGTAGGTATCGTTACCCTGCAACTCGGCTACCTTACGGTTCTGACCGTTACGGAACAGGATGAACTCCAAAGCGTGGAAGCCCAGGATGGTGGCATCCTCCAGCATCTCGTCGTTCATGCCATTGTTAAAGTAGTTGAGCAGCAGACTGCGGTTCAAAGGCCATGAATCGATAGTTGGGTCGATATCGAAATCGCTGGCGGCACCCATCAGGAATGCCTCAGAGCGCTCCCAGTTCTGGCGGGCCTGCTTAAAGTCGGCACAAGCCTTGTCAATCTGGGCCTGTGTAATGCTGTTTACGGTCAGACCGTTCAGAGTCTTCTCCAAATCCTCAACATCATCAGCCAACTGTGTATAGGTAGGCACGATTACGTTACCAACCAGAGTCTCGAGTACCTTGCGCAGGTAAGCCTCTTGAGCCTCGCTCAGTTTTGCTGTAGCGATGGTGGTATTGGCATTTTCAAGCTCTGAAATCAGCGACAAACAGTTGTCGATAGCGTCCTGACCGAAAGCCTTGCTGTTGTAGTTTGCAGCGGTGGTGTTCTGGGGATAGCTGTCCTCATCTACCAATGGTGTAGTGTTGATAACGTTGAACTCGTTACCGTTCTCTTCATTGTTGTTGTTACTTTCACTGCAGGCAGTGAACGCGAGTCCCATCATGAGGACCGACATTGCATAAGTAATTTTCTTCATTGCTATAATAATTATGTGGAAATTTCGATTTTAGAGGAAGAATCCTTCGTAAGCCACACCGATGTTAACTGATGGCTCGTTGTTGTATTTGCTCTTTAAGAAGCGCTTAGAGTACTCGGCCTTGATCACAATCTGCTTGATGGGGTGATAGTTCAGACCCACTGCCATGCGCTTAACGGCTGTGTAGTCGTAGCTGATGCCCTTGGTGTCGCTGGCATAAGGGTTGTAGGCCTCGTAACGTCCGAACAGATAAAGGCGCTCACCCTGCTGGCGCATGCTCTGTATCTGCGAGAAGATGTCGTAGCCAGCCTCGATACCCATGGCATAAGCATTGCCGCTTACAAAGGCAGAGTGCTTGTAAGGCGACTTAGAGTTCAAACGGTTGTACATGTACTTCAGCTCTTCAGCGTCGCCTAAGTAACCGTAGTCGGCCTGACCGCGAACAATCCAGTTGTGGGCATTATAGGTGAAGTCGATGGCACCAATGGCAACCTTACCCTGATAGGTGGCGCCTGTACCATTGGCATCGTTAGGGTAGGTGTTACCGATGCTGTGACCGTAGTAGCCGCTCAAACCGATACGCAAACCAGGAATAGAGTAGTTATCGATACGCAGGGCAGCTGCATACTTGTTGGCTACATCAAACTCCATGGGCGACTTATGACCTTTGTGAATCCAACCTACGTTGGTAAACTGGTCGGCATTCAAGCCGCCTAAGAACTGAGCCTCGTAGCGGAACTTGCCTGCACGACCCCAGAATGATACGCCTGTCTGATGCCAGGTGCTGGGCATGATGGTGTTCTCGCCTTCAGGGCGATATACGGTGAAGTAGCTCAGTGGCTCGTGGTGTGCATTGTTCAAACCAACAGGCACTACGATATGTCCGGCACGGATGTTGGCCCAGGGTGCAAACGACTTCTGCAGCCAGAACTGCTCCAGCTCTACCTCGCCGCCTTTCTCGGTTTCCTGCTCCCATTCACCGCCTTCTTCGTCTTCTTTCTCGTAGGCAATACCTGCGCCGCCATGCTCAAACTCTATCTCGGTACCAAAACTCCAGCCTTTGCCAAAGTCGTAACCCAGATAAATCACTGCATGGGGAATGTCGAGACGTCCGTGACTAGGATCATTCTTATGTTCCTCGGGTTGACTGTAGCGACTCACGTGGTCGCTGTAATAATTTCGTGTAAAGTTTGCTTCGCCATAGCCACCAACGCTCAAACGTGAGGTTTTGGTGCTATCTGCATTGTTCTTCTGTGCGCTGCCTGTTAAGCAGATCGCCATCATCATTAATGTATATATAAACCTTTTCATAACCGAATTTAGTCTCTTAAACAAATCCGGGTGCAAAGGTACGGCGATTAAGGCAATGTTACAATACCTAAAAAGTGTGAAAAAAGAAAGTGACCGCACGTGCGGCCACCTTTATTTTCCTAAAAACTTGGTATCGAGATAGGCTTGAAATGCATCTTTATACAAATCGCCTATTGGTAAATAGGTATCGCTATCCATAATCACACGGTTCTTATTTACCTCCTGAATCTTGTTCAGGTTGATGATATAAGAGCGGTGAATACGCATAAAGTTGTTGGGCAGATGCTCCTCCATCTTCTTCATCGATAGGAGTGTGATGATGGGTTTCGCCTCGCCTTCTATCCACACTTTCAGGTATTCGCTCATGGCCTCTACATACCTGATATCAGGGATGCTCACCTTTACAATGCGGTAGTCGGTCTTCAGGAAGAGCGAGTCGTCGATATCGGTAGCAGGCCTGGCTGCGGCTACCGATTCTGTTAGTCTGTCCTTAATCCGGTTGGCGGCACGCTGCAGGTCCTGCAAGCCGAAGGGCTTCAGCAGGTAATCTACAGCATTCACCTTAAATCCCTCAACCGCATACTCTGAGTAGGCTGTGGTGAATACAATCAGTGGTGGTACCGCCAGCGACTTTACAAAGTCCATACCATTCAGGTCGGGCATGTTGATATCACAGAAGATGGCATCAACTGTATCGTTCTCTAAAAACTTGCGGGCTTCTAAGGCACTCTGGCATTGAGCTGCCAGTTGCAGAAATGGCACCTTATTAATATAGGAAACCAGTTGCCCCAGAGCCAATGGCTCATCGTCGATAGCTAAACAACGTATCATAATGGTAATATTAGTTCTACAAAATAGGTATCAGTATCATCTTTGATGCTCAGCGTGTAGTTCTTGTCATACAACAAGTCCAGTCGCTTCTTCACGTTCACTAAACCTACACCACCTTTCATTTCATTGGGACGTTCGGCCTTGGAGTTCTTACAAGTAAAGTGCAGGTGGGTTACCTGAGGCAGTGGCTCGATAAGTTCTACCTTAATATCGATAAACGATTCGTGCTGGTAGCTCACACCATGCTTGAATGCATTCTCGATAAACGAAATCAGCATCAGGGGTGGAACGGTTTTATCGGGCATCTGGGTAGGCAGGTCGAGATTAATCTTCACCTTGTCGGTATAACGTAGCTTCATCAGTGTGATGTAAGTACGTATAAACTCCAGTTCGCGATTCAAAGGCACACCGCTCTTATCGCCCTCGTAGAGCACAAAGCGCATCATCTTCGACAGCTCAAGGATGGTGTCCTGTGCCTTGGCTGGATCGATATCCACCAGGGCATGGATATTGTTGAGCGTGTTCATAAAGAAGTGTGGGTTTATCTGATACTTCAGATATTCCAGCTGCTGCTCCAGATTCTGCTTTTCCAGTTCGTGCAGTTTGCGCTGGTCGCTACGGGTGCGGAAGTAGAGCTTGGAACCAAGGTTGGCACCAAACATCAGCACGAGTATGACGGTGGCAATGATGTCGTGAAGTCCTTTGCCCGGTCCCTCTTTGCGCATGAATGGCGGATGGGGCTTCCGGTCATGAAATTCTGGTGGCATTCTGCGGTCGTCGCGATCCATTCTGCGGTCATCGCGATCCATTCTGCGGTCATCGCGTTCTTGGCGTGGACCGTTAAAGAATTCGCGTTTTTCTCTTTCAGGGAAAGGCCGTGGATGAGTATTCATCTGAACGAACACAAATCCTGTAACCACAATGGTGATGGCCGATAAGTATAGGGTGCGCTTATGCCGCTGGATGAGCAAGGGTGCCAGCAGGAAATTGTGAAACAGAAACAGCAACAAAAAAACACCGAACTGCCTCCAGATATAGAATACTTCACCCCAATGAAAGCTGAGGTTATCATCGCTCATGGTACGTAGATACAGACTTAGTAGCGGAGTTGCAAAGAGCAAACTCCACACTACTAAGTATATCAGGTTTTCTTGTCTCGACTGATTTTTCATCCAATACATTCCAATTACTACTATTAATAACGTGAAAAATTGCGATTTATTGTGTCAGTGCCAACCGCCAGGCCAACCGCCGCCTCCGCCCATGCTGCTACCGCCGGTATAGCTTGAGAGCGAAACGCTGCTTCCACCCGATATGGAACCGCCTGCAATACCTAAACCGCCAAAGAAACTGCTACCGCCGCTAACTGATGTGCCCGACTGCAGGGTGGGGGTAGTGGCTGCTGATACTACCAAACCTGAACCGCCACTGGATGGGGTGCGGAACGAGAAGGTGTTCTCGCCAACGGTCATGGTGTACCAGGTGCTCTTGCTCCATGACGACGACTGGTAGCACGACTGTGTGAGACTGCTGCCACTCTCCAAACCGCCTATGGCTACGATGGTGCCACCGGTGAGATAGAGCTTCTTGCCGCCTTCGGTATTGGCGTCGATAGCTACCTCGGGCTGTCCCGAACAGATGGCATACACCAGTCCGCCTTTCAGATAGATGTTGCCATTGGCATCCAGTCCGTCGTTGTTCTTGCCCTGTGCATACACATAGCCGCCAGTGATGGTCATGTCGCCTTTCGAGTTGATGGCGTCGTCGTAGGCATAGCAAGCCACCTCGCCACCGCTGATGTTCAGCTGGCTCTTGGTTTCAATGCCCTCGCCGTTATAGCCGCTGGTGCGCACCCAGATGGTGCCGCCGCTGATGTTGATATCACCATCGGCCTTGATACCCTTTGGCGACGATGTGTCGTTATTGCTCTTATACTGTCCGCCTTCGGTCACCACATACACATTGCCGCCACAGAAGTTGGCCGTCATATCCACGTTGATGCCTTTGCCGCTGCTGCCAGTGCTCTTGAGCCATAACTCGCCAGCGTTGATGGTAAAGGTAGAGTCGGCCTTGATGCCGGCAGCCCCTTTGGCCTCCTGATCGTCGGTGTCGTAGGTGCCGTCGCCAGTGGTAATCACGGTGGTGCGACCGCCGTTAACCACGATGTTACTCTCGCAGTTAATACCTTTGGCTGCTGCCGCCGTTACCTCTACGTTGATGATACCGCCGTTGATAAACACACCGTCGTTGGCTTTGATACCATGGTTGGCGGTTGATTTGGCGTAGATGTTGTTGCCTTTGCGAAACACAATGTAGTCGGCCGAGTGGATGGCATTGTTGGTATTGCCGACAACACTCAGCTGTCCGCTGCCGTTAAACAGTAGTTTTCCCTTGCAGTAGAGTGCTCCCTTCTGGCTGCCACTCGTACCATCGGTCAGCGTATTGCTGGTGCCGTCGGCTAATACGATATAGGCGCGCTTGCCGCTCAGCAGATTCAGGGCTGCCGAGTCGGGATTGGTGATATTTACACCATTCAGCTTTATCTCGTACTTCTTGTCGCCTACAACGGTAAACGATCCGTTGCTGGTGGTGCCGCTCAGTACGTAGCAGATGTTTTTGGTAGAGCCGTGATTGGCTGTGATATGTCCGCCGTTCACGGTTATCTCTACGCCGTTCTCGGTCTTAGCTGTGGGGCTGGCCATATCGATGGCAACCTCGGTGGTAAAAGTACTGTTTTCCAGAGCGTCTTCCTCGTCGGGCATGTACTCTGTAGCCGCATCAGTTGGTTCGGCCGATGTCTGGTCGATGTTTACGGTAAATGTGGTTAGCTCGCCAGTGGTGGTCGAACTGCCGCTGCTATTCTCGCTGGGAGTGTCGTTGCCCCCGTTATCGCCCCAACTGTTAGTGTAATCGCTGAATGGATCTTCTGCCGAGCAGCATACCATCAATGCTACTGATGCAATTAGCATCATTCTGGTCATTGCCTTTTTCATGTTTTAATGCGTTTTAGTGAATTATTTGGTGTGCAAAGGTAGCATGATAAAACCTATCGTGCTAATTTATTCAACGAACGCAGTAAAACAATCAACTAAATTGCGGATTAGATGTAGAACTCCGAAGGGTCAATCAAGCCGGCACGGATGGCGTACTTGATGAGTTCGTGTGCCGTGTTGATGCCTAATTTGCGGAAGATGTTCTTGCGGTGGGTGGTGATGGTGTGGATGCTGGAGAAACGCTCCTCGGCTATCTCCTTGGTGGTTTTGCCCTGAGCGATGGCTTTTACGATTTCGGCTTCGGTAGCGGTTAGAATGTCGGGCTTTTCCTCGTCGTTCTGCTGCGAGATAATCACTTCGAGCGCACGCTGACTGATAAAACGCTGATGGTGACTTACAGCGTGCAGGGCATCGCGCACGTCCTTCATCGGTCCGTCTTTAAAAACAATACTGAACTGATGTGATGAATAGATAACACGACGCAGGAATTGAGGCGTCAGCTCATCGCTGATGAGCAGCCATTGCGAGAGGGCAAAGCGTTCGCTTATAATCAGCAACTGGTCTTCGTCGGCAAAATCAAACAGGGTATAGTCGAGTATAACAACAGCATGCTCGTGCTCCTTTAGCTTGGCAACCAGACTTGTTTTGTCTGATGCTCGGTATATCTGGTTCTCGTCGTTCTGCTTGAGCAGACTTTCGAGCGCGAACCTTGTTATTTCCTGATTATCTGCTATTATATACTTTGCCATAACTGTTCCGATTTTGGGTGCAAAGATACAAAGAATAGATATAACCTCCAAATATCTGGCGATATTTAGATAATATATCTATAAACGTGGCGTTAATTGATGTTTTTTGCTAGATTCGAAGCCTGTTTGCCTATTTCGTAGAATAATATTCTATATCTTCTATCACCAGACCTGCCAACATAAAACCAAAGATAGCGGTGATATGAGCAAGCGTACCGTTGATCTGGGCTTTAGAAGAGCACCACTCGTGGTTCAACAGACTCTTGTCGCCTGGACCATTCTGGGCTTTGGGGCACATGCACTTCTCGGTGCCACAGGTGGCATTATGCCCCCGGTTCTCCAGTAGCTCGTCGCTATAAACGCACTGGAACTTTCGCTTAGGGAATTGCTTCTGCGACTTGAATTTCTTTCTAAGTGCGCGGGCCAGTGGATCGCCCTGTACCTTCCAGAACTCTGTAACTTTGATACGGGTAGGATCCAGCTTTAAGGCAGCTCCCATTGATGAGAACAGTTTGGCATTAGTACGACAAGCCAGGAGAATAAGCGCGGCCTTATCTTTCAGCGAATCGATGGCATCTATGATGTAATCGTAAGTATCAAGTGCAAAGTCATCTGCATTCTCTGCCGTGAAAATCTTTTGTAGGGCATTAATCTCTACTGAAGGGTTGATTGTTAGCAAACGCTCTTTCAGTGCATCTACCTTTACCTGACCGACGGTCTTTGTGGTAGCCATCAGCTGGCGGTTGATGTTGGTGATACAAACACGGTCGCTGTCCACAATCGTCAAATGCCTGATACCACTACGTACCAGACTCTCTGCGCACCATGAACCAACACCTCCCACGCCAAAGATAATCACCCTTTTCTGGGCGATGCGCTCCATAGATTCATTGCCTAAAAGCAGTTCGGAGCGACGGAATATTGCATCTTGTATTGCCATCTTTTTTAATTTGGCTGCAAAGGTACGATAAAGTGCGTAATTATCCAAATTTATAATGAAAAATCAGTGTGTTAACGCCGATAATTAGGGATGATATTTGGTTAATTATTTTAATTATTGTATCTTTGCACTCGATATGAAAAGAACATTAATTTGGATAGGGGCACTTGTTGTTGGTGCGTTGTTAGGTTTTCTTGGGCTTAATTGGCTCGATGTTGTGATGAACTTGGTAGCAACGGTTTATACCCGATTGTTCCAATTGCTGGCTGTACCTACGATAGTGTTGGCAGTCATCACTACTTTTGCCACCTTTGGGGCAAAGGGGTCAAAGCGTATCTTCGGTCATACGCTCACCTATACGTTACTTACCACAATTGCTGCAGCTACTGTGGGCGCCGTACTCTATTTGCTGATTGCGCCAGGTAATCTGCCTGCCGAGGTGGTTAATAGTAGCTCAAAGGTTTCAGACATCGGTCAGCAGCTAACCTATACCGAGCATATCATCAGCATTATCCCTAACAATATCGTAAAGCCATTCTTTGATGGAAACGTACTTTCATTATTGTTGTTAGCCTTTGCCATAGGCTTTGGACTATCGAAATTGCCAGAGTCAGAAAATAAGGCCGTATTGATTAAAGGCTTGCTGGGGCTTCAGGAACTTTTGTTTTTGTTGATACGTGGACTGATCTGGACTTTACCATTAGGCATTGTTGCTTTCTCGGCCCAGTTGTCGGCGCAGGTATCAGCAGGTATTGTAGCCGATTCTATTGGCAAGTATGTGCTGGTAGTGCTGGGTGGCAATGTTATTCAGTTTTTTGTGGTGCTGCCCTTGTTCCTGATGGCGCGCGGGTTGAATCCTATTCATGTGCTCAGTAAGATGATGCCAGCTGTACTGATGGCACTCTTTACCAAGAGTAGTGCTGCAACCCTGCCTGTTACTATGGATACAGCCGAAAACCGTTTGGGTGTCAGTCCCAAGATAGCGCGCTTTGTATTACCTATATGTACTACCATTAACATGAATGGATGTGCCGCCTTTATTCTTGTAACATCGCTATTTGTGATGCAGAATGGTGGCATCCCACTTACATGGAGCACCATTCTGCTTTGGATACTTGTGTCGGTAGTATCGGCTATTGGTAATGCGGGTGTGCCAATGGGCTGCTATTTCCTCACCCTCTCGCTCATGTCGGGAATAGGTGCCCCAGTTGCAGTCTTGGGTGTAATTTTGCCTATTTACACCATTATTGATATGATTGAGACGGCCGAGAACGTATGGAGCGACTCGTGCGTAGCAGCAATGGTAAACCGTGATTTAATTTGATACTTTTGTGGCGGATGTTGTTGCATCCACCTTCTTAGGATTTTCTTTCACCTCTTTGGCCTCGTATTTGATCTTCTCGAAGCCTTTGATGATGTCGGCTATGGTAGTCTTGTCGGCATCGTACTCGATGGTGACTGTTTTTGTATCAAGATCGGTCTTGATGCTTTTAACGCCCTTTTCAAAGCGGATATTTTCCTTAATCTTCTTCTCACAGTTGTTGCAATGCATCTGTGGATTGGTGGTGAGTACCACAGTTTTGATGTCCTTTGCAAAGCAAGCGCTTGCGAGTGCTAATGCGACGAATAATACTTTTGCTCTCATAATGTTTTATATTTTAATCCAATTTAATCTTATACCTATATAATAGATGGCACCATGCATGGGGCCCCATACCATGGTGGCATCAAAGTCCTGCCCCCAGGGATCGCTGGCGGCAATGATAGGATTCTGCTGTCGGCGACCTGTGATGTTCTCGCCACCGGCATAGATGCTCCAGTGACGGAAGAATCGGGTTACTTGTGCGTTCAATTGCTCGTAGCCCTTATAACTGCTCTCCCAAGCAGGCTGCCCGTTGGTGGTAGTGTAAGCGTCGGGCATACGTCCGCCACCATTCAGTTGTAGCGTAGCATCAAACTGCCACTTGCCTAAGCCTGGTTTATACTGGGCTGTGATAAGCCCCTTATAGCGGTTGGTGAGGGCTTTTCGCGTAGCACACCGCTATATGTTGATTTTACGTTGTTGCGACGATAGGTGGCTGTCATAGTAAAGCCATCGAATAGCGGGTATGTAGCCTCTACCTGCCAGGTGTGTGAGTAGCTGTCGCCCACAAGGTTGGTAAAGTGTATGGCATGGGGATTGCTATCCATATCTACCAGTAGCTGGTGCTGGAATGTGGTATAATAATACTCAGCATTAAGCTCCAGCTTGCGTTCGCCAATAGGGATGCTGAGTGCTGCACTCAAACCATAGTTCCATGCCTCTTCCTGGTCGAGATCGTTATCGATGATGATTTGTCGACTGCTGGCCAGCAGGTTGTTGTACTCTGCCATCACATGATTGGTGCGGTAGCCTTTTCCGATAGAACCACGCAGCGTCAGGATATCGTTTGGTGAGTATTTCAGGTGCATGCGTGGTGTAATGAAACCGCCATAGATGTTGCTGTGATCCCAGCGCAGTCCTCCCATCAGGGTAAACTGCTCGCCTATCTTATAAGTGTATTGGGCATAGATGCCAGGTGTGGTTTCGTCGATATCAAAACGGTCGTGATTCAGACTAATACCAGTAGAAATACTATGATGCTCATCAAAATCTGTTTCAAACATCAACGAGGCATATCCGTTGCGCTGGTCGGTATTGTATTGTTTATGACCATAGAGTGCATTCTGATGATGCAGCGAGCCCGAAAGAATCAGGGCGATGTTCGAACCATGTTCTGGGTCGATGATAAAGGCATTCTTGGTGAAAGCCTCATAACGTTCGTTGGTGATGTCGATAGTATAGGGGTGAGAGGTGTTAGTGTGATGACCGATTTGTCCTCCCTCACGATGTTCTTTCAGCCCCTTGATGGCTGCCTGGAAGATATAACCGTCGCTTATGTAGGCCCAACGGCTCATCAGCGAGCCTTGGCGTACTTTCGGCATATCCACAAAGCCATCGTTATTTTCGTCGTGTGCCTTGTCGAGTAGCTCGTAGTGCCCTAACAGGGCTGTGCTCCAGCGATTTGAGAGTTTGAGGTTTGCACCAAGGTTGGCTTCCACTTTTCCCTTGGTATTATAATATAGGTTCGCGTCGGCAAAAGGTGTGGCCTGCGGTTTCTTAAACTCTACGTTAATCTGACCGGTTATCGATTCATAGCCGTTCTTAACCGACGAGGCTCCTTTCGATACCTGGATACTCTGCATCCAGGGACCTGGGATATAACCTAACGAGTAGGGGGCTGCAGCACCGCGATAATTTGGTATGTTCTCCGTTAGCATCTGCACATAGGTACCGCTCAGTCCCAACAGCTTAATCTGCTGCGCACCGGTTGCCGCATCGGCATAGTTCACATCTACCGATGGATTGGTTGTAAAACTCTCGCCTAAGTTACAGCAGGCAGCGCGTAGCAAATCGCCACTGCCAATAAAGTCTGTATTGGCTAATCCTCTTGTCTTGGCATGCTGATGAGCATGTGCCGACACATGCACCTCTTGCAGACGCTCGCCTTCGAGCATCTGCAGGGTGTCTGTGTTTATGGCGCTTTGTCCATAAACTCCACAAGTTGCCACAAAGGTGGCTATCAGTCCAGTATAGTGTCGTTTATTCTTCATTTCGGCTGCAAAGTTATGTATAAAAAATGAATCAAATGCGCATTATATCTTTATTAACTATCGAAATACCAATATCATGGTATATGGAATGCCATAGGGTAGGGATTGTGGGGATGGAGAAAACGCCGTACCTTTGCACCCAGAAACATTAATTAATTATTTAAAGGGTTATAAAGGTATGAAAAGAACAATGCGAATGCGTATGCAAGATGTTTTTTGTTGTCGCCAGATGATGATGACAATGATGATGAAGGAGGGTATATATATAATAGGTGTAAACAAAATTAAAAAGAAGCAATATGAAAAAGATAGCATTAACAATAGCAGTATTATTCAGTATCAGTATCAGCAACATTTGGGCTGAAGGTAACGGTGTGAACGACGTCAACGAAGTTAAGGGCACCAACAATACAACCGTACGCACCATTAAGGCGCCACGCTTTGCGCGTCCATTGGTAGAAAAGTGGATTAAAGAATACGCAAAAACACAACCAGGCGTAGAGTTCCAGATTGCAAAGGGACAAGGTAATTCCGACCTCAATGTAGTACTTGATGATAAAAACTTTAGCCAGATTGTTTATTTCGGAGAGACAGCCGTGCTGCCTATCACCGCACGTAGCTCTGAGGCAGCCCGACTGCTCGAAGGTAAACACTTGAACAACAAGAAACTAAAGCAGCTTTATTTCCTGAATGAGGATTTTGACGAGGAAGTAAAGAAGAACAAGGCTTTCGAAACCATCACTGTTTATAGCGGCAGCAATGCCACATCGGTAGCTTCGTCGTTCGCTCACAATTTGGGCGAGGAGAGCAGCAATTTCCGTGGCAAGCGTATATCAGGCGACGACCTGTTTTTGAACACCGCTTTGGCAAAGGATCCTCTGGGCGTGTCGTTCAACGCACTTCCTAATATCTTTGATCTGAAGAGCCGCCACCTGAAAGAAGATCTCTCGCTGGTAGGTCTTGACGTGAAGAAGGACTTGGCCAACAGTTTCAGCGATAACGGCACACTCGACGAACTGCTTACAGCACTCGAGAATAGTAAGGAGTCGGAGGTTGCCATCGAGAAGGTTGGCATCAGTGTGAACAATGCCGACGACGAGGTGAACAAGTTCTTGGAATGGGTGCTGGCACAGGGCACCAAGTACAACCACGAATATGGATTGTTGAATCTTAAATAAATAGTAGTATTAGTCTTATGGGAAAAAGATTGTTAGTTGCAACGCTTGTTGCAATAGGGCCCTTAGTGGCCTTTGCGCAGAACCTGATTACCGGACACATCACAGACGTTCGCACCGGCGAGCCGCTGATAGGAGCTTCGGTGATTGTAAAATCAGAAAAGGGTAGAGGTGTAGTGACCGATGTGGATGGTAACTTTAAGCTTGAGACAAAGGTAGAAGCCCCACTGACCCTGAAAGTAGAATACGTAGGCTATCGTGCCCTCGATGTAGATGTTTACGATTTCGATGAGCCAGTAGAGATAGCCCTGATTGATAACTCGAACCGTCTGGACGAGGTGGTAGTAGTAGGTTATGGTGTACAGAAGCGCAAGCAGCTTACTGGTGCTGTAACTACCGTAAAGAATGATGAACTGCTGAATACCTCGACCTCGTTCGATAACATCCTGGGTGGTGCCGTTGCTGGTCTTGATGCCACAGCATCTTCTGGTCAGCCCGGAGCAGCCATCAACATCCGCATCCGTGGTGGTAACTCCATCAATGCCGGTAACGAGCCCCTTTATGTGATTGATGGTGTACTGCTGTACAACAGTAGTTCGGCCACTAATGCCGGCAATAGCGTGGCTGGTACAAACTTTAATCCTTTGGCCTCAATCAACCCATCCGACATCGAGTCGATCGAGGTGCTGAAGGATGTATCGGCCTCGGCCATCTATGGTTCGCGTGGTGCCAATGGTGTAATAATCGTAACCACCAAGAGTGGTAAACATGGTAAGGTTAAGGTGGATTACGGTTATTCTATTGGCGTATCGTCGGTCCGTAAGCGTTTGGATGTGCTCAACGCTGAGCAGTGGGGCGAGTTATATCTGGAGTTGGCAACCGATGCCCAGAAGAAAGCTTCGGGTGTTACACCTGAGTTGGTTAAGACTTGGGGCGAGGGCACCGATTGGCAGGATGCTTTGTTCCGTACTGCTACCACCCAGCAGCACCAGGTATCGGTAAGTGGTGGTTCGGATAATGAGCGCTTCCATATTTCGGGCAACTATACCAATCAGGATGGTGTGATTCGCGGCACTGGCTTTACCCGCTTAGGTGCACGCTTGAACTATGAACGTGACATTCTGAAGAACGTAACCGTTGGCCTGAAGACGAGCTTCTCAAAGAGCACTCAGACCGGTTCTCAGTCGTTCCGCGGACAGTCGAACGGTGTGAGCGGCCTGCTGGAGTTGGCCTTGCGTACATCGCCTGCAGTACCTATTTATAATACTGATGGTACCTACAACTATGCTAATCCTTTTGAGGCAGGCGACTTTGTGCGCAATGGCCTGACTCCAAATGCTATTGCCGACCTGAGCGAGGTTGATGCACAGACACGTGTTGATAATACGCTGGTGAGCGCTTTTGCACAGTGGGAAATCATCAAAGGGCTGAAATTGCGTACACAGGGTTCGGTTAACATCCTGAATACCCGTCAGAATGTGTTCGGTCCAGCCACCTCACAGATTGGTTTTAACTCTGATGGTTATGGCGCCGTGGGTTCAAAGCGCTGGGAGAGCGACCAGGTTGAGGTCACCCTGACATGGAACAAGAAAATTGGTAATATCCACGAGTTCGAGGTGCTGGGTGGTTATACCTATCAGCAGGAGAAGAGTGAGCGACTGCTTGGCAGTACTGCCGATTATGCCAATGATAACCTGAGTTACAAGAGTCTTCAGTCAGGTTCGCAGCTGATTGCTACCGAGACCGATTTTGTTACATCGGTACTTTATTCAGGCATCGGTCGTATCAACTACTCGCTGTTGGATCGCTACCATCTTACAGCCACCTTGCGTGCCGATGGTTCAAGCCGTTTTGCCAAAAACAAGAAATGGGGTTGGTTCCCCTCACTTGGATTTGCTTGGAATGTGAACGAAGAGAAGTTCCTGAAGAACATCAAGTGGATTGAAGACTTGAAACTGCGTGCCAGCATTGGTACTGTGGGTAACCAGGAGATTGGCGACTATACCTTCCTCTCAACTTATGCTGCCACCCATTATTTCCTTGGCGGTATTAAGAATACAGCCTATTATCGTTCGGCTTTGGGCAACGACGACCTGAAGTGGGAAACTACCACCTCGTACGATTTGGGTTTCGACTTTAATATCCTGAAGGGTAAACTGGGTTTTGTTTTCGATGTGTATCACAAGAAAACTTCCGACCTGCTGCTGAATATCCCTGTTGAGCAGACTACAGGTTTCAGCAGCCAGCTTACAAACGTGGGCAACGTCACCAATGATGGTGTTGAGTTTGCTGTTAATGCCACCCTTTGGCAGGCCAAGGACCTTACATGGCAGGTGAGCGCCAATATTGCCCACAACCACAACGAGGTAACAAGCATCGGTACCGGACAGAGTGAGATTATCAACGGCAACCAGACCATTATCCGTCCAGGCGAAGCACTCGGTACTTACTATGGCTGGCAGTTTGATGGCATCGTGCAGACATCCGAGGATTTGAAGTCGGTTCCTGCACCATCCAACAAACCAGTCGTAGAATATGGCGACGTGAAGTATGTCGATCAGAATGGTGATGGTGTGGTAGATCAGGAGAACGACCGTGTGGTTCTTGGTTCGGCACAGCCCGATTTCACCTACGGATTTGCTACCCAACTGCGTTATAAGAACTGGAACTTGAGTCTGAATTTCCAAGGTTCCTACGGCAATAAGCTCTATAACCAGATGGAACAGGCACTCGAGTCGCCTAATGCCAGCTATAATGCTTCCACCAAGCTGCTGAACCGTTGGACAGCCGAGAATCCCAGTACAACCATCCCACGTGCCGTAGCTCAGAATAACTATAGCGCTTATCTGGATAGCCGCTTTATTGAAGATGCCAGTTATCTGCGCCTGAAGAATATTCAGATTGGCTACAATTTCCAGCCCAAAGTGGGTAACAATCAGAAACTGGGTGTTTACCTCTACGCTTCGGCCCAGAACCTGCTTACAATAACCAATTACAGTGGTTATGATCCTGAGTACAGCGGCTACGTAGATCGTGGAACCTATCCTGCATCTCGTACATTTACATTTGGTGTTAAACTGTCGTATTAATCTTTAAAGGTATAAGAAAAATGAAAAAGAATCAGATATATCATACAGCGCAATCTCTGTTGGCAGGCGTGGTGTTCGGCTTGACACTTGCATCGTGCGAGTCGTTGGATCAGGGCAACCTGAGCGAGCTGGCCGAAAGCAATCTTCCTCAGAGCGATGCAGATGCCAAGGCACTTGTTAATGCCGTTTATTCGTCGGATATTGAACTGGCCACTACTTACATGTATCTTATCGACCTCACTACCGAGACCACCGTGAGCGGTGAGAATCCTAATGGTGGCGGTGGCATGTTAGGACTGCTCTCATGGGATGGAACCAACTCCTATGTGGTGAGCCTGTGGCGTGCTGTATATGCCTCGCTGGCACGTGCTAACGATACCATCGAGAAGTTGCAGACTAATCCTGCAGGCGTGTCACCCGAGATTGCATCGCAGGTGATAGGCGAAGCCAAGTTTCTGCGTGCTTACTATCTGAACTATGCCGTGCAGCTGTGGGGGCCAGTGCCTGTCATCACCAGCAGCAAAGGCGGTACAAATGCAGTAAGAAACTCGGAGACAGAGGTCTATCAGCAGATAGTGGCCGACCTTGAGGATGCTGCAGCCCGACTGCCTGAGCGCAGTAAGCAGAGTCAGAGTGATATCGGTCGTGCCTCGCGTGGTGCTGCATTGGCTGCCTTGGCAAAGGTTTACCTGACTTGGGCTCAGGTGGATGACGAACTGACCGATGCACAGCGCAAGGAGTATTTCGGCAAGTCGGTTCAGTATGCACAGCAGGTGATCGATTCGAATGAATATAGTCTGGAAGAGGATTTCTATGACAACTGGAACAACCAGAACCGAAATGGTAAGGAGAGCATATTTGCCATCCAGTTCTATTTGGGATCAAGCACACGCGATGGCGATGCTTCGGGTAATAACCACCTGTGCCACTGCTCGTTCTCAACCAGCTTCAGCGTGTCGCTGCCACATATCGCACCGGGTCCGGACAACACCGTCGAGAATTCATATCTGCCGGGTGATCAGCGCAAGGAGGTATCATTTGCCGACTCACTTTGGCGTCCTTCTACACAGAACTATTTCCACTTCTATTTCGATGCCGACGGTGATGGCATCCGCGAGTCGGGCTTCTCACGCTACAACAAGTACATCGACCATGACAGGGTTGAGACAAGTGCTGCCGACCGTGCTATGAACCGTCAGGTGATCCGTTTGGCTGAGGTGTATCTGGTACTGGCCGAGGCTATCAACGAGCGTGACGGACAGCCTAATCAGCAGGCCTATGATGCCTTCAACAAGGTGCGTCGCCGTGCATTCCGCGAGGATATCTTCAGCGCAGCAGCACAGTCACACGACCTGAAGTCAGGTCTTGACTACGAAGGCTTCAAGAGCGCCATCATACAGGAACGCTCATGGGAGTTCGTCCTGGAGCAGAAACATCTGCTCGACCTGAAGCGCTGGAAGATTCTTGTGAAGACCATTAAGAATAGTGCTTTGGCCAAGAACTTCCCAGAGTATAACAAGCAGACGATTGATTTCAAGCATTATCGTTTCCCCATCCCACAAGCACAGCGAGTAGTTAACCCCAATCTCTGGCAGAACTATGGCTACGATGGTTCCGACATCACCACCAACCCCTATGTAGGCAGAGAATAAACAAAAAAAAGAGAGAGCAATATGAAAAAATTAATTTTGTCAGCCGTAATTGCAAGTGCTACCCTCACGGGGGCACTTGCTCAACAAAACGATCAGCGTTTGAATAAGGCTATCACCGATAAAGGCTATTTTCAGAAAGCCTGGAAGAGTGCACCATCATTTCGCGACCTGCTTAAGCGTCGCAAGGCAGCAGTCAATCAGTTCAGGGCTATCCCTACTGCAGCATTGCAACCCATCACTATCAGAGCTTTTGCCACAGCAGAGCAGCGTGCCGGCACACGTCATGTGATTATACGTGAGCATCAGTATCTGAATGACAGTGGTTACAACAATGGTGGCTTCGACCTGGGAATTGGTACTCCCGACCATGTGATTGCAGCTATTGCCGGTGATATCATCGACAGCTACGTCACACAGGCTGCTATCAAGGGCGTTGCCATCGACTCGCTTGCCATCAATATCAAGCAGACTGGGCATTCGCTGCAGAACTGGGGACTGGTTTATACCATCTTTATTGATTCGCCTGCTTCTGACCAGCAACTTGAGGAGTTACGTGTCCTGGCCGAGAAAAACTCACCACTTTATCAGTTCTCTATTCGTGCGCATAAGGTAAACACAACAGTTGAACTGCATAAGAGTGCCGAGGATTTGGTGATTCCACCTACCTATCAACCAGGTTTGCGTGAGTTCATTGAGTGGGAAACGCGTAAAGGCGAGGCTAACAAGCAGCTTCGTGAAAGCGGTCAGCGTCCCGATAAGGCGAAGTTTGGTGGCTATGCATACGACTATCCTTACTCTCGTAAGAACGAGTTTACGCCTGCTCAGAGCGAGAGCTATCTGAATCCTGACGGTCCAAGTGCTTTCATC
Source organism: Prevotella sp. RM4 (assembly GCF_000701965.1). Lineage (NCBI taxonomy): Bacteria > Pseudomonadati > Bacteroidota > Bacteroidia > Bacteroidales > Prevotellaceae > Prevotella > Prevotella sp. RM4. The sequence continues at coordinate 426,010 of NZ_JNKG01000008.1, forward strand.
AATCCCTCATCAGGTGTAACCGTACTTCAAGTGCGCCATCACAGAGTGTTGCAGGATCATCCACAGATTTTTGGTGGTAACGACCTTGGACCTACTGCGGTTGAGAGTCATATCGGATTGCTTGGTTCGTGCTTTACCCATGTGGCAGAGGGAACCGCAGCTCGCAACAAGATTCCACTTGATACCCTTAACGTGGCACTCACTGCCCAGTTCGACCCACGCAGCGGTCGCAAAGGCTACGAGCAAACCCCACTTTATCCTACCGACATACAGATGCGTGTGGTGATAAGCAGTCCACGCAGTGAGGCTGAGATCCGTCAGCTGGTTGCCGATACCGAGCGTGGATGCCCCATCTACAATCTGGTAACCAATGCGCAGGAAATCAAAGGAGGTATAAAAAGAGTAATAGCAAAGAATAAGTAATCATTAAAAATAGAAGAAATTATGAAAAAGACTCAGATTGTTATCATTACAGCAGCCCTTGCTTTGCAGGTTAGTAGTGCACTCGCACAGGGGCCTCTCAACATCTTTAAGTCGGCTCAGCAGAAAGCCAAGTTGGAACAGAATGCCCCTTCGTTGCGTAACCACCTGAAGGAGCGTAAGGTGGCTCTTGAGGCTTGGAATGCTATACCCGCCAGCGATTTGCAGCCAGTAACACTTACAGCCAATGTTACCGCCAAGAACCGCTCGGGTGTACGTGAACTCCGAATCAGAGAGTTTCATTATATTGGCGACTGTGGTTATGCACATGGTGGACAGGATTCGGGTGTGGACACCCCAACTACAGCTCAGGCCGTATTTGCTTCGGATCTGGCCGACAGTTATCTGAACCAGGCTGCGCTGCTGGGTATCGATATCGACTCACTGACTATCGAAATCCACGGTCAGCCCGACAAGGTGAAGACCAATCGTGTGTGGTATCCACGCAACTTCCTCTACACCATCTATATTGATTCACCTGCCTCGGATGCTGAGTTGGAAAAGTTGGCAGTATTGGCAGAGCAGAACTCGGCAGTGGCTACTCTGGTGAAGGCTGCCGTAGTACCTCAACTGATTATCGATCAGAAGTCGTCACCACGCGAGAAGAAGGTTGAAGGCGCCACCTTGGCTGGACTTCGCGAGTATATCTGGGGTAAGCGTCAGGCGCTGCAGGCAAGCAAGGCGAAAGCAGAAGCAGCAAAAGCCAAGAATCCAAAGGCTGACGCAGATGCCTTGCGTAAAGCACTTGCTCCAAAGCAGGGCCCATGGGTAAAGGTGTTCCCCAATGGTGTGCGTCAGCTAACCGTAAATGATAAGTATCTCATTCTGCACGATAATCCTGCTTATCTGGGTGGTACCAATCTCGGTTTTACCTCAATCGAGGGTGTGCTTGGCATCCTGGGCACCTGTATCACTCACATCTCATTGGGACAGGCAGCCGAGCGTGCACTCGACGTGGATTCTATCTCGCTGACCGTCGAGGCTGAATGGGACCCACGAGCAGGTCGCAAGGGCTTTGAGAAGGTGTCGATTGCTCCACAGAATGTGCGTTATACTTTGCATGTGAAGACACCCGAAAGTGCTCAGGCCGTGAAAGAGTGGATCGAGGCTGTTGAGAAGATTTGCCCCATGTACAACCTCTTTAAGGATACTCAGACATTTGAGCATCGCATCGTACGTGGTAGTTTTAAAAGACAATAATGATGAAGTATGAGCCTGCATATTTACTCGCTTTGGCTACTTGGCCGGTAACCGTTTGTGCTACCAATGCACAGGCAGACTCACTACGCATAGCTCGTCCGGCCGCTTTTCCTGCTGTAAGCCGACATCAGACGCTCGACTCGCTGAAAGCAGAAGTGAAGCTGCAACTGGAGCAGCGGTACGGACAGCACTATGGGTGCTCGGCACTCTCACTAACCTCTATCGCTGCTACACTGGGCAGTCCATTAAGCGAGCAGCAACTTCGAAGCATGTCGGAGGCGTTCTCGGGTGGTATCGGTCATAAGTTTGGCGAAGGCACTTGTGGCGCACTTACCGGTGCCATTGCAGCCTTAGGTTTTTATGCCAGTGGCGATAAGGAGAAACATTTGCGGTTGGCAGCTGAAGTATATGATGAGTTTAAGAAGCAACAGGGATCCATTACGTGTGGTGATATCTACGCCCGTTATCATTTTAGTCACTGCGACGGATGTAATCTCTGTGCGATACAGAAAGTGATAGAAGTTCTTTACCGTGAGGGTGATATCCACACAAGTACCATCGCCCCATGGCAGCAGTTAACAGAAGAAAAGAAATAAAAAGGAGATGATGATTATGGAAAAGAGAGTTTATACAAGAATTAGCGTGATAGTTTTTTGGCTGTTTTCAGGTTTCGTACTCACTGCCTGCGGAGGTAGTGACGATCCAGTACCACCTATCAATATACCAACCGAAGACGACGAATGCTGCAATGCCGAAGAGACATTTCTGGCATATACTTTCCTGCACAACGGTTATCTGAAAGAGATTGAATCGCTACGCGACACAATCGATGAGAAATATGCCCTGAGCGTTTACTCGCGAGGTGGCAAACTGCATGCAGGCTATAATGATGTGTTTTTTGCGCTGACAAAAATCTCTAATCAAGGTTTTGTTCGTGATTTTTCTGTAACAGAGATAAGTCCCGTGATGACCATGACCGAGAAAGGTATGAAGCACTCAACACCAACGGCTACAGAGAGCAGCCTTTACGATGAAACATTCCCTGCCGTACAGCACGCGTGGATATCTTTCGTAATGAGTAGTAGCAGTATGGGCTATTGGGAACTGGGATACAAGGCAACTACCCAGAATAAAACAGTTGCCCATACCGGTAGTGTTATCGAGGTTTCGGCCAATGCTACAGGCCAGGAGTGGATTAAGTCGTTCAAATATCAGAATGTAAATTATTACCTCTCGCTGGTAAATCCTAATGATTTCCAGACTGGTATAAACACTATTCAGGCATACGTGTCGCAGCAGAATGCTGAGAAAGCCAAACCTTGGCCATTAGCTGATCAGGAGTTTACTATCGAAATTATACCCACTATGCCCGATATGGGCAATCATTCTTCACCCGATAATGTGGCTCTTACCAAACAGCCATCAGGCATATACGAAGGTAAGCTAAACCTTACCATGACAGGCCTGTGGGATATTCATCTGGTTGTAAAGGACAAAGAAGGTAACATCGTAGCAGGAGGAGAGAATAATGACAGCGGGTATAGCAATATTTATTGGAGCGTTATATTATAGTAATGTATTGACCGCTTTGCCAACCGACAGTATCGAGAAAGAAGCATCGATTAACGAGGTGACTATCACCTCGACTGTCGGTTCCAAGCGCAAGGTGGCTGGCAAGGGGCGTACTGCATCGATAGAGGAGCATCTGTTGCAGTTGAACAATGTTGCCATGGTGAAACGAGGCGCATATGCCTGGGAACCAGTGGTAAACAATATGTCTACCGAGCGATTGAGTACAACTATCGATGGCATGAAGATATTCTATGCTTGTACCGATAAGATGGATCCTGTAACGTCGTATGTAGAAAGTGGTAACCTGCAGCGCGTAAGACTGGATTCGGGCCTTGATGGCAATCCACAGGCAACAGGTAATATCGGCGGAAGTATTGATCTGAAACTCCGTAAGGCGGGGTTTGATGCTGCTCCTCAGGAGTTTAACCTTACTACTGGGTATGAAGCCAACGGCCATCTGCAGGTGTATGGTGCCGATGCTGCGTTCTCGTCGCAGACGTTCTATGCCAACTTCGGCGCGTTTTATCGTGATGCAGATAATTACAGGGCTGGTGGACATCAGGATGTTCCTTTTTCCAAGTTCCATAAAGTCAATTCGTTTCTGAACCTGGGGTTCCGTCCAGCCCCAAACCACATCGTAGAGGGTACGGTCATTTTCGACCGTGCCACCGATGTTGGCTATCCGGCTCTGAATATGGATGTTAGCGATGCTACAGGACTTATCACGTCGCTTTCTTATCGCAGGGAGCAGCTTGCGGGGCTTTTCTACCGATGGGAAACCAAGGTGTACTATAATCATATCACCCATAATATGGATGATAGCACACGCCCCGACGTGATTATTCACATGGATATGCCTGGTAAAAGCAGTACGGCCGGACTTTATAGTCTGCTCGAGGGCTCAAGGGGTAAACATCAGTATCAGCTTAATTTTGATTGCTATTACAATACCCTTTTTGCTGATATGACCATGTATGTTGAGGGGGCTAAACCCATGTACATGCTTACGTGGCCTGATGTGGGTACTTTCAACAGCGGTTTGTCGTTGTCTGATAATATCCGTTTGTCTGATACGCATAGTATCCATCTGTCGGCAAAAGGCTCTTGGCAGCAGCAACGTATTAACAGCGATGAAGGCTACCATGCCTTGGAAATATTTTTCCCAGGTGTGGAACGTAGCAAGCGTACTTTTATGGGACGTGTGTCTGTAAGCTATGCCTGGCAGAATAATGGTTGGCGATTGGCTGCTGGAACAGGATACGGTAATCGTGCACCATCGGTTACCGAGTCGTTTGGCTACTTCCTGAATAATGCCTTCGACCGTTATGATTACATTGGTAATCCCCACCTTAAGAACGAAAGTGCGGTTGAGTTGAATACATCGGCTTCGTGGCAGAATGATGTGATAGATACTCGCCTAGAGGTGAATGCATTTCTTTTCCATAACTACATTATCGGTACACCCGATAACCGATTGTCGGCCATGACTATTGGAGCTCCGGGTGTGAAGGTTTACCAGAACCTAAAACATGCGCAGATTGTGAATACTGCGTTTACATTCAGTGTCACCCCTCTTTCCTGGTTGCGTTGGGACAATAAGGTGAGTTACAGTTATGGCAAGGAGAGCACTGGGGCTCATCTGCCTTTGATTGCTCCCTTTACCTATCTTACGGCATTGAAACTGTTCCATCAGAACTGGGAAGGAGAATTGGGTGGCGAACTGGTTGGCAAACAGAGCAACTACAGCAATAAGTATGGCGAGAGTCTTACACCAGGCTATGCTGTATGGCATATCAGTGCCGGTTATCAGTTTAACATCCATACGGTTGTAGCTAATATCCATGTGGGTGTTGATAACCTGTTTGATCGTTACTATTCTACCTATTCAGATTGGAATCATATTCCCCAAAAGGGTCGTAACATCTATGCCAATCTTTCTTTCCAGCTATAATAGCATATCTTTGGTATGCGAATACCACAAACAAGCGATTGCACACGTAAACGAAAAGCCGTACTTTTGCACCCCAGATATTAATAAATAAAAAAAGTATCGTATGAAGTTCTTTGCTAATATTTGTTTGTTGATGACTGTGGCACTCTTGACGGGTGCCACAAAGTCTGCTGCCTGCACCAGTGTCATCGTGTCGGGCAAGGTAACGCCAGACGGACGTCCTTACATCTTCAAGAATCGCGACACCCCCAACCAAGACAATCTGGTGGTGACGGTACAAGGCAGTAAATACCGTTTTATTGCCATTGTGGGACGACAGGACTCGCTGAACCTGAACGTGTGGTCAGGTCATAACGAGGCAGGCTTTGCTATTGCCAACACAGCTGCCTATAATCTCAATGGCAGACAGAAACCAGGTCAGCCGCGCCCTAATGGTGATGAGAAAGACGGCAACCTGATGTATAAGGCCTTGGAGACATGCGCCACACTGGCCGATTTCGAGCATCTGTTGGATAGTATCAAGCAAGCCAAAGGCACGCTGCACTCCAACTCCAACTTCGCTGTGCTCGATGCAGAAGGCGGTGTGGCATACTATGAGACAGGCAACAAGGGGTATGTGAAGTTTGATGCCAACGACCCCATTCAGGCACCTTATGGTTACCTGATACGCACCAACCACGGCATGTCGGGTGATAGGTCGTTAGATCAGGGCATTGAGCGCTATCTGGCCATACAGGACTATATGACACGGGCTGGTTTTGAAGGCAATCTGGGCTTCGAGCCTATCATCCGTAAGGTAACACGCACGTTGACACATGGTTTGACGCGCCTGAATCTGTGGGACTTTGCGCCCCAAGACGATTCGCAGCCTGTATATTTCCCCTTCCGCGATTTCATCCCCCGCTGGCACACCGCTTCGGCTCAGCTCATTCAAGGCGTACGCCCTGGCGAGGATCCACGCCTCACCATTGCTTGGACCATACCTGGTTCAACGCTCACCACACCTGCCATCCCGCTTTGGATAACTGCCGACGGCAAGCTGCCACAGATTGTTACCCGCAACAGTCAGGGGCATGCCACACTGGTGGATGCAGGCTTCGAGTTAAAGAAACAATTATTCCCGATAGAGCGCGGTAATGGCACCGATTATATTAATCTGGCTAAACTCATAAACCATGCAGGAACAGGTATTCTCCAAAAGATAGAGCCGATAGAGACCGAGATTTTTGCAAGGAGTGAACAGGCTTTGAATGCTTTGAGGGAAAATGGTCCAACAGCCAAAGAAACTGCCGAATTCTACCACTGGATAGATATATTTTTAAAAGAACAATATAAGCGTAAATTTGGTATAGAACTGCGCATTTAGAATAATATTCTTTTTTGGGGCAGTATTTGGATGCTATTTAGAATAAATTCTGTAAATATCCTCCGTTTTTGGCTGAATTTTCCTAAAATTAGGCTAAATTTGGAGGATATTTCTAATCTTCGTACCTTTGCACCCGACAAAAGGATAATAAAAAATGAAGAAACAGACAATAGCAATCCATACGCCATATGTGCGGCCTGATGCTTACGGAGCATTGGCTGTTCCTATATATAACAATGTGTCGTTCGAGTTTAAGGACGCACAGGAGATGGCTGATGCCTTTTGTAATCGTATCAAGGCACCCGACTATGCCCGTATAGCTAATCCTACGGTAACGCAGTTCGAACAGCGCGTGAAAGCGTTGACCGATGCCGATCATGTTACAGCGTTTAACTCGGGTATGGCCGCTATCAGCACGGCATTGCTGGCTGTTGTGGCGCAGGGTGAGAATATTGTTACTTCTCGTCACTTGTTTGGTAATACACTGGCATTTATTAGTGGTACGTTGCTGCGCCTTGGTGTAAAGCCACGTTTGCGCGATCTTACTAATTTGGAAGCTGTAGAGGCTGCCATCGACGAACAGACGGCATGCGTGTTTCTTGAAATAGTAACGAACCCGCAATTAGAAGTGGCTGATCTGAAGGCCATTGCCGAGATTGCCCATAGAAAGGGGGTGCCTGTTATTGCCGATTCAACTGTGATACCCTTTACCGAGACCAACCTGAAAGATCTGGGTGTAGATGTAGAGGTTGTGTCGAGTACCAAGTATATCTCGGGTGGTGGTACCTCGTTGGGTGGACTGATTATCGACTACGGAACCTTTCCAGATATCAATAAACGTGTAAAGTACGACTTGCTGATAAATCTCGGTGTGTATATGACACCGCAGACGGCTTATATGCAGACGCTTGGTTTGGAGACGTTGGATGTGCGCTACCAGCAGCAGGCTGCCAACGCACTTTGGTTGGCCAAGGCTTTGCAGAACGAGCAGGCTATTGCCGACGTAAACTATGTGGGACTGTCCGACAATCCCTATCATGAGCTGGCTCAACAGCAGTTTGGTCCTACTGCAGGTGCGATGCTTACTATCGATCTGGCATCGAAGGAGGCATGCTTTAAGTTCCTTAACCGCTTAAAACTCATCCATCGTGCAACCAATCTCTTCGACAGTCGTACCTTGGCTATCCATCCTGCTTCTACCATCTTCGGTCTGTTCCCCGACCGACAGTTAGAGCAGATGGATGTGCACCAGACTACCATTCGTCTTTCGGTAGGCCTAGAGGCTCCTGAGGACATCTTGGCAGATATACAACAAGCAACTAACCAATAGGAAATATGGCAGAGACAAAGAAACTTAGCATTATCGCCTTTAGTGGCGATTTCGATAAACTTACAGCGGTGTTCACATTAGGTACAGGTGCCGCAGCCGTGGGTTACGAAGTAAACATATTCTTTACCTTCTGGGGCCTTGATGCCATTAAGCAGAAGCAGGGACGCTCGTTTACCGGTGGCAACTGGCTTACCAAGATTTTTGGTTTTATGATGGGCGGATTAAAGGCTACGCCTACCAGTAGGTTTAACTTCCTGGGCGCTGGTCCTAAGATTTTCCGCTATCTGATGCGTAAGAACAATGTGGCAACGCTCGAGGAGCTGGTTGAGGCTGCTAAGGTGCTTGGCATTAACCTCTATGCCTGCGAGATGGCCATGCATGTACTTGGTTTAAAGAAAGATGACTTTATACCCGAGGTGAAGGATGTGCTTGGTGTAGCTTCGTTCCTGAAGCTTTCTGAAGGTGGTCAAACATTATTTATTTAAAGGTAAGGATATGGCAACAAAGGTATTAGACATTACGAAGGAGCACTGCCCAATGACCTTCGTAAAGACAAAGATTGAGCTCTCGAAGCTTCAAGCGGGCGATATACTTGAGGTATTACTTGCCGAGGGTGAGCCTCTCGACAATGTGCCCCGTAATGCTAAAGAGCAAGGGTACAATGTACTATCGATTGAGCATGTAGAAGGTACAACACATAAGGTAACAATAAAAAAATAAGAAAGATTATGGCAGATTCAAATTTACAGCGCAGTGTAACCACTGCAACAGCCAGAAGACTGGCAACCACTACCAAGACAGCCCCTCAGATGGGCTCAATCACTCCCAGATTACTCCTGAAGCTGCTGCCTTGGGTGCAGGTGTCGGGTGGTACATTCCGTGTGAACCGTACTAAGGTCGAACTTCGCAAGAACGATCGTCTGCCCATTACTTTCCAGAATGGTGTGCCTTCGTTTACAGCAAAGGACCTTAAGGCCATTCCTCTGTTCTCAGAGTTCGACGATGAGATTCTGCATCGTTTGGTAAGCTCGTTCGAGGCCAAGGAGGTTGAAGTAGATAAGCTCTTTGTAGAAGAGGGTAAGGACAAGCAGCGTTTCTTTATCGTAGCTTCAGGTCAGGCCGAGGTTATCAGTAAGGGACCTCATGGTGAGGAACTACGGATTGCTCTGTTGGGCGATGGTGAGTATTTTGGCGAGGCCGACCTGCTCGATGAACAGGAGTCGACAGTATCAGTACGTGCCATCACACCTACTATCTTCCTGGGCTTGAAGCTGAAGGAACTGATTAGATTCATTAAGGATGTGCCCGATTTCCGTGAGACTTTTGATAAGGCTGTAGATAAGCAGCTGCGCCTGAAGGCTTCGGTTAACGACAATGGTGAGAAGCATATCGACCTGGTAAGTGGTCATGAGGAGGATAATATCATTCCCGAGACTTATATTGATTACGAGGAGAATCCTACAGAATATTCGCTGAATACACTGCAAACCGTAGTTCGTGTACACACCCGTGTGAGCGATCTCTACAATAACCCTTACAACCAGCTTGAGGAGCAGCTTCGCCTGTCGATCGAGAGCATCAAGGAACGCCAGGAGTGGGAACTGATTAACAACAAGCAGTTCGGACTGCTGTCGGCTGTTAACCCTGCTTATCGCATTACCACACGTTACGGTTCGCCCACACCCGATGATCTCGACGAACTCCTGTCGTTGGTATGGAAAGAGCCTGCATTCTTCATCGCTCATCCTCGTGCTATTGCTGCCTTTGAGCGTGAGTGCACATGGCGTGGCGTACCACCTGTAACCACCGACTTGTTTGGCACTAGAGTCATCCTGTGGCGTGGTGTGCCCATCATTCCATCGGATAAGGTTGAGGTTGAAGGTCAGTACCTGACAGGTCGTGGCGTTGGTACTACAAAGATTATCCTGGTACGTGTTGGCGAGAAGAATCAGGGTGTTATCGGATTGCATCAGAGTGGTATCCCTGGCGAGATTGCACCATCGTTGAGTGCACGATTGATGGGACTCGACAAGTTTGGTGTGGCCTCATACCTGCTTACCAAATACTTCTCGCTGGCTACCCTTACCGACGATGCCATCGCTGTATTGGAGAATGTTGAGGTGGGCTATTATCACGATTATCAGCATAGAAATAAAGTAGAAAAGTAAATGATTAATATATCAGAACTGAATAGTTTCCCAACAGGAGATGGTGGCTCGCTGGCTCTGCTGAAGGAACTTGCACAGAAATACTGCCCAGAGGAGGCACAGGAGATTCGTCAGAGTATATGGCCTGACGAGTCTCTAAACCTCACGGAACTGGAAGCAGGCTTTAAAGAGCTTCTGGCTGGTGGCAGTGCTTATGGCCAGTTACCTTACATCGGTGATACTGATGCGCAGACCTCGTCATTGCCTAAGGACGACGGCTTTGGGATCGGTATTCCTGAAACGCAGAAGCTGCGTGACCTGCATTATGAGGAGGCCGATACGCTGAACTCCGACCAGATTAAGCGCGATTTCCCCGTGTTGCAGCAGAAGGTGAATGGTCACGACCTTGTGTGGCTCGACAATGGTGCAACTACACAGAAGCCCAATCAGGTAATTGATAAGATTTCGGACTACTATCGTACGTACAATTCAAACATCCATCGTGGCGCGCACACATTGGCTGCCCGTGCAACCGATGCCTATGAAGAGGCCCGCGAAAAGGTGCAACACTTTATCAATGCAGCCACCACCGAGGAGATTATCTTTGTACGTGGTACCACCGAGGGTATCAATTTGGTAGCGCAGACCTATGGCCGTCAGTTCCTGACACCTGGTGACGAGGTGATTGTGTCGGAGCTCGACCACCATGCTAACATTGTGCCTTGGCAGCGTGTGTGTCAGGAGAAGGGAGCCACACTGCGTGCCATCCCAACCGACCAGAATGGTGATTTGGTATTATCGGAGTTCGAACGTCTGATCACACCTCGTACGCGTTTTGTCTCGGTTGGTCATGTGAATAACACTTTTGGCACTATCAACGATGTGAAGCGTATTATTGAGATTGCCCATGCCCATCAGATTCCTGTACTGATTGATGGTGCACAGTCGATTGCTCATACACCTGTGGATGTGCAGGCTCTTGGCGCTGACTTCTTTGTATTCAGCGGACATAAGATATACGGCCCCAATGGTATCGGTGTTGTGTATGGTCGCAAGGAACTGCTCGATAAGATGCAGCCCTGGCAAGGTGGTGGCAATATGATTAAGGATGTAACCATCGAGCGTACGGAGTATAATGTGCCGCCTGCTCGTTTTGAGGCTGGTACGCCTAATGTGGCCGATGCTATCGGATTGGGGGCTGCACTCGACTATGTGAGTCATCTCGGCATCCGTAATATCGAGCACCACGAGCATCAGTTGACTGAGTATGCTCGCGAACAGCTTAGTCAGATTCCTGGTCTTACGCTTATTGGTAATCCTAAGAACCGTGTGTCGGTGGTAAGTTTTGTGCTCGATGGCATTCCTGTTCCCGAAGTAGGTACACTACTTGATAAAGAGGGTATTGCTGTTCGTGCAGGTCACCATTGTGCCCAACCCGCTCTGCGTGCACTCGGTTACGAAATGAGTGTTCGTCCCACCTTCGCGCTTTACAATACCCGCGAGGATGTGGATAAATTAGTAATTGCAGTTAAAAAGATAATTGGTAGATAAAACTATGGCAAAGATAACAGTAAATGGCGAGGCACAGGAGGTGCAGCTGCCACTGAACCTTACAGAGCTTATCAAGCAGAATAATGTGCAGCAGCCCGAAATGGTGAGTGTGCAGGTTAACGATGATTTTGTGGACCGTACCGAATGGGATGGGCTGCAGATTAAGGAGGGTGATGTGGTTGATTTCCTGTACTTTATGGGAGGAGGAACACTATGATTGATTTCACCGAAGAGCAAATCCAGCGTTACTCTCGCCATATCCTGTTGCAGGATGTTGGCGTGGAGGGCCAGGAGAAGATTATGAATGCGCGTGTGCTGGTAGTGGGTGCAGGTGGCCTTGGCGCTCCTGTCTCGCTCTATCTGGCTGCTGCGGGCATAGGCACCATCGGTATTGTTGATGCCGACGTGGTAGATTTGAGTAATCTGCAACGTCAGGTTATCCACTTTACTAAAGATGTGAATGTGCCAAAGGTGCAGAGTGCCAAGGAGAAGATACAGGCCATTAACCCCGACGTAAAGGTGGATACCTATTACGAGTTCCTCGACTCGTCGAACGCACTCGATATCATAAAAGAGTACGATTTTGTGGTGGATGGTACTGACAACTTCCCTGTAAAGTTCCTTATTAACGATGCGTGCGTGATGGCAGGTAAGCCATTCTCACATGGTGGTATCCTGCGTTTCAATGGTCAGACGTTTACCCATCTGCCTGGCACTGCCTGCTACCGTTGCTTCTTTAAGGAACCACCTCCTGCAGGGGCTGTTCCTACCTGTAGTCAGGCTGGTGTCCTGGGAGCCATTGCCGGTATGCTTGGTACTATCCAGGCTGCCGAAACTTTGAAGTACTTTACAGGTGTAGGCGAGTTGCTTACCAATCGTCTGCTCACCTTCGACGCTAAAACTATGCAGTTCCGCACCATCAATGTAAAGCATCGTGATACGTGCGAGATTTGCGGCACCAACCCTACAATCGACCACCTGATAGATTACGAACAGGCGGCTTGCGACTTAAAAAACCACTAGATAATGATTATTAAGAGAGAGATTATTGAGGAGCTGATTAATCAAGCCCAGCAGGACGCACCTAACGAAACGTGCGGCTACCTGTTGGGTGTAAGCTCTGAGGATGGCGAGGTGGTAACAGAGAACTACTGGATGGAGAACATCGATCACTCGCCCGAACATTTTGCCTTTGCTCCAAAGGATCAGTTCGCAGCATTGAAGTATGCCCGAACCAACGGATTGAAGATTCTTGCCAACTGGCATAGTCATCCGGCCTCTCCTTCGCGTCCCTCGCAAGAGGATTTGCGTTTGGCTAACGACCCCACTATCCGCTACGCTATCCTATCGCTACACGAAGGTATTCATCTTAACTCCTTTAAGATTCTGAATGGAGAAGTTGTAGATAAAGAGGTGCATTTATAAAAAGAATATATTAATGATTTGACAAATGAAAAAAGTTATTAGTACATCAAAGGCACCAGCTGCCATCGGACCGTACAGTCAGGCCATTCAAGTAGGTAACCTCGTTTTTGCATCAGGTCAGATTCCCATCGACCCTGCTACGGGTAGTTTTGTAGAGGGGGGCGTGAAGGAGCAGGCCCGCCAGTCGCTAACTAATGTGAAGGCCATCCTTGATGAGGCTGGGCTGACATTGGATAACGTTGTGAAGACAACGGTATTCCTGGCCGATATGAACGACTTTGCCGATGTGAATGCGGTTTATGCTGAATTCTTTGCTGAGCCTTATCCTGCCCGTTCGGCTGTAGCGGTAAAAACACTGCCGAAAGGAGCCTTGGTAGAAATTGAAGTGATAGCAGCTCAGTAGCTCTTATAAACCAAATTCAGTGTATTTGATGAACAAATTCAGTGAATTTGATGTGCAAATACACTGAATTTGGTATTGATGTTCCGTATTATTTCAAATCTTTCAGTAGTTTCTCTACCTTCTGATACTGTACGGTTGAGAGCAGAATCTTGCCTTCGGGTGATACAACTACCATCGAAGGTATCCACTGTACACCGTAGGCTTTAGAAATATCTGTTTCCTTAAACTTCTTCAGTTCGCTCACCTGGGGATAGCTGATGCCGTACTGATTGATGGCCTTCTGCCATGCTTCAACGTTGGTATCCATCGATACGCCAACGAATTCAACCTTGTTGGAGTGGAACTCGTTGTACAGGCGTACCACCTCGGGCGCGTCCTTGCGGCAGTCGGGGCACCACGAGGCCCAGAAATCGAGTACTACGGTCTTGCCTTTCAGCGAGCTGAGGCTGAAGGGTTTGCCGTCGGGGGTATTCATGGTGAAGTCGGGAGCCACAGTGCCTGGCTGTACCAGACTGGTGGCATACTTGGCATCCAGATCTTCGTCGGTGGTTTGCGCTTTTGTGTTAATGGCAAACCCCGCTAAGAGCAGGGCTGCCAATAGTGTTTTGAGCTTCATAAGAGATACTTGTTTGTTTTATCTATTTGTTCAGTTTCCAGGTAACACCATCCTTGGTGTCCTTCACCTCGAAACCGGCTGCTGCGAGTTCATCGCGAATCTTATCGCTGGTAGCCCAGTCCTTATCGGCCTTGGCCTTAGCACGCAGTTCCAGTACCATATCCATTACCTTACCAAAGGCAGCCTCGCGCTCATCGTTGGTGCCGCTCTTCTCGGCCTTCAAGCCCAGAATATCCTCGGCAAAGAGGTGCATGGTTTCCTTCAGCTCCTGCAGGCACTCGGCACAGATGGTTGCTTTGTGGTCGGTGAGCTTGTTCACCACGGTGCAAGCTTCGAACAGATAACTGATCACCTGTGGGGTGGCCAGGTCGTCGTTCATGGCATCGTAGCACTTCTGGCGCAGAGCCTTAACTACCTTCTCAGTCTCGGCATCGCACTTGTCGGCTACCTGAACACGCTCCAAGTCGGCAATGGCGTTCATCATCTTCTCCAATCCCTTCTCGGCAGCTTCAAGCGCTTCGTTCGAGAAGTCTACCGTGCCACGGTAGTGAGCGCTGAGCACGAAGAAACGGATGGTCATCGGTGAGTAGGCCTTCTTCAGCAATGGGTGATTGCCGGTGAAGAACTGCTCGAGGGTGATGAAGTTGTTATACGACTTACCCATCTTCTGTCCGTTGATGGTCAGCATGTTGTTGTGCATCCAGTATTTTACAGCGGGGTGACCCATCGAGGCCTGTGCCTGTGCAATCTCGCACTCGTGGTGTGGGAATACCAGGTCCATACCACCTCCGTGGATATCAAACTCCTCGCCAAGGTACTTGCGCCCCATAGCAGTACACTCGCAGTGCCAACCGGGGAATCCGTCGCTCCAAGGCGATGGCCAGCGCATGATGTGCTCGGGCTGAGCCTTCTTCCACAGGGCAAAGTCGGCTTGATTGCGTTTCTCGCCTACACCGTCGAGCTCACGACTGGCATCCTTCACGTTCTCGAGCGAACGACCTGAAAGAATACCATACTGGAACTTCTTGTTGTAAGCCTCGATATCAAAATAGATAGAGCCGTTGCTCTCGTAAGCAAAGCCATTGTCGATAATCTGCTGAACCAGCTGCTGCTGCTCGATGATATGACCAGTGGCATGGGGCTCGATAGAGGGGCGCAGTACATTCAGTGCATCCATAGCCGCATGATAGCGGTTGGTGTAGTACTGGGCAATCTCCATGGGCTCCAGCTGCTCCAGGCGGGCTTTCTTGGCAATCTTATCCTCACCCTCGTCGGCATCGTGCTCCAAGTGACCTACGTCGGTAATATTACGTACATAACGTACTTTATAACCCAGGTGCTTCAGATAACGGAACACCAGGTCGAAAGTAATCGCAGGACGGGCGTGTCCCAGATGGGGATCGCCATACACGGTAGGACCACACACATACATACCCACGTTGGGGGCGTGAAGGGGCTCGAAACGCTCCTTCTGTCGTGTCAAAGTATTGTAAATTACTAACTTAGATTCCATAATGCTCTTAATTTTTGGGTGCAAAGGTAATAAAAAGTTGGCACTGATTACACGGATTAACACAGATTTTTTATATAAAGAGCGAAAAATTGCTTTAAATGAATCATAATCCGTGTTAATTCGCGTAATCCGTGCCACCTATCATTAATATCTTCATCCGCGTGCCATTTTGTAGATTGCCTCCATATCCTCGGCCTTTAGCACCTTCAGGTTACCGCAGGTAATGGTGTTGTTACGACTGCACTTGCGTACCATCTCCTTGATTTCCTCGTCGGTGATGTCCTTGCCAATCAGTTCCTTGATGTTGATAGGCATACCGATGGCATGATAGAAACGCTCCATGGCCAGGATTCCCTTTTCGGCTGTGCCTTCGGGATCGGTAAAGTCGTTGGGTACATCCATTACGTTAACGGCAAAACGCACAAATCTGCTCAGATTCTCGTGCATGGTATAGCGGGCCCAACTTGGCCAGATGGCAGCCAGACCGGCACCATGGGTTACGTCGAACATACCGCTCAGCTCGTGCTCCAGCTGGTGGGTAGCCCAGTCACCGATAGCACCGCAGCCAGTAAGGTCGTTATGCATCAGCGAACCGCCCCACATAATCTGTGCACGGTAGCGATAGTCCTCAGGATTCTTCAGCACAGGGAATACGGCGTTCTTGATACTACGCAGTGCAGCCTCGGCCAAATCGGTAGTAAAGTCCATATCATCGTCCTTGGTAAAGTAACGTTCCATGGTATGCATCATCATATCGGTAACACCGGCTGCCGTCTGGTAAGGAGGCAATGTCATGGTGCGACGAGGATTCAGGATAGCAAACTTGGGGCGACTCAGATTGTTACTGTAACCCACCTTTACATCGCCGTCCTCATTAGTAATCACTGAGCTTTCGCTCATCTCACTACCAGCAGCAGGAATGGTAAGTACCGCTGCTACGGGCAGCATGGTCTTAGGTTGGGCCTTACCCATGTAGATATCCCATACGTTACCCTCGAAAGGTACACCGTAGCCAATACACTTAGCCGAGTCGATAACACTACCGCCACCTATGGCCAGGATAAAGTCGATACCCTCCTTACGGCAGAGTTCGATGCCCTGTTGCGCCAGTGACAAACGGGGATTGGGCACTACACCTCCCAGTGTCACATACTCAACGCCATCTTCGCTCAGCAAACCACAAATCTTGTCGATCAGACCAGAGCGTTTGGCGCTCTGTCCACCATAATGTACCAGCACCTTGGTGCCACCATACTTTTTTACTAGCTTAGCTACTTGTTCTTCACTCTGTTCTCCAAAAACCACCTCGGTCGGGGCATAGAAATTAAAATCCTTCATAAAAATGTTTATCTTTGTGATTTGATGACCAGCACGAAACCACCACGGGGCTGTGTAGCAATTTGCTTAGGTATCTGATTGCCCTTGGTAATCAGCCAATCCTTATTGCCTGACAGTTGATACTGGGCTGGGTCGGCATCGGCAAAGGTCTGCACGCACTTGGCGCCACTGATGAAGCTCAAATCTACATCAAGCACCTTCTTGTTGTCGGTACCGTTGATACCAGCTACGTACCAGGTTTCGCCGCTGCGGCGGGCCAGTACTACGCTCTCTCCGGGATAACCGCTCACGTAGCGGGTCTCATCCCATGTGGTGGGCAGCTTTCCGAAGAAATCCTGTACCTGCTGAGGCTGCACCAGATAGCTCTCGGGTTTGTCGGCCAGGTGCTGCAGGGCACTCTCGTACAGTACGGTCAGAGCCAGTTCGTGGGCATCGCTGGTAATATGTGGATGCTGTGAATCGCTGAAGGTACATGGTGTGTAGTCCATCGGACCGATGATGTTACGGGTAAAGGGCAGTGTGGTGTTATGACTGGCTGCTACGTTGGTAAATGTGGGCACGTTGTTGTACCACTCGGCACCATACACACCCTCGGTCGACATGAGGTTGGGGTAGGTGCGCTGCCATCCACGAGGTATGGTGGCACCATGGAAGTTAACCAGCAGATGATGCTTGGCGGCACTCTCCAGCAGGTCGATACAGTAAGTCATATCGCGCTGACAGTCGCCTGAGAAGAAGTCGATCTTTACACCAGCTACGCCAATCTTCTCGCACCAGGCAAACTCCTTTTCACGGTCTTCGGGCTTGTTCAGGCGGAACTTCGGTGTGGGGGCACCATCAATCCAGCCTACTGATGAGTTATACCAAATCATGGGTTTAACACCTTTCGAGTTGGCATAAGCTACGGCATCCTCGATGGTCTTGTCGTCCTTCATCTCATCCCACTCAGCATCAATCAGCACGTAAGGCAGCTTCAGGGTAACAGCCATATCTACGTACTTCTTAATAATATTGTAGTCGTTCGAACCATGGTTGTATGCCCAGTAGATCCACGATACAACACCAGGTTTAATCCAACTGGTATCGCTTAGTTTGCAAGGCTCGCTTACGTCGGTTACCAAGGTGCTCTGAATCAGGTCCTGCATGCTGCCGATGATAGCGATGCGCCAAGGCGAGTGCCACTTGCCTTTGAGGTTTACCTCGTTTACATCGGGAGTTACATGCAGCAGATTGCCTTCGGTGTAGAGGCATGCTGCAGCCTGGTTACGCTCGATGTTAGCTTCGGAGAGCAGCATGAATACACCCTCCTGTGGCTCAACCAGTGTGGGGAATCCCCAGCGCAGGTTGTAACCCTCGTCGGATTTCACTACACCAGCCATTCTACCGATAGGTTTTATTTTGCCAGTGGTGCTCATGGGGTAGAATCCCTCGTAGCTGTCGGTCCACTGCAGCATCCAACGCTTGGTGCCTTCGGGTATCATGTAGGCTGTCTTCTCCTTGGGCAGCTTGCCTTTCAGTCCGTTCAGTTCATAGCGGAAGGCTGCACCGTCGTTATACAGGCGCAGTACCAGCTGCAGGTTGCCGCTCAACTTTGCCACATACTCGTTGGCCTCGTTGGTGCAGGTAGATTTTTTACCAGCCAGCATTTGATAGTTGGCTGTTACCTTGCCAATGGGCTTAAATTTCAGCCGATTGCTTTTGATGCCCTCGTAGCCCAGCACGGGTATGTTGAGCACCTCTTGTTTCTGATAGTTAACACTGATGCCCTGGCCGCTGTTGGATACAGTAAGCTTGCCATTGGGCGATACGGGCTGCTGAGCCGACAGGCTGAGCGCTCCGAAACATGTAGTTAGAAAAATTAAAAACTTTTTCTTCATGGGATTTATAAATGTTTCTTGATATGAATTCGATAACCGTAGGCTGTTACCACGAGGAAACAGATGAGTGGCAGTACGAACGAGATGTTGGTGGCTGGCATACCCATCAACGTGCCCTCGTCGATAATCATAGCCTGCAGCGGGGGCAGTACCGAACCGCCTAAGATGGCCATGATAAGACCTGCTGCACCAAACTTGGCATCGTCGCCCAGTCCGTCGAGTGCAATACCATAGATGGTGGGGAACATGAGCGACATGCAACCGCTAACGCATACCAGACAGTACATGCCCAAACGATCCTGGAAACCGATAACACCCAGTGTAAATACCATGGCCAGTACACCAAAGATGGCCAGCAGCATGGCGGGCTTTACGTATTTCATCAAGAAGGTGGCGATGAAACGCGAACAGATGAAGAACAGCATGGCAAAGATGTTGAATCGCTGTGACAGTACTTCGGCAGCCTGTTCGTCCATACCCTCGGCCATAAATACGCGCGTACCATATTGTATAATAAAGGTCCAGCACATAATCTGCGCACCTACATAGAAGAACTGGGCAATCACACCCTCGCGGTAGTATTTGAGTGCAAAGATTCGCTTGATGGTTACCAGGAAGTGGATGTCGTGGTTGGCATCGCCGATTTTGGGCATCTTGGTAAAGCGCATCAGTAGTAGCATGCCCACAATCACCAGTCCGATAATCAGGTAAGGCGAAATCAGTACGCTCAGGTCGGCATCCTTCAGTGCCTCGAACTCTGTGTCGCTCAGCAGGGCACGCTCGTCGCTGCTCATGGGGTTGAGCTTGGCCTGAATAAAGTTCATGGCCACAAACATACCGATGATAGAGCCGCAGGGGTTAAAGCACTGTGCCATATTCAGGCGGCGCGTAGCTGTTTCGGCTGGGCCCATGGTCAGAATGTAAGGGTTGCACGAAGTTTCGAGGAACGAGAGTCCGCACGTCATGATAAAGTAGGCGATGAGGAAACAGCCGTAGATACCGATGGCCTTGGCAGGGAAGAACAGCAGGGCACCGGCAGCATAGAGTCCGAGTCCCATCAATACGCCCGCCTTGTACGAGAACTTACGGATAAAGATGGCTGCAGGAAACGCCATGCAGAAGTAACCGCCATAGAACGCTACCTGCACCAGCGTGCCATCGGTTACGCTCATGCGGAAGATCTTAGAGAATGCTTTCACCATGGGGTTGGTAATATCGTTGGCAAAGCCCCAGAGTGCAAAGCAGAATGTTACGAGTATAAAGGGGATGAGGTAGTTAACCCCATCCTTGACTATCAGAGATTGTTGTTGCTTTTCCATTTTCTTTAGTAGGTTTTTAGAAGTGAACTAAGATACGGAATACCTTGCCAGGTGTCTCGCTCCACTGCAGCATGGCCTTGGGGGCCTGCTCGGGTGCTACGTCGGCACTAATCAGACGGTCAACCGGACATGTGCCACGCTCCAGGTAGTGGATCACAGCACGGAAATCCTGTGGCTGGGCATTACGCGAACCACGAATGTCGAGCTCCTTCTGTACAAAGAACTTGGTTTGGAACGATACGTCGGTCTTGGCATAGCCGATGCAAACCACGCGACCGGTGAAAGCTACTTCGTTTACAGCCATCTGGTAGGTAGGTGCGCTACCCACAGCCTCGATAATTACATCGGGACCGAAACCCTCGGTCAGCTCCAGCAATCGGGCATGTACATCCTCGGTCTTGGTGTTGATGGCGTAAGTGGCGCCCATCTCCTTGGCCAGTGCCAGCTTCTCGTCGTCGATATCGGCAGCAATCACGGTAGCACCGCGCAGGGCCGAACGTACGATAGCTCCCATGCCAACCATACCGCAACCAATCACCACTACGGTGTCGATATCGGTTACTTGGGCACGATTCACGGCGTGGAAACCAACACTCATAGGCTCGATGAGGGCGCAGGTGCGGGGATCGAGATTACCAGCGGGAATCACCTTCTCCCAAGGCAGAGCGATGAACTCGCGCATGGCACCGTTGCGCTGTACGCCTAGTGTTTCGTTATGCTGACAGGCGTTTACGCGCTGGTTACGGCACGAGGCGCACTTGCCGCAGTTAGTGTAAGGATTGCAGGTTACCACCATGCCGGGCTTCAGGTGTTCGGGCACGTCGGCACCCACCTTTTCAATCACGGCACCCACCTCGTGGCCAGGTATAACGGGCATTTTTACCATGGGGTTCTTACCCAGCCATGTGCTCAGGTCGGAACCACAAAAACCTACATACTTGAGGCGCAGCAGCACCTCGTTGGGCTTCATTTCCTGCTCAGGAATGTTTACTATTTCCATCTGGCGCTCGCCAGGAATCTGTATTGCTTTCATTGGATTATTTGACTATTTCACTATTTACTATTATACTATTCGCTCATGTTTTTGATGTAAGGGAGCTCGGGCAGCTCGCCGAAGCCGAAGAACTGCTTGGCGTTCTGGCCTAGGAACATACGCTTCTCATCGGCGGTTAGGTCGGCCGATTTCTCTACAAAGTCGTAACTCATCTTGTAGGTGATGGCGGTGATGGTGCGGGGATAATCGCTACCCCACATCAACTTGTCCATGCCCACCTCGTCGGCAGCCTGCTTAATGGCGCGGATGGCCGATGGGAAGGGGTAGAACTCGTCGTTAAACAGCCAGGTAATACCACCGCTTTCCACGTATACGTTCTTGTGGCGTGCCAGGCTAATCTGACTCATCCAACCCTCGCGTGTTACCATGCCGAAATGGCCGATGGCTATTTTCAGGTTGGGGCACTCCTGTATCAGCTCTTCCATCTGTCCTACCTGTGCGTCGCCGTCCTGTAGCTCAATGCCTAATATCTTACCCTGCTTCTCCATCAACTGCAACAACTGCAACATTGCATCGGTTAGGAACTGCTGGGGTAATCGGGCAGCGGGTATCTTGATGCCTTTAAAGGCCTCTACCACGCCTGGAGCGTTCTGCATAAAGTCGGGATTGCGGTAATCCAGCATACCGAAGGTGAAAAAACGGTTGGGGTAGCGGCTCTCTACCTGTAACAGGTAGCTATTTTGTATGCCGTCGATAAACTCCTGCGTAACCACGGCGGCTGCCACCTGGGCGTAGTCCATGTTACTCAAAAAGCGCTCGGCCGTATTCTGTCCGTCGGTCATAAATGGCGGCAGCATCTGTCGCTCCTCGCCGAAAAACAGCGAGCGACTGCGGTTGGGTTCTAACTGGCAGATACGCTGGTTGTTAACCACCGTGTCCTGATTCAGCCACAGATGACTGTGGGCATCAATTATGAGTTTTTCCATCTTACAAACATTTGGTCGCCGATAATCTCCTGTACCTTCTTTACCAGCTGCTCATCCATAGGTTCGTTAACGTACTGTATGTTCTTGAGTACATTCTTGGGATTGGCGCTGCTGAACAGGGTAGTAGCGATGCGTGGATTCAGACTGGTTGAGAACTGGATGGCCAGCTTGTCGATAGGATAGCCCTGCTCTTCGCAGTACTTGGCAGCCTTGGCACAAGCCTCCTGCAAATCCTTGCCAGCTGGGTGCCATGCGGGGGCGCCACGTTGCGACAGCAGGCCCATTGAGAATGGCGAGGCGTTGATAACACCTACGTTGTGCTGCTCAAAAAATCCCAGGTAATCGGCCAGCAGGGTGTCGTTCAGCGAGTAGTGGCAGAAGTTCAGGATGCTTTCTACCGTACCCTCGGGGGCATGCTCTACCACCCACTTCAGGTTCTCGGGCTGCAGGTCGGTAATACCCACGTGCTTTACAATACCTTTTTCGCGAAGTTCTACCAGTGCAGGCAGGGTCTCGTCAACAATCAGTTGCAGGCCGCCTTCCATGTCGCCCTGGAACTCAATGTCGTGTACATTAATCAGGTCGATGTAATCCACGTTCAGGCGTTCCATACTCTCGTACACACTCTCCTGAGCGCGCTTGGCGCTGTAGTCCCAGGTGTTCACGCCGTTATGTCCGTAGCGGCCCACTTTGGTAGATATGAAATACTTACTGTGTGGAATCTCCTTCAGCGCCTTGCCCAGTACGGTTTCGGCCTTCAGGTGACCATAGTAGGGCGACACGTCGATAAAGTTGATACCATTGTCAACGGCTGTGTGTACAGCCTCTATTCCCTCTTCTTCGCGGATGCTATGGAACACGCCGCCCAGCGATGAGGCACCAAAACCTAAGTTCGATACCTTCATACCTGTTTTCCCGATTTCGTTATAAATCATATTTATTGATATAAGTTAGTTCTGATATGCTTGGTTAGTCATCTCTACGGCTACGGTTTCCTGGCAGAAACGTGCCATGGGATAGTATTCCAGTCCGCCGTACGGACCTTGGTCGCCCCACGAGTTCTTCATGATAAAGTAGCGCTCGCCATCCTCGTCGTGTGCCAGTCCTACGATGGCCATGGCGTGGTTCTCGTCTTCCCAGCACACTCCGTGGTGGTTACGCACGGCACGCTCGGTCTTAGCCAGCAGCGAGTCCATCGGTATGTTCAGATAGCGCTCGTGGGTCCAGTTGTCGGGCACCTCCAGCTCGGCCTCCTCGTTATAGGGCTGATGGCTGTTGCTGGTCAGGGCAATGTACTCGCCAGGCTTGCACACGCTGCGGGCAAACTCCTGCGGGGTGTACTGTGCGCCCAGCATAAACACCCACTGGGGGGCGGGCGTTGTAATCTTGCGCATGGCGTCGTAGCCGCATATGCCGTATTTCTCAATCATGCTGATAAGGGTGGTGGGCTCGCCACGCTTGGTGGCGGGACAGGCCTTCTCCTGCTCAATCATCTTCTCGATATAGTAGGGTGAAAGATTTACCGAGTCGCCCCAGCTCAGGTGCTCGGTCTCAATGGCGGCCAGCATGGCGTAAATCCAGCAAGTCTGGCTTTCGCCCTGGTCCTTAATGGGGGTCATGCGGTTCAGTACTTCGTTGGTAAAGTGCTTGCCCCCAGGGGTATAGACACTTGGCTGGTGGGCACAACTTCCCATCAGCATCACTAAAGCAACTGCACATGCCATCACGGTTTTAAGTTTCATGCTGCAAAGATAATATATTTTGGAGCGAATTCTGCGAATTAACATGAAAAATATATGGCCGAACGAAAAAAAATCGATAAAATCCATAATACGTGCCGAAAAAGTAGTATCTTTGCAGCCCAATTCAATTAAGTATGCATATCGCAGTAGCAGGAAATATAGGTAGTGGCAAGTCTACGCTCACCAAGCTCCTGGCCAAACACTATGGCTGGGAACCGAGGTTCGAGGCCGTAGAGCATAACCCGTATCTCGAGGATTACTACCGCGATATTCACCGTTGGTCGTTTAATATGGAGGTGTATTTCCTGAAGGAACGCTTCCGCGATCTGATTACGATTGCTCAGGCTGATCACACTATTATTCAGGACCGTACCATCTACGAGGGTGTGTATGTGTTTATGGAGAATAACCGCGATATGGGTAACCTGAGCGAGCGCGACTACGAGACTTACATGGAACTGTTTGAGCAGATGATGACGGTGGTGAAAGTACCCGACCTGATGATTTATCTGCGTGCTTCGGTGCCCCATCTGGTTAGCAATATCCAGAAGCGTGGCCGCGACTACGAACAGAGCATACAGCTGGAGTATCTGCAGAACCTGAACCGTCGTTACGACGATTTCATTAAGAATAAATACCCCGGCCGTGTGATTACTATCGAGAAAGACAATCTCGACTTCCTTAACATTCCTAAGGACCTCTCTGGCATCATCGACAAAATCGATGCAACTCTCTTTGGACTGTTTTAATGTTTAATATTTAATCTTTAACGTAAAGATAGTATGCATATTGCAGTAGCAGGAAACATTGGTAGTGGCAAGACCACGCTTACTAAGTTGTTGGCACATCGTTACAACTGGATTCCCCGTTTCGAACCAGTTGATAATAACCCGTATCTGGCTGATTTCTATGCCGATATGCCTCGTTGGTCGTTTAATCTTCAGATCTATTTCCTGAACAAACGTTTCAAGGAGGTGGTTGAGATTTCGCAGAGCAAGGATACTCTGATTCAGGATCGTACCATTTTTGAGGACGCTCGCATTTTTGCGCCCAACCTGCACGATCAGGGAATGATGAGCGATCGCGACTTTGCTAACTATACCGACCTGTTCGACCTGATGATGTCGCTCGTGAAACTGCCCGATCTGATGATTTATATCCGTTCGAGCATACCTACGCTGGTAGAGCAGATTGCCAAGCGCGGACGTGAGTACGAGCAGACCATGCGCCTGGATTACCTGCAGGGATTGGAGAAACGTTACGAGGACTGGATTGCTACCTACAAAGGTCCGCTGATTATTGTGAATGGTGATACCTGTAAGTTTGGCGATCGTCCAGAGGACTTCCAGAAGGTTTGCGAACTTATCGACCAGAAGCTGTACGGTCTCTTCCCCATGGAGTAAAAAATTAAGGATATGATACAAGATTACGAAATAATGGCACCTGTGGGCTCGCGCGAGAGCCTTGCAGCTGCAATACAGGCTGGTGCCGACAGTATTTACTTCGGCATCGAGAAGTTGAACATGCGTGCCCATTCGGCAACTACTTTTACCATCGACGATCTGCGCGAGATTGCCCAGACCTGCGATGAACATGGCATTAAGAGCTACCTTACAGTTAATACCATCATCTATGGCGAGGATATCCCCTTGATGCACGAGATTATCGATGCCGCCAAGCAGGCTGGCATTTCGGCTGTGATTGCCAGCGATGTGGCTGTAATGACCTACTGCAGCAAGGTGGGTCAGGAGGTTCACCTCTCAACCCAACTTAACATCTCTAATATCGAGGCCCTGAAGTTCTACGCCCAGTTTGCCGACGTGGTAGTGCTGGCCCGCGAGCTGAACATGGACCAGGTGGCCGAGATTTTCCGTCAGGTTGAGGAGGAGCACATCTGCGGTCCCAGTGGCAAGCAGATACGTATCGAGATGTTCTGTCATGGTGCCCTGTGCATGGCCATTAGCGGTAAGTGCTACATGAGTTTGCATGCTGCTAACCGCAGTGCCAACCGCGGCGAGTGCATTCAGATTTGTCGCCGTTCGTACACCGCTACCGACAACGAGACTGGCTACCAGCTGGATATCGACAATAAATATATTATGAGTCCGAAGGATCTGAAGACCGTACGCTTTATCGACCGTATGATGAAGAGCGGCGTGCGTGTATTTAAGATCGAGGGTCGTGCCCGTGGTCCCGAATATGTTTACACCGTGGTTACTGCCTACAAGGAGGCCATTAAGGCTGTGCTGGATGGTACGTTTACCGAGGAGAAGAAGGACGAGTGGGATGCCCGTCTGGCTACTGTGTTTAACCGCGGTTTCTGGGATGGCTACTATCAGGGTCAGACCATGGGCGAGTGGAACAAACACTATGGTAGTAACGCCACCGAGCGCAAGGTTTACATTGGTAAGGGCGTGAAATACTTCTCGAACCTGGGTGTGGCTGAGTTTACGGTTGAGGCAAACACCTTTAAGGTAGGCGACAAGATGCTGATTACCGGTCCTACCACCGGTGTGATGTATGTAACGGCCGAAGAGATTCACGGCGATAACGGTCCGGTTGAGGTTGCCGAGAAGGGCACCCGCGTATCGATAGCCGTAACAGGCAAGGTACGTCAGAGCGATAAGCTGTTTAAACTCGAACAGGTTGAACCTACTGAATAACAATAAATTAGGGGCGCATCACTGCGCCCCTAATTTGTCTAACTTACTAACCAATTACTAATCATTATACTAACAAAAACTATAAATGTATGAAAAAACTAACTCATTACCATTAATTATATGTACTATTGATCACTTTTTCTGGTGCAAAGGTATGCCGAAAGGTTGAACTATACAAATCTCTTCAACCAAATGGGCTTATTTTTCAGCCAATCGCCCGATTTATATTTTCTTAAGAAGCCCGAAAAACAAAAAGTTTACAGAAACGTTTGGATGTTTACGGAAAAAACACTATCTTTGCCACCGCAGAAACCTCTTAAAACTATATTGTTGATACTGTCATGGATACGAAACGTTGGATGCTTACGGTCATCCTAACCCTATGCTTTAGTATGGTACCGTTTACAATGGCGGCACAGGACGAAACCATTGTGTTTACCCCCCAGTGGACGGCGCAGGCGCAGTTTGCCGGCTATTATGTGGCCGAGGCCAAGGGCTTTTACCGCGAGGCCGGTGTAAAGGTGCGTATTGAGCACCCCACGCCCACGCAGCCCGCCATGGCCCGATTGCAGCAGAACCGGTGCCAGGCCACCACGTTGCAATTGTGCCAGGCCTTGGAGATAGTGGATGGCGGCGTACCACTGGTAAACATTCTGCAAACATCCATGAACAACGCCATGGTGATTGTATCGGCCCGTAACGAGGACCCGCTCAAGCAAAAGGGCGCCCGCGTGGGTATCTGGAGTGTGGGCTTCGGTCAGCTGGCCATCTGCATGAGTATCATGGATCACCTGAACTACGAGTTTGTGCGTTTTGCCCAGAACGTGAATCTGTTTGTGGCGGGGGCTCTGGATGCTACGCTGGCAATGAGCTACAACGAGTACTACCAGCTGGTGCAAGCAGGTATTACCGTAACCGATAAGAACGTGTACCGATTTTGCGACCACGGCTACAACGTGCAGGAGGATGGTGTGTACATGGCGCGCAGCTACTACGAGAAGCACCGCGACAAGGCCATGCGCTTTGCCCAGGCCAGCAAGAAAGGGTGGGAGTATGTGGCTAAGCACCCCGACGAAGCGCTTGATATCGTGATGAAGTATGTGGACAGGGAGAAGATTGGTACCAACCGTGTGATGCAGCAGCTGATGCTGAAGGAGGTGTTGCGACTGCAGGTGGATCGCGAGTCGAAGAAGCGCGAGTTCCGTTTGCGTCCCGATATGGTAAAACGCGCCAGCCACCTGATGGTACAGAACCGCATGCTTGATCGCGAGGTAACATACCAGGAGTTAATAGCAAAATGATAGTTGACCGTTATGAATGAAGTAATTGCATATATACGTCGTAAGCTATCCATCAGGGTTAGTTTGTGGGTGGTAATGTTTGCCGCCGTTATCTTTGTGGCTGCCCTCGGGTTCCTGTTCTATCAGTCGCGCGAGGCAGTGCGCCAGGAGGCCATCCATCGTGCCACCACCATTCTTGATCGTACATCGCTGCAGGTAGAGGGTATCCTGAACCGTGTTGAGGTGGCCACTAACATGACCGTGTGGCTGGTGCAGCGCCATCCTAACGTGGCCGACTCGATGTTTGTGTATAGCGAGGGTACGCTGCGTAATAATCCCGATTTCTACTCGTGCTCAATCGCCTTCGAGCCTTACTATTTCAAGGAGTATGGCCGTTATTTCTCGGCCTACTCAAAATACGAGGGCGACAGTATTCGTACCCTGCAGGGCGGTAGCGATAACTACCAGTACTTTTTTATGGACTGGTACCTGATGCCCACGTTGCTGGGGCACCCCTGCTGGACCGATCCTTACATGGATCTTGATGCGCCCACCAATACTTACGAGATGGTTACCACATACTGTCAGGCCATCAAAAACAAGCAGGGCGCGGTAATTGGCGTTATCAACACCAGTTTGTCTATCAACTGGTTGTCGCAAACCATCTCATCGGTAAAGCCCTATCCTAACTCCTATAGCATTATGATAGGTCGTGGTGGCACCTACTTTGTGCATCCCGACAGTACCAAGATTACCCGACAGACTATTTTTACGCAGACCATGCTGGAGCCCGACACGGCTCTGACAGCCCTGGGCCATGCCATGCAGCGTGGCGAAGAGGGTATGCGCCGCATGGTGATAGATGGCAAGGATAGCTACGTGTTCTACAAGCCGCTGGGCAAAACGGGCTGCTCTATGGCCATTGTGTGCCCCGAGAGCGACATTTTTGGCGGCTTTAACCGCCTGCGCCACACCGTGATGGGTATTGTGTTTGTTGGCTTGTTGGTTATGTTGTGCGTATTTATTAATGTAATTACGCGCGAGCTCAAGCCTTTGCACCGCCTGGCACGCGAGGCCGAGACCATCGCCTCGGGTAATTTTGATGCCGAACTGCCCGACTTTGAACGTACCGACGAGATTGGTCAGCTCAGTCACTCGTTCGGTTACATGCAGCAATCACTGGTAAGGTATATCGACGAGCTGAAGCTTACCACCGCCCAGAAAGCGTCTATCGAGAGTGAGCTTAACGTGGCCAGCAACATACAGATGAGCATGCTGCCCAGTGTGTTCCCCAACCGCGAGGGACTGGATATGCATGCCTCAATGACACCCGCCAAGGAGGTTGGTGGCGACCTTTACGGCTATCTGCTCAAGGGCGATAACCTGTACTTCTGCGTGGGCGATGTGAGTGGTAAGGGGGTGCCAGCCTCGCTGTTTATGGCGCAGGTAACCCGCCTGTTCCGTACGCTGGCCAACCAGCAGATGGCACCTGCCGATATCTGTACCCACATGAACGAGGCCCTGTCGGGCGACGAGAACCCCACCAACATGTTTGTAACCATGTTTGTGGGCATGGTTAATCTGCAGTCGGGTCACCTCAAGTTCTGTAATGCCGGTCATAACCCGCCTGTGATAGGTGGTGGCGAGCACCATGGTGAGTTCCTGCAGATGCTGCCCAACTTCCCCATCGGTGTCCTGCCGGGCTTGGAGTTCCAGGGCGAGGAGATTGATACCATTAAGGGACGTGCGCTGTTCCTTTATACCGACGGACTGAACGAGGCCGAGAACCGCGAGCACGAGCAGTTTGGCGACGACCAGCTGCTATCTATCCTGCGCAACACCCATTTCGAGAGCGCCCAGCAGGTAGTTGAAACCCTTTATAACGAGGTTCAGCGCCACCGCGACGGCGCCGATCCGAACGACGATCTTACCATGATGTGCCTGCGCATGCAGTAAAGTTTAAGTGAGTTTTGATTGATATGAGAAATCGACGAGGTTGAGTGTTAAATTACACTAATCGTCGATTTCTCCTTTTTTCTTGTCTATTTCTCCCTGATTTTCAGTACCTTTGCAGCCCAAAAGGAAAAATTAAACGGGCTGGACATGATAGGATAACAACACAGAACAATGCCCTGAACTTACTAAGTACTGAAGATTTTTTTATGACAGATGACAAGAAACAGAGTGTAGCCGATGACAGTATGGACCGCATGCTGCACGACGAAACGCGTACTATCCGTCTGGAGCTGGCACCCCTTCATAACACCGTGCAGGTCGAGGGACAGGTGCTGTGCAACGGTCAGCCTGTGCAGTCGTTCAACTTTACGCCCCGTAAGCTGCTATGTGTGCCGTGCCGACTATACGCACAAAACCGATATAAAGATTGTAAACACGCTGGCAGCCGAACAAAAGCTGCCCAAGCCCTGCATGGTGCTTAATGGCATCGACATGTCGAAGCGCAAGCACGGCTATTATTATGGCTACGGCTTTTATGGTCGCTACGGGCGTTATGCCTACTCGCACTACGGAAATAATAACGATAAAAGTATAAAGAGATGATTATTGCAGTTGATTTCGACGGTACCATCGTTGAGAACCGTTACCCTTACATTGGCAACGAGAAACCCTTTGCCATCGAGACCCTTAAGTTGCTTGCCCGCGACCACCATCAGTTAATACTATGGACCTGTCGCGAGGGCCGTTTGCTCCAGGAGGCCGTAGAGTGGTGTCGCCAGCGCGGTTTAGAGTTCTATGCTGTTAACAGTAACTACCCCGAGGAAACGCCCGCCGGCAATCCCACCTACTCACGCAAGCTGAATGTAGATGTGTTTATCGACGATAGCGGTCTGTGCCCACTGCCCGATTGGGGCACCATCTACCAGATGATTGCCCATCGCCCCGCCGTGCTCCAGTCGCAAAGCCACTGCAGTCGTCGCTGCCGCTGGTCGGTAGGTGGAGGTTTGGTGCTGGTGCTGTTTATTATGAGTATGCTGTTCACCTCGTGTGGTAGCAGTCGCGATGTGGCCTATCTGCAAAACAGCGAGCAGGTAGATCTGAGTAGCTCGCAGCGCCTTTACGATGCCCGTATCATGCCCAAGGACCAGCTCACCATCACCGTTAACACCACCAATCCCTAGGTGTCGGTACCATGACCACCATCTGGTTCAGCGCCACCGGCATTGCCATCTCCCTCACTACGCTGCTGTATAATATACTGAAGTAAACAACAGTATCCTATTAATAGTTGCGGTTGTTACTATTAATGGTAGCAATTGCTACTATTAATACTCGCAAATTTTCAGCCTGCTACGCGCTACAGTGCTACAGTGCTACAGTTAGTTTTCGAGCCATTGCACACCTACAACTAACGTCTATATTATATATAATATATATTATATAAATATAGGTATTTGGTTTGGGTTTGGTGCCGACTTGATTTCTAACTGTAGCACTGTAGCGTGTAGCAATCCCTACCGTTTGGCCTCTCTCTGCAGTGAAGCCTAAAGAGAATCGGGGCAAGATTCTGTTTATCAATACATAACAAAAATGGGGGCAAAATATTAACCATATTTAATACGGGAGATGTTTGGTGGGATAGGGGAAATTTAGTAACTTTGCAGGCAAATTATATAAGCTATGACAATAAACGAAATACAAGACGAGATTATCGACGAGTTCAGTGGTTTCGACGACTGGATGGATAAGTATCAGCTACTCATCGACTTAGGTAATGAGCAGGAGCCGCTGGACGATAAGTATAAAACAGAACAGAACCTGATTGACGGCTGTCAGAGTCGTGTATGGTTGCAGGCCGACCTGGTGGATGGTAACATTCACTTCAGCGCTGAGAGCGATGCCTTGATTGTAAAGGGTATCGTGGCCCTGTTGATACGCGTGCTGAGCGACCACACGCCACAGGAGATTCTGGATGCCGACCTGTATTTTATTGAGCAGATAGGACTGAAAGAGCATCTGTCGCCTACCCGCAGCAACGGACTGCTGGCTATGGTTAAGCAGATAAAGATGTACGCATTGGCGTTTAACGAGACATTGAAGAATTAATCATAAATAATTAGAAACCTCATGATACAAACTGTAAAGAAGCGCGATGGGCGCATAGTGGGATTTAACGAACAGAAAGTGATGGCCGCCATACGTAAGGCCATGTTACATACTGACAAAGGCGAGGACGAGCGACTGCTGTACCAGATTACCGACCGTATTGCCCAGCGTGGCGAGAGTCAGATGACGGTAGAGGAGATTCAGGACTTGGTGGAGATGGAGCTGATGAAGTCGAGTCGTAAGGACGTGGCTCAGAAGTACATTGCCTACCGCAACCAGCGCTCGATTGCCCGTAAGGCCAAGACACGCGAGGTGTTCCTGGATATCGTGAACATTAAGAATAACGATGTGACGCGCGAAAACGCCAACATGAACGCCGATACACCTGCGGGCATGATGATGAAGTTTGCCAGCGAAACTACCAAGCCATTCGTAGACGACTATCTGCTGAGCGAGGAGAGTCGCAACGCCGTTGAGCATAACTATCTGCACATTCACGATAAGGATTACTATCCTACCAAGAGTCTTACTTGCGTGCAGCACCCATTGGACAACATCCTGCAGAACGGTTTTACTGCCGGACATGGTGCCTCGCGTGCTGCCAAGCGTATCGAGACGGCCAGCGTACTGGCTTGTATCTCGTTGGAGTGCGCTCAGAACGAGATGCACGGCGGACAGGCTATTCCTGCCTTCGACTTTTATCTGGCACCATTCGTGCGCCTGAGCTATATCGAGGAGCTGAAAGCACTCGAAGACCTGTATGGCGAGAGCTTACAGGACTTGTACGACGAGCCTTTGATGGACTATCTCAAGGCCCCTCTGGATGGCCTGGAGGGTAGAGATCGTGCCCGTCAGCATGCCATCAACAAAACGGTGGCCCGTGTACATCAGGCCATGGAGGCATTTATCCACAATATGAACACAATCCACTCGCGTGGTGGTAACCAGGTGGTGTTCTCGAGTATCAACTACGGTACCGACACCAGTGCCGAGGGCCGTTGCGTGATGCGCGAGATACTGCTGAGCACCTACGAGGGTGTGGGTAACGGCGAAACAGCTATCTTCCCCATTCAGATCTGGAAAAAGAAGCGCGGTGTGAACTACCTGCCCGAGGATCGCAACTTCGATCTGTATCAGTTGGCATGTAAGGTTACAGCCCGCCGATTCTTCCCTAACTTCCTGAATCTGGATGCCAGCTTTAACCAGGACAGCGAGTGGCGTGCCGACGATCCTAAGCGCTTTGTGCACGAAGTGGCTACGATGGGATGCCGCACACGTGTGTTCGAGAACCGATTCGGACCTAAGACCAGTATCGGTCGTGGTAACCTGAGCTTCTCGACCATCAACATTGTAAAGCTGGCCCTGGAGTGCCGCGAGGAGCAGGACGAGCAGAAGCGTATCGACATGTTCTTTGCCAAGCTGGATCAGATGCTGGAGATTACTGCCAAGCAGTTGGACGACCGCTTCCAGTTCCAGAAGACAGCCTTTGCCAAGCAGTTCCCCCTGCTGATGCAGTGCCTGTGGATTGGTGCCGATAAGCTGAAGCCTATGGACAGCATTGAGAGCGTGATTAACCAGGGTACACTGGGTATCGGATTTATCGGACTGGCTGAGTGCTTGGTAGCCCTGATTGGCAAGCATCACGGCGAGAGCGAAGAGGCACAGGCGCTGGGTGTGAAGATTGTTACTTACATGCGCGACCGTGCTAACGAGTTCTGCGAGCGCTACCACCACAACTACTCGGTACTGGCCACACCAGCCGAGGGATTGAGCGGAAAGTTTACCAAGAAGGACCGTAAGGAGTTTGGTATCGTGCCCGGCGTAACCGATCGCGATTACTATACCAACTCTAACCACGTGCCCGTATATTATAAATGTAGCGCACGCCACAAGGCCGAGGTTGAGGCTCCTTACCACAACCTGACTCGTGGTGGACACATCTTCTACGTAGAGATTGACGGCGACGCTACCCACAACCCACAGGTAATTATGAGCGTGGTTGACATGATGGACCAGCTGGATATGGGTTACGGCAGCGTAAA
Source organism: Prevotella sp. RM4 (assembly GCF_000701965.1). Classification (NCBI taxonomy): domain Bacteria; kingdom Pseudomonadati; phylum Bacteroidota; class Bacteroidia; order Bacteroidales; family Prevotellaceae; genus Prevotella; species Prevotella sp. RM4. The sequence goes on from NZ_JNKG01000008.1 coordinate 459,867, forward strand.
CCACAACCGCAACCGCTGCATGGACTGCGGCTATGAGAATGCCGACGACAACCTGGAAAAGTGTCCTAAGTGCGGTAGTAACAACATTGATAAGTTGCAGCGTATTACCGGCTATCTGGTAGGTACTACCGATCGCTGGAACAGCGGCAAGCTGGCCGAGCTGAACGATCGTGTTACCCACATCGGCCACAGCGCACAGGATCAGGACTTGTTTAAATGATAAGAGTATTAGATATCATAGAAGATACAATGGTGGACGGACCTGGGTTCAGGACGTCCATCTATTGTGCTGGATGCAATCATCAGTGCCCAGGCTGCCATAATCCGCAGTCGTGGGCATTTGATGGTGGCCGCGAGATGACCACACAGCAGCTGATGAAGATTATCGTGGCCGACCCCTTTGCCAACGTGACCTTCTCGGGTGGCGACCCGATGTATCAGGCAGCAGGCTTTGCCGAATTGGCACGCGCCATACACCAGCAAACCAATAAGGATATCTGGTGCTTTACAGGCTTTACGTTCGAGAGCCTGATACAGGAAGATCAGCGCGAACTGCTCGAGAATATCGACGTGCTGGTTGACGGACCTTTTATCGAGCGACTGAAAGATCCCGACCTGCTGTTCCGCGGCTCATCAAACCAACGCATAATAAACGTGCCCGCATCGCTTTACGAGGGGCACGTAGTATTGTGGAAGCCTGATGTTAGCGTTTAGACTTGGCTAACTTCAGTTCGTAATCGTTTATTTTCTTCATGTAGTGTTCGCGGAAATCGCGATAGTGATAGTAGGGTGCTATATCAGTTGGTATGGGTAGTGTAGCCTCGTTCTCGTTAAGTAGCACCTTGAAGATAATGTCAAGATCGTTCTCGTCCTTACGGTAGAACACAAACTGGATGTTGGCTGCCATGGGGAACACCTCGAAGTTAATCCAGCCGTCGATATCCAAACGGTCCAGATCGCGAATCGTGCGGCCGTAGCCGTTAAGATCCAGCAGACATGTTAGCGGCAAGATAATCGTCTCGTGTCCGAAACGCAGCGTGGCACCCGGGTGAGGGCGGATAATACAGCTGTCGGCATCCTCGATGATACGTTGCAGCAAGCGGCGCTGGGTAAACGGCTGTTTGCCGCCATTGTAGGGATTGCTGCCAAAGCTGAGGTACCAGAAAGCGTTGGCCTGCAACCAGTTGTTATACAGCTCGTCGGGGGTGTAGATGTCGAACAGACTGAACAGCTCGCGCATCTCGGTGCCCTGAACGCTCGAGGCAATCTTGAAAATGGCCTTGTTAAGCTCGTAGGCATCCACCTCGCTGTTAAAGTAAACCGAATCGTTAAACATCTTGCCCATGGCAGGCTTGTGGATTGCGTACTTGGCGCAGAAATCCCTGTAGGCCTGCTGGGTTTTCTTTGAGTAACGCTGCTTGTACAGCACCGAATCCTGCATGTTCATGTAGTACATATCGTGCTGCGAGGCATCGGTATTGAATATCAGCTTGGGATTGTTCTTGGCCAGCTGCAACAGCTCGTGCTGCATCGACAGGATGCAACGGATAACCACCGTACTCTTGGCCTCGATAACCGAGCGCCCCTCGAATACCTCAGGAAAGCGGTCGTACATGCGCTGGGCTATCTGCTGATGCTGTACGGCACCCAGGGGGGTCAGATCGCCATATCGGCCACTCGCATCGTCGCGCAGGTAGCCAAGCAGTCGCAGAGCCTTCTGTCCCAACTCGGTAAGCTTGCCCAGACTGTCGGCTTTAAGCAGTACCAGATATGGGTAGTCGTACTCTTCGGCCTTGATGAGGTAACGCGACCCGTGGCGCGAATAGCTACTGATGTAAAACGGCTTCTCGCCCGATGGCGGAGGTGTTAGTTCGCGTGTTGGCCCCTGGTAAGCATAGTAGTTACTGCCAGCCTTCAGAAAATCGCGTTTCAACGTTTCGCGAACATTTTGACCGCACACCGAGGCTACCGACAGTGCCCAAAGGGCAAATAATACCACTTTTCTCATAGTTTTTTCTCCTTTTCGGTGCAAATATACAAAAAAATCACTATTTTTGCAAAAAAATAGCGCATAATATGGCAAAAAACTCAAAATGGCAGGATGAATACTGGCTACTGCTCATGCAGTTGTACTTACAAAAACCCACTGGCATAAAGCCCATGTACAGCAAGGCAATGGTTGATTTGAGTCTGGAGTTGCATATCGCACCCCAGCAGCTCTTCAATAAAATGTGCCAGATAGCCAACCTCGAAACACCGCGCATCGAACACATCTGGGAGGTGTACGGACAGAACCCGCGTAAGCTGAAGCGGGCCGTAAACCTGTTGCGCGAAATGTGGGGATTCAACAACGCCCTGGAGTTTTACGAAGGGGTGGAGACGATTGAGAGTTTCGAGAAGGAGTTTAAGCCTATAGCTGATGATACCACGCTAACACCAATGATGCTGGTGCTGATACTGGATGAGTACTTCCGCTTAACACCTATCACGATGGTGCCCGAGACCCCCGAGGTGCAGGCATTGGCCAAGATGATGAGGCTGAAGCCCCAGGAGGTGGTAGATGTGATGGAGGCTTTCCAGCACTGCGACCCATATCTGAATCGCAAGGACGAGATGAAGGGAAACTTGGTATTGGCCTGTCAGCAGGTGTGGCGCCGCTTTGGCAACAGCGAACCGCAGGAGTTGGCTTCGTATGCCGAACAGTTGAAGGACTATTTTGAACATTGAATATTGAAAATTGAGCATTAAGAATACACAGATACAGGAACAGCAGCAACTGCAGAAACTGGGACAGACATTCTCTCAACAGCAGTTGTTACAATCGTCGCTGATAGAGTTGCCAGTGACGCAGCTGATTGACCGTATCAATACCGAAATGAACGATAACCCCGCTCTGGAGAGCGAACAGCCCTACGACGATGATGCGATGGCTGCCGAAGAGACCGACTTTGGCGGTGGTAGCGATAACGATGGCGCCGAGGATTTTGAGGCTGCCAGCGAGCGTGAGGAACGTCAGAGTGCACTCGACGAGGCCCTGAGCGGTATCGGTCGCGACGATGAAGACCTGCCTGTGTACCAGAGTGGCAGCTCGTATGCCGAGGAACGCGAGGAGATCGTGTACGGCGAAACCGAATCGTTCTACGACCAGCTGAAAGAGCAGGTGGGCGAACTCGACCTGACTGATAAGGAACGTGATATTCTGGAATATCTGATTGGCTCGCTCGACGACGACGGATTGCTGAGAAAAGACCTCTCGATCGTTAGCGACGAGCTGGCTATCTATCATAACATCGATGCCACCGACAAGGAGATTGAGCACGTGCTGCTGATGCTGCAGGCTTTCGATCCCGCCGGTATCGGTGCCCGCTCGCTGCAGGAGTGCCTGCTGCTGCAGATTGAACGTCGCGACCCATCGCGGTTGCGCGATCTGATGGAGCGTGTTATCAACCATTACTTTGAGGCATTTACCCGCAAACATTGGGACAAGATACAGACCGACTTGCAGTTGAACGACGTGCAGGCCGAGGCCCTGTTCCGCGAACTGCGCAAGCTGAATCCACGTCCAGGTGCATCGCTTGGCGAAACCGTGGGTCGCAGCATGCAGCAGATAACCCCCGACTTTATTGTGGATACCCAGGATGATGGCACCATCACCTTTACGCTGAACAACGGCGAGGTGCCCGAACTCAAGGTGTCGCAATCGTTTGTTGATTCGATGCAGGAGTATCAGCAGAACAAAGACCACCTGAGTCGTCAGACCAAGGAAGCGCTGCTGTATATCAAGAAAAAGGTGGATGCTGCACAGGGCTTTATCGAGGCCATCAAAGTGCGCCGCCATACACTCACGGTTACCATGCGGGCAATCATCCAGTTGCAGCGTCAGTTCTTCCTAGATGGCGACGAGGCCTCGCTACGACCTATGATTCTGAAAGATGTGGCCGAAAAGGCCGGACTCGATATATCTACCATCTCGCGTGTAAGCAATTCGAAATACGCCCAAACGCGTTGGGGCACCTTCCCCTTGCGCCATTTCTTTAGCGACGGCTACGTTACCGAGAGTGGCGAGGAGCTGAGCACCCGACAGATTAAAGCTGCCCTGCGCGACCTGGTGGATGCCGAAGACAAACGTAAGCCGCTGAGCGACGACCAGCTGAAAGATCAGCTTGCTGCCAAAGGCTTTCCTATCGCCCGCCGCACCGTGGCCAAGTATCGCGAACAGTTGGGTATTCCTATAGCAAGATTAAGAAAATGAGTAGGGAAAAGAATATCATATTAACGGCAAGGGTGATGAGCATGGTGTTTACACCGTTCTACCTGCCTATTGTGGGGTTGCTGTCGCTCTTCTTTCTGAGCTACCTCAGCTTAATGCCCTTGGGCTACAAGCTTCAGGTGTTAACGCTGGTGTATTTCTTCACCATCCTATTGCCTACGGTGCTTATTCATCTGTATCGTAAGTACAACGGCTGGAACCTGATAGAGCTCGGACACAAGGAGCGTCGTATGGTGCCTTATGTTATCTCTATTCTCTGCTACTTCTTCTGCGTGTACATCATGGACATGCTGCACATACCGCACTTTATGGGCACCATCGTATCGGCTGCATTGGCCATCCAGATAGTGTGCGCCTTGGTAAACGTGTGGTGGAAGATTTCAACCCATACTTCGGCAATCGGTGGTGTGGCAGGCGCGCTGTTTGTGTTTGGCGAGCTGTTTGCCTTTAATCCCATCTGGTGGCTCTGTCTGGTGTTCATCCTGGCAGGCATGTTAGGCACCAGTCGAATGATTCTGCGTCAGCACTCGCTTGCGCAGGTGGTAGCCGGGTTTCTGGTAGGCCTTGTGTGCTCCGTACTCGGTCTGCTGTATTTATAATGTTTTCTGAAATTTAATGTTTAATATATTATGAAGCCATTAGTAAGTATTATCATGGGCAGTACAAGCGATCTGCCCGTTATGGAAAAAGCGTTTAAGTTGCTCGACGAGATGCAGGTACCTTTCGAGGTTAATGCCCTGTCGGCTCACCGCACTCCCGATGCCGTCGAGGAGTTTGCACGTACCGCTAAGGATCGTGGCATTAAGGTGATTATTGCTGGTGCCGGTATGGCTGCTGCCCTGCCTGGTGTGATTGCCGCATCAACCACTCTGCCCGTTATCGGTGTGCCCATCAAGGGTATGCTCGACGGTTTGGATGCCATGCTTTCTATCATCCAGATGCCCCCAGGCATCCCTGTTGCTACAGTAGGTGTAAACGGTGCACAGAACGCAGCTATCCTGGCTTGCGAGATGATGGCCTTGGCCGATCAGGAGTTGGCACAGCGCCTGGCTGTTTATAAAGGTAATCTGCGTATCAAGATCGAGAAAGCCAACGAGGAGCTGGCCGCGATTAAATACCAGTTCAAAACCAATTAATGTTTAATTTTTAATGTCTAATCTTTAATGTATAGCAGAAGACAATCTTCCGAAGCCCGTGTCGGCGGTATCGGCATTGGCGGTCAGAACCCCATCCGCATTCAGTCGATGGGAACGGTAGATACCAATAATACCGAGGGCTGTGTGGCCCAGGCCAAGCGTATTATCGACGCTGGTGGCGAGCTGGTTCGCTTTACCACCCAGGGTACCCGCGAGGCTGAGAACATGAAGAACATTTCGGCCCAGCTTAAGGCCGATGGTTACAATACACCACTGGTGGCCGATGTGCACTTTACTGCTCATACCGCCGATGTGGCTGCCCAGTACTGTGAGAAGGTGCGTATTAATCCTGGCAACTACGTTGATCCAGGTCGTACGTTCAAGCATCTGGAATATACCGATGAGGAGTATGCTGCCGAGTTGCAGAAGATCGAGAAGCAGCTGGTGCCTTTCCTGAATATCTGTAAGGAGCATCACACGGCAGTACGTATCGGCGTGAACCACGGTTCACTGTCGGATCGTATCATGAGTCGTTACGGCGACACTCCCGAGGGTATCGTTGAGAGTTGCATGGAGTTCCTGCGTATCTTTAAGCGTGAGAACTTTAACGATGTGGTTATCAGTATCAAGGCCTCTAACACCGTAGTGATGGTAACCACTATGCGTCTGCTGGTTAAAACCATGGATAAGGAAGATATGCACTACCCCCTGCACTTGGGTGTTACCGAGGCTGGTGAGGGCGAAGACGGTCGTATCAAGAGTGCCGTTGGTATTGGTGCCCTGCTTACTGAGGGTATCGGTGATACCATCCGTGTATCATTGAGCGAGGAGCCTGAGTGCGAAATCCCTGTGGCTCGCAAGCTGGTAGATATGATTCCTGAGTGTACCGCCCTGCGCGAGAAGGCTGAGGCAAGCATCAAGGACGATACCATCACGCTGGATGTGGATGCCCCCGATTGGGGAACCCTGCAGCTCAAGGCCGCTATGGCTGTTGGTGCCCTGCTGATAGATAAGAAGGCCCACAACCTGGTAATCAACAGTTCAACGTTCAAAGATCAAAGTTCAAAGTTGGTAGAGCTTTCTGACGCCATTCTGCAGGCAGCCCGTATCAAGTTTACCAAGACCGAGTATATCTCGTGCCCAGGTTGCGGTCGTACGCTCTACAATCTGCAGGAAACTATTGCCAAGATTAAAGCTGCCACCAAGGACATGGTAGGCTTGAAGATTGGTATCATGGGCTGTATCGTAAACGGTCCTGGTGAGATGGCCGATGCCGACTACGGTTACGTAGGTGCCGGACGTGGTAAAATCTCGCTCTACAAGGCCAAGGAGTGTATCGAGAAGAATATTCCCGAAGAAGAGGCTGTAGAACGTCTTATCGAATTCATCCGCAAAGACCGCGGCCAGAAATAAAGACACGATTTTATAGGCACGGATTAACACGGCTCTTTTTTATAAAGAAACACGGCTTTAGTTGCAATACCAAAGCCGTGTTTTTAATTTATTAAAGCCGTGTAATCCGTGCCAAAACCTTATTCGCTAAGAATCTTTACGAGTTCTTTCATTCCTTCGCTAGCGCCTTTCTGTATCTGTGTTACGCGACCACCGGCGTTGATGGGATTGGGATCGATAAGGTAAACGGGCACATCGGGACGGGCATAGTGCAGCAAACCTGCGGCAGGATAAACCACCAGTGAGGTGCCGATGATAATCAGAATGTCGGCCTCCTGTACCTCTTCGGCTGCTATCGTGATGTTAGGCACCGCTTCGCCAAAGAATACGATAAACGGACGCAGTAACGAGCCGTCGCCAGCCTTGGTGCCTGGTTCTATCTCGCAGTTGTCGGGTGTAAGTTGAATCTGGTAGCGTGGGTCGTCCACATCGCGACTCGAACAAACCTTCATCAGTTCGCCATGCAGGTGAATCACCTTACTTGAGCCTGCCATCTCGTGCAGGTTGTCAACATTCTGCGTTACAACCGTTACGTCATAGTTTTTCTCAAGTTCGGCCACCAACTTATGTCCCTCGTTTGGCTGCACGTTCCAACACTTCTTACGCAGCATATTGTAGAAGTTTGTTACGAGCGTAGGATCGGCCAGCCAACCCTCGTGGGTGGCTACCTTCTGTACGGGATAATTCTCCCACAAACCATCGGCATCGCGGAAAGTCTTCAGTCCACTTTCTACCGACATACCTGCACCAGTTAAGACAACAATCTTTTTCATAAGAATGATTTTTAAGTTTGATGTTGCAAAAATACAACTTTTCTGATATAAAAAAGAAATTTTAGCAATTATAATGCATCGGAATAAGAAAAAAAGTGTAACTTTGCAGCCGTTTTTTAGACGTTACACATTATTAATAAATAGAGAATGGATAAATTAAGTTATGCTTTAGGTCTGGGCATCGGTCAGCAGTTGGCTCAGATGGGTGCTGACAATATCAGTGTCGAGGACTTTGCACAGGCTATCAACGACGTGTTGAAAGGCAACGAGCTGAAGGTTTCACACCGTGAGGCTCAGACAATCGTACAGGACTATTTCCAGAAGCAGGAGCAGAAGCTCCAGGCTGAGCGTGCCGAGAAGGGAAAGGCACATAAGGAGGCAGGCGAGAAGTTCCTCGCCGAGAATGGCAAGAAGGCTGAGGTGGTAACACTTCCCAGCGGACTGCAGTATCAGGTACTGAAAGAGGGTAACGGTAAGAAGCCATCGGCTAAGGATACCGTTATGTGCCACTATGAGGGTACACTCATCGACGGTACTGTATTCGATAGCTCATACCAGCGTGGCGAGCCCGCTACATTCCCACTCCAGCAGGTTATCGCTGGTTGGACCGAGGGTCTACAGCTCATGCAGGAGGGTGCCAAGTATCGTTTCTTCATCCCTTACCGTCTGGCTTATGGCGAGGGTGGTGCAGGTGCTTCTATTCCTCCATTCGCAGCACTCATTTTCGATGTTGAGTTAATACAAGTAGTTTAAAATAATAACAGAAAGCAATGAAAAAATTATCAATCGTAGCCGTTATGGCTATTGCTGCTGCCGGTTTCACCGCATGTGGCAACTCTACCCCTAAAGCAAGTCTGAAGACAGACGTAGACACTATGAGCTACGCCATTGGTATGGCTCAGACTCAGGGTTTGAAGGAGTATCTCGTAGGAAGTCTGGATGTTGACACCGCTTACATGGCCGAGTTCATCAAGGGTCTGCAGGAGGGTGCTAACGCTGGCGACAACAAGAAGAAGGCTGCTTACTATGCTGGTATCCAGATCGGTCAGCAGATTGCTAACCGTATGATCAAGGGTATCAACCACGAGGTATTCGGTGATGACTCTACAAAGACTATCTCTCTGAAGAACTTCATGGCTGGTTTCATCAGCGGTACTACAGGCAAGAAGGGTCTGATGACTGTTGATTCAGCTCAGATGGTTGCTCAGCGCATGATTCAGGAAATCAAGGCTAAGGAGATGTCAAAGACCTATGGCCCTAACAAGGAGGCTGGTGAGAAGTTCCTTGCTGCCAACGCTAAGAAGGCTGGTGTAAAAACTCTGCCTAGCGGTGTTCAGTACAAGGTTATCAAGGAGGGTACAGGTGCTATCCCCGCTGATACTTCACTCGTTAAGGTACACTACGAGGGTCGTTTGATTAACGATACTATCTTCGATAGCTCATACAAGCGTGGCGAGCCCACAACATTCCGTGCCAACCAGGTTATCAAGGGTTGGACAGAGGCTCTCACTCACATGCCTGCTGGTTCAGTTTGGGAGGTTTACATTCCTCAGGAGCTGGCTTACGGCGAGCGTGCTCAGCGTAACATCGATCCTTTCTCAGCACTGATCTTCAAGATCGAGTTGCTCGAGGTAAATCCTAAGAAGTAACAATGAAGAAGTCATTGATATTTGCACTCGCCCTCGTGGCGGGTGCTTCTTTATCTACAGTAGATGCTGCCAAGAAAAAGAAGGTGGTAGTAAAGGAGGAGGCTCCTGTTGTTGAGGCTTTCAAACTCGCTACCAGTTCTGATTCTATCAGCTATACTGCAGGTATGAGTAGCACAATGGGTTTGGTTAACTTCCTGCTTCAGCAGAAGGTAGATACCGCTTACATGGCTGATTTTGTACGTGGATTTAACGAGACTGTTTCAAGAAATCTCGACAATCCCCAGGAGAAGGCTTATATGATGGGTATCACCATCGCTCAGCAGCTGGTTGACCGCATGATGCCTGGTGTGGCTAAAGAACTTGAGGGAACTCCCGACTCGTTGGTTTCGGGTGCTTTCTTCAAAGGTTTTACCGATGCTCTGCTGCAGGATACTACTTTCTTTAAGGTAGATGCTGCCGAGAACATCTTCAGAACCAAGATGGAGGCCAACAAGGCTGAGAAGGAAGAGCGACTCTATGGCGCAAACCGCGAGGCTGGCCGTCAGTTCCTGGCCGAGAATGCTAAGAAGGATGGTGTGATTACACTGCCCAGCGGACTCCAGTACAAGGTGCTTACCCAGGGAACAGGGGCTGTGCCTACCACCAGCGATAAGGTACAGGTACATTACGAGGGTCGTCTGATCGACGGCACCGTATTCGATGCCTCAAGAAATCATGGCGACGAGCCTGCTGAGTTCCGTCCAACTGATGTGATCAAGGGCTGGACCGAGGCACTTACCATGATGCCTGTAGGTTCAAAGTGGCAGGTTTATATCCCCTTTGAACTGGCTTACGGTAGTCGCGATGCCGGACAAATAAAACCTTACAGCGCGTTGATTTTCGATATTGAGCTTGTTGGAATCGTAGGTGACAAACCTGCACCAGCAAAGGCCGCAAAATCGTCGAAAAAAGCTAAGAAATAAGCAAGTGTGTCACAAAAGTGGCACACTTTTTTAATTTTTTCTTCAAAAAAGTTGCATTGTTCAATTAATTTACGTAATTTTGCTGACAAAATGTAACTAAAGGGAGAAAAAATGGAAAAAATTGATTTTTTGGACAAAAAGATTCTGAGTATCCTTTCCAAGAATGCACGTATTCCTTTCAAGGATGTTGCTGCAGAATGTAATGTATCGCGAGCCGCTATCCACCAGCGTGTTCAGCACCTGATTGATGCCGAAGTGATTACAGGTAGTGGTTTCGATGTTAATCCTAAGAGTTTAGGTTATTCTACTTGTACCTACGTGGGTATCACCCTTGAAAAGGGTTCGATGTATAAAGAGGTGGTAGAGCGTTTGCAGCATATCCCCGAGATAGTAGAATGTCACTTCACTACTGGTCCTTATACGATGATGGTTAAGCTCTATGCTAAGGATAACGAGCAGCTGATGGAATTGCTGAATGGCAAGCTGCAGGGTATTCCTGGCGTAGTTGCTACCGAAACATTGATCTCGTTGGAACAGAGTTTGAAACGTGAGATTCCCATCGTGCTCGACGATGAAGACAAAAAGCTATGAGCAGATTTGAACTCCAGTCGCATCTGAATGATGTGTATGCCCACTTCCCAGAAGCTGAGAAGCGTCCTGTGATTGGTATTACTGGCAATTACGAAGACCTGACATGTAAGTTGGGTCGAGGCTATTATCAGTCGGTAGTAGCAGCAGGTGGTGTGCCCGTTGTTATTCCGCCTGTGGCCGATAAGCATGTAATTGTAAATACCTTAGAGCATATCGACGCCCTTATCCTGAGTGGTGGAGGTGATATCAATCCCCTTTGGGCAGGCGAGGAGCCTTCGCCCAAGCTGCATGGTATCAATCAGGAACGCGACCTGCCCGAATTGTTGATTGCCCGTTTGGCCTACAACCGTCAGATTCCTATGCTGGGTATCTGTCGTGGTATCCAGACGCTGGCTACAGCGTTTGGCGGCAAGGTGGCACAGGACATCAGCGATGTGGCAACCATCAAGCATTCGCAGGATGCCGACCGTTCGGAACCTACACATAGCGTGATTATCGACGAAGATTCAAGTTTGTTCGATATTTATAAATCTACCAAGGTGATGGTTAACTCGTTCCATCATCAGGCTGTGGCCGAAGCTGGCGATAAGTTCAGAGTAATAGCCAAGTCGCCCGATGGTATCATCGAAGCGATGGAGAGTAGCGAGTTTAAATCGATATTGGGTGTTCAGTGGCATCCCGAGTGTTTGGAAGAAGGCCTGCCCTTGTTCCAGTGGTTGGTTAACGAGGCCAAGAGTTTTCGTGAAGCTCATACCACTCACGATCGTGTGCTTACACTCGATACCCATTGCGATACACCTATGTTCTTTCCTCAGGGCATACACTTTGAGCAGCGCGACCCCAAGATTCTTGTAGATTTGCACAAGATGACCGAAGGTCGTCAGGATGCAACCATCATGGTAGCTTATCTGCCCCAGCCAACCGAGAATCCTACGGCCTTTGCTGATAGCATTTTCGACCAGATTGAGGTGATTGTGGGTCAGAACAGCGATTATGTACGTATCGCTAACACGCCTCGCGACCTCTGGATGAACAAGCATCAGGGCTTGAAGAGCATTATGCTTGGTATCGAGAACGGTATCGCTATCGACGGTAAACTGGAGAATCTGCAGCATTTTGTGGATCGCGGTATCGTATATATGACTCTCTGTCATAATGGTGATAACGATATTTGCGATTCGGCTTCGAAAACACAGCACACGCATCATGGTGTGAGTGCTTTCGGCGAGCAGGTTATCAAGGAGATGAATCGTTTGGGCGTGCTTGTTGATATGAGCCATGCTGGCGAGGAGAGCTTCTATCAGGCGCTCGAAATCAGCTGCAAACCTATTGTTTGCAGTCACTCGTCGGCACGTGCGCTTTGCGATCATCCTCGTAACCTTACCGACGACCAGATGCGTGCCCTTGCACAGAAAGGTGGCGTAGCACAGACTACCATCTATCACGGATTCCTGAAGAAGGATGGCGAGGCTACCATCAACGATGTGATTGCTCACTTAGAGCATGCCATTGATGTGATGGGTATCGACCATGTGGGTCTTGGTACCGACTTTGATGGCGACGGTGGTGTTCGTGGCTTGGCCGATTCGTCGGAACTGATTAATTTTACCCGTAGATTGCTGGCCCGTCGCTTCAGTGAGCACGACATCCAGAAAATCTGGGGTGGTAACTTCCTGCGTGTGATGGAGGAAGTACAAAAGAAGTGAATAGTGATTAGTGAATAGTGATGAATTTAGGTAATATAAAGACAAAGAGATATGTGAATTTGGTGGTGGTGATATTATTCACTATTCACTGTTCACTATTCACTGTCTCTTGTGGTAATTTAAAGAAGCAGACTACCGATGAGTCGGCTTCTTTGCAGCCTGTTGGTCCTGTGTTCTGTGCCGATAGTGCTTATCTGTACTGTCAGGCTCAGTGCGATTTCGGTCCACGAACCATGAACAGCAAGGCGCACGACGATTGCGAAAAGTGGATTATCTCAAAGTTCGAGAGTTTCGGCATGCAGGTAACCCCACAGAAAGCTGTGTTGAAGGGCTACGATGGTACATCGCTCAACAGCACCAACATCATTGCCAGCTATCGTCCTGATCTGACCGACCGCGTATTGCTGTGTGCCCACTGGGACAGTCGTCCTTGGGCTGATAACGATCCCGACGAGGCTAACTGGAAAACACCTGTGATGGCTGCTAACGATGGTGCATCGGGCGTGGCTGTGATGTTGGAGATTGCCCGTTTGCTCTCTAAGGATACCTTGCAGCTTGGTGTTGATTTTATCTGCTTTGATGCCGAAGACTGGGGCGTACCACAGTGGAACGAGGATAATTTCGATAGCGACTCGTGGGCGCTTGGTGCTCAGTATTGGTCGAATAATCTGCATAAGAAAGGCTATCGTGCCCGCTTTGGTATCCTGCTTGATATGGTAGGCGGTCAGGGTGCGCAGTTCTATAAAGAGGCCATGTCTGTTCAGTATGCCAATCATATCGTAGAGAAAGTATGGCGCGCTGCTCAGGTAGTAGGTTACGGTAGCATGTTCCCCTCGCAGCAGGGTACTGGCGTTACCGACGATCATATCTCGGTGAACACCAAGGCTAAGATTCCAACTATCGATATCATCCCTTATTATCCTAACTGCGAGCAGAGTTCGTTCGGACCTACTTGGCATACCGTTAACGATGATATGGAACATATCGACAAAAATACCCTACAGGCAGTAGGGCAGACATTAATTCAGGTACTCTTCTCCGAGAAGTAGTACCTGAATTTTTTTATTCTTGTAAATCTTGTTATCTGGGTTGCTCGGCTTCCAACTTCTCTACGGCGCCTGTCAAGGTGTTGAGAAGTAGGCGTGTGGTGTATTTCTTGTTGAACAAAGCACCACTCAGCAGCTCTACATTGCCGAACTGGGCTGCAGGAAACTCGCTGCTGACAATCTGATTCTTAGCATCGAAGATGGTTGAGCGCAATTTACCAGGGATGTTTACATAGATGCCCGACTGCTGCGGCTTGGCAGCTTTCTTGGGATCTACGGGCGCAGGTTCGTCAACCGTTTTCAGGTCCTCTATATTAATATAATAAGGTGTACCCGACAAATCATCGCTGTCAACCACTCCGTAATCAGGCGAGAAACGGAACAGTACATCGCGTTTCGTTGGCTTGTCAACCACGTAGGTAAACGTATGTGTGGTGGTATCGTTCTCGGTGGTGCCGATAAACAGACTGGTGAGCGCCTCGTTCTGTGTGTTCAGTTCCTCCAGCATCAGTTTCAGTTGCTCGCCATCCTTAGGCATAAAGTCGGCCTGGCCCTTGGCCAGCATGCTTTTGCTCTCACGTATCTCGTAGATCTCCTGAGCAGTAAGCTCGGCCATCTTGGCGGTGCTGCCTGCCGAGAGAATCTCTTCGTTCAGATACGATTTGGGCGATTTCTTTAAAGGACGGATCTGCTGCACTGTGGCAGAATTGCTCTTAGACTGCTGCTTGGCATCGGTGTTGATGGCTAGCAGGATACCCTTGTCGCTCAGGCGTACGTTGCAGGCCGATGTCTTGGCATCAAACTTCACAGCGTAACACTTCGATGTGTCGGCTACAGCAAATGGCTCCTGCTTTACCGACAGGATGCGATACTTGGTAGATGCGCTGGCAGGCACATCTTTCATACGTAGAAATTTCTCCGAATACTTGCAGAATTCACCTGGGGTATAGGTACTCTTCTCCACCTGCATGGTAACGCGGATGGCTGTTTTGGGCAGATAATATACGGCGCCCTCGCTGGTAACACCAGGTTTGTACGAACTGATTACGGTTTGTGCCAGCGAACTGGCAGTGCCTAATGTAAAGGCTATCAATAAAGTGCTAAATAATTTCATTCATTAAGTCGTTTAAATGCATAAGGCAAGTTCTGAATCAAATCGCTGGCTATTACGCTTTCCTCGCCCAGTTCGCGAGCGGCAATGTCGCCAGCCAGTCCGTGCAGATACATACCTACAACACATGCGTTTTCTTGATTATAGCCACGAGCCAGCAGTCCTGTGATGATACCTGTTAGCACGTCGCCGCTACCGGCAGTAGCCATACCGGCATTACCAGTAGAGTTAAAGATGATATGACCATCGGGCAGGCATAGCGAGGTGTGATGACCTTTCAGTACGATGTAGGCCTGCAGGCGCTCAGCCAGATCGCGCGCCTTCATCAGACGCTCAAAGCTATCGCCCGAATGACCTTCCAAACGGTCGAATTCCTTGGGGTGGGGGGTCATGATGATACCCTTTGGCAGTTGCTGCAGCCATGCGCGATGACTGGCCAGAATATTAATGGCGTCGGCATCTACCACTGTGGGGCATTGACTGCGGCGCAGCTGTGCAATGATGGCAATTGCCGTTTGCTCGCTGGTTCCCAAGCCAGGACCAATGCCCAACGCATTGAAGTCTTCGGTGTCAACCGCCTCCGAGAAAGTGGTTTCCTCTCTGTCGAACTGTATGATGGCTTCGGGAACGCTCACCTGCAGAATGTTGCAGTTGCGTTTGGGTGTGTGGGTAGTGACCTTTCCTACACCTACGCGCAAACATGCTTTGGTGGCCAGCACCGAAGCTCCTGCCATACCGTAGCTGCCGGCAATAATCAGGGCGTTACCCATCTTGCCTTTGTGGGCAAACGGGTCGCGCTTCAGCAGGCGTGGGCGCACGTCGTTCTCCTCCAGCAGCGTGTAGTTGGCATCAATCTTCTCCATGCCCTGTTTGCTCAGTCGGATATCCAGCACCTTCAGTTTGCCGATGAATATCTGGTTCTCGGGGAACAGGAACGACAGCTTTGGCAGCTGCAGTGTCAGCGTCATATCGGCACGGATAATGTTGGCTCTTACGTTGTAAGTGTTGTCTTCGGTCATCAGTCCCGATGGCACATCGATACTTACCACCTGAGCGGGCGATGCGTTGATGTATTTCACGAGCGACGAGAAACCACCGGCCAACGGCTTGTTGATACCCGATCCGAACAGTCCGTCAACCACCAGCATGCCCTCCTCTAACTGTGGGGGCTCAAACTCCTGGGTTACCTCAATCAGCGCTTTCGAGCGTTTCTCAATCAAACGCTTCTTGTTTATCATGCAGTCTTCCGAGAGATGACCTGATATGTTAAAAAGGTAGGCTGTTACATCGTAGTTTTTGTCAATCAGCATGCGGGCAACGGCCAGCGCGTCGCCGCCATTATTGCCTGGACCTGCGAATATGATGACGGGCGTGGTATTACCCCAGCTGTCGGCGATAGCTTGGGTCAGGGCTTTAGCGGCACGCTCCATCAGGTCGACCGACTTAATGGGCTCGTTCTCTATGGTGTATTTGTCCAATTCGTGGACTTGTGCGCTCGTAAATATCTTCATAATGGTGCAAAAATACGAAAAAATTGCTAATGAATGATAGAGTTTGGCAGATTTTTTGTAATTTTGCACAAATTTTTAATTCTTTCAGCGTATGAGTATCGTAAAGATAAAGGACAAGTCGTTCAAGATCTCCATTACGGAGGCTGAGATTAAGGAGCGTGTAAAGGCTGTTGCACAGCAGATTAGTAAGGATATGGAGGGCAAGAATCCTCTGTTGTTAGGTGTGCTGAATGGCGCTTTTATGTTTGCTGCCGATCTGATGCGCGAGATGACTATTCCTTGCGAGATTTCGTTTGTTAAGCTGGCCTCTTATCAGGGTACCACTTCTACAGGTAAAATCAAGGAGGTGTTCGGTATCAACGAAGACTTGACCAATCGTACGGTGATTATTGTAGAGGATATCGTGGAGAGCGGACTCACCATGAAGCAGATGATTGAGTCGTTAGGCACACGTAATCCCGCATCTATTCATATCTGCACCCTTTTCTTCAAGCCCAGCAAGCTGAAGGAGAAGATTAACCCCGAGTATGTAGCCTTCAGCATTCCTGACGACTTTATCCTGGGTTACGGACTTGATTACGATCAGCAGGGGCGCGGACTGAAAGATGTATACACCATTATCGAGTAAGTAACTTAAATTAAACTAAATATCAGGATAATGAAGAATATCGTTATTTTTGGTGCTCCCGGTTCAGGTAAGGGAACACAGAGTGATAAGATGATTGAGAAGTACGGTTTGAACCACATTTCAACTGGTGATGTACTTCGTGGTGAAATTAAGAATGGTACCGAGCTGGGTAAGACTGCTGCCAGCTATATCGAGAAGGGACAGCTGATCCCCGACGATCTGATGGTAAGCATTCTCGCTTCGGTTTACGATAGCTTCGGACGTGATAGCAAGGGTGTTATCTTCGACGGTTTCCCCCGCACCATCCCACAGGCCGAGGCCCTGAAGAAGATGCTCGACGAGCGTGGCGACAAGGTTGCTGCTATGATCGAGCTCGATGTTCCCGAGGACGAGCTGATGAAGCGCCTCATTCTGCGTGGTCAGCAGAGCGGCCGTGCCGACGATAATGAGGAGACCATCAAGAAGCGTCTCGTGGTTTACCACTCTCAGACAATGCCACTTATCGAGTGGTACAAGCAGGAGGGTGTTCACTATCACATCGACGGTCTGGGTGAGCTCGACCGCATTTTTGCAGACATTTGCCAGGTTATTGACAATATCTAAATGGAGAGTAATTTCGTAGACTACGTAAAGATTTACTGCCGCTCTGGAAAGGGTGGTAAGGGCAGTATGCACTTGCGCCATGTAAAGTATAATCCCAATGGCGGTCCTGATGGTGGTGATGGTGGAAAAGGCGGAAGCATTATTCTGCGTGGAAACCATAACTACTGGACTTTGCTCCACTTAAAGTACGAGCGCCATATTTTTGCCGAGCACGGTGGAAATGGCGGTCGCGATAAGTGTCATGGTACCGACGGAAAGGATGTTTACATTGATGTGCCTTGTGGTACCGTGGTGTATAATGCCGAAACCGGTAAGTATGTCTGCGATGTTACATACGATGGTCAGGAAGTCATGCTGCTTAAGGGCGGTCGTGGCGGATTGGGTAACTTCCAGTTCCGCACAGCCACCAATCAGGCGCCCCGTTATGCGCAGCCTGGTGAGCCCATGCAGGAGATGACCATTATTCTTGAATTGAAACTTTTAGCTGATGTGGGCTTGGTAGGTTTTCCTAATGCAGGAAAATCTACCCTGGTCTCATCGCTGTCAAATGCTAAGCCCAAGATTGCCAATTACCCATTTACTACGATGGAGCCTTCGCTGGGTATCGTAGGTTATCGCGACAACAAGTCGTTTGTGATGGCCGATATTCCTGGTATTATCGAAGGTGCCTCTGAAGGTAAGGGCTTGGGACTTAGATTCTTACGACATATTGAGCGCAACTCGCTCCTGCTGTTCATGGTACCAGGTGATACCGATGATATCAAGCGTGAGTATGAGATTCTGCTCAACGAACTTCAGCAGTTCAATCCCGAAATGCTCGACAAACATCGTGTGCTGGCCGTTACCAAGTGCGACCTGCTTGATGAGGAGTTGGTTGAGATGCTGAAGGAAACCTTGCCTCAGGATCTGCCTGTGGTATTCATTTCGGCCGTAACGGGTTATGGTCTCGACGAACTCAAGGATGTGCTTTGGAACGAGTTGAATGCCGAAAGCAACAAGCTTAACGTCATCACCTCGGAGGATTCGCTGGTACATCGCGACAAGGATATGAGCCGTTTTGCTCAGGAGCTTGCCGACGAGGGCGAGGACGAGGATATCGAGTACATCGACGAGGATGATATCGAAGATATCGAGGACTTTGAATACGAGGACTTCGACGACGAAGCATAACGTTACGCAACAAATTTTACCAATTTTTTAAAAAATAGCCGATTTATAACTTTAAATCGGATTTTTTTCATATCTTTGCACCGAAATTTAAACAATCCGGATTTTATCCGCTCATTTAATTAATTAAAACAGTTCTAGTTTATGCAGAAAAGATTGCTCTTTCTGGTTGCTTTAATGTTAACTTTCTCGTTAACATTGATGGCACAAATCACAACTTCAAGTATGGCTGGAAAGGTGACCCTCGACACAGCGAATGGCGAGGAAGTCATCGGTGCTACAGTTGTGGCTGTACACGAGCCCTCTGGTACTCGTTACACAGCAGTAACTAATACCACAGGTCGTTTCTCGATCAATGGTATGCGTACTGGTGGTCCTTACGCAGTGACCATCTCTTACATTGGTTTCCAGCCCAAAACCGTCAAGGGTATTACCCTCCAGCTGGCTGAAACCTACAACCTGAATGTATTCCTCACCGAGGATGCTACCGAACTTGCAGAGGTTGTTGTAAGCGGTAAGGCTTCAAAGTTTGCTGCTGAGAAGACGGGTGCTGCTACTAACATTAACAGTACGCAGATCACAAACCTGCCAACCGTTAGCCGTTCTATTACAGATGTAACACGTCTGTCTCCTTACGGAGGTAACGGCATGAGCTTCGCTGGTAGCGATGGTCGTAACGCTAACTTCACCGTTGATGGTGCTAACTTCAACAACAACTTCGGTCTTTCTGACAAGTTGCCTGGTGGTGGTAACCCAATCTCTATCGATGCTATCGAGGAGTTGCAGGTTGTTATCTCTCCATACGATGTTCGTCAGACCAACTTCATCGGTGGTGGTGTAAACGCTATTACCAAGTCGGGTACTAACACCTTCAAGGGTAGTGCTTATGTTTACCACAAGAACGAGAACATGCAGGGTGACGCTGTAAATCGTCAGCAGATCCAGGGCGCTCGTGAGAAGGCTCAGACTACTACTTACGGTTTCACACTGGGTGGTCCAATCATTAAGAACAAGCTCTTCTTCTTCGTAAACGGTGAAATGATCAAGATTCCTTCAATCGTTAACCGTTGGAAGGGTTCAGATGATGGTAAGGCCGATGCCGACAACTACATCTCTCGTACTACTAACAAGGATCTTGAGGCTGTTTCTAAGTACATGGCCAGCAAGTATGGTTATGATACCGGTTCATGGACCAGCTTCCCTGCTGATGAGAGCAACTACAAGCTGATGGCTCGTTTGGACTGGAACATCACCGATCGTCATCACCTGGCTTTGCGCTATAACTATACAAAGAATAATATCTGGAACTCGCCTAACGGTACTTCTATGGACGGTGGTACTCGTATGGCTTCTTACCGTATGTCACAGACTTCAATGTCGTTCGCTAACTCAATGTACTCAATGGAGAACCTCGTTCACTCTTGGTCATTGGATTTGAACAGCCGTCTGACCGACAACCTGTCGAACCAGTTCCTGGCTACTATCTCTAAGCTCGACGACGTTCGTGGCACTAACTCTGCTGAGTTCCCATTCATCGATATCACTCGCGATGGCGATAACTATATGGCTCTCGGTTACGAGCTGTTTACTTGGAACAACGCCGTTCATAACACTATCTGGAACATCAAGGATGATGTTACCTATTATATGGGCGACCACAAGATTATGGCTGGTATTACCTTCGAGCATCAGATGGCCGACAACCAGTACATGCGTAATGGTTCTGGTTACTATCGCTACAACATCACCGACGATATGTATGTAGGCGGTGTACTGCAGCCAGATATGCTGTTCAACAGCACACCTGAGGTATTCTGCTTGACCTACGGTTACGATGGTGAGGCTGCTCCTGCAGCTCGCGTACAGTTCAACCGTCCTGGTATCTATGCTCAGGATGAGTGGAACGTTAACAATAAGCTGAAGCTCACATACGGTCTGCGTGTTGACGGTCTGTTCTTCAACAACAGCGACCTGATGACTAACGCTGCTATTCTGAACCTCGACTACAACGGTCGTCACATCGATACCGGTAAGTGGCCTAAGAACAGCATCACCTTCTCTCCACGTCTCGGCTTCACCTACGATGTATTCGGTGACAAGAGTTTGAAGGTTCGTGGTGGTACTGGTCTCTTCTCTGGTCGTCTGCCTTTGGTATTCTTCACCAACATGCCTACCAACGGTGGTCTGGTACAGTATCAGGCACAGATCAACGAGAAGAACGCTGCCAAGAAGGGCTTCTCTATGGACGTGTTCGCTGGTGGTCCTATGACCAAGGTTAGCGATATGATTGCTAAGCTGCAGAGCCTGGGCTATCCTACAACTGTTAAGCCTGAGGACGGAACTGTTCCTTCAGCTGTTAACGGTGTAGATCCTAAGTTCAAGATGCCACAGGTATGGAAGACTTCTGTTGCTATCGACTATCAGCTGCCTGTTGACTTCCCATTCTCAGTTTCTGTTGAGGGTATCTACAACAAGACTATCAATGCTGTGTCAATCTCTGACTGGAGCATTAAGAACGTAGGTGGTTTCGCGCGCTTCAACGGTGCCGACAACCGTCCTATCTTCCCCGATGATTTCCGCAGCGGTACAAAGGCATTCGTGCTCGAGAACACCAGCAAAGGTTACGGTTGGAGTGCTAACGTTACTCTGAACGCTCAGCCTGCTGATTGGATTAGCTTGATGGCTGCTTATACTCACACTGTATCTAAGGAGGTTACCGGTATGCCTGGTTCGGCTGCTGAGTCTGCCTTCACATACGTTCCTACTTACGAGGGGCCAAACAACATCAAGTTGCACAACTCTCAGTATGTAACTCCTGATCGTCTGATCGCTTCTGCTACTATCCACGATAAGTGCGGTAACCACTATAACTTCATCTACGAGGCATATCGTGGTGGCTACAACTACTCTTACACAACTGTTAACGATATGAACGGCGACGGTTACAACTACGACGCTATCTATATCCCAACAGATGATCAGGTAGGTGTTGGTACAGGCGACTTCCGCTTCAAGACTCAGGACGACCTGACTCGCTTCATGGACTATGTTCATAAGGATAGCTACCTGAGCAAGCATCAGGGTACTTACGCCGAGGCTTACAGCGTTTACTCTCCATGGGTACACCGCATCGACTTCGGTTACAAGCACGACTTCAAGTTCAACGTAGGTCAGACTAAGCATATGCTGCAGCTCACCTTCGATATGAAGAACGTTCTTAACTTCTTCAACTCTTCTTGGGGTGTTGCTAAGCACCTGAATCCTGAGATTGGTAGCGAGGCTAAGATCCTGAAGTACGAGGGCGTTGATGCACAGGGTTATGCAACCTTCTCTACACCTTCTTCTATCAGCGGTAATACTCAGACTTGGACTACCAACTACGCTATCGGTCAGTGCTGGTACGCTTCTGTAGGTATCAAGTATTATTTCAACTAATTAATTAAGGTAAGATTAATATGAAACTAAAATATTTCATTCCGTCTCTCGTAGCAGTTGTAGCAGCTGTATTCACAAGCTGTTCTGACGGTAAGGATGCTACCTATCTTGAGGGAATTCGCGTTTCTCAGTCGTATGTAGCTCTGAACACTGCTGGTGGTTCTGCCTCTATCGATGTAACCACCAATGGTAGCTGGACTGTTACTGAGGTTCCCACCTGGCTCACCGTTTCACCTGCCTCTGGTACAGGTAACGGTACTATCACTTTCTCGGCCGACGCTGCCGAGGGTCGTAGCGGTTCAGTAAAGCTTAACTGTGGCGACGAGACTCAGATCATCAACATCATTCAGGGTGTTGTAACTATCAGCCCTGCTACTTGTGCTGAGGTTCTGGCTGGTCCCGACTCTAAGACTTATCAGGTAACTGGTACTGTTACCAGCATTGTAAATACCACTTATGGTAACTGGTACTTGAACGATGGTACTGGTGAGGTTTACATCTATGGTACACTCGACTCTAAGGGTAGCACCAAGAACTTCAGCAGCTGGGGCCTCGAGGTAGGCGACCAGATTACTGTTCAGGGTCCAAAGACTACTTATAATGGTACTGTAGAGCTGGTTGACGTAACTGTTGTTAAGATTGTTAAGTCGCTCATCAAGGTTGATTCTCTCACAGTTGGTGGCGTTAAGGCTACTGAGCTGCCTGTAGCTGGTGGCGAGATCACTGCTCACCTCACCTGCAAGGGTACTGGCGTAGCTGTTGAGATTCCTGCCGACGCTAAGGATTGGCTGGGTGTTACCTCTTCAACAGTAGGTACTAACCCAACTGTTACCTTCTATGCTAAGGCTAACGAGGGTGGCGACCGTGAGACAACTGTTACCTTCAAGACTACCGATGGTTCTAAGGAGTACAGCTCACAGACTACTATCTCTCAGAAGGGTGCTATCGTTGAGTGCAGCATTGCCGACTTCCTGGCTGCTGCTGTAGGTAATACTCAGTTCCGCCTCACTGGTGTTATCACCAAGATTGCTAATGCATCTTATGGTAACATCTACATTAAGGACTACTCTGGCGAGGCTTACGTTTATGGCGTAGGTTCTAAGGGCGACTTCGAGAAGCTTGGCCTGAAGGAGGGTGATGTTATTACTCTTGTAGGTAAGCGTGGCGAGTACAAGGGAACTGCCCAGATGACTGGTGGTCAGTTCGAGAAGTCAATCAAGGTAACTGAGGTTTCTATCGCCGACTTCCTGGCTAAGGAGGATGCTGCTAATGTTTACTATAGAGTATCTGGTACTATCGACGAGATTGCCAACGATACTTATGGTAACTTGTACATCACAGATGGTACCAACCGCCTGTATGTATATGGCACATATCCTGGATGGGGTGCTACCGGTGATAACCGTAAGGGCGCTATCAAGAATCTGGGTATCGCAGTAGGCGACAAGCTCACCGTTATCGGTGTTAAGTCAACCTACAAGGAAACTCCTCAGGTTAATGGTGGTATCTACTTCTCTCACGAGAAAGCTGAGTAAAAATTAGATAAAGCTCAAAACTAACGCGCCAAAATGTTGTGGATAGCGACATTTTGGCGCTTTTAAATTCGATAAGTATGAATAAGATGTTTTATTCTTTAGCAGTCTTTGCATTGGTTGCTTGCGGTGGTGGTAGCAGTAGTAGCGATGGTCCTAATCCTACTCCCGATCCAACGCCTACACCTACACCAACTCCTACAGTAGGCAATGCTAATAAGAACGATGCTTCTGAGAATGCCTATCTGGCTCGTTTGGAAATGCCTAAGGCTCGTACCGATTCAAAGGTGATTACCCATACTACCAAGGATTATGGCGTAACCTATTCGGTAGAGTGGGATAGTAATATCCGTGCTCAGCGCTGGACTTGTTACGATATGAACAAGCGCAACGCTGCCAAGAACGGTAATACCCGTAAGTCGCTTTGGCCTGATGGTGATCCCTGGAACTACGATCCCGATGTAGCTACGAGCGATCAGCAGGCCACCTATAGCGAGCTCAGCAAGAGCTATTATCCTGGTTCTAAGGATTATTACGAAAAGGGTCACGTTTGTCCTTCAAACGACCGCCTTTATACCAAGGATGCCAACGAGCAGACTTTCTACATGACTAACATTCTGCCAATGGTAGGTAAGTTTAATGGTAAGCTTTGGCAGAAGATGGAGCTGCAGGTAAACAGCTGGGCTCAGAAGTTGGGCGATGGCGACACCATTTTTATCTGTAAAGGTGGTACCATCGATAAGGCCGATCAGATTCTTGGCAAGACAATCAACAATCATGTCGTGCCCAAGTACTTCTTCATGGCGCTGTTGTTTAAGAACGCTTCTGGCCCCGTACGTATGTTAGGCTTCTGGGCCGAGCATCTGAACGAAGACCATTCGAACGATGCCCTGAAAGGCTATGTAGTAAGTATCGACGATCTGGAGCAGAAAACAGGTATCGATTTCTTCTGTAACCTGCCCGACGATGTCGAGGAACAGTTAGAGGCTACGAAGAGCGAAGACATTATTTCTGCCTGGGGCCTTTAAGCTACTATTTGAAAAGTACTTAGATTTCAATTGAAAAGTACCTGGAACGCAAATGTTTTCTAGGTACTTTTTATTTTTTGTGGTTTTTATGTCAAAAAAACTTGCATCATATTGTTTTATTTTGTATCTTTGCCCCGCAAGTGGAACAAAATTAACTGGTTAGATGATGAAAAGACTTTCTACATTACTATTTGCCCTTTTGACAATATCGCTTTCTGTTATGGCTCAGGTTACTACATCTGGTATTACAGGTGTGGTGATGGCTGATGGCGAAGAGGCTATCGGTGCTACCGTTACAGCCAAGCATGTGCCTTCGGGCTCTATCTATCGTGGTGTTACCAATATCGATGGTCACTACACGATTACAGGCATGAAGGCGGGCGGACCTTACGAGGTTGAGATATCGTATATCGGTTTCCAAACGTCGCGTTTTACCGATATCCAGTTGGCCCTGGGTCAGAATGCTGTGGTTGATGCCACGCTGAGCGAGGGCTCAGAGATGATTCAGGAGATTGTGGTAACGGCTAAGGCCAACAATACCATGCGTAGCGACCGTAGTGGTGCTGTAACCAGCCTGAACGCTAACCAGATGGCTGCTGTGCCTAATATCGGTCGTTCTATGCTGGATATCATGAAGATGACGCCACAGTCGAGCTCGGCCAGCGGTATGGCTATTGGTGGTGGAAACTACCGCCAGTCGTATGTCACCATCGATGGTGCCTCGTTCAACGATTCGTTCGGAATGGAACCCAGTCCGCTGCCTGGTGGTGGCACTCCCATCTCGCTCGAGGCACTCGACCAGATGACCGTTTCGGTTACGCCTTACGATGTGCGTCAGAGTGGTTTTACTGGCGGTGGTGTGAATGCGGTTACCAAGAGTGGTACCAACACCTTTAAGGGTATGGCCTATACCTTCCTGACCAGTTCCGACCTGAAGGGTAAGAAGATTCGTAACAACCGGTTGCCCGTATCCAAGGGGCATAACAGCACCTTTGGCTTGAGCTTTGGCGGACCGATTATCAAGGATAAGCTCTTCTTCTTCCTTAACGGCGAGTACGAGGATAATGTGACGGCTGGACCTGCCGTGATGGCTTATAACCGCAGCGACCAGCCCTATTCGGCCACGAATCGTCGCCCCAAGTTGGCCGAGCTCGAGAGTCTGTCTACCTACATGCAGAACGCTTATGGTATTACCACAGGCCCTTGGCAGAATTATAACCTGAAAACGCCCGCTTATCGCCTGTTGGCCCGTATCGACTGGAACATCAACGACGATCATAAGTTTAACGTGCGCTTCACCAAGTCGAACCGTAAGGAGGCCAACCCCGCTTCGGCATCGCGTAGTATCGGTAGCAATCGCACCTCTATTATCTATGGTGGCAACCAGAACTCGTATGGCGGCAATACCGATTATGGTATGTCGTCGCTCTCAAGCCGTTATATGACCGAGTTCCGCTTCACTTCGGTAGCAGCCGAGCTCAATAGCAAGTTCGGTAAGCTGCATAACACCCTGCGTGGCACCTACTCGTATCAGGACCAGCCCCGTAGCAACGAGTATGGTGTTGATGTGCCTGTGGTTGAGATTGTGATGAGCGATGGTCAGGGCCATTATCCTTACTGGTCGCTTACCGGCGATTTGTTTACTTACGGCAATGTGGCCAAGACCAAGACTACCGTGATTACCGACGAAATCAATATCCAGTTGGGTAAGCACAACCTGTTTGGCGGTTTGCAGTACGAGAACAACTGGGCTGCCAACGGCTATGCTCAGGCTGGTGCCGGCTATTATGCATTCCAGGCCAGTCAGGACGAGATAGATAAGGCCATCGTAAACAACGACTGGGGGCCGATTTTCGCAGTAGATCACACCCGCTTGTTTGGTATCACTTTTGGCAATGGCGACAATCACGATCATTTTGTGGCTAAGATGAGCACCAACCAGTGGTCGCTCTATTTCCAGGACAACATGAGCCTCTCCGATCGTTTCCGCATGTCGCTTGGTTTGCGTTTC
Organism: Prevotella sp. RM4; assembly: GCF_000701965.1. Taxonomy (NCBI): domain Bacteria; kingdom Pseudomonadati; phylum Bacteroidota; class Bacteroidia; order Bacteroidales; family Prevotellaceae; genus Prevotella; species Prevotella sp. RM4. The sequence continues at coordinate 486,478 of NZ_JNKG01000008.1, forward strand.
GAACTGCCCTCTTATCCCAGTCTGAAGGATAATTTCAACGAGGAGTATTATAAGATTAGCTTTGGCGGCGAGCATTTCCGCACCGATAACGTGCCAAATGCCAGCATCTCGGTATCGCCGCGTGTGGGCTTCAACTGGGATATTACAGGCGAGCGCAATATCATCCTGCGTGGAGGTTCGGGCTTGTTCATAGGTCGTCTGCCTTTCGTTTGGCTCATTTCGGCTGTGGGTAACTCAGGTATGGGTCAGACCTCTTATATCGCCTCTCAAACCAAAGGCACTATTCCTACCTTTACCACCAGTCAGCAGGATATGTTGCAGCAGATTGGTGCCCCGAGTAAGATCAGTGTGCCCAGCAGCGCCACTATCCTGAGCGATAACCTGCGTATGCCCAAAACGTGGAAAACCTCGTTGGCACTCGATGCCCGTCTGCCTGGCGATATCGACTTTACCATCGAGGGTATCTATAACCGCGATATCAACCCCGTAGTAGTGGCCAATCGCGACATCTACTGGGATGGCACTTCTACTATCGACTTAGGTCACGGCGATGTGCGCCATAAGATGTCGTATTACGATGCCAACTCTTCCGCTTACGTGCTCGAGAATGCAGGCCATAAGGCCTACTACATGTCGCTCAGCGCCCAGTTGCGTAAGAAGTTCGACTTTGGTCTCGATCTCTCGGCCAGCTACACCATCTCAAGGGCCAAGACCTATACCGATGGTATCGGCAACCAGGTGGCATCGGCCTATAACAACTACCGCAACTCGGTTAATGCCGTTAATGATAACGAGCTGGGTTACGCCACCTACGTGGCTCCTAACCGCCTGTTGCTCTCGGCCAGCTACACACTCAACGAGGGAAAGAACAACACCTCGCACTTCTCGTTGGTTTACGATGGCTACCAGTATGGTTTCCTTACCGAGTATGCTTTCAGCCGTTACAGCTATATCTTCTCGGCCAACGTTAACAGCGACGCCTTGGCGCCTGCCAACCTGATTTATGTGCCCGCCTCGCGCCAGGAACTCGACAGCTGGGACTTTGCCGAGAGTACCTACGGCGCTAACCATCAGGTATATACCGCCCAGATGCAGCGCGACGATTTCTGGGCTTATATCCAGCAGGACGATTATCTGAAGCATCGCACCGGTAAGTATGCCGAGCGTGGTGGCGCTAAGATGCCTTGGCACCATCAGATCGACTTTAAGTTCGAGCATGATATGAGTCTCCTTTGCGGTAAAACCAAGCACACCCTGCAGTTAGGTGTCGATATCCTCAACCTGCCCAATTTCCTTAACAAGAAGTGGGGACTTTACAAGCAGGTTACCGAAACGTCGCTGCTCTCTTATAGCAAGGGTCAATACACCTATAACACCGTTAATGGCGAGCGTCACCTGCACACCTATTCCGATTTCCTCGGTCTGCAGTCAACGTATCAGATTATGTTTACTATTCGTTATCTGTTTAATTAATAGAGATTAATCCTCGCCAAAAGGCGGGGATTTTCTATGATTTTATGTTAATTATCAACTTTCAATTCTCAATTATCAATTTATTTGTGTAACTTTGCAGCCAAATTATATAATAGTAAATTGTCAAATTGTAAATAGAGATGGCACAAGAAGATGTATTTAAGAAGATCGTGAGCCACTGTAAGGAGTATGGCTTTGTATTCCCCTCAAGTGAGATTTACGATGGTTTAGGAGCCGTTTACGATTACGGTCAGAACGGTGTAGAGTTGAAGAATAACATTAAGCAGTATTGGTGGAAGGCTATGACGATGCTTCACGAGAACATCGTTGGTATCGATAGTGCCATCTTTATGCACCCCACCATTTGGAAGGCATCAGGTCACGTTGATGCTTTCAACGATCCCTTGATTGACAACCGCGACTCAAAGAAGCGTTACCGCGCCGATGTACTCATCGAGGATCAGATTGCCAAGTACGACGAGAAGATCCAGAAGGAGGTTGAGAAGGCCCGCAAGCGTTTTGGCGACAGCTTCGACGAGGCAAAGTATATGGAAACCAGCGAGCGCGTAAAGGAAACTAAGGAGAAGCGCGACAATCTGCACGCCCGTTATGCCGAGGCTATGCAGGGTCCCGATCTCGAGGCTCTGAAGCAGATTATCCTCGACGAGGAGATTGTTGATCCTATCAGCGGTACCAAGAACTGGACCGACGTTCGTCAGTTCAACCTGATGTTCGCTACCGAGATGGGTGCCAGCGCCGATGCTTCGATGAAGGTTTACCTGCGTCCTGAGACTGCTCAGGGTATCTTTGTAAACTACCTGAACGTGCAGAAGACCGGTCGTATGAAGATTCCTTTCGGTATCGCTCAGATTGGTAAGGCTTTCCGTAACGAGATTGTAGCCCGTCAGTTCATCTTCCGTATGCGCGAGTTCGAGCAGATGGAGATGCAGTTCTTTGTAGCTCCTGGTACCGAGCTCGAGTGGTTCCCCAAGTGGAAGGAAACCCGTATGAAGTGGCACCAGGCTCTGGGCTTCGGCGCCGAGAACTATCGTTTCCACGACCACGAAAAGTTGGCTCACTATGCTAATGCAGCTACCGATATCGAGTTCAAGATGCCATTCGGCTTCAAGGAGGTTGAGGGTATCCACTCTCGTACCAACTTCGACCTGAGCCAGCACGAGAAGTTCTCTGGTAAGAGCATCAAGTACTTCGATCCTCAGACCAACGAGAGCTATACTCCATACGTTATCGAGACCTCTATCGGTGTCGATCGTATGTTCCTGAGCATTATGTGCCACGCTTTCGAGGAGGAGAAGCTCGAGAACGGCGAGACTCGTACCGTACTCAAGTTGCCCGCAGCCCTCGCACCAGTTAAGTGCGCTGTTATGCCTCTGGTTAAGAAGGATGGTCTGCCCGAGAAGGCACGCGAGATTATCGACCAGCTCAAGTTCCACTTCAACTGTCAGTACGACGAGAAGGATTCTATCGGTAAGCGTTATCGCCGTCAGGATGCCATTGGTACTCCTTACTGCGTAACTGTCGATCACGACACCCTCACCGATGGTAAGGTAACTCTGCGTTTCCGCGACACTATGGAGCAGGAGCGTGTAAACATCAGCGATCTTAACTCAATCATCGAGGATAAGGTAAGCATCGCTAGTCTGCTTAAGAAGCTTCAGTAAACAATGAAGAATTTAAAATACATATGGCTCGCTTTGATACTGTTCCCACTTGTGGGAATGGTATCATCGTGCAGCGAAGATGAGACCGAAGAGGGCGAGTTCGACAACTGGAAACAGAAGAACGAGACCTACTTTAATCAGGTGGTTTCAAATCCTAGCTACAAGAAAATCCTGACTTACACAAAGGATACCACAAATCCCAGTATTACCGATGCCGACTACATCTACGTAGATGTGCTGGAGGAGGGAAGTGGCACCGAAACAGCACTTTTCACCGACTCAGTGTTCTATACCTATCGTGGTAGATTGATTCCATCAAAGACATATGAGAAAGGTTATGTGTTCGATCAGTCGTTCTTGGGCGATTTCGATTGGTCAAAGTCAGCTATGCTCAAGGCATGCGTAAGCTGGAATAAAGTCACCACAACATCGGGCACAACCACGAGTTTGTTCACCGAGGGTTTCTGCACAGCCCTGCAGCACATGAAGAAAGGCGACCATTGGCTGGTTTATATCCCCTATCAGCTTGCTTATGGCGAAACTACTTCATCGTCTATTCCTGGTTACAGCACGCTGGTGTTCGAGATTGCTGTTGCTGATGTGTGGCACCCAGGCGAATCGCGCCCTGCTTTTAAGTAAGTAGCACTAAGAATAACAAAACTTTTTATAAAATCCATTGCCTATGCCTAAATACGCCGATTACATTAAACGCATCGAGATCGACTCGCTTTGGAGCGGGAAGAAACATATTGTGTGGGAGCTTAACCGTCAGGTTAACATCCTCAGTGGTACTAACGGTCAGGGCAAAAGTACCATCCTGAATAAGGTGGTAAAGGGTTTGATTGCAGGTGGCGAGTTCCCCTCGCACATGCTCAAGGGTGTTCACTTGGATGTGGTGCCCGAGGATGCCAAGTGGATTCGTTACGACATGATCCGTTCGCTCGATACCAACCTGCAGCAGGCATTGGCCGAGGGCGAGGGATTCCTCCGTCAGGCCTTATCGGCATTGGCTGGTGTTGGTGGCGGTTCGCTGCTCGATATCCAGCTCTACAACCTGCAGCGCAAGTACCTTGATTATCAGGTAAACATAGGCAATCGCATTATCGAAAAACTGCAGAGCGGCGATACCGATGCCGCTCAGCAGCTTTCACAAAAAAAGTCACGTTTCCAGGACATTGTAGATGACTTGTTCCGCGAAACGGGCAAAAAGATTATCCGTACCGAGAACGAACTGCGCTTCACCCAGATAGGTGAGGTGCTGTTGCCCTATCAGCTGTCGAGCGGCGAAAAGCAGATGCTGATTATCCTGCTCACCGTGCTGGTCGAGGACAACCAGCCTTACGTGCTGTTTATGGACGAACCCGAGGTATCGCTCCATCTCGAATGGCAGAAGCGTCTGGTCGATCTCTGTGTCGAGCTTAACCCTAACGTACAGATTATTCTTACCACCCATTCGCCCGCCATCGTCATGAATGGTTGGGTTGATGCCGTTACCGAAGTAAGCGATATAACAGTATAATTTAGCAGCGGACTACACGACTTTAGGAATAAGGAAAATCGTAAAGTCCTGTTGTCCGTTGCAAAAAAAAGAAGAATGGGAAGTAGATTAAAAGATAATCTGAATAGCAAGTATTTCGAGGCGGCCAATGCGCTCACCTCTAAAAAGGCGCGACGTAGGATAGTGGCCTATGTCGAGAGCTACGATGATATCTACTTCTGGCGCACCGTTCTCAGCGAGTTCGAGAACGATAAGCGCTACTTCGAGGTGATGCTGCCCTCAAAAATCAATCTCACACGCGGCAAGAAATCCGTACTGATGAACTTCCTCGAGGGCGAGCCTCTGGGGCGCGATATGATTGCCTGCGTAGATGCCGATTACGACTACCTGATGCAGGGTCGCACCCATCAGTCGCAGCGCATCCTGAACAGTCCGTACGTGTTCCACACCTACGTGTATGCCATCGAGAATTTTCAGTGTTACGCCCCTTCGCTGCATAATGTATGCGTGTCGGTAACACTCAACGATCATCGCATCTTCGATTTCCGCGATTATTTCCAGCAGTTCTCCGAGGCCATTTTTCCGCTTTTTGTGTGGAGTGTCATGGTGTATCGCAATGGCAATTACTCACGGTTCTCTATCACCGACTTCTGTCGTATTGCCGATCCGGGCGGTTTCAGTGTGCAGAATCCCGCAGCCTCTATCAACAACGTGAAGCGTAAGGTGCGCACCAAGATCAACGATCTGCAGCGCCAGTTCCCCGATGCCAAGGAAGAGTATCTGCGTACCAAGGACGATATCCGTGCTTTAGGCGTAACGCCGCAAACCACCTATCTTTATATACAGGGTCATCATTTGTTCGACACCGTTGTGTCGCCCATCCTGTCAAAGGTGTGCAATCTGTTACGCCAGGAGCGCCAGAACGAAATCTATCACGCCTCTGCCCATCGTACGCAGAAGCGAAACGAAATGTCCTGCTACGAAAACTCGCTGCAGGACATTAAAACGATGCTTAAGAAAAACACGGGCTATGCTTCATCAGAGCAATTCCGTCGCCTCCAATCCGACATCCATAATTATTTAGGCACGGATTAACACGGCTTTATAAATAAAGACACGGCTGTTGTTAACGAAAAAGCAGCGTCTCTCTAAAAGAGAGCCGTGTTAATCCGTGCCAAAAATAATTAAACGAAGGTTTCGAGGAATTTGACCGTTCCTTCGATTTTTACTTCGGCGGTAGTGGCGGGCAGTAGGATAGTGTCACCCATGCGGAAGGTTGTCTCCTGGCCGTTGGCCTTGATGGTGCCCTCGCCCTTTACGGCTATCAGGATTACAAACGAGTCAAGCTCTGTGTAATCGAGTGTCATAGGCTCAGTCAAGTCGTAAACGGCTGTGGTAAAGTAGGGGCATGTAGCCACCTGTACGCCCTCGTTCTTGGTGCGCTCGTACTCGGCACGATAGTTGGGCAGCACGGTGTAGTCGATGCTCTCGGCCGCCAGCTCGGTGTGCAGCTCGCGGTAGTTGCCGTTCTTGTCCTTACGCTTAAAGTCGTAAATGCGGTAGGTTACGTCGCTTGTCTGCTGTATCTCAGCCACAAAGCAACCGGCACCAATGGCATGTATGCGGCCGGCTGGAATAAAGAATACGTCGCCCTCGCTCACCTCGTAGCGTGCCAGCGCATCCGTAATCGTATCGTTCTCAACCATCTGCTTGTACTGCTCAGGCGTAATCTGCTGTTTCAGTCCGTTGTACAGCTGTGCACCTGGGGCACTCTCAAGGGCATACCACATCTCGGTTTTGCCGCGTGTCTTACCCTGTCGGTGGGCAATCTCATCGGTAGGATGTACCTGTATGCTCAGATCCTGACGGGCATCGATAAACTTAATCAGCAGGGGAAACTCGTCGCCAAAGCGCTCGTAGTTCTCCTGGCCCACCAGCTTACCTTTCAGCTCGCGTACCAGTTGGTTCAGGCTCTTGCCTTTGTACTCACCCTCGCTTACGATGGTCTCGTTGTCCTTTACACCCGAAATCTCCCAGCTCTCGCCTACATTCTCCAGGGTGTCGTTTAAATGCTTAAAGGGGATAATCTTGTCGCCTCCCCACAGTGTCTGCTTCAGCAGCGGTTCAAATTTAATCATAGCTATATTAGTGTTAGTTTAATTTTCTTTCCAGAAGGTACGTGTAAACAGTACCAGCACCGTCATAATCTCCAGACGTCCCATCAGCATCAACGGACACAGAATCCACTTGATGTATTCGGGCAGTATCGACCACGACATCACCGGTCCTATCTGCGTGCCTAAGGTTGGTCCTACGTTGCTCACACAGCTCAGGGCTATGGTAATGGCGTTGGTGTTATCAATGCCAGCCACAATCATAATGGTGGCCGTTACTAATGTCATCAGCATGGTGAGCGTGAAAAAGGCAAACAGCGCCACCAGTTTTGATTGTGGAATACTCATGCCGTTAATCTTTACAGGCAGCACAGCATTGGGGTGCAGTATCTGGCGGAAGTTATTACGTACCACTTTTAGCAGCATCACGCCTCTGATACACTTAAAGCCACCGCTGGTACTACCTGCACAGGCACCTAAGTACATTACCACACCCAATATCACCCAGGTGATATGTGGCCAGGTGCCTGCATCCTCGTTAAACATACCCGTGGTGGTGATAAACGATACCACTTGGAACAATGCAGCACGGAAGGCATGCTCTAAGTCGTAGCCCATACGTGTCAGCAGCAGGTACATAATCCACAGTGTTGCACCTATCACCACGCTTACGTACAGCTTGAATTCCGAGTTGGTCAGCAGCGCCTTCAGTCGCATTTTTACAATGCTTAAATATAATAAGGTAAAGTTGATGCCCGACAGGAATTGGAATGTAATCGAGATATAGTCGATGGTAGGCGAGTGGAAGTACTCCGTGCTCTCGTTGTGTATCGCAAAGCCGCCTGTAGCTGTGGTGGTCATGGCGTAGTTCAGTGCCTCAAACCAGTTCATGCCTGCAGCACAGTACGATAATACGCAGGCCAGCGTTAGTATCAGGTAGATACTCCAGATCCATTTGGCAGTTGTGGTTAGTCGTGGGTGCATCTTGGCCTTGATGGGGCCTGTAGCCTCGGCGGCAAACACCTTTACACTACCACCCACCAACGATGGCAGGATGGCGATGGTAAAGAATACGATTCCCAATCCGCCAATCCACTGGGTGAGTGATCGCCAGAATAATATGCCGTGTGGCAGTATCTCCACATCGTCGATAATCGAGGCGCCCGTAGTGGTAAAGCCCGATGTTGATTCAAAAAAAGCGTCGGTAATGTTGGTAATACAGCCGTGGGTCAGAAATGGAAACATACCGAATACCGAGAACACCAGCCAGGCGGCCGTTACCAGCAGGTAGGCGTCTCTACGGCTCAGACTGTTGTCTGCGTTACGTCCCATATACATAAACGTAAAACCGCTGCCAAAGGTTATCAGCAGCGATATCAGGAATGCCATCAGGTCGTCCTCGTGATACGAGAAAGCCACCAGTGCACATAGCGACATAAACAATGCCTCTATCAGCAGCAGCGAGCCTATGATTTTACTGATGATACGGAAGTTTACCATATCGCATTCTTCTTGAAGTACTTTTCTATGTTGTTCAGTTTCTGTTCATGACAGAATACCATCACCGAGTCGCCCGCCTCAATCTGCGAGTTACCGTTCACCAGCATACCGTGGCCGTTTCGTACCAGTCCGCCGATAGTTACGCCAAATGGCAGTCCTAAGTCCTTAACCGGTTTCTTGGTCACCTTCGAATCCTCGGCAGCCGTAAACTCAGCCACCTCGCTGTCCACCATCATCAGCGATCGCAGGTTGTTCACGTCGGCATCCAACAGCATCTGGTAGATATGGCTGGCGGCGATGGTCTTCTTATTGATAATCGTACCGATATCCAGGCTTTCGGCCATGCTCACGTAGTCCAGGTTCTCCACCATCGCTACTGTTTTGCGCACGCCCATCTTCTTGGCTGTCAAACAAGCCAGAATGTTGGTCTCGGCATTCTCGGTCAGCGCCACAAAGGCCTGTGTATTTCTGATGCCCTCCTCTTCCAGCAGTCCCAAGTCGCGTCCGTCGCCGTGAATCACCATCGTGTCCTGGTTCTCCAGCAGCTCGTTCAGCTTCTCGCAGCGCTTGGCATCCTTCTCAATAATCTTCACGTGCATGTAGTCGGGTGTGGTCAGCGCCGCACGTACGGTCGTTTTGCCGCCGCCCATCATAATCACGTTCTTCACGTCGGTATAGTGCTCCTTACCTACTATCTTGCGTATGTAAGGTATATACTCCTTGGTAGTCATAAAGTAGGCCAGGTCGCCCACTCTCAGTTCGTCCATACCGCTTGGTATAATCGTGTCGCCTCCGCGCTTAATGGCCACAATGTGGTACGGGTCGTCGGGGCCGCACAGGTCCTTCAGTGGCTGGTTCAGTATCTCGGCCTGCTCTCTCAGCTTGATGCCCAGCATGGTCAGTGCACCATCGTGTACATCCCAGCGCTGGCGCACCCACGATAGCTTTAAGCCGTTGTTGATATCAATGGCTGCCAGTACCTCGGGGTAAATCAGCGAGTCAAGTCCTAAGTTCTTAAAAAATGGTTGTAAGCTGGGTGCCAGGTACTCGTAGTTATCAATACGTGCTACGGTTTTCTTGGCGCCCAAGGCGTGTGCCAGTATGCAGGCGTTAATGTTTGTGCTCTCTTCGGGAGTTACGCCCACAAACAGGTCGGCATTAGGCACACCGGCCTCTTTCAGAGCTCTGATGCTGGTTGGCGATGCACAATACGTCATCACGTCGTACTCGCTCATTTTAGCCAGTCGCTCCTCGTCGTCATCAATCAGAATACAGTCCTGATGTTCTCTCGACAGCAATTTCGACAGGTGAGTACCTACGGCGCCTGCACCTACTATCACAATTTTCATGCCTCCAAAATAGCTTTCTTAATGCCTTCTTCGTCAATGCCCACAATGTGCTGCAGCTCCTTTACGGTGCCGTGCTCCACAAAGTTGTCGGGCAGTCCCAGTCGTGTCACCTTTGGTGCGTAACCGTGATCGTTCATCCACTCCAGCACCGCGCTACCCAGTCCGCCTTGGCGTACACCGTTCTCAACGGTAATCACCTTCTTAAACTTCTTGCCTACCTCTTCCAGAATCGATTCATCAATCGGCTTCAAGAAGCGCATGTCGTAGTGGGCAATTGACAATTGACAATTGATAATTGACAATTGTTCAATCGCTCTGGTAACGTTATTGCCTATCGGGCCAATGCTCAGCACAGCTATGTCGTCGCCGTCGTGCAGTTTACGTCCGGTACCCACCTTTATCTCCTCCAGTGGGCATCGCCAGTCCTGCAGCTCGCCGCCACCACGTGGATAGCGTATCACGAACGGACCCTTGTTAGGCAGCTGTGCGGTGTACATCAGTCGTCGCAGCTCGTGCTCATCCAGTGGCGAGCAGATGGTCATGTTTGGTATGGGGCGCAGGGCAGCCAGGTCAAAGGCACCATGGTGTGTGGCACCATCCTCGCCCACCAGTCCTGAGCGGTCAAAGCAGAACACCACGTTCAGGTTCAGCAGAGCCACGTCGTGTATGATATTATCGAATGCACGCTGTGCAAAGGCGCTGTAGATATTGCAGAAGGGCAGCAGTCCGTCTTTGGCCATACCGCCGCTGAATGTCACGGCGTGTCCCTCGGCTATACCCACGTCAAACGTGCGTTCGGGCATCTCTTTCATCATGATGTTCATCGAGCAGCCGCTGGGCATCGCAGGTGTCACACCCACAATCTTTGGGTTCTGCTTAGCCAGTTCCAGCAGCGTGTGTCCGAATACATCCTGGTATTTCTGTGGCTTGGTGGGGTCGTTGTCCACCAGGCGCTCACCAGTATCAGGGTTAAACTTGCCCGGTGCGTGCCATACCGTCACATCCTTCTCGGCAGGCGCATAGCCATGTCCCTTCTTGGTGTGCAGGTGCAGCAGTTTCGGTCCGGTCATATTCTTCAGCTGACTCAGTATGCGCACCAGTTCCTTCACGTTGTGTCCGTCAAACGGTCCGAAGTACTGTATGTTCATACCGTCAAAAATGTTCTGCTGATGGCTGATGGCGCTCTTCATGGCGTTTGTCAGTCGTATCAAGCCCTTCTTGCGGTCGTCGTTCAGCATACCGTGACGGTTAAACCAGCGTGCCGTCTTAAACTTAATGGCGTTATACGTCTCGTTGGTGCTCAGGTTCAGCAGATACTGCTTCATGCCGCCCACACTGCGGTCGATACTCATGTTGTTATCGTTCAGTATGATCAGCAGGTTGTTAGGGCTGCTCGAAACGTTGTTCAGTCCCTCAAAAGCCAGTCCGCCGCTCAGTGCACCGTCGCCAATCACAGCCACCACATGGCGGTCGTGCTTGCCCTCCAGTTCAGCTGCTACGGCCATACCCAAGGCTGCCGATACCGAGTTGCTGGCGTGTCCGCAGGCAAAGGTGTCGTACTCGCTCTCTTCGGGCGATGGGAAAGGCTTGATACCGCCCAACTTACGGTTGGTGCAGAATCGGTCTTTACGGCCAGTCAGAATCTTATGTCCGTATGCCTGGTGTCCCACGTCCCAAACTATTCTGTCTTCGGGGGTGTTATATACGTAATGAAGTGCAACCGTAATTTCGGCCACACCCAAACTCGAGGCTAAGTGTCCAGGGTTCACTGCCACTTCTTCAATGATGTCGCGTCGCAGTTCGTCGCAAACCTGTGGCAATTCATCCACCTTCAGTTTTCTCAAATCATCAGGTGTCTGGATCTTATTTAAAAGAGTAAACTCAGTTTTTTCCACACAAAAATTCTTTTATTTCGAGTGCAAAGATATACATTTATTATTAAACTGCAAAATATATTAGCAATTTTCTTAGTTTAAATCTGCCCACTCTCCACCATCAGCACCACGCGTTCGGTCAGTCGGTCCACGCCCTTTGCGTCGTACTCCTTTTTCAGGCTGGCACCAAAGCCCCAGGCAAACACCTGCCAGAATCCCGCTCTCAGGGGGCCCATAAAGGCTTTAATCATATCGTAGCTGCTCGAGTGGCATTCTCGGTCAATCAGTTTTATCAGCAGCTTACCTTGGCTGTAGGTCAGTTTTTTCATTTTGGGTTTGTAGGTTTTAAATATGTCGGCCTCCACACGCTTCATGTGTTCCGCCTTTTCCTGGTCTGTTTGTAGCGTTTCCAGGTATTCGGTGGTCTCAATCAGCATCATGCGTGCCTCTTTGGCTATAGGCAGCACTTTCTTCACGTTGTTCACCAGTCGCATGTACTGCTGGGCCTGTTTTTTGTTTTTAAAAGTCAGTTGCGGGTACACATACACATTGTTCATCTCCATGTATTGTATGCTGTCGCCCTCGTGCAGCACCTTTCCCACCTTCACGGTTGGTACAAATGTAGGCGAGTCCATCTCCGCCAGCACCTGCTCGGCGGTTATCCGTTGTTCCTCCTGCGCCTGGGCGCAAGCAGCGCAACACAGCAATGCTATGATAAACCCTTTTCTCATTTTCGGGTGCAAAGGTACTACTTTTTTCGTCACGTAGTGCATGTTTTAACACGAAAAAACATATTAATTAGTGAAATACATTTAATTCGTTTAAAAGTAATCGCTAATTCCTTTAATATCAAATTCACTGTATTTGTTCATCAAATTCACTGAATTTGTTCTTCAATTTCACTGAATTTGTTTTTGATTTTCAGTGGGTTTATTTTATTGTTTCTAATTTTTTCTATACCTTTGCACCATCAAAAGATTAGCTAAATTAATGAAACTAAGATTATCATTACTACTCTTACTGCCATTCCTAGGCGTAAAAGCGCAGGAATCGCATGGATGGGAGACGTACTTGAATCAGGTGATGACGGCTGAGGATGCGGCATCGGAGGGGTGGCAGCAGACGTACGATCTGCTGAGCGACCTGGTGCAGCACCCCATCAACATTAATACCGCCACACGTGAACAGCTGGAGGCCATCCCCTTTTTGTCGGCACAACAGGTAGAGGAGCTGATGGCTTACCTGTACCGTTATGCACCGATGCAATCGACTGCCGAACTGCGTATGATGACACTGTTGACACCAGCCCAGCGCGAACTGCTGAGCTACTGCATTTATACAGGTGAGAGCAACCCCAAACGCTACTTACACCACGAACTGACGGCCACCGCCAAGCTGCCACTAAGCAACGGGCACTGGTTTCGCTACCAGCTGCAATATGGCGACCGGCTGAAGGCGGGGCTGGTGGGTGATTTGGATGCTGACGAACCCTTTATGAAGGGCCCCAACCGATGGGGCTACGACTACTATGCACCGTATGTGCAGCTGAACCACTGGGGACGTATAGAGACACTGGTGCTGGGTAGCTACAGAGTGAGCATGGGCATGGGCTTGGTGATGAACAACAGCTTTAGTTTAGGCAAGATAGCCATGCTACAGAACTTGGGGCGCAGCACAAACACCTTGCGGGCACACGCCTCGAGAACGGAGAACGCACTTCAAGGTGCAGGTATAACCCTGAAGTTAGGGCGCGGTTGGCAGACTACTGCGTTTGTGGGGTATGTGCCGATGGATGCCACGCTGAATAAGGACGGTAGTGCACGTACGATACTAACCACTGGCTACCACCGTACGGAAGCCGAAATAGCTAAGAAACATAATTTGCACGCTCTGAAAACGGGTGGTAGTGTGCGTTATACGGAACATGGACTGCACATAGGGCTGAACGGGCTTTACGTGCATCTGGACCGACCGCTGCAACCTAACACCAAACAGCTATACAACCTGTATAAACCGCAGGGCAGCAGTTTTGTGAATATGAGTACGGACTACGGCTATGCCAATAGCAAATGGTCGCTGAACGGTGAAACGGCCGTGGATGGGAACGGGCATATAGCCACTATCAACAGTGTGAGCGTGGCGATGGGGAGTAACCTGACGCTGATGGCACTGCAGCGCTATTACCAGTACCGTTATACCTCGCTGGATGCACAGAGCTATAGCGATGGGGGCAGCGTGCAGAACGAAAGCGGCGTGTATGTGGGAGCTAGTTGGCAGCCATCCACTAAATGGCAGGTGGCGGCTTATGCCGACTGGGCTTACTTTCCGTGGGTAAGGTACCGACAGCAGGCGGGTACTTACACAATGGACTATCTGCTACAGACAACCTATACCAGCAGCCGCTGGAAACTGAGCGGCAGGTACCGACTGAAAGCCAAGCAACAGGAACACCGCACCAGACTGGCAGCTGAATACAACTGGGACTGCGGCTTGGGTGTGCGCACCCAGCTGGATGGCAACTATGGAGCGGATGGAGGAACGGAGACGGGGGCTATGCTGAGCGAGAGCATGGCCTACACTTATAAGTGGTTGCGACTGAACGCTGGAGCGGGCTATTACCATACGGATGGTTATAATAGCCGACTGTATGTGTATGAGAACGGACCGCTATATACTTATGCCATGCAGCAGCTGTATGGCGAGGGCATACGTTATTGGCTGATGCTACGCGCTAATGCAGGAAAACACTTGCTGCTGACCGCCAAAATGGGCGTAAACAACAACTTTGAACGCGAATCGAAAACGGATATGATGCTTCAGCTGCGGCTTAAGATCTGATGATAGAGCTGATAAACCTGGCCGGCGACATCGTTGCCAGCGAAACGCTGCACATAGGTCTGGCTGCGCTGGATGCGGGCTTCGCGATGGGCTGAACCAATCAGCGAACGGCGGATGGCATCTGCCATGCCTAACACATCGCCCGGTTTGACATAGATGTTGTCGGGACCGCCTGCCTCTTCTAAGCACGAACCGCTGCAAGCCACTACTGGCAAACCGCAACGGATGGCCTCGATGATAGGTATGCCGAAACCCTCGTAAACACTGGGATAAACAAACACTTCGGCCATAGCGTAAAGGGCTGGCAGGTGCTCGTCGGGTACACCATGCAGGATGCGTACACGCTGCTGCAGGTTCTGACGCTGGGCGTAGGCCATGACCTTATGGGTGTAATCGGTGGGGCGGCCGATGATGACCAGCGACACATCGGAGGGCAGATAGAGCAGCGCCTGAACGGCCTGCAGCACATTCTTGCGCGTTTCGATAGAACCCACATTCAGGATGTAACGCTGGGGTAACTGGTAATGCTGGGCTACCTGCTGCAGCACGGCGGCATCGGTCTCGGCACCGAAACGCTGGGCACAACTCTGGTAGATGAGCGAGATTTTCTCGTCGGGTACCTGACCGTACTGGATGATATCGTGCTTGGTACGCTCGCTGATGGCAATGATATGGGTGGCCTCGCGCAGGGTGCGACGGAACTTCCAGGTGTAGAGCTTGACATCGATGGGATTGTAAAACTCGGGATGGCGCAGGAATATCAAATCGTGGATGGTAACTACGCTGGGGATGCCGCTCTGACTGATGCCAAGGGGCAGTTCGCCCGATAAGCCATGATAGAGCTGGATGCCATCGCGCTTAAGATCGGCAACGATACCCTTGGTACGCCAGTAGGCGTTGCCCAACGGCCATCGTTTGTTGGCAAACTTAAATGCTACATTGGGGCGCTCTATGATTTGGTTGCGCAGAGGGGCGCGACCGGCATCGGGGGCATAGAGGCTGAGCTGCAGGGGATACTGGGCCAGATCGTTGACCAACGTGCGGCCATAGGCACCAAGGCCTGTGCCGTTGCGAACAATGCGCTTGGCATCGAAACCGATATGAAGGGGCGTGTTACTCATGATAATACTATTGCTTTTTAAAGTGCTTGAATACAAAACGAACCATGATGAAATTGGCTGGCACAGCGATGGCCAGTACTGCCAATGGGGCTACAGCACGACTGAGACCTAACCACAGGAAGAAATTGAACAGCACGATGTGCAGCACGTAGTTGACTGCATGGGCGCCGCCAAAACCTATGCCGTTGCGGGCTGAGGTTTTTTCGCGGAAGGTGAAGTGGGCCGACAGGTAGTAGTTGACTAAGAAACTAACGATATAGCCCACGGTATAGGCAATGTTAACCTCGATAAAGTGCTGCAGCAACCAGTACACACCGTAGTGGATGGCGGCGGCAGTGGTGCCCACAATACCGAAGCGAACAATCTGACCAAATGTTTCCTTTTTATCCATGAACATGAAATTTTGGTGCAAAGATACAAATAATTCGGTATAATTGTGTACCTTTGCACCAAATTATACCAATTATTATCATGATACTATTGAGTTTTGATACCGAAGAGTTTGATGGACCACGTGAACATGGCGTGGATTTTTCGTTACAACAAGGTATGGAAGTTTCGAAGGAAGGCACGCGCCGCATATTGGACTGCTTGAAGCAGAACGGCGTGAAGGCTACCTTTTTTTGCACAGGTAATTTTGCAGAGAATGCACCTGAACTGGTGCAACGGATTATGGACGAAGGGCACGAGGTGGCCTGTCATGGCGTGGATCACTTTGAGCCGAAAGAAACTGACTTTGCCCGATCGAAGGAAATAGTGGAACGGGTAACCGGACGAACGGTGTACGGCTACCGACAGCCACGTATGTTCCCCGTGGTGGAGAGCGAAATAAAGCGTGCGGGCTATCGCTATAACTCGAGTTTGAACCCTGCGTTCATTCCCGGCAGATACATGCATCTGACTGAACCCAGAACCTGGTTTATGAAGGATGGGGTGATGCAGATACCGGCTTCGGTAACACCGCTGATACGATTCCCGCTGTTCTGGCTGGCACTGCACAACCTGCCACAGAGCGTGTACCACTGGCTGGTGAGAAGGGTGCTGAAGCACGATGGCTACTTTGTGACCTACTTTCACCCCTGGGAGTTTTACGACCTGAAGGAGCACCCCGAGTTTAAGATGCCCTTTATTATCAAGAACCACAGCGGACGTGAGATGGCTGGGCGACTTGACAAGCTGATAAAGATGCTGAAAGCCCACGGCCACAAATTTATAACTTACACGGAATTTACTGACAAGCAACTATAAGATAACAACAAACGAATATATGAAAACGGTAACAATTATACTGCCTGCCTATAACGAGGAATCGTCGTTCGAGCTACTGAAAGAACGGATGGGCGAGGTGCTGAAACAGAACCCGGACTACAACTGGGAGTTTCTGCTGGTAAACGATGGCAGTAGCGACCATACGCTGCAGCAGATGATGCGACTGCACCGCGAAGACCTGCATTACAACTATCTGGACCTGAGCCGCAACTACGGCAAGGAGATAGCGATGATGGCTGGTTTTGACTATGCCAAAGGCGATGCCGTAATAGTGATGGACGCCGACATGCAGCACCCGATAGACGTGATACCCGAGATGCTGCAGTACTGGGAGCAGGGTTACGACGACGTGTATGCCACCCGACAGGACAGTAAGGAGAGTTGGCTGAAGCGTGCCACATCGCACTGGTACTACGAGGTGCTGCAATCGGTTACCAAGGTGCCCATACAGAAGGATACCGGTGACTTCAGACTGCTGGACCGCTCGTGTGTGGAGGCCTTGAAACAGATGCGCGAAACCGAACGTAACACCAAGGGTATGTACTCGTGGATAGGATTCCGCAAAAAGGGCATCGGCTACAAGCAGCTGGAGCGACAGGCGGGTGAGAGCAAATGGAGCACACGTGCGCTGATGCACCTGGCACTGAACGGTATCATGTCGTACACCACCGCACCGCTGCGACTGGCATCGGTACTGGGACTGATTGTATCGTTTGTGGCTTTCCTGTATCTGATATACATTATTGTGATTACCAACTTGTATGGCGAGCCTGTTCAGGGCTATCCTACGATGATGGTAACGATACTCTTCTTAGGTGGCATACAGCTGCTGAGCTTGGGCATCCTGGGTGAGTATGTGGCAAAGATTTTTAATGAAGTGAAGGGCCGACCTGGCTACTTCCTGAACTCGTATAATGGCGAACGAAACCATGTGGCAAAAAATTAAGAATATCAAAAACAAAGAACAGATATTATTTTGGTTGGGACTGATTATCATGGTGGCAGCAACTGCCATCGAAACGCTGCGTGGCAGGGCCAGCAACTACTATGTGTATAGCGATGCCACCAGCATGTTCTGGCACGGACTGACACCTTACACCCAGCAGTTTATTACCGACCATGGGCGCTATTTTCTTTATACACCCGTGTTTACCACCCTGTATGCACCTATCCTGCTGCTGCCCAAATGGTTAGGGCCGTTTGCATGGAACGGCATGCTGTATGCCCTGATGGTAACGGCCATCAGAACGCTGCCGGGCGAGGTGAACAAATACCGCACTAAGATTTTCGGATTCCTGCTGTTGCTGATAGTGCAGGGCACCTTCTGTTTTCAGTATAACCTGGTGGTGTGTGCGCTGTTCCTGTTGGCCTTTACGCTGCTGGAACGTAACAAGCCGTTGTGGGCGGTACTGCTGATTATGATTTCGGCTACCACTAAGATTTACGGCGGTATAGAGTTGGCGCTGCTGTTGTGCTATCCCAAAATGTGGCGTAACCTTGGCGCTGCGGTGCTGATGGGCGTGGGATTGCTGTTGCTGCCAGCCTTGAACCCGATGTTTGAGCACCCGCTTGACCTGTACCGACAGATGGGCGAGATGCTGACACAGCACGGCGATTCGGGTACCTGGGCAGGACTGCTGTTTGCACCCGTACTGCGCGATGTGCTGCTGCCAAACATGCGAGCCATACAGTTGGGTGTGCTGGCCGTATTGGCTGCCATCTTCTTCTGGAAGTACCGTTTGTGGAGCAATTACAGATTCAGAGTAACGGCCTTAGCAGTGATGATGGGCTACGTGATACTGTTTAGCGACAGTCCGGAAACACATACGTACCTGATTGCCTTGGCTGGCTACCAGATGGTGTTCTGGTTGCAACCCAAACGTACCACGATAGACTGGGTGATATTCTGGCTACTGTTCGTAAACTTCTGCATCTTCCCTGTAGATGCACTCTGTCCTGTAGCAGTATATAAATTCTTCCACAATAACTTCTGGTTTGATATCTACTGCATGACGCTGGCCTGGGTGCGCATGGTTTGGGCTGTGGTGAAGGCATAATCCTTGGTGAGCATCTCGTAAATGAGCTTAAACCAGATGATAGCTACAGGCAGGGCCTTGAGCGAATAGGGCTTGATGAGCTGGCTCCATACTACCTTTGGAAAGAGGTCGGATGGCGACATCGACGTGATGATAAAGGCGAAGATGATGAGTGCCAGATCGCAGCGGTTGCGCTGCCAAGGACTGGTGAGATACCAGATGGCTACACCGGGCATGGCGATGATGTAGCTGTACGACTCGGAACCGGTGCTGAACAGCACAATCGTCATGAGCGCTGAGGCTACGGCTGCCAGGCGGAACCCCTGATGGCGATACTGATCGAGTCGCAGATAAGGCAGAGCGAAGAGAATGGCACCAGGCAGGATAAGCCAGATATCGTTGTAACTGGCGATGCCTGATATCTTACGTACCATACCCAGCAGCGAGATGTTCTGACCGGCGGCAAACTGGTTGAGGTCGTTCTTATGTACCAGCACATCGTACCAGGCACCGTACTGGCCGCATACGTAATCGAACCCGAATACGAACATGGGCAGTACCGACAGAATGACCATCCAAGCTACAAACCAGCCTAAGAACTGGCGCTTATGGTGCGAGAAGGGGAAGAACGCCAAGCCCGCAATACCGTAGATTTTGGTGACAGTGCCCAAAGCGATGAGGAATGCCGCCCAGCAATCCTTCTGCTTCTGGGTGAGGTAATAGGTGAACAGGATGCAGGCTAAGATGAGACTGTTGCTCTCGGAATCGAGTATGCAGGTATAGGCTTCGACCGCCACAAACCACAGGATGAACAGCTGCTGACTGCGGGTGAAGAACGACTGGCGTATGCTCCAATAAGGCACAAACGTGATGAGCAGCATCCAGATCAGTCGGCCTAACTGATAGGGCAGCACTGCCATGGGTGCCATGAGCAGCGGGAAGAGCGGTCCGTATAGAAAATAATTACCATCCTCGGGGTAGATAATATACAGCGGCATTTGTTGCCAGGCATGCCAGAACGAGTGGTAGAAGATGGAATAATCGAGGTCGAACTTACCCTTGAGCCAAATGCGCAGCCAAGGGATGATGGCCATGATGAGCCATACGAAAAACACGACACGAAAGTCGGCCAGATAGTGTTTAATCTTAGAGGTTAATACAGGTAGTTTCATGATCAAAAGGTAAATAATTCTTTGCAAAGGTATAAAAAAAATAGTAGTTTTGGTATAAAAAGCTAAAAAAATTGTAACTTTGCACCCAAATAGAATAAATATGGAGAAGGAAATGAATTTTCTGGATAGAAATGAGTTTAATTTCGAACCCAGTGAGAAGGTGGTAGAAGCTATCCGCAATTTTGACCCAAAGACATTGTGTTTTTATACCCGCATTTACGATCAGGGCAAGAAGAGCGTTGTATCGGTAAAGCTGAGCGAGATATACGGCGTACCCGAAGAGCAGGTACTGCTGGCTTATGGTGGTGAGGATATTCTGAAGAATGCCATTCACTACTACCTGATGAAAGGCGACAACAAGAAAATACTGATACCCGAATACTCATGGTGGTACTACAACAAGGTGGCTGCTGAGTGCTACGGTACCTTTGAGATGTACCCCCTGCACGAGCAGGAGGATACCTTTGCCTATGATGTGGATGAGGTGATAGAATATACCAACCGCATTCATCCCCGTATGCTGCTGTTGGCATCGCCTAACAACCCCACGGGTAACTGCTTGACACCCGAGGAGATCGGACGTATCATGGAGAACATCCCCAGCGATACAATGGTGCTGATAGATGAGGCTTATGCCAGCTTTATTACCAGCGATACCGACTATATAGCACCACTGGTAAACAAATACCGCAACCTGATTATATCGCGTACGCTGAGTAAGTTCTACGGACTGCCCGGACTGCGTTGTGGCTTTGGCTTTATCGGTGCCGGACACGATCATTTTGTAAGCTATATCAACAAGTACTTGGGTTACAACCGCTTCTCGGAGGCTGTGGCATTGGCTGCGCTCGATAGCGATGAGCACTACCGCCAGGTGGCCGACGATATGGAGTGGGGCCGACAGCTGTACAAGAAAGCACTGGGCGACAAGCCTGGCTTTAAGGTGTATAAGAGTGTGGCCAACTTTATCCTGATAAAATATCCTGTAGAGATTAAGGAGGCCCTGCAGAAGGCGCTGGCCGACCAGAACTACAAGATTAAGTTTATGAGCGATAAGGGCCTGGAGGAGTGTGTGCGTATTACCTTGGGTCGCAAGGAGCAGACACAGGTTGTAGTGGACACCATACTTAAAGTAATTGAACATTGAACATTGACCATTGAACATTATGATTGGTGTGATATTGGCGGCGGGAATGGCCAAGAGACTGCGCCCGCTTACAGACGAGAAACCCAAATGCCTGCTGGAGGTTGGTGGTAAAACGCTGTTGCAGCGTACGGTTGACGCGATGATAAGCGCCGGCGTGAAGGAGTTTGTGGTAGTAACAGGCTATCGTGCAGAGATGATAAGGGAATTCCTAACTGTCAATTATCAATTGTCAATTATCAATTATATCGACAACGTCGATTTTGAGCATAACAACAACATTTTCTCGTTGTGGCTGGCCATGCAGAAACTGCACGGACAAGAGGTGCTGCTGATGGATAGCGACATACTGTGCGATCCTGAGGCTGTGCGCCGTGTGGCCCGTAAAACCACCCCCGCCTTAGCCATGCAGCAGCACGAGCTGGGCGAGGAAGAGATGAAGATTGTGGTTGACGAGGCCGGACGTATTACCGAGATAAGCAAGACTTGCAGTCCTGCCGACGCCATTGGCGAGAGTGTGGGTATCGAGAAGATGACACCCGCCTATACCGAGGCCATCTATCAGGAACTGCGCAAGATGATATTAGATGAGAACCTGATAGATATCTTCTACGAGCGCGCCTTTGAGCGGCTGATTCCGCAGGGACATACGTTTGAAGTGGTAGATACCACCGACCTGTTCAGTTACGAGCTCGACACCCCCGAGGACTTGGAAAAAGCTTCGGCTGCATTACCAAAAGAATTGTATTAATATGGATAAACCTCTGTTCTCGATATTGATTCCTACATGGAACAACCTGAAGTTCCTGAAGATTTGTGTGGATAGCATCCGCAAAAACTCGACGTATCCGCACGAGATTCTGATTCATGTGAACGATGGTAGCGACGGCACGCTGGAGTGGGTAAAGGCCGAGGGACTGAAATATACGCACTCGCCCGAGAACATCGGTGTGTGCTTTGCACTGAACGGTTTGCGCCCATTGGCCACTACCGACTACATACTGTTTATGAACGACGATATGTATGTGTTGCCCGACTGGGATAAGAACCTGTACGAGGAGATAGAGCGTATCGGACATAAGATGTTCTTCCTGTCATCTACCCTGATTCAGCCACGCCCATTCTTCTGTAAGAGCGTGATTGCACCAGCCGACTTTGGACAGACCGTAGAGACCTTTGACGAACAGAGACTGCTGAACGAATATAAGAACCTGCCACACTACGATTGGAAAGGCGCTACATGGCCACCAAACGTGGTGCATAAGGATATCTGGGACTTGGTGGGCGGCTACTCGATTGAATATTCGCCTGGCATGTATAGCGATCCCGACTTCTCGGCCAAGCTGTGGAAGGCGGGTGTAAGAATCTTCAAAGGCATTGATAAAAGTCGTGTGTACCATTTTGAGGCACGCTCAACCCATCGCATTGTGAAGAACGATGGTAGCACCCAGTTCCTGAGAAAATGGGGCATCACATCGGCATCGTTTATGCGCGATGTGCTGCAGCGCGGTGAACGCTGGGACAGCCAGAACGACACCAGTGCCGCCCTGAAGAAAGACCTGACAAGAAGTAAGCTGAAGAAAGCCCTGACGATATTCCGTGATGTGAAAATCAAGAATATCTGGGAGGATTAACCCTTCATATTGGCACGCTGATCATCGTACTGGCGATAGGGCAGCTGATAGTCGAGATAATGAAAATCGTGCTGTCGCTGTTCGTCGTGCTTAGGGATGGTCATATAATCGCCGTATTTGGTAGCCAGGTAGGTATCGAAATGCTCAACGCCCATAAACGTGATATCCTCGAACTTGATGGGAGTGGGCTGACCTAATACCGCCTTGTTGATGATGCCGTTCTTGCCATCATCGTAATCGGCTATCAAATCGCACTTGTCGTAATCGTAGTGCATCATAATGCGGCGCATCTTCTGCTGCACATAGTGGTTGGTAAACAGCTTCTGGCACAGCAAAGGCACTACGGCACTGAGATCCTTACCGTGCTTGAACGGATCGCGGTGGATGTAGTAGATAACACGCTTCCAGAACTCGTAGCGCGCAAAGTTAAGGCGCTGCAACAGCTTGTTGGCACAAACACCATCCAAGGGGAACACATCGATATACAAACCACCGATATAGTTGATATGCTCGCGCTCAATCAGCGTGGTGCTGGCATCCTGGATTTTACCGAAGGGACCTGGGTAGTTGGGATCGGTCTCGGCACAAACGGCTTCGAATGGCTTGGGCAGCCACTCGTGGGCATGCGCCATCAGTGTGTCGTAATCCTTACGGGGCATGGCGATATCCATATCATCATCCCAGGGAATAAAGCCCTTGTGGCGCACTGCACCCAGCATGGTGCCTGCCCAGAGATAATAGCGCAGGTTGTGTTCCTGACATACTTTATCGACGGCCTGAAGAATCTTCAGGATGTGGAGTTGAAGGGGACGGATATCGTAACTTGCCATATAAACTATTGTTAATTGTTTAAATTTTCGTGGCAAAGGTACGCAAAAAACTGCATATTTCAATCAAAACGCTTGTGAGATTGCAAATAATTATATAATTTTGCATCCATGAAGGTACTCTACTATATTGTTTTAGCCGTTTGGTATGTGTTCTCATTACTGCCATTACGTGTACATTACTTCATCAGCGACCTGCTGTTCTGGTTGCTGTATGGCGTATTGGGCTATCGTAAGAAGGTAATAAGAAGAAACATCAAAGAGTCGTTCCCCGAGAAAACCGATGACGAGAGATACAGGATAGAACGCGGATTCTACCACTTTTTCTGTGATTACATCGTGGAGAGTGTGAAACTGATGACGATGACACCCGAGAACCTGAAGCGCCGTATGGTGTTTAAGGGGGTAGAGCAGATTGATGAGGCTATCAATTCGGGGCAGTCGTGCGCCGTGTATCTGGGGCATCTGTGCAACTGGGAGTGGATAACATCGTTGCCACTCTGGATGAAGTCGGATGCGCAATTAGGACAGATTTATCATCCTATCGAGAATAAGGATTTCGACCGCTTGTTCCTGCGCTCGCGCCAGCGTATGGGAGCCGTTTGTATCCCCATGCAGGATACGCTGCGAAGAATGGTGGAGTACCGCAGGGCTAAGCAGCCTATTGTTATCGGATTTATCTCGGATCAGAAGCCCCATTGGGTGAATATCCACCACTGGATAGATTTCCTGCATCACGATACACCCGTGCTCACTGGTACTGAGCGTATTGCCAAGAAGATGAATTATGCGGTGTTCTTCATGGATGTGCGTCGTGTAAAGCGTGGCTACTATGAGGCCGAAGTGATTCCTATGACCCGCGAGCCACAGCAGCTGAAGGATTACGAACTCACAGATATGTACTTTGATTTGTTGGAGAAGAGCATCAAGCGTGCGCCTGAGTTCTGGTTGTGGAGTCACGACCGCTGGAAGCGTACACGTGCTGAGTTTAACGAGCGTTTCGAGGTGATCGATGGTAAGGTTATAGCCAAGGATCATCCCGACAATAAGCCCGCGCCTCCCAAGAAACCTTGGTATAAGTTCTAAAGCAACTTGTTTTTGGTCATGCGCATCATATATTGTTGTATGATGGCTTTCAGCTCGCGTTCCATCTGCGCCTGCTGAGGTACCTTGCCCTTCAGGTTGTGCTGCATCAGACGGTCGGTTAACTGGTAAACACCCTTGGTTTGTTTGCCGTCGAACTGAAGCACATAACCATATTTTACGTACTGATAAATGCCGTTGAGGTAGTTAACCGCCCACGTATCGTTGGCGGGCGTGCTGAGCACGTCGATACCAAAGGCCATATAGGGCTTAGAGTAGCCTAACATACCTAAGATGGTGGGCATGATATCTATCTGCTGGGCAATCTTCTCTTCCATTCGGCCTACAGGCTGCGAAGGATCGTAGATGATGATGGGCGAACAGAATCCACCCAGATCGCTCTGATATTCTGCGTGGTCGCTCTGGTTGGTATGGTCGCTGGTAAGCACAAAGATGGTGTTATCAAACCAAGGCTGCTTACGGGCGGTGGCAAAGAACTTGCCAAGGGCCATGTCGGTATAGCGGATGCACTTCTGGATGGGCAGATGCTCCTCGGGGAACTGTGCCTTATACTGCTCGGGGATGGCGAACGGATGGTGACTGGAAGCTGAGAAGATAGCTGTCATAAACGGTTGCTGCATCTTGCTCATCTCCTCAGCATAATACTGGAAGAAGGGCTCGTCCCAGATGGCCCAGGTACCATCGAAATCGTTAGTGCCACGAGCAGCCTCGTATTCGGTACGACCGTAATAACGCTGGAAGCCCGTCTTCTTGGCAAAGGCCTCGAAGCCCATCGAACCATTCTGGGCCCCATGGAAGAAAGCTGTCTGGTATCCCTCGTTACCCAAGATGCCTGCCAGGCCGGTATAGTCGTTCATCGAGGCTGGGGTGAGGAAGAACGGCTCAACAAACATAGGGATGCTGGAGAGGATGCTGGGCATGCCGTCGATACTCTTTCGGCCGTTACAGAAACTGTAGCGGAAGGTGGTGCTGTGGGCAATGAGTGAATCGACACAGGGGGTGTAGCCCTTGTACTTTCCGCCCTCTAAATCGCGGTTGAGTGCACCGATATACTCGCGACCGAAACTCTCGATAATCAGAACAACAACGTTCTTTTTTACCAATGTATCGGTCTGGGCTTTATGCTGTGGGGTGTAGATAGCTTCTAACTCAGTCTCGCTCTGATAATAGTTGGGCACAGTGAATACGCTTTTGCCAATGGTGCGGATGAGCGAGAAGGGGGTGTTGAGCACCAAGGCGGCATCGGTAGGATGCTGGGCGTACTGGTTGGCATTTGATACGGTGATGGGGCGAACGGCTGTGGTAAAACCGCCACGCATGCCGGCAATACTCAGAGGTGCGATAAGCAGCAAGCTGGCTAAGTTGGCTGCATGCTTGCGTCGGGGCTGGGCATACAGCTTGTAGAGAGCTATCATCACTACAGCAAACAGCAGTACCAGATACCAGTGGTTGATGAACTCGGTGCCAAAAATGCTACCTAAGTTGCCCTCGTTCGAGAACTCGCCGAACACCGTTGTAGTGGTGCGGCGCATGGTGTATTGGAAATAAACCGCATCGCCTAGGTTGATGGCTAAAGCAAGACCGTTGATGATGAGATATAGCCACTTAAGGGCTTTCTGACCTTTCAGCGTAAATGCCCCAGCGGCTATCATCAGCACCACATAAAGCGCATTGGTATAAACAATTGCTGAGGTATCGAACAAGAGTCCGCCACAGAATACATCACTGTTATAATGGAGCAGTTGGGCGTTTTCGAAGAAATATGCCAATCGGGCTATCTGGTAAACCACATAGACTAACAGGATGTTCCAGATAACGGCCACGATAGGGGCGTAGGGCTTGCTGAGAAGATGTTTCATCGTTGATTTAAATCTTTTGTAGCGGCTTGCAGAATGGCTTGGGCAATAGTGATATCGCCCTTACCTGTGGTAACACGCTGACTGTACAGGTCGAATACCGTCAATCCCGTACTATCTACCATCGAATAACCTTCGGTAAAGGTATGCATGGCTACGGGGTGGGTATAGGTGCTGCTGAGCACATCGCGACTAAACGTGTAATCGCTATGCGACAGACCTAACTGGGCTAACAGCGTAGCGGGCAGGTCGGTCTGGTTGCAGATGGTATCGATACGGCGAGGTGCTTTTACGGCGCCGCCAACCCAAATCATCGGGATGCGATTGCGTAGCGGATGCTGCTCGTCGTACGCTTTGTAGTTGATGCCGTGATCGGGCAGCAGCACAATCAGCGTATTCTTCCAGGCCTCTGTGCGGCGCAGTTTGGTTACGAAATCGCCAATACATTGGTCGAGATAATAGAAAGCATTCAGAATCTCGTCGTCGAAATGCTTGATGGGCACATCCCAAGGCTCATGACTGCTCAGCGAAGAGTAGCCAATGAGATAAGGCGATGGGAGGGTGGTGGCCATATCATACAGGGTGCCGAAGGTGATATCATCGCGTACACCCCATTCGGCTGATTTCTGTTCGGCTGTTGTATAGTCGGCCTTCCAGGTAAGCTGGTCGAACCCGCCGCTAATCAGATAGCTGCGCATGTTGGTAAAATTGATGTCGCCACCATACAGATAGTGGGTGTTGTACTGCTTCTCGTCGCGTAGCGAACGGGCGATACAAGGCAGGGTGCGCGATTTGGCGGGCAACTTCATTACCGACGTGTTGGGGAACGAGGGGTAGCCGCTATAGGTACACAGGGTGCCGCGATCGGTGCGCCATGAGTTGGCATAGCAGTTGGTAAAGTAAACACCTTCGGTAGCCAATTTGTTGAGGTTGGGTGTGATATCCTGGCGACCGCTGAGTTCGGTAAACTCACCGCCGAGACTCTCCATTAGTATCACAATGATGTTAGGGGTTGGGGTGTTCAACAGCGTATCACTATTCACACTCTCGGTGTTATACAGCTTGTTGATAATCTGTTGGCAGTCCTCGTCGCTCATGTAGTTGTAGCTCTCTACCTCGCCTGTTTTCTCTAACGAAGCCAGGAAACTGAAAACGGGATTAACTGCCGAGTGGTTGAGGAACTGATTCTGTGAATAGTACACCTGACCGATATTGGTGGTTGATTCGTCTAAGCCACCACGAATACCGATAACTATCAATGGTGCCATGACCAGGAAAGTAACCAGGCTGATGACTGCTGTTTTGAGTGAACTCTTCAGTGGGCTGGTGCCTTTCAGACTGCATAAGGCGTTAGCATAACCCTTATAGATAACTACTGCCGTAACTACTAATGCTACGAATCGCCAGATGAGATAGACGATAGAGACGCTGGCTGTAGCCTCGTTGGGTGTTTCGAGATACTGCAGGCACGAGGCATCGAGCTTGAATGCCCAGAAGGGATAAAGACTGGTGTCGGCCACAAAAGCCAAAGCAAAGGCGATGGCTATCAGGGCGTAATACCCTTTCAGGATGCGGAACAGCCATTGGCCTGTGTACCACATGCTGACGATGGTGGCGAGAAAAGGTACAATAAAGAAATAAAGGGCTGTTGATAAGTCGAGCGACAGTCCGTGCTGTACCACCTGCCACATATCGATAAACACGAACTCGTGTCCCTCTCGGCAGAAAAGCATAAATGCCAACTTGGCCAAGACGAACACAAGAACCGTCCAGAGGTACGTCTTTATCAGATAACTAACTCTGCATTTCATGTAACTTCTTGTAATAACCGTCGATATTCAACAGTTCATCGTGGGTGCCACGTTCTACTATCTTACCCTCGTGCAGTACGCAAATCTCGTCGGCGTTCTTAATGGTGCTTAAACGGTGTGCGATGGCAACGGTAGTGCGGGTCTTCATCAGGCGCTCTAAGGCATCCTGCACCAGGCGCTCGCTCTCGGTATCGAGGGCCGAGGTGGCCTCGTCGAGAATCAGGATAGGTGGATTCTTCAGAATGGCACGAGCGATGCTGACACGCTGGCGCTGACCACCAGACAAGCGGCCACCGCGATCGCCGATGTTGGTATCGAAACCGTTCTCGGATGCCATGATGAAATCGTAGGCGTTGGCAATCTTGGCTGCTTCCTCAATCTGCTGCTGGGTAGCGTTATCCACACCGAACGAGATGTTATTGCGGAACGAATCGTTAAAGAGAATAGCCTCCTGGTTTACATTACCAATCAGCTGGCGCAGATCGTGAATACCCAACTCCTTCACGTTGATGCCATCGATGAGCACCTCGCCTTCCTGAACATCATAGTAACGGGGAATGAGATCTACCATCGTAGATTTTCCGCTACCACTCTGACCTACCAAAGCGATGGTCTTGCCCTTGGGGATTACCAGGTTGATATCCTTCAATACCCACTGCTCGCCGTATTTGAACGATACGTGGCGGAACTCTATCTGGTGCTCGAAGTTAGCGATATGCTTGGGGGCTGCTGGCTCCTTAATGGTGTTCTCGGCCATCAGGATCTTATCAACACGTTCCATCGAAGCCAGTCCCTTGGGGATGTTATATCCGGCTTTCGAGAAATCCTTCAATGGGTTGATAATCGAGTAGAGCATCACCATATAATAAATAAAGATAGGACCAGAGAGTGTGTGGTTGTTGAGTACCAATACACCACCGAACCACAACACAATCACAATCATCACGGTGCCCAGGAACTCCGACATAGGATGGGCCGACGACTGGCGGATGTTAACACGCATGATGTCGTTGCGATAGGCCGAGTTGATGGTGTCGAAACGCTTGTTCATCTTATCTTCGGCGCAGAAGGCCTTGATGATGCGCAAACCACCTAAGGTTTCCTCGACCTGACTCATGGTATCGCTCCAAAGCGCCTGAGCCTTGACCGACTGGGCTTTGAGCTTTCGACCAACCCAACCCATAAACCAACCCATGATGGGTACGATAACCAGGGTGAACACGGTGAGCTGCCATGAGATAAACAGCAGCATGGTGAAATAGCCTACAATCAGGATGGGGTTCTTGAACAGCATCTCGAGACTCGACATGATAGAGTTCTCAATCTCCTGTACATCGCCGCTCATACGGGCGATGATGTCGCCCTTGCGCTCCTCGCTGAAGAAACCTAATGGCAGGGTGTTTATCTTCTGGTACAACTGGTTGCGGATGTCGCGAACCACACCTGTGCGGATTGGCACGATGGTGGCCGACGACAGGAAGTAAGCACCCGTCTTCAGGAAAGTCATAAAGGCCAGGAAGAGGCCGATGATGAGCAGGGTGGTGGTAGGACCAAGATCGGCAATGAGGCTGTTAACGTAGTAGTTCATGTTGTTCATCAACACCTCCTGCGCATTTGCCCAATCCCATGCCATCAGTGCGGTTGCTGTGTCGCCGTCGCCTGTCTTGAAGATAATCTGTAAGATAGGTATCAGGGCTGCAAACGAGAAGACATTCAAGATAACCGATAGGATATTGAACACTACCGATGCCACCAGATATTTTTTGTAAGGAGGTACAAACCGCCTCAGTACGTTCAGGAACTCTTTCATTTATCTATTTGACGATTTACTATTTGACGATTGCTTCGCCCAGAAGCGTGGCGCTGGTGCTACCAGTGATTCTTACGCGAACGGTTTCGCCGATATGGTGAGTACCCTTGTCGAAGACTACCATCTTGTTCTGTTCGGTACGACCGCAAAGCTGCTCACGACTGCGCTTTGAGAAGCCCTCAACCAGCACGTCGAACTCCTTGCCCTCGTCCTTCTTGTTCTGGATGGCACTCATCTCGGTCTGAAGGGCAATCAGCTCGTTCAGTCGACGAATCTTCTCCTCCTCGGGCACATCGTCGGGCAGGTGCTTCGAAGCGTAAGTGCCTGGGCGTTCGGAGTATTTGAACATAAAGGCAGAATCGTAACCCACCTCGCGCATCAGGTCGAGCGACAGCTGGTGGTCTTCCTCTGTCTCGGAGTGATAACCTACAAAGATATCGGTAGAAAGACCGCAATCGGGGATGATACGACGGATGGCATGTACGCGATCCATGTACCACTCGCGGGTGTATTTGCGGTTCATCAACTTCAAGATACGATCGCTACCACTCTGTACAGGCAGGTGGATGTGCTTGCAAACGTTGGGCACTTCGGCTATTACCTTCAGGGTTTCATCGCTCATATCCTTAGGGTGCGAAGTGGTGAAGCGAACACGCATGGTGGGCACCTCTTCGGCTACCTTTCTTAACAGGGTGGGGAAGTCGGTATCCTCGAACTTATACGAGTTTACGTTCTGTCCCAACAGGGTTACCTCCTTAAATCCCTTATCGCGCAGGTCGCGAACCTCACGCAGGATGCTCTCTACATCGCGACTGCGCTCACGTCCACGGGTGTAAGGCACAATGCAGTAGTGGCAGAAATTGTTGCAACCACGCATAATACTTACAAAACCGCCAATCTTATGTCCGATGCCGATACGCTGTGGTACCACATCCTTATAAGTCTCGCTGGTAGAGAGTTCGGTATTCATGGCTTTGTGTCCCAGTTCGGCCTGAGCAATCAGGTCGGGCAGCGACAGATAAGCGTCGGGACCTGCCACCAGGTCGGCAAAATGATTATCAAGCAAATCGCGCTGAGCTCTCTCAGCCATACAACCAAGTACACCAAGAATCATTTTGGGAGCTTCGGGATTGCTCTTCAGTCGGCGGCGACGCTCAGCATCCAGCGCTTCCAAACGGTGATAAATCTTCTGCTCGGCGTTATCTCTAACAGAGCAGGTGTTCAGGAATACAGCATCGGCCTCGTCGATGGTCTCGGTGGTTTCGTAACCAGCCATCTGCATCACCGATGCAACAACTTCAGAATCGGCCACATTCATCTGGCAGCCATACGTTTCAATATATAACTTCTTCATCATGCAAAGTATAAACAGGTTAAATAATAGGTAGCGATATGCCGTTAATCTTCTGGAACACATCAAGTGCATACACATCGGTCATACCGCTGATATAATCGATAATCGCCATGATACGCGTTTCAAGGTCGGGCGCATCAATATCATACTGACTCGACACACGACTGATCAGGTGCTTAGAGTAAAAACGCTCGGGATGAACAGCGGCATTGATAAACTTCTCCATCAGCGTCTGGATAATCTGATAACCCGACAGCTCTACATCGAGTACGGGACGACTCTTGTAGATGTGCTGAACCGAGAGCTCGCAACAACGCTTATAGGCATTCTGCGGCAGGTCGCTGATATGATCAATCAAACTGCCTTGGAAAACGCCGCTCAATATCTCGTCCTCGTGCTCAACAAACACGCGTACACACTCATTCTCGAGTTTGCCAATCACGCAGGCTCGCAGATATACAATCTTTTCGTTATTATCGTTTACACCTTCCTCAACAATGCGGTTCTGGATACGGGCCTGGGTCTCCTCGTCGAAGAATCCCAACAGCAACTGCATGGTGTCGGCGTGCGAAATAATTTTAAGTTTGTGGGCATCCTCAAGGTCCATAATCTCGTAGCAGATATCGTCGGCTGCCTCAACAAGATACACCAGCGGATGACGGGCGTAACGCAAGGGCTCGCCCACTTCTGATTTACAGGGGATGCCTAATTCGTCGGCAATGCGACGGTAATATGTCTTTTCGGAATCAAAGAATCCGAACTTGCCTTTCTTGCCGGCAGCACTCGATGAGAATGGATACTTAACAATGCTGGCAAGCGTAGAATAAGTCATGACAAATCCTCCCGGACGGCGACCTTTGAACTGATGCGTTAGCAAACGGAACGCATTGGCGTTACCCTCAAAGTGGGTAAGGTCGTTCCAGAAGTTGGCACTTACCTGGCGCTGCAGGTCGTAACCGGCACCTTCGGTAAAGAACGACTGGATGGCTTTCTCGCCGCTATGACCAAAGGGCGGGTTGCCTAAATCGTGTGCCAAGCAGGCGGTGGCTACAATCTGACCAATCTCCTGAAACAGCTGGTCCTTCAGCTCTGGATGCTTCTTGGTAAGTTGGGCAGCCACATCGTTTCCAAGCGACATACCCACGCTGGCCACCTCGAGTGAGTGGGTCAGACGGTTGTGCACAAAGATACTTCCCGGGAGTGGAAATACCTGGGTTTTGTTCTGCAAACGACGGAAAGGAGCAGAGAAAATCAAACGGTCGTAATCGCGCTTGAACTCTGTTCGGTCGTCGTGGCGCTCAGGATGACGATGCTCCTGACCGAGACGCTTGTTCGATATCAGTTGTTGCCAATTCATCATAATCAGGGTGCAAAGGTACGAAAAATACGCGCAGTAGCGGCATATTTCGCAGAAATTAACGAAAAAATAAAAAAATTAGTCGCCGAAAGGGTGATTTCTAAGCTAAAAGCACTACCTTTGCACGTGGATTAAAATATTATTTTAAAAGATGCTGAAAATTAAAGTTGTAAACAAAGGTCACCAGCCCTTGCCGCAGTATGCTACTGCGCAGAGTGCCGGTATGGATCTGAGAGCTAATATAGATGAACCCATCACCCTGAAACCGCTGGAGCGCCGACTCATCCCAACAGGCTTGCATATCGCTCTGCCTGTAGGTTATGAGGCACAGGTACGTCCTCGTAGCGGTTTGGCATTAAAGAAGGGTATCACCGTACTGAACACCCCAGGTACTATCGATGCCGACTATCGTGGCGAGATAGGTGTGGTTCTTATCAACCTGTCGAACGAGGACTTTGTTGTTGAGGATGGTGAGCGTATTGCCCAGATGGTGATTGCGCGTCACGAGCAGGGTGAGTTCGTATCGGTAGAGGTTCTGGATGAGACCGAACGTGGCGAAGGTGGTTATGGTCATACTGGCGTGAAGTAGAATCATGATGCGAATGAAGAAAATCGGACTGTCGTTATTGTTACTGCTTTCTGTAACCACTGGTTACGGACAGCGTGAGTACGACCAGTTCTTTCTTGAAGCCATGATGCAGCGCCAGAAGGGAAACAACGATGCAGCCTTTGATTTGCTGCGTCATTGTCTGGAGATTAATCCCGATGCCCCCGAGGCGTACTACTTTTTGGCACAGTACTATAACGCTCTGAAGGATGGCGAGAAAAGTCTGGCTTATATCCAGAAGGCGGCTGCACTCGATCCGGATAACGCTACCTATATGGAAACATTGGCACAGGCGTACATCCGTCAGCAGGATTACGAAGCTGCCATCCCTGTAGTGGAGAAGATCTATGAGCGCGACAAAGAGCGTGAGGATTTGCTGGAGATGCTGTTCCAACTGTATCAGCAGGTGGGCGATTTCGATTCGGCCGTAGAGGTGCTGAACCGTATCGAAGCCATCGATGGCAAAAGCGAACGTCTGTCGGTAGCCAAGAGCGAGATATATACCCGTCAGGGAAACAAAAAAGCGGCCATTGCCGAGATAAAGGCTTTGGCTGAGAAATTCCCCAACGATGGTAATTATCAGGCTTTGTATGGTGAGACGCTGATGATGAACGGACAGCTGAAAAAGGCACTGAAGGTGTACGACAAGATTCTGAAGGATGAACCTGATAACAACCGTGTGCTGATGTCGCTGCGTACCTATCATCAGGCTTTAGGCCATCGCGAGATAGCCGACTCGCTGACTGAACGTGTGCTGCTGAATCGCAATGCCACCATCGACGAGAAGATTCTGCTGTTGCGACAGGAGATTTCGGCCAGCGAGAATGCGGGCGGCGATAGTACCCGTGTGCTGCAGCTGTTCGACAAGATTCTGAAACAGCCTCAGACCGATGAGCACATGGCTATTCTCTGTGCCTCGTATATGAACGTGAAGAAGATGCCGAAGGATACCATCGCTACGGTGCTGACGAAGGCTTTGCAACTGGCGCCCGATAACTCGTCGGCCCGTTTGCAGCTGATTGGTTATGCCTGGGAGGCTGATGATATGGAGCGCGTGATTGCACTCTGTCAGGATGCCCGACAGTATAATCCCGACGAGATGGCCTTTTATTACTATCAAGGTATCGCCTACTATCGTCGCGACAGTCTTGATGCCGCCCTTTCTACCTTTAAGAATGGTATCGGCGTGATTAAGGAGGACAGCGATCCTGCTATCGTATCCGATTTCTATGCGGTGATGGGCGACATCCTGCATCAGAAGGGCTTGATGAAAGAGGCCTATGAGGCTTATGATAGTTGCTTGCAATGGAAAGATGATAATATGGGCTGTTTAAATAACTATGCCTACTTCTTAAGCGAAAGTGGTGAGCAGTTGGCTAAGGCCGAGCAGATGAGCTTTAAAACCGTGAAGGCTGAGCCTAAGAATGCTACCTACTTAGATACCTACGCTTGGATTCTGTATATGCTGGGCCGCTACTCTGAGGCCAAGATATATATCGACCAGGCGTTACAGAATCTGGATGAGTCGATCGACAACTCTGTGATTCAGGAACATGCAGAAAAAATAAAACAAAAAGCAAATCAATAATGAAACTGAAAAGTATCGTAAGAATTGCCGTATTGGCATTGCCATTGATGTTTAGTTCATGTGGTATATTCAAGAAATCGAAAGAGGTGAAGCCAATCATTGAACAGCGTCAGACTACCGACTTTGTGAGTCAGGTGCGTGATAACCAGCAAACCAATAAGTTCATTACCTCGAAGGTGAAGTTCTCGGTTGAGGTTGGTCCGCAGAAGATTACGCTGACGGGTAATCTGAAAATGCGTCGTAACGATGTAATCCGTTTGCAGCTGATGGCCTTTGGATTTGTTGAGGCCGGACGTCTTGAATTCACCAAGGATTACGTGCTGATTATGGACCGTATCAATAAGCAGTACCTGAAGGCTCCTTACCGCCAGGTAGATTTCCTGCGTAATAGCGGTTTGAACTTCTCGGCTATTCAGGCATTGTTCTGGAACGAGCTTTTCAAGCCCAATCAGGGTAGCGAGGCAGTTGTGCTTGCAAAGAATGACAAGGAGGGCGAAGGCAAGTTTACCACCATTGAGAGTGGCGACGATATGATTATCAATCTCGAAGAGGGAAAGATGGACTACAGTTGGTTGGCCAGCAAGAATACCGCACTGATTCGTATGGCTAACATCCTGTATAAGGACCGCTTTAATGGTAACACCCAGCTTAACTGGGACTATTCCGAATACGATGTGTTTGGACGTAAGATGTTCCCCAAGAAGCATCTCATTACACTTACCACTCCTGATAAGGAAGTGAAGTTGGGTATGACCCTGAATTATCTGGGTAATGATACCGAATGGGATGCACGAACCGAAGTTTCTAACAAGTATCGCGAGGTAACAGTTGACGAGATACTCCGCCGCTTCATGGCTCTATGATGAATAGAGTGTTACGTATGCGATATATCGCGATGGTGCTGATGGCACTCATCACGTTTTCTTCGCCTGCTATTGCACAGCAGGCGAAAAAAAAGTCTGTGCAAAAACGTACGGCTACCACAACTAAGAAGTCGGGCAGCAAGAAATCTACAGGTAAGAAGACAACTACCAAGAGTTCTGCATCCAAGCAGCCGGTAACGGTTAACAGTTTGAAGACCGAGCAGCAGAGGGTGCGCAAGCAGATTGAGGAGCAGCAGCGCAAGTTGAAAGCCAACGAGCGCGATGTGAAGAATCGTTTGCAGAACCTGCTGATTATCAACAACGAGATTGCCGATAAACGTAAGTCGATTGATACCATTCGTCATGATATCAATCGTTTGGATGGTAATATCCACACGTTGGAGGTGCAGATGGTCACACTGAACAAAGAACTCGAAGAGCGCAAGCAGCGCTTCATCAAGTCGATGAAGTACATGCATCGCAACCGCAACCTGCAGAGCAGATTGATGTTTGTGTTCAGCGCTAAGAACCTGTCGCAGATGTATCGAAGACTGCGTTTTGTGCGCGAATATGCGGCCTATCAGCAGAATCAGGCCGAAGCGGTGAAGTCGATGAAGGATCAGGTGACTGAGGCGCATAGCGAACTCACCGACACCAAGCGACAGAAGAGCGACTTGTTGGTGAGAGGCGAACGGGAGCGCCGTTCGCTCGAAGGCAAACAGGAAGAGCAGCAGAAGATGGTGTCATCTCTGCAGAAACAGCAGAAAACCATTCAGGGCATCATCGAAAAACAGAAAAAGCGCGATGCCGAGTTGAATGCTCAGATCGACCGTTTGATTGCCCAAGAGATAGCGCGTGCCAAAGCTCGCGCTGAGGCTGAAGCTAAGCGTAAGGCTGCTGAGGCAGAGGCTAAACGTAAGGCTGAGGAACTGGCCCGCAAACAGGCTGCAGCCGAAGCGGCTCGTAAGGAGAACGAACGACGTATTGCTGAGGCTAAGGCTCGTGAGGAGAAAGCCAAAGCCGAAGCCCGTGCGGCTGCCCGTAAGAATGCCGAAGAGAAGGCGGCTGCCGAGCGCGCTGCTGCTGAGGCAGAACGTGCCCGACTGGCTGCCGAGCGTAAGGCGGCTGCCGATGCCAAAGCGCATGAGAAAGAGGTGGCCGAGGCGCGTAAATCAGAGGCTGCAGTTTATACTGTTTCGTCCGAAGACCGTATGCTGAGTGGTAACTTTGAGAGCAATCGCGGTAGATTGCCTATGCCTATTGCTGGCGGCTATCGTATTGTGAACCACTTTGGTACCAACCACGTAACAGATGTGAAGGGACATGTAACACTCGATAAGAAAGGTATCGATATCAAGGGTCAGCCTGGTGCTGCAGTTCGTTGTGTGTTCGATGGCGAGGTGAGTGCTGTATTCAGCTATGCTGGCACCACAGTAGTCATCGTGCGTCATGGTAGCTACCTGTCGGTTTATTGCGACTTGGCTTCGGTTAACGTGAGTCGAGGACAAAAAGTAAGCACCCGACAGACACTTGGTCGTGTGGGTGCTGAGGGTTTGATGCAGTTTCAGTTGCGCAAAGGAAGCGCTAAACTGAACCCTGAGGGCTGGTTGGCGCGATAGGGTCGACACGCTGAGTGTCAATTCTGGCCACACGGCCAGATAGGCACTTATAGTATCAATCCGTCCAACAATCCTATATAGGTATCGATGGCATGTTCCATCTCCGAAATCTTTATGAACTCATTGGCAGAGTGCGAGCGACTTGATTCGCCTGGACCCAGCTTAAATGATGGGAATGGCATCAGCGCCTGATCGCTCAGTGTGGGCGAACCGAAGGGCTGCATGCCTCTGTCGATACATCTCTTAATGAGCGGATGTTCGGGCGAGATGGCCGATGAGTGCAGGCGGAATGAACGGGCGCGCAACTCGCACTTGGTCATCTTCTTGCACAGGAAGTTAAACAGATATTCGTTCTGATAGAACTCGTTGGTGCGTACATCAATAACAAAATGCAGTGTATCAGGCACTACGTTATGCTGGGTACCGCCTTCAACTACGGTCACCGTCATCTTTGTGGGGCCTAAGAGCGGACTTACCTTGCGGAATTTATAATCGCGAAGCCAAACCAGATCGTCGAGTGCTTCGTAGATAGCATTTATGCCTTCGTTACGGGCAGCATGGCCCGATTTGCCGTGAGCATAACCATCAATTACCATCAGTCCTTTTTCTGCAATGGCGGGTTGCATGCCTGTAGGCTCACCCACAATGGCTACGTCAATCTTGGGCAACAAAGGCAGCACGCGACTCAGTCCGTTCTGTCCCGATATCTCTTCCTCGGCCGAGGCTACCCACAACAGATTATAGTTGCGAGGACGATACAGCATGATGCGATAGGCTTGTAACAGCGAAACTAGTCCGCCGCCACAGTCGTTTGAGCCCAGACCATATATCACGTCGTATTCCTGATCTGGTGAAAATGGATCGCGTGTCCACGAGCTAACGGGTTTTACGGTGTCGATATGGGCGTTGAGCATCACGGTAGGTCGATTGTTGTCCCAATCAGGACAGCCCACCCAGAGGTTGTTACCCTCGCGACCGAATGGCAGATTCCACATGTTCAGGAAATCGGCCAGCTTATCGGCAGCTCTCGTCTCGTCTCTACTAACCGAAGGAATGGCAATCAACTCCTTCAGCAAGGCTACGGCGTCGTAAAGATAGTTTTTGTTTTCCATATTTTATTTGGTTTTTGCTTTTGATACACATACGGATAGTAGCATCGATAATACCAAAACACCGAAGATGATGGCCAACGAAAGTGTGGTGGGTACTTCGATGTGTGGCATGTCGATATTTAATCCTATCATCTCGCCGAATGCGTTCACGTACTCGTTCATGGCTAATAGCATCTTTACGCCTACAAAGCTCAGGATGATACCTAAGCCATATTTAAGATAGGTGAAGTATTTGGCTACTGCTGCCAGCGCAAAGTATAGGGCACGCAGACCCAGAATGGCAAAAATGTTTGATGTAAGCACGATAAACGGATCGCGGCTTACTGAGAATACGGCGGGGATAGAATCGACGGCAAAGGCCACATCGGTTGTCTCGATTACCAATAAGGCAATAAACAATGGAGTTGCTAATCGCTTACCGTTCTCGACGATAAAGAATTTTCCCTCGTGCATCTGGTCGGTCACAGGGAAGAATTTCTTGAATATCTTTACGAAGAAATTGTTCGAAGGGTCGACCTGCTCGTCGTTATGTCCGAACATCTTGATGCCCGTATAAATCAGGAATAATCCAAACAATCCTAATATCCATTCAAACTGGGCAATCATTGCTGTACCTGCAAAAATAAAGATACTGCGCAGTACTAAAGCACCAAAGATACCCCAGAACAATACCTCGTGCTGGTATTTTCGCTGTACGCCGAAGAACGAGAAAAGCATCAGGAATACAAACAGATTATCCATCGATAAGGATTTCTCAATCAGATAACCTGCCAAGAACTCCATTGCTTTCTCATGAGAGTCAACAGGATATAACAGATAGATGCCACCGCAGAAAACAAGCGATACACCAATCCATACTGCTGTCATCTTCAGAGCTTCGGATACACTCACTTCATGTTGACCTTTCTTTCCGAACGATTTCAGGTCGATCAGCAACATAATGAATACCAGTATGTAGAATAAAATCCACGCCCAGATGGGGATATTTACCATTTCCATTCTTTCTTTATTCTTTGATTACGGCGACAAAGTTACGAAATAATTCTTATATTCCCAAAAATAGTTGTACTTTTGTACCTTGGTATGCAAAGTCGATTATTCGATAAATGTCCCGTAGCGGCTGTAACGGTGAGTATGATCCTTGGCATTATCATCGCTCACTACGTGTCGCTTCCTATCACCATATTACCTGTGCTGGCTGGTATGGTGGTTGTGGCTTTGCTGCTTTATAAGTTTGCCCATGCGCAGTCGGTAGCTATCGTGGTATGTTGCCTGTTGTTAGGAATGTGTGTGATGCAGTATCATCAGCAAACATCCGATCAAGCATCCACAGAGTCGCGTTTCGACCGTTCCAGGAGTTTCTTCCTCGAGCAACGCGAACAGTTGTTGCAGCGTTTTAATGATAGTGGGCTTGATGGCGATGCTTATGCGGTGGTGGCAGCCATGTCGTTAGGCGATAAGTCGGCTTTGACTCGAGATGTGAAAAGTGCATATTCTGTCAGCGGTGCCTCGCATGTGTTGGCTCTCAGTGGTCTGCACCTTGGTATTATCTATATGCTGTTGTCGTTGTTCCTGCCACGAAGACGGTGGCCGGCTTTGTCGCAGTTGTTGATGATCCTGGTGGTATGGGCGTTTGTGCTGCTGGTTGGTATGCCTGTTAGTGCTGTACGCTCGGCCGTCATGCTTACCATCTATGGCGTTTTGTCGATTGGGCGTCGTAATAAGATGTCGGTCAACGTTCTGGCTTTTACAGCTTTTTTGATGTTGCTGTGGAATCCTGCCTGGCTGTTTGATGTGGGATTTCAGATGTCGTTTATGGCCGTATGGGCTATCCTGCTGTTTGTGCCCTTGTTTACCAGCGTGTTTTCCGACCAGTATTATATGGAGCCCCCCTGGGTGGCAAAGGTTTGGGGCATGGTGGCTGTCTCTATTGCGGCTCAGTTGGGTGTGGCACCATTAATCGCCTATTACTTCGGACAGTTCTCTACCTGTTTTCTGCTTACCAACTTCCTGGTGGTGCCTGCGGCATTCATTATTCTATGTCTGTCGATAGCCGTTCTGTTGTTTCCGCCCCTCGCGTACCTATTATTATATATAGTGAATGGGTTGAATGCGTCGTTGAATACCATCGCCACCTTTCCGGGCGCCAGTATCGGTAACTTGCATCCAACCATCCTTCAGGTTGTGCTTATCTATGTGTTGATTGTTTGTTGCTATCTGCTTATAGAAAGAATAAAACCAATAATGGGATCGACACCATGGAGATGAGGGTGGTAATAAATGTTACCTCGGTTATCATCGTGGTATCTTTGCCGTATTTTAAGCACAGAATAGTACCGTAAGTAGCCACAGGCATGGCAATTACTACCGTATTGATGTTTACTACAAACTGCGAGAAGCCTAAAAGCGTGCACAGATAGTAGATGCCGATGGGCAGTATGGCCAGTCGGAAAAGTGTGGTAGCATAAACGCTTGTGTTACCTAACAGCGATTTGATGGGGAGGTTCGACATCGATGAACCGATAATCAGCAGCGCGGCAGGTACGGTGATGTTACCAATCATGGTGAGTGGTGCGCTGATGGCTTCGGGGATATTATCGATGCGCAATGCTACTATCAGCATGGTCAGGTAGCAGGCCAACATCGGGGTAGAGTAGAGCACCTTCTTTTCAAAACGGCTTTCCTCTACTTCATTTTTACCTGTTATCAGGATAGTTCCTACAGTAAACACTGCAAATGTATTTACAACATTCAGCACAGCAGCATAGAAAACGGCCTCGTGTCCGAATATCGATGCCACCACAGGGTAGCCCATAAAGCCCACGTTACCAAACATCAGAGCAAAACCGATAGCGCCTTCGTCGTCTTTCTTCTTGGTAAGGTAGCGTGGCAACAGAAAGGCGATACCTGTAAGCACCGCATAGGTAATCACGCTGATGAGTAATAACGGTAGAATATACTCACGGTCAGGCAGTTCGCCTGTCATAGCCGACGACAGAATCAGCGCCGGACAGGTCATATTAATTACCAACCTCGACAGCTGTCTGTCAAAGTCGCCTCCCAAATATCCCAATTTGCCTGCCCCGTATCCCACGAGCACAATGGCAAACAAAGTCATCATCACTACAAACATAGAGTAAAGGCATTAAAAAAGCCCCAGTGAGTGGGGCTTTTTGTTTACATATATCCTAACCACCGCAATATATCATTGAGGTTCGCGAATACCATCAGGAGTATCAGCAGACCGAAACCGAAGTATTCGGCACGGATCATGAAGGTCTCTGAAGGCTTGCGACGGGTAATCATCTCATAAATCAGGAACAGTACATGTCCACCATCCAAGGCAGGGATGGGCAGAATGTTCATGAAGGCGAGGATGATTGAGAGGAAGGCGGTCATCTTCCAGAACAGATACCAATCCCACATGGGGGGGAACAGACTGCCGATAGCGCCGAAACCACCAATCGATTTAGCACCGTCGGCTGTGAACACATACTTCATGTCGCCCACATAACCCTTCAGCACGTTGATGCCGTATGCTATTCCGGCAGGGAAACTCTCAAAGAAACCATATTCCTTGGTGACGGGCTGGTAGATGCCAGCGATGGTCTGCACCATGAAACCGAGTTTCAAATCAGGAGTCAAGGTGATGGTGGCTGTATCCTGTACCTCGTTACGAGCATAAACGATGGTGGCTGTGCGCACCTTCAGGCTGTCGGCCTGCGTCTTGGCGGCTGTCATCATATCCTCGAGTACACCCAGCTGATCGGTAAACTCATTGTAGCTGTCAACAGGTTTGCCGTTGATGCCTACAATCTTATCGCCTTTCTGCAATCCCATCTTGGCGGCAGGGGTGTTCTCAATCACACTGTCAACCACAGCAGGAATCAACGGACGAACGAACGAGGGTTCGGCCTTCAGCATGCCCAACAGGTTGATGTCGCCAGGCAACTTGATGCTCATGGCTTTACCATCACGAATGATGTCGGCACGGGTAGCCTCGCTCAGGGCGCGGTACATAT
Source organism: Prevotella sp. RM4 (assembly GCF_000701965.1). Taxonomy (NCBI): domain Bacteria; kingdom Pseudomonadati; phylum Bacteroidota; class Bacteroidia; order Bacteroidales; family Prevotellaceae; genus Prevotella; species Prevotella sp. RM4. The sequence goes on from NZ_JNKG01000008.1 coordinate 529,112, forward strand.
CTGCGCTGAAGTCCTTGAACTCACCGTTCTCGGTACCTACCAGGATATCACCATCCTTAAAACCATACTGCTTAGCCTCGGTGTTGAACTTCATACCCAAGGTCATGTTCTTGGTGGGGATATAGGTGTCGCCCCAGTAGAACAGAATCATTGAGTAGATGAACAGGGCCAGCAGGAAGTTTACCAATACACCGCCAATCATCACCAGCAGGCGCTGCCAAGCTGGTTTCGAGCGGAACTCCCATGGCTGCATGGGCTGTTTCATCTGTTCGGTATCAAAACTCTCGTCGATCATACCGGCAATCTTACAGTAGCCGCCCAATGGCAACCAACCTACACCATACTGTGTGTCGCTGTTCTTAGGCTTGATCTTAAACAGACTGCCGTCCCATTTCCAAATGCTGGGATCGAAGAAGAGATAGAACTTCTCTACGCGGATGCCAAAAAGCTTGGCAAAGAAGAAGTGGCCACCCTCATGGAGCAGCACTAGCAGGCCAATGGCCAGCATGAATTGCAAAAGTCTAATTAAAAAGATATCCATTGTTGATTATTTATTCATGAGTTCTGTAGCGATACGACGGGCCTCGGCATCGGTAGCGATGTAGGTGTCGTAGCTGGGGTTCTTATCGAAGGTAGCACGCTGCATGGTCTCGGCAATGATGTCGCCCATCTGCAGGAATCCGCACTTATCCTCCAGGAATCCACGGTTCACAATCTCGTTAGCAGCATTCACGATACATGGCATGTTACCGCCCTTGTCGATAGCTTCGAACGCCAAAGCTAAGCAACGGAACTTCTCCAAGTCGGGTTCGAAGAACTCCAGGTGCTGGGCCTTGAACAGGTCGAGGCGCTCGCCACTCAGGTGCAAACGCTGTGGGAACGAGAAGGCATACTGGATAGGCAGGCGCATATCGGGCACACCCAACTGGGCCTTTACACTACCATCCTGGAACTGAACGGCACTGTGAACAATGCTCTGTGGGTGAACCAAAACCTGAATCTGCTTAGCGTCCACACCAAACAGCCACTTGGCCTCGATGACCTCGAAGCCCTTGTTCATCATCGAAGCTGAATCGATGGTGATCTTAGCACCCATGTCCCATGTTGGATGGCGCAGGGCATCGGCCTTGGTTACGTGAGCAATCTCTTCCATTGACTTCAAGCGGAAGGGACCACCAGATGCTGTGAGCAGAATCTTTTCGATGGGGTTCTGATCCTCGCCAACCAAACTCTGGAAGATAGCTGAGTGCTCGCTGTCGACAGGCAGGATGGGGGTGTGGTACTGCTGGGCCAGCTGCAGAATCAGCTCACCGGCAACTACCAGTGTCTCCTTATTTGCCAAGCAGATGGTCTTACCTGCCTTGATGGCATGGATGGTGGGATTCAATCCAGAGAAACCAACCATCGCTGTGAGTACCATGTTGATGGGACCGGCTTCTACAATCTCGTTCAGTGCCTGGGCACCGGCATATACTTTTACGTCGGGCATGTCGCTCATCAGGCTCTTCAGCTCGTCGTAACGTGCCTCGTTGGCAATCACGATGGCGGCGGGCTTGAACTTATGAGCTTGCTCGGCCAGCAACTCTACCTTATTATTAGCAGTCAAGCAATAGACCTCGTACAGGTCGCTATGTTCCTCGATAACCTCGAGTGCTTGTGTTCCTATCGACCCCGTAGAGCCGAGAATGGCTATTTGTTTCTTCATAACTCTAAAATGCCTTCAGGCAGTTTTACTATTATTTGTTGTTTCTTTGTATCTACATTGGTAATCAGCTCTTCTGAAGCAGGAATCAGTTTACCGTCTTCCAGTTCGAAGAGGATATTGATGGTGGTGTCATCCACCGAGGCAATTTTACCTGCGGCCTTACCGGTGTTGGCATCGATGAGCTCAAAGCCCACAATGGCTGCCCACGAAAGCTGCTCATCATCGTCTTCTGCCATCTCACGGGGAAAGTAAACCTCGCAACCGGTCAGTTCTCTGGCACGCTCCTGGGTGTCGATACCCTCAAACTTCATCAGGGCATTGTCGTCGGTCTTAAAACGGTACTCCTCAATAAAGAAAGGTACCAGGATACCATCCATATCAAGTATCAGGTAGTCGGCATCTGTGCGGTCGAACACGTCGTCGTCGAAGAGAAAACTAATCTCTCCTTTCACGCCGTGCGCTTTACCTAACTTACCTATCTTATATACGTCCTCGCGTTTTATCATATCTCTAACCTCTAACAATATTCGCGCCCAGAGCATTCAAACGGGCTTCGATATTCTCGTAGCCGCGGTCAATCTGCTCGATGTTGTCGATACGGCTGGTTCCTTTAGCGCTCATGGCTGCAATCAGCAGAGCGATACCAGCACGGATATCAGGACTCGACATGCGACCGCCGCGCAGGGTAATCTTTCTGTCGTGACCAACCACTACGGCACGGTGTGGGTCGCAAAGAATAATCTGGGCACCCATGTCAATCAACTTATCCACGAAGAACAGTCTGCTTTCAAACATCTTCTGGTGGAACAGCACGCTACCGCGAGCTTGGGTGGCAACCACAATCAGTACACTCAGCAGGTCGGGGGTCAAGCCGGGCCAAGGGGCGTCGGCCAGCGTCATGATAGTACCATCCATAAATGATTGTATCTCGTAGTGATCCTGGCGAGGTATCCACAGGTCGTCGCCTTCAACCTCGATTTCTACACCTAACCTACGGAAAGCATCGGGGATGATTCCTAAGTTCTCAACACTTACATCTTTGATGCGAACGCCATTACCGCACATAGCTGCCATACCAATAAACGAGCCTACCTCGATCATATCGGGCAGGATCAGGTGGTCGGTGCCATGCAAACTGTCAACACCCTCGATGGTGAGCAGGTTCGATGCAATACCGCTGATGCGGGCACCCATACTGTTCAGCATCTTACAGAGCTGTTGCAGATAGGGTTCACAAGCTGCATTGTAAATGGTGGTGGTACCTTTGGCAAAAACGGCGGCCATGATGATGTTGGCTGTACCTGTTACCGATGCCTCGTCGAGCAACATATAGGTACCCTTCAGCTGTTTGGCCGAAATCTCATACACATCGCGACCTTCCACACGGTTGAAGGTGGCGCCGAGTTTCTCGAATCCTAAGAAGTGGGTGTCCAAACGGCGACGACCAATCTTATCGCCACCAGGTTTGGTGATAACGGCTTTACCCATGCGGGCCAAAAGCGGACCAATCATCATCACGCTGCCACGCAGTGCAGCACACTTCTTCACAAACTCGTCGCTCTGCAAGTAATCCAGGTTCAGCTCGTCGGCTTTGAAGGTATAGGTGTTTTCTTCCTTTTTCGATACCTTCACACCAATATCACGCAGCAGCTGGATGAGGTTGTTCACATCGCGAATGTTCGGGATGTTACGGATAATCACCTCCTCCTCTGTCAACAATGTGGCACAGATTACCTGCAGGGCCTCGTTCTTAGCACCCTGTGGTGTGATAGTTCCTTGCAGCAGATGGCCGCCTTCAATGATAAATGATGCCATATAGGTTACTTCTTTTTCTTCTTTTTCTCATCAGTCTGAGCCACTTTCTCAAATCTGAAAGCGTTCAGGTCAATCTGGATGGCGCCGTCGGTAAAGCGAGCCAGGTCGCTGGCCACGCGCTCATCGTCCATCGAGCCGTGTCCGAACTGAGCCAGATCGCGCTTCATCTGGTTGGCAGTATATCTTACCAACGCATCGCGCTCCTCGCCATCGGGCATAGTCTTCAGCTTTTTAAACAGCTCCTCTACCAATCTGCCGTAGTGGCGCAGTCGTACGCTCTCCTTGGGTAGCTTCATGGGCTGGGGCTTCGATAGAATCTTGTCGGCTTCGCTGATATCATAAGGCCAGTCGATCTCCAGCTCTCTGTGACTCATCAGGTACAGATGGTTCCAGAGTGTCTGCTCGTAGTCATCGTTCTCTTTCAGCTGTGGGTTCTTAGTCTCCATCAGCTTTACGATGGTCTGGGCACACTGCAGGCGCTCCTCTCTGTTGGGCAGCTCACAAGCCAACTCAATCATCTTCTGGATCTCACGTCCGTATTCCGACATCACCAGCTTCTCGCGCTGTGTGTTGTAATCTAATCCTTTTATATCCATAAACTCTTCACTTATCACTATTCACTAAAGAAGTTTCTTGGGAAGCTTCGCCACAAAGTCCTTCAGATAGTAAGGCACAAAGTAAGCTACATCCTCAGTCTGGTTGTTCAACAATCGTTTCTCGGCCAGGGGTTGCATCCATTTGGCCAGTGGCTCTATGCCCTCAATCAGGTGGGCGTTGGGATGATTGATAGTCTCCATGCACTTCTTGGCACCGTTACCGAAGAAGTACACAGGGTGCTTATCCAGATACTCTTTGTAAGTCTCGGCCGTTACCACATCGGCGCCAATCTCACGAACAGGTTTCAAGGCGCGATCGTAGATACCGGCATACACCTCCATGCGTCGGGCATCGAGCATGGGGCAGAGTAGGGCATCTTCTTCAGGAATCTCTCTTAATAATACAGGTACGCACAGCAGCTCCAGTGTTGGAACAGCTATCAGCTTCAGGTTGCGACCGTAGCAGATACCCTTAGCCATCGATACGCCAATACGCAGTCCGGTGTACGAACCAGGACCGCAACTTACAGCCACCGCATCAAAAGGGATGGCGTGATTATCGGTAAACGAGAGTGCCTCGTCAACCATGGTACCTAAACTTTCTGCGTGGTTAGGTCCGCTATGATCTTCTTGCTGGAAGATAACATGCGAATCCTCCGAAACAGCAACGGAACAAACATCCGTACTGGTTTCAATATGTAATATCGTCGACATACTTTTTAATTAACCTATACTAATAAAGTGCAAAGGTACGCAAATTTTTCCCAATCACCATCGTTTTATCAGAAATTAACGTGTGAGTTAATTCAAAAAGGGCAATGAATTAATTCACGAGGGGTTTTGAATTAACTCACGGTTTTTGTGCTAAGTGCCGTCGGCTCTATATAATATATAATAATGTGAAGCCGTTTTTGTGATTGATATCCATCAAGAGCGACCAAAAAAATGCATGAAAAATGAAAATTTCTCTCGAAAAGTTTTGGTAGTTTCAAAAAAAGCCGTACCTTTGCACCCGCAAATCAGGAACACCACCTGACAAGCACTGAAAGAAAGAGTTCTTTGAAAGATTTACATAGACAGAAGTAGTACAAGAAGCGAGTACTTTTCGAAGTACTTGGGTAAATGAACAAACCGTTTCAATTTCTTGAATTTGGATAGTTGTTCTGAGACAGATA
>NZ_JNKG01000009.1:0-382258 GCF_000701965.1 Prevotella sp. RM4
TCGATAACGCGTAGCATCTGTTCTATCTGCTCGCCATCATCGCTCAGATCATCTTCGTAAGATAATTGAGTGATATCTACTGTGGGATGCTTTCTGCGCAGACAATCGATACATAGGTTGCGAGTAACCATACAGGCAAAAGCTGAAATAGGCGATTTCAGTTGTTCGCGCATCAGCCAGAGCTTCACCATCGTATCCTGTACGATGTCCTCAGCCTCATCAGTAGTGCCCAGATATTTCTGAGCCACACTGATTAGTTGAAGCCTAAGCCCTTCTGCTTGTTGTTTAAACTCGTCAGTTGTCATTCTTTTTCTTTGTTGCTTTTATCATTAATACGCAGAAAGTTCAGAAATGTGACATCAAAGCAACAACTTTTTTACTAAAGAATGATATTTTTTGCAAAATGCCAGATGATGATGCCACCTGTTACTGATACATTCATAGAGTGTTTGGTACCAAACTGAGGTATCTCTAAACAACCATCCGAAGCATCGATTACTTCCTGATGCACACCTTTTACCTCGTTGCCTAAAACCACAGCATACTTCTTATTATTAATAGGTGTGAAGTTCTGAAGCATGGTTGAGCCATGAGCCTGTTCAACTGAATAGACCTCATAGCCATCAGCCTTCAATGTCTCGACAGCTTGAAGTGCTGTATCGAAGTATTTCCATGTTACACTATCTTCGGCACCAAGAGCTGTTTTATGAATCTCGGCCATGGGAGGTGTGCTGGTAATACCACAAAGATAAACGGCCTCGATACGGAAAGCATCACCCGTACGGAAAACACTACCCACATTATGCATCGATCGCACATCATCTAATACCACAATGAGTGGCAACTTGTCTGCCTGCTTAAACTCGTCGACAGTCAGACGATCCATTTCTATTGTACGTAACTTCTTCATTCTGCCTGCAAAGTTACTACATAGAAAACAAACTACCAAATAATTGTGGAAAAACCTGTTGATAAGTGTGTGGATAACTATGTTAATAACTTGTTAATTATACCCTACACTCTTACATTTGGGGATATCCACAGGTTTATTACGTATATTTTCGCAAGTTTTCCACACTTTTATGCCGAAATAAATAATAAACTTATTAATTTTGCACCGAAATTGGAAATTGTGGATAAGTATGCTTAGTGGTTCATTATCAGACAGAAAGAATTAACAGTAATGGTTAATAAGTGATTTTTTGTAGTTAATAGTCAATTATACAATAAAAACGCTAAAAAGTTATCAAGATATTCACGGCATATCATACTACTTATTCTATTTTTAAGAAATAAATAAAAAAAGAAATATAAAAATAATATGGTGTTGACAACAAAGGAGCTGAAAGCTGAGATTCGTAAGATGTGTGAGGAGAAGGATGCCATCATCCTGGCTCACTATTATACGATTGGTGATATTCAGGATATCGCCGATTTTGTAGGTGACTCGTTGGCTTTGGCGCGTAAGGCTGCCGAGACTGATGCGAAAGTGATGGTAATGTGTGGTGTGCACTTTATGGCCGAAACCTGTAAGCTGCTATCGCCTGATAAGATTGTGCTTTGTCCTGATCTGGCAGCTGGCTGTTCGCTGGCCGACAGTTGTAAGGCCGAAGACCTGAAGAAGTTTAAGGATGAGCATCCTGGTTATCAGGTTATCAGTTATGTAAATACCACAGCAGCTGTTAAGGCGCTGACTGATGTGGTGGTGACCAGTGGAAATGCCAAGAAGGTAGTTGATCAGTTACCAAAGGATGCCAAACTGATATTTGGACCAGATTATAATCTTGGAAACTATATCAACGAGGTAACAGGTAGAAATATGTTGCTTTGGAATGGTGGTTGCCATGTGCACGAGCGTTTCTCGGTTTCTAAGATTCTGGAGCTTAAGAAGCAGTATCCCGATGCAGTAGTGATGGCACACTTGGAGTGCAAGGCACCTGTATTGGCTGTAGCCGAAGTAAAGGGAAGTACTGCTACGATGCTTAACTATGCCCAGCAGAGCGATAAAAAGCAGTTTATTGTGGCTACAGAGGCTGGTATTCTGCACGAGATGCAACGTACTTGTCCTGATAAGGAATTTATCCCTGTGCCTCCAGAAATAAGCGAGAGTGGCTTAGAATGCAGTTGTAATGAGTGTAATTACATGAAACTGAATACACTCGAAAAGGTTTATAACTGTTTAAAGAGTATGAGTCCGCAGATTGAAGTGGATCCTGAGATAGCTAAAGAAGCTGTTAAACCAATTAATAGAATGCTGGAGTTGAGTTAATTAACTCCAGTATTTTTTTTAGTTGATAACGGCTATTTTACAAACGGTACCTTTCTTACCATCCGATGTAGCTGTTATCACCATATAAACACCGCTTGCTACGCGTTTTCCTTGCTTGTTACAGCAGTCCCAGTTAAACATACCGCCATTACTACGTCCTTCGGCTACAATGGCGCCTGTAGCTGTTGTAATCTTCACATCAGCATCGTAGCTTAAACCTGTGATAGTAACCAAGCCTGTAAAATCGGGTGTAACTGGATTAGGATAAGCTATCACGTTATCTTTAGTCATCTGCTCGTTTGGTTCTACTGCATTACTCTGGTACGAACATAAGCCGTTATCCGATAAGAAGAATACTTCACCAGATTGGTGGTTGATAGCGATAGATGAGATGTTGTTATACAGCAGCTTTGAATTATCTATATTAAAGTTATGCTCCTGTATCAAATTATCTGACGAAATAAGAAAAACGCCAGCGCTTTCGGTACCAAACCATTTACGATTTCCACCATCTACAGCTATACTGCTAATGGCTATGCCGTTCAACAAATAGTCAGCAAAATTCGTACCGTCGTTACGTGGCACTTTAACCTGATAGAAGGTAACCTGAGATTGTCCTATCTCTGATTTCTGAATCATAAATGGGCCCACATCGGTACCTATCCACATATTACCTTCTTTATCTTCTGTAATACAGTTGATATGATAGATGGTATATTTTGTATCGTCCTGGTTTAATATCTGATCGTATTTAAGTATCACGTCCTGATCGGTATCGTAACAGAATACCGATGGATTCTCCCAGTTGTTATTAGTAAACCAAAGTAAACCACGACTATCAAACATCATATTCGATAATCCTGGTACTGTAATTCCTTTCTCGTCGGTAAGCTCTTGGTGGTGATGACTTATCCATTGATAATCGGATGTTAGCTCCAGTAAGCTTACCCCTTTAGCCAAGCTGTTAAGCACCCATAGATGACCTTTAGCATCGAACTTTATACCTAATATTAATAGGTAATCGTTATCAAGCTGCTTATCCCTGTCTAAGGCTGCCATCAACGGACTATTCTCCTTATTATAATAGTTAATAAGCTTGCCGTTCTTAAATTCGTAGAGTCCGCATCTGCCTCCCGCAAATACATGTTCCGGGTCATTAGGATCGGCATCAATACAGCAGATATCCACATAAGCATAACCTGTAATCTCGTTTATCTGCTCCTGATACAGCGTCCAGTTGTTACCATCATACACCTGAATTGTGCCAGGAAGTTCATTATCGGGCATTGCAGGCAGGAAATAACCACCTGTGGTATAGAGTCGGCCATTGATGAATTTCGACTGGTAGAAGCGGTTATAAGCTGGTCCTCCTGGGATCAGGGTTGATACGGTAGCGATATACTTATCGTAATCATCCTGATAAGGTTGCAGATTGTGCGGATAATCGGGATGATTTTTGGTATAAGTATCCGATATCTCAGCCTTCAGCATATTTACTTTAATGATAGCAAAGCTGGTGGTGAGATAAGCATACACATCATCGATAGAGATGGCTGTAACTGTTTTATCCTCGGTTATCGATTTGGTATAGAGGGCCGATATATTAATAATGTCGCCATCGGGTTCTATCAAGTCGATATTCGAGTTTTCGTAAACGGCTATCAATCGCTTGGCTTTTTGGTTCCAGGCTATATGAGTGATGCGGGTATCACTTAACCCGTTTACTTTATCGTAGGTAGTGATACTCGCATCATCAATATTATACTGGTAAAGATCGTTCGATGCCAGCACAAACAGCTCGTTGTTAGCCTTGCATATCTGCTGAACATCATGGTAGGCCAGATAGTTGCGCCATGTACCTATTTGCGCTGTTGCCAAGTAGCAATAGCATACTGTAAATACGATGGCAAGCAACCTCTTCATACACTACCTTTTTAATAGATAATCGGCCAGTTTCTGCACGGCTTTGGCGCGATGACTGATGTTATTCTTAATACCCGTACCCAGCTCGGCAAATGTTTTGTTATAACCTTCGGGCATAAAGATAGGATCGTATCCAAAACCTTCGCCACCTCGTTTGCCTTCGGTGATAACACCGTTTACAATACCATCAAAGGTGGTTACCTTTCCATCAATGATGAGGGCGATAACGGTGCGGAATCGGGCTTTGCGATTATCGTTGTTCTCGAGTTCGGAGAGCAGCTTTTTCATGTTAGCCTCAGAGTCGTGTCCTACACCGCCGGCATATCTGGCGCTGTAAACACCAGGTGCACCTCCAAGTGCATCTACCTCTAAGCCTGTATCGTCGGCAAAGCAGTTAACATGATACTTATCGTAAACCCATTGGGCTTTTATCAGGGCATTATCCTTCAGTGTCTGACCTTTTTCAGGGATGTCGTCGTGACAGCCTATCTCGCCAAGCGACAGTACTTCGAACTTGTTGCCAAGAATCTTTCTAACCTCGCTGAGTTTATTCAGATTATTGGTGGCAAATACTATTTTCATCTTTTTCTTTTCTTCGATATTCTTGATTTTTACTTTCATCTCATCGAATCCCTCACCATATACACCGATAACGCTCGACTGTGATACAAAGGCGTTAGGGTCTATCATCTTGATGAGTCGGAACATGTTTACACTCTCGTTCTTCTTGGCCAGGATGCAGAGCACTTTCATCTGTTTACCAGTGTACCATCCATGACCATCAAGAATAGTCACACCATGATTCATCTGGGTGCCGATAGCGTTGGCTATCTCTTGCCATTTGCGTGAGAATATAAAGAACTGTACCGACTGCCTGCGGGCATTCATGACATAGTCGAGTACGTAGTTCTCCATGGCCATCACACAGAAACCGAACATCACCTTATGAGCACGCTCCAGATAGGTGCCGAACTGTGGGAAGAACATACAAGAACCGATAATACAGAAGTCGGCTGCTATCAGTACAGAGCCCAAAGACACGTTGTGATACTTGTTGACTGATGCTGCGATGATATCCGTGCCACCAGTAGAGCCATTATGCAGGAATACGGTAGCCAGGGCGATACCTGTGATAACACAGCCGATGATCATCGACATAAAATCCTGTCCTTCACCCATGAGCTTGAATGGCAAGCCATTATCCTGCTTTGGGATGATGTCTTGCGCAAATCGCAGCATGAAGTAAAGCGTAAAAATGGCAAAGATAGTCTTCATCAGGAACTTATACCCCAGTATCTTCAGGGCCACTATCAGTAGCAGACCGTTGATGATGATATAGGTGTTTTCCAGATGAAAGCCTGTAGCGTAGTAAATAATAGCTGATAAACCAGTGACACCTCCTGCCACAATCTGATAGGGCATCAGGAATACTGTGAAGGCGATTGTATAGAGAAAAAGGCCAAGGGCTATAAACATATAGTCCTTGACCTCGTTCCAAATAATCTTATGATCGATTGTCATTATTTCTTTAAAACAATGTTCACCATACGCTTAGGGACGATGATAACCTTTGCTATCTGGAAACCTTCGATATACTTCTTGGCACGCTCATCGGCCAGTACAGCCTCCTCGATGGTCTTATTGTCGGCATCAGCAGGGAATGTCATATCAAAGCGAGTCTTACCGTTAAAAGCAACACCAAGCTTGGCCTCGCTCTCAACCAGATATTTCTCTTCCCACTTTGGCCACTGTGAGTCGCATACACTACCCTGCTCACCCAGCATCTCCCAAAGCTCTTCGGCCATATGGGGTGCAAATGGAGCAATCAGTATAACAAGTGTCTTCAGCATCTCCTTGTTCTTACACTTCTGCTGGCCCAGCTCGTTCACGCAAATCATGAAGGCCGAGATAGATGTGTTATAGCTGAATGTCTCGATATCGGTAGATACTTTCTTGATAAGTTTGTGTACGCTCTTCAGGTTCTCGGGCGTAGCAGCGCCCTCGTCGAATCCATTCTGGAAGAGGTTCCAGAACTTCTTCAGGAAGCGGTGACAGCCATCGATACCGTTGGTATCCCAAGGTTTACTCTGCTCAACAGGACCCAGGAACATTTCGTAAAGACGCAGGGTGTCGGCACCATACTTCTCTACAATCATATCGGGATTAACCACATTGAACATCGACTTCGACATCTTCTCGATAGCCCAACCACAGATGTATTTGCCATCTTCGAGGATGAACTCAGCATTGTTATAATCTGGTCGCCAAGCCTTAAAGGCCTCAATGTCCAGAATATCAGCCGATACGATGTTTACATCTACGTGGATAGGAGTGGTTTCCTTATAGTTGCCTCTTAGGTTCAAGCTTACAAACTTACCCTTATCGGCACCCTCGTCCTCAATACGATATACGAAGTTAGAACGACCCTGAATCATACCCTGGTTAACCAGCTTCTTGAATGGCTCGTCCTCGCAGCTGTAACCTGAATCGAAGAGGAACTTGTTCCAGAAACGTGAGTAAATCAGGTGACCTGTAGCGTGCTCGGTACCACCTACGTACAGATCTACGTTACGCCAGTACTCATCGGCATCCTTGCTAACAAGCGCCTGCTCGTTCTTGGGGTCCATATAGCGCAGATAGTAGGCTGATGAACCTGCGAAACCAGGCATGGTGTTCAGCTCGAGTGGGAATACGGTCTTGTTGTCGATCTCGTCCTTTGATACCACCTTGTCGGTCTTAGTATCCCAAGCCCACATCTTAGCACGTCCCAATGGTGGCTCACCAGTCTCGGTTGGCTTGTACTCATCAATCTCAGGCAACTCGAGAGGCAGACATTCCTTGGGAATCATGTAAGGCATGTCGTCCTTATAGTAAACGGGGAATGGCTCACCCCAGTAGCGCTGACGTGAGAAGATGGCATCGCGCAAACGGTAGTTAACCTTTACACGACCCAAGCCCTGCTCGGTAACATATTTCTTGGTGGCAGCGATGGCCTCCTTAACAGTCAAGCCATTCAAGCTGAACTTAGCTGATGACGAGTTGCAAACAATACCCTCCTTGGCATCGTAACTCTCCTCGCTTACGTCAGCACCTTCAATCAGTGGAATGATGGGCAGGTTGAAATGCTTGGCAAAGGCGTAGTCGCGACTGTCGTGCGCAGGTACAGCCATAATGGCACCTGTACCATAACCAGCCAGTACATATTCTGAAATCCAGATGGGGATCTTTTCGTCGGTAAATGGATTGATGGCGTAGCTACCCGAGAACACACCTGTTACCTTGTGGTCCATCTGGCGCTCACGCTCTGTGCGCTTCTTTACATAAGCCAGATACTCATTTACTGCAGCCTTCTGGTCGGCAGTTGTCAGCTCGGTTACGAGATCTGATTCAGGAGCCAGCACCATGAAGGTTACACCAAACATTGTATCGGCACGAGTGGTAAAGATGGTAAAGTGCTTATCGCTGTCGGCAACGTTAAACTCAACCTCAGTACCCTCAGAACGTCCAATCCAGTTACGCTGGGTTTCCTTCAGCGAGTCGGTCCAGTCGATAGTATCAAGTCCGTCAAGAAGTCGCTGTGCGTAAGCCGATACACGCAGACACCACTGACGCATCTTCTTCTGCTCTACAGGATAACCACCACGCTCTGATACACCGTTAATAACCTCGTCGTTGGCAAGTACGGTACCAAGTGCAGGGCACCAGTTAACCATTGTCTCGGCCAGATAGGCTATACGGTAGTTCATCAGTACCTCCTGCTTTTTCTTCTCTGAGAAGGCGTTCCACTCGGCAGCAGTAAAGTGCAGCTCCTCTGTACCAAGGGCATTACAGTTCTCGGTACCCATCAGCTCAAAGTGCTCAATCAGCTTGATGGTTGGCTGGGCCTTGTGCGATGAAGTGCTGAAGTAACTCTTGAACATGCGCTGGAAAGCCCACTGGGTCCACTTATAGTAGATAGGATCACAAGTACGAACCTCGCGCTCCCAGTCGAAACTGAAACCTATTTTATCCAGCTGCGAGCGGTAACGGTTAATATTCTCGAAAGTGGTCTTCTCAGGGTGCTGACCAGTCTGGATAGCATACTGCTCGGCGGGCAGTCCGTAAGCATCGTAACCCATGGGGTTCAGTACGTTATATCCCTGCTGACGCTTGTAGCGGGCATAGATATCACTGGCGATATAGCCAAGTGGGTGACCTACGTGCAAACCTGCTCCTGATGGGTAGGGGAACATGTTCAGTACATAGAATTTCTTCTTGTTCTTGTCTTCCACCACACGATAGGTTCCATTCTCAACCCATCGCTTCTGCCATTTCTGTTCGATGTCTCTGAAATTGTAATCCATTGTATCTTTATATTATTTTGTTTCCGTACATTATTAATGCGGGTGCAAAGATAGTGCAATTTCAGCAGAATACCAAGAGAAAACCCTAAAAATTATATACTTAAAGTATATATTCAAGGTATAACCAACCTAAAACCGAAACTATTGCTATAAGTAAAGCAGCCGCTATGATTAGAGTTGCAAAAGATGCACACACCTTGAACAGTGTTTTAGAATAACTATATCCGTATAACTGCTTAAGTGGTATGATGCTCAATGCAGAGGCCAATATAGCTACAGAACTATTACCTGGTAGGAAAAATCCTCCTATAATATCGATAATTGTCATCATATTTGTAATGTAAACCATCGATACAAAGAACTCTGAATAGCGTACATCAGGAAATTTTTTGTTTTTTCTAAAGAAAAAGTACATCGGGCCAGAAAGTACCAATAATAATAGGAATTGTAATAGTGTGTCGTTGTCCAAAACCCAGTTGTATATCTTCTTAATATTATCAAAAAATTTTAAACTATATTCTTTCCCATTCAGTTTTAGTATGTCGCTATTTTCGTTCTTTTTAACAGGAATGGATTTTCCGGTTATATTTAAGGTGTCATCGATAGCGACTTCACTCAAGGATTTTTTGTCTATATTGTCTTCTTTGTCAATATTTAATGAATGATCAAATCCTTTTTTAAGCTGTTTCGAGGTCGAGGTTTTTTCTAAGGTATTCATCATTCTGATGTTAAAACCAGAACTAACCAGTACAGATAATGCTATAGCAAGGAAGAACATTTTAAAAGGTGGAAAATACGCCATCTGCATGCCACTCAGATAGTCGCGAATCATGTAACCTGGTCGCAACAGCAAGTCGCGAATGGTGCGGAACATACCTCGGTTGCCTAATCCCCACACATCCAGAAACAGCAGAAAAGCCGACTTGAACGAGTAGCGACCGATGGCAGCTTTCTGTCCGCATCTGGGGCAGTAGTTGCCATGAAACTCTGTGCCGCAAGTGGCACAAACATGCTTCTCGGCCGATAGCTTCACCACCTCATGAGGCTTTATCTGCCAAGCCTTAAAACTTTTGTATTTGTCTCTTAACTGTTCCATTGCGTTTGCAAAGATAACAAAAATATATTTTAAATGTATCATCCTTATATTATAAATGTATCATCGGCTGTTATTTTTTCTAAAAATCTTTGTGATTTCGGGATTAAGTTATAACTTTGTGGCTTGAAACGAAAATCATTACTTTATTAACAAACTCATTTTAATATGAACAACGTACCTAAAATTAAAGTTGGAATCGTCGCTGTATCTCGCGACTGTTTTCCTGAGTCATTAGCTGTTAACCGCCGTAAGGCCGTTATCGCTGCGTATGAGAAGAAATTCGGTAAGGATGGCATCTACGAGTGCCCTATCTGCATTGTTGAGAGCGAAATCCACATGCAGCAGGCCCTCGAGGATATCAATAAGGCAGGATGTAATGCACTCTGTGTATATCTTGGTAACTTCGGTCCTGAGATTTCTGAGACCATGCTGGCTAAGTATTTCAATGGCCCAGCTATGTTCTGTGCTGCTGCCGAGGAAACTCAGAACGACCTGATTGATGGTCGTGGTGATGCTTACTGTGGTATGCTGAATGCCAGCCACGCTCTGTCTCTGCGTAAGACTCGTGCTTATATCCCAGAGGAGCCAGTTGGTGATGCTGACCACTGCGCTGAGCTCATCCACGAGTTCCTGCCCATCGCTCGCGCTATCGTTGGTCTGCAGAACCTGAAGATTATCAGCTTCGGTCCTCGTCCAAACAACTTCCTGGCTTGTAACGCTCCTATCCGTGCCCTGTATGATCTCGACGTTGAAATCGAGGAGAACTCAGAGCTCGATCTGCTCGAGTCGTTCCAGAAACACCAGGGCGATCCACGTATCGACGATGTAGTGAAGGATATGGCTAATGAGCTGGGTGCTGGCAACAAGATTCCTTCTGTTCTGCCTAAGCTCGCTCAGTATGAGCTCACTCTGACCGACTGGATCGAGGCTCACAAGGGCTGCCGCCAGTTCGTATCACTCACCACCAAGTGCTGGCCTGCATTCCAGACCATGTTTGGTTTCGTTCCTTGCTATGTAAACAGCCGTCTCACCAGCCGCGGTATCCCCGTTAGCTGCGAGGTTGATATCTACGGAACACTGTCTGAGTTCATCGGTACTTGCATCACAGAGGATGCCGTTACGCTGCTCGATATCAACAACACCGTTCCTAACGATATGTACGAAGAGAGCATCAAGGGCAAGAAGTTCCTGTGCGACGAGTACACAGACAAGGAGATCTTCATGGGCTTCCACTGTGGTAACACCGCTTCTTCTAAGGTTTGCAACTGCAGCATGTGCTTCCAGCGCATCATGGCACGCGCTTTGCCTGTAGAGGTAACAAACGGTACTCTCGAGGGCGACATCAAGCCAGGCAAAGCTACTATCTATCGTCTGCAGAGCACAGCCGACACCAAGCTCCGTGCTTACATCGCTCAGGGTGAGGTTATTCCTGTAGCTACACGCTCATTCGGTTCTATCGGTATCTTCGGTGTTAAGAACATGAGCCGCTTCTATCGTCACGTGCTCATCGAGAAGCACTACCCACACCACTGCGCTGTGATGTTCGATCACGCAGGTAAGTACCTGTGGGAGGTTCTCAAGTACATGGGCATCCCCGTTGAGGAGATTGACTACAACTTCCCTAAGGGTAACTTCTACCCAACAGAGAATCCATTCGCATAAGCGATACATTCTAAATAATAAAGCCGCAACTTTCAAGGTTGCGGCTTTTTTGATTTATATAAATTGTGATAGGATTACTTCCACTTAAGGTTGTAAGTTGTTTCTTCGGTATTTTCGCCTTCAACAACCTTGACAACGACCTTAGTAACAAGGTTGTTGCTATCCAAGGTGTATTTTGCAGTAATGGTTCTTGTGACATCATTTCCTTCTTCTTTCCAAGTTCTAACCAACTTCTCAGGCAGATACTCAGGCATTGCGCCAAGTTTGTCGAAGATAGGAGCTGATTCAGCCAAATCCTCTACATAGAAAGGAAGCTCAAAAACTCCACCACCATAGAAGAAGATATTAGCAAGAACGCCAGCCTTAACTGTACCATAGGTTACGGTGTAATTATTTACATCTTCTTTTTCTTCTTGGTCATTCAGTTCATATCTTTCGTAACTTGCAATAACATATTCATTCCAAGAAAAATCAAATAATTCATCAGTTTCCATTTCACCTGACTCTTCATTTTTCTCCCAGGCCTTGAAACCAATCAGTTTACCATCCTTATAGGTAAACTCATCGTAGCCATAATCATCTGCATATTTTGTAACAACACCATCGGTAAGGGTATAGACCTTAGTCTCTACATTATCGTCTCTTTTGGCCTTTACGGTTATTTTATCAGTTTCATAGGTAAAGGTGCATGATAATCCTTCGTAAGAATCACCTGTAAATGGATCTACGCTTTTATAAGCAGCTTTTGTAACCTTACCATCATCACCATAAGTGAAAGCAAGAACGCCGTTATTGCCCTCAGATTCAACCGAAATCTCAGAAAGAATACCCTTAATCTCTGTTGGTGTCTCAGGTGTCTCTGGCTCATCAGGAGTAGTTGGAGTCTCTGGAGTAATTGGGTTGTCACCTACACCACCAAGACCTTCTGTACAAGCGCACAATGTGAAACCTGCGATGAGTAAACTCATCGAAACTGACATGAATTTTGTTTTCATACTTTGAATTGAATTAAGTTATTAATATATGCTCGAAAAATTTAATTTCGGTGCAAAATTAATCGAAATTCAGGAAACTTAATTGGTCCAAATTGGTCCAAGTTTTAAAATAGTATGAAAAATCTGTTGTTACGGGTGCTGGTTTAGCTGGGAATTCATGAAGACGATGTGTTAATAGCTTCCAACCTTCTGCATGGCAATAGGCTTCTGTAGAGCCATAAGGAATATAGATTTCTGGCAGATGCTCCCAAAAGGACTCGCGAGTATCTGGTCGATAAAATGGGGGTACGTCCGACATACAATATATCCGTTGGAAGATACAGGTCAAGGCCCAAGTACCTATATGGGTTAGCTGAGAAGGGATGACCAATTCATCGCGATCAAACCAGTTGAAGCATTCGTCGCTGAGACTCGTTACGCTATTGGGTATAAAGGCTGTAGCACTACCTGTAACCATCTGATTGGTAGCCGTTTCTATAATGGCATTGCAATCTTCGCGACTATCATAAACGGGATTATCGGCACTTATTTCTACCTTACACAGATGATGGTTTTCACCCAAGGCTGTAGAGGCAATATGAGTGACGCCAGATGGGATGTAAAACGCGTTAAAGTCGCATTTCAGAAAGGCATTCTCGCCAAGCGTTTCTACAGAGCGAGGCAGTTGTACAGACTTTAGATTTAAACAACCGTTAAAAGTATTTGCCTCTATCTCTTTCAAGCCTGTGAAATAGCGCAACTCATCAAAGCTGCGTATAGCCGTATTTCCAGAAAAAGCACCACCAAGCGAGGTAACAGCCATAGCCTCGTCTATAGACAATTCGCCATCGCCATTACTATCCCAATGACTAACACAGACGGACTTAACTGCCGGATCGCGAAACTCTATATACTTATGGATATATGGTTTGAGACTCTGCCAAGATTTCTTCTCATTCGTTTCTGTCATATAGAACTCTGGCACAAAGATAGCAGAGAGTTTGGGGCAGTCAACCAGATGATGAGCACCATCGTTGGTGTTGGGTAATACTGATTCGAAGATGACTGTTTCAAGCTCAGGACACTCTTCCAGTATATGGTCGCCTATAGCTACGACACTACTGGGGATGGTTATCATCTGCAGACCTGTATGGCGAAAGGCACTCTGGCGGATAAAACGTACCGTTCGAGGTATGCGGATTGACTCCAGGTGGGTGCAATCCCAAAAGGCACAAGCATCAATTTCGTTAAGACCAGTAAAGTGTTCCAGTTCTGGGAACGATCGCAACAGCGTGTCCTTTGTAAACACATCGCTAAGCGACTTTACTGAGGCTGCTTCTTGATAGCTCAGTTCACCATCGTGATCATAATCCCAATGGCTGATGCATTTTTGCTTTGCCTCAGGGTCCTCGAAGCCAATAATCTCGTGGTTCAGCACTTTCACCTGAAAATTAAGCTCAGCCGTATGTTTCTCTAAATCAGAGGCTTTATGACTTATCGCATTCACTTTTGCTATCAAAGCAAAGATGACAACCAGGGCTATCATGGCTGATGCCATAAGCTTGAAATGCCACTTGCGCTGCTGATGAAGGGAGGCAAGCAGATCGTCCATATTCTGATAGCGTTGATGGATGGGGCGTAGACATCGCTCAGCCACCTTTTTATATATATCCATCTCCAGAAGTATGACTCCCAGCGAATAGATATCGTTACGAACATCTGGTAGAGCTTTTGTGGCTTGCTCTGGAGCCATATACTTCAATGTGCCAGCAGGTTGTTTCAGTATGGCATGACTATCGGTATCAGCTAGTCCGAAGTCGATAATCTTCACATAACTGCCGTTGTAGGTAATCATGATGTTTGAGGGCTTCAGATCGCGATGTACCACTTGTTGGTGATGAATGTAGGCCAAAGCCTCTGCCAAATCGATAGCTATGCGTTGGCGATCGCTACGACTGGGATTGGCCTCAAGATATTGAGCCAGCGTCTCGCCATCAATCCATTCGGCTATGAGGCATCGTTCGTAATGCCCGTCAGCTATCAAAACATCCTCCATACCAATGGCTTGCATGATAGATGGATGCTGCAAGCGCATCATAATCTCGAATTCCTTGCGAAGCAACTGTTGATAGGCGGTATCGGATGATAGTTCCTGCTTCAGACATTTGAGCAGAAACCATCGCCCATAGCGTTTGGCTTTGTACAAACGACAATAGCCCGTAGATGGCAATTCAACCATCTCGGAGAAGGTGGAGCTGAGTCCCTCGAAATCACTTACTATGTAGCTTGAAGCATCATCGCTCATATCTAATGCCTCCCCGTTTGCCACAAACATAATTGGTTTGTTCCTGATCGCCCTGTTGCAACTGACTAAGATATAGTGGCTCACCTTCGATAATCAGACTACAGCAAAAGGTATCGTTTGCTTTCAGACGAGTGTTCTCTGATGCTGTAACCACAAAATGCATATCGCCCTCATAGCGGATATGACACACTCTGTCAGGTAGCCAATAGAGTGTTAAGCATTCTCCCACAGCAAGGTCGGCATTTACATCCAGATGGCGATTCATGGCCAGATTACTTGGCTCCATGCCATCAGCAGGAGAGTGCATGCAAAACGCCTGATAGTTCTTGTAACCAATGAACTGGGCTAAGGTATCGAGTGTTCTCACGCTTGGTTCGCCCTCATTGTCTAAGTAGCCCCACACACGTTTAAGGGTTGTGGCACTAAGCATCTGATGTAATCGCAGAAAGATGCGTTCTCTCAGCTGGTCGAAATCTTTTGGCGTGCGTATCTCCTGATGAAGCGCTTGCTCAATAGTTTTGCAAAGTAATTCTGTTTGTTTCATTATCTAATCACCACCTGTGACTTTATATGGTTTGACTTTAGGTTGGCAAAGTTAACGATTTTTTCTGAAACAAAGAAATAATTGGCGGAAAAATTGTCTCGGCCATCAGGGTAAGTATCTCTGGGAGGTTCTCAAGTACATGGGCATCCCCGTTGAGGAGATCGACTACAACTTCCCCAAGGGCGATTACTACCCAACAGAGAATCCATTCGCATAAGCGATACACCTCTTATATAAATAGAGCCGCAACCTTTTCAGGGTTGCGGCTTTCTTTTGTTGTATCATATTAAAAAAATCTCTCATCTCTCAAGAAATCTCTCGAAACGCCCGTGTACAAAGGATTTGAGATGGGTGAGAGATTTTTGGAATCTCTCCCTAATCTCTCAACAATCTCTCAGGAAACCCTCACAGGAAGTTTTGCAAGTTTTTTGGCTATTATTTTCGGTTTTTTCTTTAAATATTAAAATCTGGCTGAGGTGTGTGTGTCTGGAGGGATCGGGTGAGAGATTAGTGAGAGATTAGGGAGGGATTTTTAGAATCTCTCATCGCTCGAATCCCTAGTGTTTATGCGGGTTTTGAGCGATTTGTTGAGAGATGAGAGAAAAATTCGATAAACTATATATAAAATAGGTTATTGTATTCGAGTTATTTCTATGAGTCATTCAGATTATGTCTACAAGTGATTCAGATTATGCCTACAAGGTGTTCGACCTATTCCTTAGGGGATATTCCCTTCTTTGGAACACTTTATTCCCAACTAGGGAACATTTTATTCCCAGTTAGGGAACAATCCATTCCCACCTTGGGAACAAAAAACGCCGTTCTGTCGAATTTACTGGAAATCATGGAACCGACTCCATGATTCATTGAGTTAAAAAGTGAAGTATTTAGTGGTTTTTGTTTCAAAAACTTGCCGGTATCGGCAAAAAGTTATATATTTGTGGCGTGAATTGGCGTAAAAACTTGCCGATAGCGTTGAAACATGGAGTATATATCAGTTAGTAAGTTTGCAGAAAAGTATGGTATTTCTGAGCGTACGGCCCGAAATTATTGTGCCCAAGGGAAGATAGAGGGGGCTTTCTTAACAGGAAAGACTTGGAATATTCCTGCAGATGCTGCTTTGCCCAAGCGTGGTGAGAAAAATAAAAAGGTATCGCCACTTCTTAAGGCGTTGAGAGAGCAGAAGGCATCGAAACTAAAAGGTGGTATTTATCATCGCACCCAGATAGACCTTACTTATAACTCTAATCATATAGAAGGTAGCAAGCTTACCCACGATCAGACTCGATATATTTTTGAAACTAATACGATTGGTGTTACTGACAGCGCTATAAATGTGGATGACGTTGTAGAGACAGTTAATCACTTCCGTTGTATCGATTATATCATCGATCATACAGAGGATAAACTGACAGAAAATCTGGTAAAGCATCTGCATCTGTTGCTGAAATCAGGAACTTCTGATAGTCGTAAGGATTGGTTTGCCGTTGGCGATTATAAACGATTACCAAACGAGGTTGGTGGACAGGATACTTGTGCACCAGAGGATGTACACAAGCAGTTGAAAACCCTATTGGATGAATATAATCATAAAGGCAAGAAATCATTCGAAGATATTCTTGACTTCCATGTGCGGCTTGAACAGATTCATCCTTTCCAAGATGGTAATGGTCGCGTTGGTCGATTGCTGATGTTTAAGGAGTGCCTAGCCAATAATATTGTTCCATTCATTATTACAGATGATTTGAAGATATTCTATTATAGAGGTCTGCGAGAATGGGGACATATTAACGGCTACCTTACAGATACTTGTCTTACAGCCCAAGATATGTATAAAGAACTGCTAAAGTATTTTAGAATATAGCACGCTTGATAATAGAATAATAGGGTTTCCCCTCATTAATTATAGGGATATTATTTTTTGTGTATTGACAGAAATTAGTACTTTTGCACCATAACCAATTATATAAGGTATGATTACAATTAATTTCAGGAGAACAATATGTATTGCGCTTACTGCCTTCTCTCTCGTCTCTTGCAGCAGTAATAATGAAGATATCGTAGATAATAACGACCCTAATAACAAGGGCG
The DNA here is from genome assembly GCF_000701965.1 of Prevotella sp. RM4. Taxonomy (NCBI): domain Bacteria; kingdom Pseudomonadati; phylum Bacteroidota; class Bacteroidia; order Bacteroidales; family Prevotellaceae; genus Prevotella; species Prevotella sp. RM4. The sequence goes on from NZ_JNKG01000009.1 coordinate 17,208, forward strand.
AAGTTGCTGTACCCGAAGAGGAAACCATTACCAACCTATCGGCCGATATGCCTCTTGCTGCAAAAGAATATCTGGGCTCAGGTTACGATATAACGGGACCATATCTTAGCAACGAATGCCTGCGTGAGAATGTGATCGACCTGAACAAAATAGAACCAGACGAGATGACATCTATTGTGGCCAGTAGCGGAACAGGAAGTCTGGTAAGTGGCATTGGGTATTCATGGACTTTCTTGGATGGTTTGCGTAGAGCAGAAGGATTTACACTCGAGGGCGAACCAGGCGACGTATATTTCGCTGGTACTTTAACAAGCAATCCTTTGTTTAAGGAAAGCAAGGAGCGAGGCGACAACTACTCGTTTATGATGTATATGGACAGATATACTGTATATGAAAAGAAACTGCTGATACCGACTGAACGATATATTGACCGTATCCTGACTGATGATTTCAAACAAGCACTTGAAAACGAAAGCGCTGAACGTATTGTAGAACGATTTGGCACCCATGTACTCAAATGTGCACTTATGGGAATAAATATCCTATCACTCTATCGTTCTGGCCTGAAAGAAAATACAAACGATGACGATTGCTTCTTATGTAGTATGTTCCGTCGTATGAACGAGGTATATAACCCCGTTTTATTGGAAAATTATCGATTCGAAAGCTACAAAAGGTGGCGCACTATCAGTACAATGTCATGGTGGCAACACGCAAAGGCTTTCAACTGAATTCGCTCAATTACCTCTCAGCAAAGAGAAATCATCAAAAGCTATTGCTGAATGGTGGAACCAAGCAAATAACGATAATCTATCGCTCGTACTGCTGACTGGCGACGATGTAATACCGATCTACCAACTGATAACCAACAAAACAAAAAGTACTGAGGTACAGCGAGCTGTCAAAGCATATATACATAGCCATCAGTTGTAATGAAAATCCTTCCGTAGGAGTACTCGAGTCCTTTAGTAAGCGTACTGTAGTACTTCCTAAGGCGTACTGGAGTCATATCTAATAAGTACTCATGCCAGCATTAATGGTGGCATGATTTTTTTGCAAAAACATCTCAACCTCTCACTCAATACCTTTGAAACCTTTATATACAAAGCATTTCAGCCACATGAGAGGTTGGAGCAACCTCTCACCTAACCTCTCACTCAACCTCCCCCTATAACCAATTCCTGAATACGTATATCTCTGATAAAAAAGTGAGAGGTATAGTGAGAGGTGCAGTGAGAGGTTTATAAACCTCTCATCCTCCTCTATCCCCAGTATTTATGCAAGTTTCAGAAGATTTGAGTGAGAGGTTGAGAGATTTCGCAATTATCACCTTAAAATAAGTTGTGATATAATGGTTAAACAAAATGAGGGCTGGTATCCGTGTGGAGGAATACCAGCCCTTGATGTTTCATGGTAGTATAGATGTTTTATTTACTTCGAGAATGTTACCTTGGTAAGCTTGTAACCGTAGCCTACAAGGAGCATACCTCCACGCTCATCTACAATTGCCTTGTTGGCTTCGGTGTAGGTAAAGTCGTATGGGTTAGCGGTGTCGGCTGTGAGGTCGAACTGGGCAACAATCTGATCCTCGGCATTATCGCCCCACCAAGGTGTGGTGATACGCAGGGCATGATAGCCATCAGGCATATCGGCCATCTGGTAGTAAACATGCACAGTAGCGCCAACAGGCACATTAGCCATATCGGCAGCTGAGACAGTAACGTTTGCATCGCCCCAGTTAATCTCGATGCCGCCTTCCCAAAGGGTTGTCTCGGCAGGAGCTATATTCTCTACAGCAACCACCTTGGTAAGCTTGTAACCATAACCTACGATGAGCATACCACCACGCTCATCTACAATAGCCTTGTTGGCAGCGGTGTAGGTGAACTCGAATGGGTTTGGTGTGTCGGCTGTGAGGTCGAACTGAGCTACAATCTGATCCTCGGCATTATCGCCCCACCAAGGTGTGGTGATACGCAGAGCATGATAGCCATCAGGCATATCGGCCATTTCGTAAACCAAACGGATGGTAGCGCCTACAGGCACATTAGCCATATCGGCAGCTGAAACAGTAACGTTGGCTTCGCCCCAGTTAATCTCGGTGCTGCCCTCCCAGAGTACGGTCTCCTTTACGCCTGGATCAACATATTCTGTGTTGCTAACTGTAAACACACCGCAACCATAACGTGCGCCATCGGCCTCGATAACAACAGTGTACTCGCCCTCGGCCATGCTGGGAACAGTAAAGGTAAGTTTTCCATTAGCGAACGCTACGTTGCTGGCCTCCTGCTTGCCCACAAACACCTTGGTGACGTTAGTGGCATTGGTGCAAGCGATTGTCTTGGTGCTACCGATAGTGAGCCAACGTGATTTGCCGTCGCTGGCCAGTGAGGGATCGCCCTCGGCAGGCAGAACAACGAGTTTGCAGGTACGTGAGGTTTCAAGACCCTTAGTGGTAGCAGCTACAATCTTTACGAGGTGCTCGCCAGCCAGTACAGGTGTGTCGATAGAAAGACCTTCGGCTACCTGCTCATCGTCGATAAGCCAGGTAACGGTGGTGTACTTAACGGGGGTAACCATTACGTCGAACTGGAAGTTCTGGGTGCGCTCGATGGTCATGAGCACGCCAGGCTCGCCATCCTTACCTTCGGGGATATCCGTATTCAGGATACGGGGATAATCATCCTCGCCAGCCGTGAAGAACGGATCCTCATCAGATGTGCAAGCTGTATTAGCAGCCATGCCGCAAACCATGAAGAACATGGCGAGATATTTTGATATATTCTTAGTAATCATAATGCAATTATTTCTTTAAAATTATTACTCGACATTGATATCGCTTGTGTCCCACCAGAGACGCTTGTGCCAATCGTCCTTGCCACCCATGCGCTCGATGGCAGCCTTGTAGTTCTCGCTGTTGTACTGGTTCTCTAGGATGGGGTAACGCAGGCGATTAGGTGTTGACAGATTAGCATCGTCGTAAGTAAAGTCGGGACGGATAGCCAGCTTTGTACGATCGGCCAGTACAGGATAGTCGGAACGACGCAGGTTAGCCCAAGCCTCAGCAGGGTTCATCATGTGCAGGATATAAGCCTGAGTGTTGATGGCCTCCTTAGCATTAGCAGTAAGCACGCCAGCGTTCATCAAACCATTGATGTAGGCATCGATATCGGCATCGGCAATCTTATCCTTGTTCTGCAGATAGTGGTTGTTCATCCAGGCCATCGAAGCCTTGATGCCAGCCTTGAAGTGCTCCTCAACGGTACCGTTAACATTCCATCCCTTGAGCTTAGCCTCGGCCAGCAGGAACTCTACCTCGGCTGAGTTGATGAGTGTACCAGGACATTCGGGCATCTCAAAGTCGATAGAGAGGAATGGACGAATCATACGTGCATTGAAGTTGTTCTGATCGAAACCAGCCTCGGGATACATCTTTACATACTTCTCGAGTGTAGGAATCTCAGAGTTAGCAGGTGCATTTACCCAATCGCTCCACCAGGCAGCACCTGGTACACAAGCGGTATAGGTATCAACCTTGTCGAGATAAGCTCTAACCTCGTCGGTAACATCGATATTCCACTCGCGGTCGGGCTTAATCTCCGAACGGTTGGTGTTGATGTAGTGACGGCAGATGCGATAAAGGCGTGGGTCGTTGTTATCCTTTAAGATATTGAAGAATGTGGAGCAGATAAATGTAGGCGAAGTAGGATCCTGGCCATACAGAATCTCGCCAAGTGCGTTTACACGGAAATCAAGGTCGCGTGAGCCGTCGTAGAGAGTAAAGGGGCTGTCGGTATAGATAATGTAGGCATCGTCGGCCTCAGAAGCGATATAACCGCCATTAGCCGAGAGGGCCTTCTCGAACTCCTGCTGAGCCTTAGTAGGGTTCACATCGCTGATGCGCATAGCAAAGCGCAGGCGCAGGGCATTGGCATACTTACGCCAAGCTGCAGGATCGCCATACAGACTGGTAACGTCGCCACCAATATTATCGGTGCCAGTACCAAGCTGATCTACACAAGCAGCCAACTCATCGAAGAAGAAGTTATAAATCTCCTCCTGAGTATCGTACTTAGGATTAGAAATACCTTTAACAAAGCCTAAACCAGCCTCGGTACAAGGAATATCGCCATAGGTATCGGTAAGAACCGACATGAGGTAAACACGGTGAATGCGCAGAGCGGCATTGGTGTTTGGCATATCCTCAGAATTTGCGATGGCATCTACAATATTCTTGATAGCCACAGCATAGTACTGGTCCCAAATCAGGCGCATCTGATCGTCCTGTGCATGTACGCTACCAGCATAGTTGCTAACGTTCCATCCACCTGCGAAGTGCTGTGTAAAACCAGTAATGTAGCTACGATAGGTGTCCATCAGTCCGAAGTCGCCATAGGTCTGCAGCAATGCTGTAGTGAGCTGGGCGCTTGGAGCAATCGATGACGCCTTGGTCTCGTCGGTATTGAGCTCCTCCATGTAACTATCGCTGCAAGATGCAGTAGCCAGGAAGGTACAGCCAACCATACCAGCGAAAAGGGTTTTCTTAATATATTTGGTAATCATAATAACTGATACTCATTAAAATTTAACATTAACATTGATACCATAGCTGCGGCGTGAGGGCAGCGAACCATACTCCAAACCAAGTCCTGAGGTGTTGTAACCAGAGTCAGGATCGATGTTAGGAATGTTCTTCCATACGATGAATGGGTTACGAGCTACGAACGAAACGTTCAGGCCCTTCACGGTCTTACCCAGCCACTTCTCAGGGAATGTGTAACCGAAGGTGATTTCGCGGCACTTTACATACGAGTTGTCGTAGATGAACATCGAAGGTGCATTCTCGGTAGCTGTCTTCCAGTACGACTCAGGATTAACGGCAATATCGTTCTGACGGTATGTACCATCACCATTGTCGATAACACCAGGAACAATCAGACCCTCGCACTTGCCGGCAGCACGCCACTCGTCGAGTGTCATATTAGCCTGCTTACGGAGCTCCTCAGAGCGGTACCACTCCTCGCGGCCCTCGAGTGTGCCACTGGCTTTACCTGTAGCATAGGCCGAACGCATTGACATTGAGAAGAGATCGGCACCAACCTTAACGTCGAAGCCTGCAGAGAGGCGGAAGTTCTTATAAGTAAAGGTAGAATAGAAACCACCAGTCCAATCCCATGAGGCGTTACCCAGTGTGTGAGTCTGATCGTCAACAACTGGCAGACCGCTCTCGGCATTGATAATTACCTGTCCGTCGGCTGTGCGCTTAAAGTCCTTACCGATGATTGAACCGTAGTTCTTACCAACCTCGGCACCTACGCTAACACCACACCAGGTTGCCTTCTCAAGCTCGAAGTAGTCCATACCGTCGATGAGCGACTTAACCTTATTGGTGTTCTTTGAGAAGTTTGCACCAGCATCCCATGCGAAATCCTTGATCTGCAGCACGCGACCGTTGAGTGCAATCTCGATACCCTTGTTCTGAATCTCACCAGCGTTGATGAGGCGATAGTTATAACCAGAAGTTGATGAAGAAGCCAGACCGATAATCTGATCCTTTGACAACTGGTTATAGTAAGTTACATCCAGCCCCAGACGGCCCTTGAAGAACTTCATCTCCAATCCCAGCTCAAAGCTGTTGGTACGGGTTGGCTTCAGGTCCTTGTTAGGCTGGGTGTTGTTGTTAATCATACCAATTACGTAACCACCGTAAGAGTACTTACCTGTGGTGTAGTTCAGCGCCAGCTGATAAGGATCGGTATCGCTACCTACCTGTGCCCACGAAGCACGAATCTTACCATAGTTAATCAAGCTCTTGTTCTTGATGAACTCAGAGAACACAACGCTACCTGAGAACGAAGGATAGATATATACATTATTATTAATAGGCAGAGTAGATGACTTATCACCACGTACGGTAGCCTCGAGATAGTAGGTGTGCTGATAACCTACGCTAGCCGAACCGAAGATAGAGTTAATCTGCTTCTTGTAAGTATTCTGCAGAATGCTCTGCTCGGCATAGTTCATGATAGCAATGATATCCTTCATCTGCTGGTCGGTACCAGTAAAGATATCAGTCTTATTGTTTACCTTGAAGATGTTACCACCAAGGGTAGCGTTTACATCGAAATCGCCAAACTGGTTGTTGTAGAGTGCCAACAGCTCGGCATTCAGAGTGCGGTTTGTGAACTTCTGGTTCTGCAGCTGTCCGGCCTGCTTACCAGGAGTGGTGCGGCAGATGAAGTCCTGGAACGACATGAAGTTCATATCGGTACCGATAGTACCCTGCAACTTCAAGTGATCGGTGATATTCCAGATGGCCTTACCTGTAAGACGGAACACATCCTTACCAGTGGTGTTCTCGTTCTTATACAGATCCCAATAAGGGTTCTTGTTATACTGGTCGTTACCATTCCAGTTGGCATAGTCGCCATCCTCAGTCTGATAGTGCTTCAGCCAAGCCTGATTGTAGGTACCAGCCAAAGTCATCAGGTTCTTACCAATATTGCTCTGAGAGTCGCCCAGTGCAGGACGGTTCTTAACATCCTCGCGAGTGTAGTTGGCTGTGAAGTCGAGATCAACAGGACCAGCTGATGTGTTTACACGCAGGTTGAAGTTATCACGACTCATATGTGTATTAGGTAGAATATCCTTGTTACGCATATCGGTAACACTGAAACGAACACCTGTCTTACCAGAGTTAACAGACAGGATAGCTGTGTTCTGGGTAGTCATACCAGTACGGAAGAACTCGCTGGTATTGTTAGGATACATCAGGAATGGGCGCTTTACGTGATCGAAATATTCAATCTCCAGATCGTCGGCCTTAGCACCCCAGCTTGAGTTGGTACCCGAAGTAGCAGTTGGGCTGTAAGCACCACTGTAACCCATACCATAAACCTGCTGGATATCGTCCCACTTAGCCAGCTGCTGGTCGAATGTGAGCGAACCGTTATACTCAACGCTGATCTTATCCTTATCGGCCTTCTTGGTAGTAATCAGAATCACACCATGTGATGCACGGCTACCATAAAGGGCCGAAGCGGCAGGACCTTTCAGTACGGTCATGTTCTCGATATCATCGGGGTTGATAGCTGAGATACCATCACCCAGGTCGTATCCACCCTCAGTGCCTGCGCTACCAAAGTTGGTATTGTCAAGGGGCACACCATCGATAACGTAGAGAGGCTGGTTGTTACCACTGATTTCGGTGTTACCACGCAGCAGTACACGGGTAGAACCAGAAGCACCACCTGCGGTATTCTGAACTACCAGACCTGCTACTTTACCCGAAAGCGAGTTGATAACGTTGGTTTCCTTAGCCTTTGTAAGCTCCTCGCCCTTTACCTCAGAGAGGGCGTAACCCAGAGCCTTACGATCGCGCTTGATACCCAGGGCGGTAACAACAACCTCGTCGAGCAAGGTCTTGTCTTCCTCCATCAGGACTTTCATGCCCTGCTTGGCCTTTACCTGCTTAGTAGCAAATCCGATGTAGCTGATTTCGAGCATATCGCCGGGTTTGCACTTTACCTTAAAGTTACCATCGATATCGGTAACAGTTCCTGCAGAACTACCAACCACCTTAACAGTGGCTCCAATCATTGGGCCATTGGCATCCTCTACGGTACCAGAAATGGTCTGGTCGTCGGGGGCTACTGAAGTAGCATGACCGTTAGTTGTAACGGCACCTGCTGTCAACGGCATCCACATCATGCCTGCAAAAAGCAGACTGAGAAGCGTTTTTGATTTCTTCATGTGCATTGTTTAATTAGTTAAATTATAATTGGAATTTATATATTATTTCTTGCCATCCAAAATACCTTGAAGCACCCAGGGTGCCTTAACCTTCATGCCAGCATTGCGATCGAAGATGCCGAAATGCTCCGAACCACTGCCAAAGCTATTATTGTCCCAGATAAAGGTGGAGAAACCGCGCTTCTTAGCCTCGCTAACCAGGAAGTGGCAGTAGTAGGTCATGTTTTCATGAATCAAATCGGTCTGACCGCTCTTCTGGCGATCGGTAACACCCCACTCGCCTATTACTACGCCTAAACCCTGATTACTCCATGTGCTTACCACCTTATCGAAAAACTCGCTCATGGTCTTTTCGTCGTTAGGCGAAGCTTCGCCTTTGGCCTTATAAGGCTCACCCCAGAAATTATACTTGCACTCGCCAGCATAATCCCAGGGGGTATAGTAATGGAATTCTACACTCATATAATCGTTGCCATTGCCCTCGATATCAGTAGGCACAATGAAATCGCCGTTATTAATTCCGAAGTCGGGGTTGCAAACATACGTCTGCACCAGCAGATGGCGTTTGGCATTATTGCCACCCGTAGCACGTACAACATCAACAAAAGTTTGATTGTAGGAGTTCTGCACAGCCAGATTCTCGGCTTCGGGCTTACCCCAGTTGTCCTTAATGTGTACTTCATTAGTTCCGGCAAAGGCTACACGGTAGTCGTAATTGGCAAACTCGCTGGCTATATTCAGCCAAAGCAGAGCTAACTTCTGGTTGTTCTCGTCTTTGTATTGGTTGGTGGGGCGCCCCTCAAGCCACTTATCGTGGTGTGTATTGATAATCACTTTCAGATCGTTGCTCAGGCACCAGTTAACCACCTCCTTTACACGAGCCAGCCAAGCCTTATCGATACTCATGGCTGTAGGATTGGTGATGTGACACTGCCAACGGATAGGAATACGAACGGCATTAAAACCTGCTTCCTTTACTGCCTTGATGTTTTTCTTGGTTACCACAGGATTTCCCCAGGCGGTTTCGGCCTTGATACTGTTATCGGCCATACCGATGGCCATCGATTCGCCATCTTGTCCTGGAGCCGAACACTCAAACTGGTTACCCAGATTCCAACCAACAACATCTTTGTTCCACTCCTTTGCCGTAGGCTGAGCCTTAGCAGGCGCAGCCATTACACAGCAAAGAATACTACTAACTAATAACTCAAAAATCATTTTTAATTATCTGATTGTTTTATTTGGTTTGCAAAATTATGCAAACCTTTCCTGATGGGGGTTTGATGCTACGCAAAAAAGGTTTCATTGCTATTTTCTGATAGCTTTAAAACCTTTTGTAACAGAATTCAAACCTTATTTACTTGTATTTTGAGGGCGATACGCCGAAGTATTTCTTAAATACTGTACTGAAATACTTGGCATTTTCGAAGCCTGCAAGTGTAGCTGCATCTGATACGCTACGTCCGTTTCTCAGCATCTGGGCTGCACGCTCCAAACGGATGATACGGATAAAGTCCTGAGGCGATTTACCTGTAAACGACTTCAGTTTTACATAGAACAGTGTACGACTCATAGCCATTTCGCGACAAAGACTGTCAATAGAATAATCGGTGTCGCTAAGATGTTCGGATATCAGTTGGGTAGCCTTATCTACAAAGTCGGATTCTGCCTCATCGCTATCAGCAACCTGCACCTCTTCGGGCTCGTCGGCAGCGGGTACTGATGCAGGTGTAGAAGCATTGGTAGCCTTCAGATGATCGATGGTCAGGCGCATGTACTTTTCGTGCAGTTTATATACCTGCCAAGCGGTATAGAACGCCAACAATACCAAAGCAATATAGATGCACCACATCCACCACGAGCTCCACCAAGGTTGGGCAATTGTAATAATCAGCGTTTTGGAGTCGAGCACTGTACCTGTTGTACGACTGAGGCATTGTAGTGTTAGCTGATGCTCGCCTGGCTCGAGATTAACAAAGCGTATATACTGCTGGTCGGTGGGTTTACTCCACTCGCCACGTCCCATCTTGTAGCGGTAAACGATATCGAAGTGGTTACGCATGTTTACACTCTCGAACTGCAGATCGAACGTGCGCTGACGGTAAGAAAGATTTAACCTGCCTTGGTTAAGCAGGTTAAACACCTTTGTATTCTGCAGTTTATCCGAATCTACATCGCAGTTAACACCAACGAAAGTGATGCTGGCAGTATAATTAAGGGGCTGTACATTCTCAGGATGAATGATGATGGCACCTGTAGTTGAGCCAAATACGATATCGCCATCGGGCAGTACCTGAGCTGCTCCACGCGAGTACTCCCGATTAAAACCATAACAGTAATTGGCATTAATAACCTTGTCGCCTTCGCCCGACTTTACAAAAGCCAAACCTTCGTCCGTAGCAATCCATATACGTCCGTCGCGGCTTTTAACCAAGCTGCGTACATAGTTAGATGGAAGGCCGTTGGTTGTAGTTATCTGTCGACTGACGTGCTTGCCAAGATGGTAAACATAAACGCCACCACCATCGGTAGCTATCCATAATTCCATGCCCGAAGCCAGCAGATGTGTTACAAATGGGTTTACATCGGTTACACCAGCAGGTGTATAGTCTAACTCCTTAACCTCGGCGCTACCAGGTGTAATTAGCTTAAGTCCAAAGGCTGTACCAACCACAATCTGTCCTGAGGTGAGTTGTGTAATGGCTTGAACATCGTGTACTGGATAGTAGCGACATTCGGCCTGTTTCTGACTGATTTGCGATACAGGACTATATACCAGATCGCCATTCAAAGAGCCTATCCACAGACCACCATCCTTATCATATAAGGTGGCATAAACATGGTCGTCTTTCAAAAAACTATTGTCTTTTGTGTATATCTGACGTACATTTCCTCGACTATCAATCACGATAACGCCTTTACCATAGGTTGAAACCAGCACACTACCATCGGCTTTTTTGCTGGCGTTAAGCACAACTGTACCCTGACAACAATGCTGCCATTGCCCAGTAGTAAGGTTCTTAATGCTAATACCATTATCGGTACCCATCAGCAACACGTCAGCCGAAAGCGGCATCACCATGTTCACATTATCGTTGAGCAGACTCTGCTGGTTGTTTGCCAGATGCTGATAGATGGCTGTGGTAGTGCTGATAGGACGGGCGATGTCGATACCACCAGAGTAGGTACCTATCACGATGTTTTTCCAACTATCTACCAGCATGGCATAAACGCCGTTGCCATGCAACATGCTATGCTCCGACTCGTTGGCATCGAAGAGCAAGGAGCATCCGCCTCGGCCATCACGACTAATCTGATATACACCCTGACCATCAATACCAATCAGCATGGTATCATCATCGTAAGGACAAATGCTGCGGATTGGATTATGATACAGATTCTTATCTGATATAAGTACAAACTCATCTGATGTAATATTGCCGTTCTGATTAAGGGTTACCAAGTGCAGGCCATTCTCGTAACCTCCAACCCACAAACGGCCCGACATTTCATCGTAGTAGCCGAACTCAGCATTATAAGGTAACAATCGCTGGCCCCGTTCGTTATACACACCATCTCGGGCACAGAACAGCAGATGACCCATCATGGGCACAATCTGGTTTACATAAGTTCCCTTCATCACTTGGGTAAGTGTGGTGTCCTTCAGCAGATAAACACCATCGTGCAAGGCCAGGAACAGGCTGCCATCCTTTACGTGGATATCGTTTAATGCCACCTCGTGCCCCAGCTTCTTGGAGATGCTGGCTACTGGTTTAAAACCATCAAGAACTGACTGGAAAAGATAGATGGAGCCACGATTATCAAAAGCATAAATGGCTTTATCGTTAGTGGCCATCTTAATAACACGCCCGCCAAGATGAGCGAAAGGCGTACCATCGTCGAGTCGGTATATCCTTACTTTCGAGCCATTATAGCGACCTACGCCTTTCATAGACGACCACCAAATGGCACCAGATGTGGTTTGGCAAACAGAAAATATACGCTGATTATCCACACCATCAGCTATACTCAGATGTGAGAAAGTAAAATGCTTCACATCTAAGGCATAAAGTTGCATAGCAAAAAGCATGAACAGCGTAATCAGCCAATGTTCTAATCTTCGTTGTAGTTCCATTCGGCTGCAAAAATACGAAAAAAAGCGCAATATACATCCTATTTTAATGAAAAGAATGTATATTGCGCCTTTTTCTTAGCCTAAGTTACTGTGCCTCAAGCAACAACACACGACTGCTCCAATCGTTTTTCTTGCTCCATTCGGGCTCGTTACGATAAGGCATTTCAAGGCCGTGATTCATCAGATAGGCACCACTGAACACCTTACCCTCGACATCCATCGGACGCAGATCGATACGGTTCAACTCGTGAATCTTATAATTCTTAGAGGCATCGAGACCAGCCATTTTTACACGTGGCAGATGCTCGTTCTGGAACGATTCGGTTTTCCACCAGAAGAATACCGACTTCGACTTCTGCTCATCCACATACATGAGCGATGCCAATCCCTGCTTATCGTAAGGCGAAACCAGGCGATAGATGTCGCCAAACTGTACGATAGGACGAATCTGCTTATACTCGGCGATAGCCTTACGGCAGAGTTCCTTCTCGTCGTCAGTCATATTCTTTGGCTGGATCTCCATACCCAAGCGACCACTCATAGCCACATCAACACGATATTTGAGCGCTGTGGTGCGGAAAACGGTGTGGTTAGGTGTGGCCGAAATGTGTGAAGCCATTGCGATGGCGGGGAAGAAATAGCTGGTACCCCACTGCATGTAGATACGCTGCAGGGCATCGGTATTATCGCTTACCCAGAACTCATCGAAGTATGGCAGAACACCCCAGTTGGCACGACCGCCACCAGAGGCACAGGCCTGAATGGTAAGGTTGGGATACTTAGCACGAACACGCTGGCAAACCTTCTCGAAACCACGATGATATTCGATATAAAGATGACTCTGATCGTTCATGGTGAGGTACTGCGAACCATGATTCATGATGGCCATGTTGGCATCCCACTTGATATAATCGATTTCAGGATATTTAGTCATCAGGTTATCTACAATCGAGAACACAAAGTCCTGCACCTTAGGGTTAGCCAGATCGAGTACCAGCTGCGTGCCGCCACGACCCTTCACAACGTCTCGCTTAGGTGCTTTTACAACCCAGTCGGGATGTGCATCGTAGAGTTCGGATACCGAGTTGGTCATCTCTGGCTCAATCCATATGCCGAACTTAATGCCGTGTTTCTTAGCATCGCGAAGCAGACCTTCGATACCCTCGGGTAGCTTGTTGGTATCCACCTCCCAGTCGCCAAGGGCACAGTTGTCGGTCTTACGAGGATATTTTACGCCAAACCAGCCATCGTCCATCACAAAGAGCTCGCCTCCCATCGAGGCTATATCGCCCATCATCTGGTCCATACCCTGCTGGTTGATGTCGAAGTAAACACCCTCCCAAGAGTTGAGCAGTATCTTACGCTCCTTATTGCCGTGAGCCAGCATATATTTGCGGCCCCACTTGTGGAAATTGCGCGATACACCTGAGAGACCACACTTTGAGAAGCTGAATGCTACCTTTGGTGTAGTGAATGTCTCGCCTTTCTTAAGATGATAGGCCGAGTTATCGGGGTTAATGCCAGCAAAGAAGTAGTGGTACTCTGTGTCATCGGTCTCAACTTTCAGCTGATAGTTGCCTGAGTAGCAGAGGGCGGCACCAATCACATCGCCGCTGTTCTCCCGGCCTTTACCATCGAGCGAGAACATCACTTCGGCATGATCGGTATGTGCATTGCGTACACCATCCTTATTCTTAATCACCTTCTGTCCAAGCTGGATAGGCTCCTCAATCAAGCGAGCCTCGTTGCCCCACGAACCGCCAAAGTGCGAAAGCCATACGTTTCCGCGACGGATGGGCAGTGAACAAGAGGCAAATTGCGTAAGAGTGATGGGTTTGGCCTCGCCGTTTTTGATTTCTGTCCAGGTTTCAATCATATCTTCATCGAAACGTGCCTGATAGCACAGCACTACCTGAACAGGGTATTTGGGATCTTTCAACGTAATCTGAGTAACAGAGCCTTGTGTGGTTACATCTGTTGCAAAAAGCTCTGTCGACATATTGCCATCGGCATGGGTCATGGCTACAGCAGCCTCGGCAGGACAGTTCATGCCATAAGCAGGATAAGCATCCATACGTCCGTCACGAGGGGATTGCAGATTCTGCAAATCGTAGTCGCTTAGTTTTGCACCATAATACACATACTGTGGTTGTTTACCCGTTTCTACATCAAGCACCATCGTGGTGTTCTTGGTTTGGATAACAACCTGTTTTGCCCAAGCCGTAGAGGCCGAGACCATAAGGAACGCTAGAAAAAGAATCTTCTTCATTTTTTTGAATCGGTTATTAGTTAAAAAATCTGAGCGCAAAGGTAATAAAAAATTTGTTTATCTCAAAAAAAAGTTGTTATTTTGCAAGCTAAAGTATAAGAAAGAGCAAAATATTATCATGAACTCGCTGGATATATGGATGTTAGCCGTTGCATTGGCTATGGATTGCTTCACGGTTTCGATTGTGAGCGGTGTTATCGTTCGCCGTTGGTTGTGGGCGATGATTCTGCGTATGGCTTTTCTGTTCGGACTGTTCCAGGCCGTGATGCCACTGATAGGCTGGCTGACTACCAACCACTTTAGCGAGCAATTGGAAGCTATCGACCATTGGATAGCCTTTGGCTTGCTGGCGTTTTTAGGTGGAAAAATGATTCGCGAATCGTTCTCGGACGAGGAAGAACAGCAGTTTAACCCTAAAAACCTGCGTACCCAGCTAGTATTGGCTGTTGCTACAAGTATTGATGCGCTGGCCATCGGTATATCGTTTGCTTGTACAGGCTATCGTGCCTTTGCACAGATAGCTTACCCGCTTTTAATCATCGGTCTGGTATCTTTCATGTTCAGTTTTGTAGGCTACAGGTTGGGCGTAAGGTTCGGCAAGTCGATAGCCCGCAAGCTAAAGCCAGAACTTTTAGGCGGTATTATTCTGATAGTAATAGGTATAAAAATACTGATTACTCACTTGATGGCTTAAGATAAAACTCGCGAACAGAAAAAAGTTTGCAAATTGTGATACTGTTTCCAAACTTTTTACTATCTTTGCACCATGAAGACGACGGGCGAAACTATAGAACTGCGCAATCTAAGCATTGGCTACCAGACAAAACACGGTATAAAAACGGTGGCTACGGGCATCGATGGCACCATCAAAAGCGGTGAACTTACTTGTCTGCTGGGTGCTAATGGTGTAGGCAAATCAACGCTACTAAAAACCCTATCTTCATTCCAACCCAAAACAGGTGGCGAGATACTGTTGGAAGGTCGTGAACTCTCGGAGTACAGCGATAAACAGCTGAGCCGCCTGATAGGAGTGGTGCTGACCGAAAAGCCCGATGTGAGGAATATGACCGTTCGCGAGCTGGTATCGCTGGGCAGATCGCCCTACACAGGATTCTGGGGCACCTATTCGAAAGACGACCTGCAGGTGGTTGACGAGGCTATTGCAATGGTGGGCATAGAGCCGCTAAAGAAGCGTATGGTGCACACGCTGAGCGATGGCGAACGCCAGAAGGTAATGATAGCCAAAGCGCTGGCCCAACAAACACCTGTAATTTATCTTGACGAGCCAACAGCTTTTCTCGACTATCCCAGCAAGGTTGAGGTGTTGCAGCTGTTGTGTCGCATTAGTCGCGAGGCCGACAAAGTAATATTCTTATCCACGCACGATGTGGAACTGGCTTTGCAGATGGCCGATACCATCTGGCTGATGACTCAAGGCGAGTCTGTAGCTATCGGATCGCCCAAAACGCTTGCTGAACAAGGGGCATTAGGCAGGTTTATAGAACGGGAGGGTATAGCCTTCGATTCCAAGACCATGACAATAAAAGTAACAAAACAGGTATAAATATCTATTAAGCTTATGATATACGGGCACGGTGACGATGTGTTTCGCTATGGCGACAAGGTGAAGATAAATTTCAGCTCGAATGTGTATAGTCAGGCCGACTACACAGAGTTAAAAGAACACCTGATGCAGCATTTTGATGTGGTGGGCCACTATCCTGAGCCCGATGCCCACACTTTGGAATGCCTGCTGGCCGAGAAACTGGGTGTAAAGGAGAACACCGTGATGGTTACCAGCGGCGCCAACGAGGCTATCTATCTGATAGCGCAACTATACAAAGGTTGGTCGTCAATCATTCCTCAACCCACATTTAGCGAATACGAGGATGCCTGTCGCATGTTTAACCATATTATATCATACGACGTTAAGGACGAGTTTGATGTACTGCCCAAGGACCGTATCTATTGGATTTGTAACCCTAACAACCCTACTGGCAACGTGCTGGTAAAGGGTATGCTGAACCATATCGTACGAAATCATCCACGCTATCTGTATGTCATCGATCAGTCGTATGCTGATTACACCTTAGCACCTATGCTGGAGCCCAAGGAAATGACGGATGTGTTTAACCTGATGCTGGTTCACTCGCTCTCTAAGACGTTTTGTATACCAGGTCTGCGCTTGGGTTATATCGTGGCCTCGCCTATTATTATAGGTAGATTGAAACAGATACGTCAGCCCTGGACGATTAACGCCTTGGCTATCGAGGCAGGCAAATACCTGATTGAGAACCATATACAGATGATTCCCGACCTGAAAGTATATCTTCAGGAAACGATGCGACTGCACGCTAACTTATCGACTATCGACGGATTGAAGGTCATGAAGACAGATACCAACTTTATGCTGGTATCTATTCATAACAGTACGGCGATAGAGTTGAAACGATGGCTGTTAGACAACTACGGCATTTTGATTCGCGATGCCTCGAACATCCGTGGTTTAGACAGCAACTACTTTCGCGTAACTACCCAACAGCCCGAGGAAAACGACCTGTTGGTAGAAGCTATCACGGCGTATGTTGACCACTTGAACGAGGTTAGCGATTAACCTCTTTAAAATAGCGCATCGAGGTCATCGTATCCAGTTCGGGATGCAGAATATGGATAAAATCGCTCAATAGTCTTTCAGGGTGGAAAGGCGACTCCTCGTAGAACAACGAACGCTCTACATCACAACCATAAGCCGTTTGGTTCTTAAACGCTTTAAACTGATTGTAACCATGATGTTCGCTCAGCAGTTCATCATAGGTAATATCGTGATCGCCACTATATCTGAAAAGCCACACATCAGCATCGCCAGCACGCTCCAGAACCGTTTCGAAAGGTAGCGAGATAGACCCGCTGTGTTCATCGTCGGCCCAAGCATATTGTGCGTTGGCATCCCTAATCATCTGGCCAATGGTGCTCTTGCCACCAGGCACATACCATACGTTACCTGTTACCTTATCAACCACTACCGATGGCTTTGTTTTAGCCTTTGCTGCCAATGCCTTAAGCTGGTGGTAGTTGTTATCTACACTCTGAAATAGCATATCGGCGCGCTCTTCGCAACCAAACAGCATGCCATAGAAACGCAGCCACTCGGCACGTGCCAAAGGCGAGGCCTCCATATAGTCGGCACACTCTATGATGGGGATGTTAATCTCTTCGAGTTTACCATAGCCACCGCTGTTTTCGAAAGGCGACAGAAAGAGGGCATCAGGATGTTCGTCGATAATTTTCTCGATAACAGGACTCATACCATCGCCCACATCGCTTATCTTGCCTTTAGCCACCTGCTCCTGAATCCAAGGTATCTTAATGTACTTCAAGTCGGCCACACCCGATATGCAATCCTGTTTGCCAAACTCCATCAACATAGCGCAATGCACGGTGGTAAACATTACGGCGCGTTTTAATGGTGTGCGTACAATAGTACCGCTGGGAATATGGTTGGGTATTTCCTGGTCGGCAGGTATCAGCACATAACGGTGCAGGGTCATACCCTCCTTCCAAGGGTTCTTGATAGTTGCCACCGTATAGCCATCAAACTTCTCGACGCTAATCTGTGTGGCATATTTAAAGGTAACAGCATCGCCCCCAGCTTGCTGAGGTGCGTTTTTCTTCGCACCTCCGCAGGCTGTGAGCAATACTGCTATGATTAATAGTTGAATGTATCTCATTAATACTCAAACTCGATATCGTCGATACACATGTAAGTAGGAGTTGTTGGACCCCAATCGTTTTTCTTTGTGCCATCGAATGCAAAGCTCAGGCTGGTAACTTTCTCCAAACTCTGGAAATCGCAGAACTGCCAATCCTTTACATACTCACCGTCCTTAGCCAGGAATACCTCAACATCCTTGGTTGATCCATCAGACAGTGTTGCAGTTACAATACACTTAAACCAGTCGTCCTTCTCAAACTTACCAGGAGTCATACCATCGCCATTCAGGTAAGCATCAACAGCCCAAGCCTCGTTGGTAAACCAGAAGCCCTTCAGGGTAACGGCACGACCAAAGTCGATAGTCTCGCCAAAGGTATAAACTACACAGTAGTTGTTGCCACTCTTTGCGGCGCCAACTGCGCTATTGAACTGATCGGGATTCAAATCCTTGTAAGTAGTAGCGGTACGGTTAGAGATAGCAAAACCCGTCCAGCTGGCAAATGATGGTGTGTAGTTTACTGGGAAGGTTACCCCCTTTTCCTTATACTGGCAGGCGAAAGCTTCCGCTCCGTAATTATCAAACTTAGTACCAGATTCGTCACCACGCCAATAGCCATCAGCACCAAGCTTCTTGTTCTCGAAAGAAACTGTAGCCTGTCTCTTACCACCAACTGGATTGTCATCATTAGTACATGATGTGAACGACAGTGCGAAACCGCACGCAAGGACTGCAAGTCCGAATAATTTGTTTGTTTTCATAACTGTTTTTGTTTTAAGTGATTAATATGAATTAATTGATAACTATCTTCTTTCTGTTTTGAATATAGACACCCTTCTTGGTTGGAGTAACCTTTCGACCCTGCAGGTCGTAGAAAGGACTTGATGAAGATGCTTCCTGCTGGATGGCGCGAATGCCGCTTAAAGCATTCTCGATAGCTTGGAGCGAGGCTTCGAGATGGATATCCTCGGCACCAGCAAACTCTGTAGAGGTTTCGCCCCACCACTCGGGTTGCGGACATTTCTGATTCAAACCTGTATATACACGTACAAAGTCGATGAAATCAAGATTTACAGGCAGACGGTTCTCATCAACAGCCCACGAGATATCAATACCGCAGCCCTCATAATTATAAGAGGTGGCATCGGCATTATCGCTAAAGTTGGGCAGATTATCGGCATAGCCATAGCGGAAACCTACCAGCACGTAATAGTAGGGACTGAACGATTCCTCTACCTGATTGGACAGATTCAGCATATTATCGGGCAGTCGGGTGCCTTTGAAGGTGAGATTATCTGGCAACCACTGGGGGTAATACTCCTGGGTGTGGTAGTGATTACGATCGATGGTGCCGCTATTACCTTGGTTATCTGTCCAGGGAATATCACCCATGGGGTTCTGACGGTAGGTTATCTCGTAACCATAAATTACCTTGCCTGCGCTATCCACATCGCAACTGCCGCTGATTTCGTACCAAGGGTCGTCGGGCTTTCCGTTGCCGTTTACATCCTTCGACACCATTACTACGCCAGCCTCATTCATACCACCAAACACCAGATTCTTCATTTCCTGATAGGCGTTTCCCCATACGGCAAAGTCGCGTTCGCCAGGCAAGTTGGTGATAGAATGGTCGAAGTGAAATGTGATATAACCACCCCAGCCACCAAGTGCCACCAAATGGGAATCGATAGGACCAAGACCTGCCAGATTGTTGTTACACTTACGAATCATATCGGCCTCGGTATCGCCAGCTTCGTATTCTGGCACATCGTTTACATACTGTCCTGGGGCAGGGCGATATTCATCTACCGCCTGGATGTATTTGGAGTGCACAGTAACATCGTCCATGCGCTGAGCATGGATATTACCGATGGTAATTGCGGCTATTAATAGTAACAATATCTTCTTCATTTTTTTGTTGTTTTAAATAAAAATGCTGCGTGGGCGGGTATATCGCCTGTGCTTACCTTCCAGTCGAAGGTGCCATCGGGCAGGAAGTGCAGCAACTCGCCACTCGATACATAGTTCTTGGCATCCATCAGATAAAAATCGCGATGGACGGGGTTTACAATGATGCCATATGGCATGCGTATCTTGCTAATCTCGGGTGCACTCGACAGACTGGTGCTTACCACCTGATGCGTTTTTATGTTGATGATACCATAGGTGATGGTATTACTCATCGACACCTCGCTCCATTGAGAACCGTAGAAATAGAGCGAATCGCCCACAATACAAAGATCGCTTACAGCCTGATCGATGTGTCCACCTACTTTCATCTGGCCGTTTTCGTCGGGTGCCAGCCACCAGATGCTTGATGCCTCAGACATATAGTCGCCACGAGCTGTTACCCATAGCTGATTGTACTTATCGGCCTTCAGGTGGTGCAGGTTGGGGGCTACCTCTACCTTGCTGGTTTCTTGCATGGTAGCCATATCTATCACACTTACCGTACTCTCATAACCCTGTCCCGTCATACCTTGATAGCCACCACTGTTGGCTACATATAGCTGGTTGCCGATAATGGCCATCTCCTCAGGCTGATAGCCTACACTACAAGAGTCAACCTTTTGCAAGGTGAGTGTATCTACCTTATACACGCTACCCAACGGACTGTTGCTCGAAGCATAAACCGTTCCCACATATGATGACACGTAGGCATAGCGATCGTTAAACGTCACGTATCGGCAGTTAGGAATGTTTACCTTTCCTATTCTGATAGCCGAATCGGCACGGGCCACCTCAACCTTGTTTGAGCAGTTGATAACCAGCCACAGACGCGAGCCATATATCTGACAGTCGTTGCCCACATCGCCCAGCGACATTACAGTACTTGGGTTGCGCTGCGAGTAGATGTTGCGATAATAGTGGGCTGTAGAATCCGACAGGTCGAGATAGTCGAGCGACGACTTGTTCGATCCCATATTGCCCTCATTCAGCAGATACATACCTATGATATCGCCCTGCTGCGTTTTGCCGCCTGGATCGCTTTTCTCCATCGGCACTATCATCACATCCTGGCGACAGGCCGAAAGGAGCAACAGGGTTAATATGTAGTACGCTAGCTGCTTCATATCTCAACGCTTAATGTTAGTGCATAGTTGCGACCAGGCATGGGGTAATTTACGATTACCTCGTAATCCTGCCCTAACAGATTGTTCACATCCAAGTGTGCTTTCATCAGCACACTATTTAGTTTCCACCAAACTCCCAGACTCAGGTCGCTGGTGTACCAAGGTTCCATGTGGTTATAGATAATGTTCTCCTGCTCGTCGTAGCGTTCGCCTGCATAGATAAACGAGTAGTTCAGGTTCCAGTTCTTATAGGTAAGACCCAGAATAGCAGAACCTGAGTGCCAGGGGATGTAGGGTATCTGATGCTTATAATACGAGGTTTCGGCATCAGAAACATCGCGTGCATCCTGATAAGTGTACTGGGCACGAGTGGTAGCTATCAGATCCTTACCAATCTTGAAATCGGCCTCGGCCTCAACATCTATTCCCTTGATGTGAACCTTACCTAAGTTCAGCATCGTCCAACGGAACTGCTGCCCCTTGGGGTAAGCCACAATTTTATCGTGTACTGTATTATAATAGGCATCGAAGTGCATCTCGGCATGGCGAATGATACCATGCTCAAAGTGCTTGTTAAGCGCAAAGCCGGCATCGTACTGCAGGGCGCTCTCGGGCACCAGGTTGGCATTACCCATATCGGTATAATACAGGTCGTTGAAGGTCGGCATGCGGAAACTCTTTTTTACGTAGGCTCGCATAGAGAAGAAGGTGCCTCGGAAGGGATACACGTTAACAAATAGCGCCGGCGTGAGTTTTGATAGCGAATGACTGCTGTTTAAGCTTGCAAACTCACCCCTGCGGTGGGTTTTGTCGTGGATAAAGGTAGCCAGGATAGAGCCTTGCGCCTTCAGGTGTTTGTAGTCGATAGCTGTGGCTAAGCTTACCAGATTAGAGATGCGTTTGGGGTAAGCAAAGTTGTAGATATCGGCATTCAGTTTGTTCCACTTAAAATCGTAGGCCAGCGATGCACTCCAGTTGGGTAGCAGCTCCAGTACATTGGCTGTAGAAAGATAGAACTCCTGCTGCTTGTAACGATTGTCAACAGGTAGCTGGGTGGTATCCTTGTTTACGTAGTGGGTGTTGTAATAGGCATACTTGGCCAGCCATCGGGTGCTGAAACCATCGCCTATATTCTTATTATAATCGGCTTGTACAAAGGTGTTCAAATCCTGTTGGCGCTCACCACGTCGCCACACGTTGTTTACGATGGCACCAGGAATGCCTCGGGCTGAGTTATATAGATAACCCTTAAGCTGCCAACTACCCTGCTCCAATCGGCCAAACAGGTTTGCTTCGATACGTTCAGCATGTATATCGCCGTTCTGTCGCACAGCCGTTGTGTCCCAAGCCGTTTGTCCGTTAGGATATTTTCGCTCGTAATGGAACTTATACTTACCGCTGGCTGTTAAGAAGCCGGCACTTACCGATGAGCTGATGGTTGATGACAGTTTCTGCTCCCAAAGGGTAGAAAAGCGGAACATATCGCTTGAACCATACTGGGTTTTAAATCGCAGATGGGTATTCTCGCCTTTCTTGAAATCAGGCGCTTTGGTACGGATATAGATAGAACCGGCGTTTCCAAAATCGCTGGCGGGCTGGAAGATGGCACTCTTCTGGCCGTTATAAAGTGTGATATCCTCTACGTTATCAAGTGAGAACTGGCCCAAGTCAATCTGTCCGTTCTGCGCATTACCTAACTGCACACCATCGTAGCTGATGCCTAAGTGATGCGTACCCATCGAGCGGATGTTTACTGTTTTAATGCCGCCCACGCCGCCATAATCCTTTAGTTGGATACCAGAGAAATAGCGCAATGCATCGGCCACAGAGTGCGTGTTCAGTTGTTCCAGCAGTTCGCCCTTCAGTTTCTGACTGGGTACCACCTCGCGCATGGCAGGCTTCGACACAACAATTATCTCCCGCACATGCTGCACGGAATCTAACTTGCTTTGTGCTGCCGTTGTCATCGCCAACACGCAAGCCATTGCCAATGTGAATGCTCGATTCATCATCTTTTATTCTGCCATCGCCATCTAACCCCAGAGATAGGCAAGCGGCTAAAGTTTCATCGGCAGGTCTTCTGACTTATCGTCTGGCAGCAAACGTCTTCCCAAAAATCTCAGTGACATACATGTTTGCGCCTCATAAAGGACGACTTACAGCAGCGGGAAAGGCCACGGGTAGGTGCCTTTCGGCGGGATTCTGTTCAGGATTCTCACCCGATTCCCTATTAATCTCCACATCAGGAGAACCGATTACAGCTGCAAAGATACAATAATTATTCTCAAAATAAATAGTTTTACTCAGTTTTTTGATTTTATGCTCCACCTTGCCATCTAAAGCACGATATTTTTTCCCAACTTGGGAATGTTTGATTCCCAGTTTGGGAACATTTCATTCCCAACGTGGGAACAAAATGTTCCTCTAATGGGAATTATTGTAATCTAGCACTACCTCATCGGGGTTTACTTCTAATGTGGCTTTGGCGCCTGTTAGGAGGGGGAAGTTTTTTAGGTGGGCATGACCTACAGGAAAGTTGTAGCATACGGGAATGTGCCAATGCTGTAGGTACTCGTTGAGCAGGGCGTACATGTCGTCGAAACCGTTTTCGGGGTGTTTGTATTTGTTGAACTGCCCAACAATAACGCCTCGGATGTGTTTCTGTAAGCCACGTATCTCGATGTTATGCAGCATGCGGTCTACCTTACTCATGCCCTCGCCTGTATCTTCAATAAATAGTACGATTCCATCGATAAACAGCGGATCGAAATCAGAGCCTGCCAGATCGTTGAAAACGCTCATGTTACCACCAACGATAATGCCCTCGGCGTTACCTGTTATGTTTAAGGGATGGGGAGCAATGCAATAGGTGGGCAGATGACCAGCAAGCATGCCTCGTAAAGCCTGACTCACGGTATCGTTGCCCTCGTAGGTTTTCAATGCATGACACATCGAACCATGAATACCCATTACGCCTGCCCTAGCCTGGGCACACAGCAACGCCGTCACATCGCTGAATCCGATAATCATCTTTGGATGCTGCTGGAGTGTATCTAATGAGATACGGGAAAGCAGATGGGCAGCCCCATCGCCGCCTCGCGAACACATGATGGCCTTGATGGATGGTGTGCGTAAAGCCCACAGCAAATCGCTAAGTCGCTCATCGATAGTGCCTGCAAAACCATGATAATCGGCCAGTGCATGGGGCGCCACGATGCATGGATAGCCCCACTTCTCTAAGGTTCGGATGCCGCCATTAATGGTAGCAGTATCGGTAGCACTCGATGGCGAGATTATAGCGATGGTGTCGCCCGAATTTAGGAATTGGGCTGAAAGCGACAGCATCCAGCAAAGCATCAGCGATATGATAACGAGTTTCTTCATCTTGCTGGCAAAGATACAAATAAACGGGAACATAACAATTATTTAAGGCTAAAATTTTGCTGTTTGCGAAAAAAGGAGTAACTTTGCCGCTCAGATTTAAATTTAGGTAGTTATGGCAAAAATAGCGGGGAAAGAACTAACCCCTATGATGAAACAGTTCTTTGATTTGAAGGCGAAACACCCAGATGCAGTCATGCTTTTCAGGTGTGGCGACTTTTATGAAACCTATTGCGAAGACGCTATTACTGCCTCAAAGATATTAGGTATCACCTTAACACATCGTAGTAACGGTGCTGGTGGCAAAGGCGATGAAATGGCTGGTTTTCCTCATCACGCCTTGGATACCTATCTGCCTAAGCTGATTCGCGCTGGCAAACGTGTGGCCATCTGCGACCAGCTGGAAGATCCCAAACTCACAAAAAAGCTTGTTAAGCGTGGCATTACCGAGTTGGTTACACCTGGTGTGGCCATGAGCGATAACGTGCTGAATTACAAGGAGAACAACTTCCTGGCGGCTATCCATTTTGGTAAGTCGAGCTTTGGTGTGGCTTTTCTTGATATCTCGACAGGTGAGTTTCTGACAGGTGAAGGAACTGCCGATTATGTAGAGAAACTGCTGGGCAACTTTTCGCCCAAAGAGGTGCTTTACGATCGTAATCGCAAACAGGATTTTGAGCGCAACTTTGGTACTAAATACTTTACGTTCCAGTTGGACGATTGGGTGTTTACCGATCAGACAGGTAAGCAGAAACTATTACAGCATTTTAACGTAAAGAACCTGAAAGGCTTTGGTGTAGATCATCTGCAGTCGGGTGTTATTGCCGCAGGTGCCATTCTGCAGTATCTCGAGCAGACACAGCACACTCAGATAGGACATATCACTTCTATCTCTCGTATCGAAGAGGATAAGTACGTGCGACTGGATAAGTTCACCATCCGCAGCTTGGAGTTGGTTTACCCCATGCAAGAGGATGGAAAGTCACTGCTTGATGTGATTGATAAGACGGTGAGCCCAATGGGAGGCCGATTACTGCGCCGCTGGCTGGTTTTCCCTCTGAAGGATGAAAAGCCCATTAACGAGCGACTGGATGTGGTAGAGTATTACTATCGCGAGCCCGAGTTCCGTGAGTGTATCGACGATCAGATACATCATATTGGCGACTTGGAACGTATTATCTCGAAGGCTGCCGTTGGAAGAGTATCGCCTCGCGAGGTTGTGCAGCTC
This sequence comes from Prevotella sp. RM4, assembly GCF_000701965.1. Lineage (NCBI taxonomy): Bacteria > Pseudomonadati > Bacteroidota > Bacteroidia > Bacteroidales > Prevotellaceae > Prevotella > Prevotella sp. RM4. The sequence continues at coordinate 42,757 of NZ_JNKG01000009.1, forward strand.
AAGACTGCCCTGCAGGCCATTCAGCCCATTAAAACGGCTTGTTTGTATGCCAAGAACCCAACGCTGAACCGTATTGGCGAGCAGCTGAACCTTTGCGAATCGCTGCGCGACCGTATCGAGAAGGAGATTCAGAACGATCCCCCACAGTTGGTTGCAAAGGGTGGCGTGATTCGCGACGGTGTGAATGCCGAACTCGACGAGTTGCGTAGCATAGCCTATAGTGGTAAGGATTATCTGCTGAAGATACAGGAGCGCGAGGCTCAGGAAACTGGTATCCAGAGCTTGAAGATAGGCTATAACAACGTGTTTGGCTACTATCTTGAGGTGCGTAATACCTATAAGGAACTTGTTCCACCCGAGTGGGTTCGTAAGCAGACACTGGCCCAGGCCGAGCGCTATATCACTCAGGAACTGAAGGAGTACGAAGAGAAGATTCTGGGTGCTGAGGATAAGATTCTGTCGTTAGAGGGCAAGCTCTTCAACGATCTGATTATGAGCATGCAGGAGTTTATCCCACAGATTCAGATAAACGCTAATATCATTGCCCGTTTGGACTGCTTGCTCAGCTTTGCCAAGGCGGCTGAGGAGAACAAGTATATCCGCCCCGTAATCGATTCGTCGGAGGTGATTGATATCAAACAAGGTCGCCATCCTGTAATCGAACAGGAACTGCCCCTTGGCGAGTATTATGTGCCCAACGATATATTGTTAGACAACGAACGTCAGCAGATTATCATCATCACAGGTCCTAATATGGCCGGTAAGTCGGCGCTGTTGCGCCAAACTGCATTGATTGTGCTGCTGGCCCAGATAGGTTGCTTTGTGCCTGCAGAGGCCGCCAGAATCGGTTTGGTGGATAAAATCTTCACCCGTGTGGGTGCTTCAGATAATATTTCGCTGGGCGAATCTACCTTTATGGTAGAGATGACCGAGGCTTCGAACATCCTGAACAACGTGAGCAGTCGCTCGCTGGTGCTCTTCGATGAGTTAGGTCGTGGAACCAGTACCTATGATGGTATCTCTATTGCTTGGGCGATAGTAGAATATCTGCACGAGAATGCCAAAGGACATCCTCGCACCTTGTTTGCTACTCACTACCATGAGTTGAACGAGATGGAGAAGAATTTCTCTCGTATCAAGAACTACAATGTATCAGTTAAAGAGGTTGATGGCAAGGTTATCTTCCTGCGTAAATTGGAACGTGGTGGTTCTGAGCACTCGTTTGGTATCCATGTAGCCGAGATTGCTGGTATGCCTCGCTCCATCGTAAAGCGTGCTAATGTGATTCTGAAGCAGCTTGAATCGGATAATGCCCAGGTAGGCACTGCCGGTAAGCCTACTAAGGAGATTGCTGGTTCGCGTGAGGGTATGCAGTTGAGTTTCTTCCAGCTTGATGACCCAGTGCTCTGTCAGGTTCGCGACGAGATCCTAGGCCTTGATGTGAATAACCTCACCCCTATCGAGGCTCTCAACAAGTTGAATGACATCAAAAAGATTGTTTCCGGCAAGTAGTTTCCTTGCTGTAAACAGTTATTTCCCAATAAAGAAACTGCCAGTTTCCCTGCAAGGAACTGGCAGTTTCTATGTTTGAAACCAGTGAAATGTCTTATTAAGCCTTTTTCTTGGCTTTTATCATGCAGTAGGTTCCCAATATGATAAAGGGAATAGAGAGTATCTGTCCCATATCGATGGGAAGCGATGCCTCGAAGGCCTCCTGTACCTCCTTGGTGTATTCGATGAAGAAGCGGAAGGTGAAGATATACGTAAGGCAGAATCCGAAATACCAGCCAGTACCAATCTTCTCAGGCTTCTTTTTATGCAGAGTCCACATGATGACAAACAGGATGGCGTAGGCGATGGCCTCGTACAGCTGTCCTGGATGGCGTGGAACGGCATCAACTTTCTCGAAGATGAATGCCCAGGGTACATCGGTAATCTTGCCGATAATCTCTGAGTTCATCAGGTTGCCCAAGCGGATACAGCAGGCCGTAGAACCTGTGGCAATTGCTATATTATCGAGCACCGTCCAGATGCTCAGTTTGGTTCTGCGTACATACATCCAGAGGGCAATCATCAAGCCTAAAGTTCCGCCATGCGAGGCCAAACCAGCATAGCCGATGACGTGGAAACCAAATGTTTGTCCTAGCCAACTGCCATCATCGCCAAAACGGATAGGCAGTATCATCTCAATTATTCCCTTGCTTGAAGTCAGGAAATAATCGGGCTCGTAGAATAAGCAATGGCCCAGACGAGCACCAATCAGGATGCCGAAGAAACAGTAGAATGCGAGCGGGTCGAAATATTCGTCCTTAATCTTCTGCTCCTTGTAGAGGCGCTGAACCAAGAGGTAGGCCACAACCAATCCGAAGACCCACATCAGTCCGTACCAGCGAATTGAAAAAGGGCCCAGTTTAAATGCAACCAGATTTGGATCCCAAAGGATATAGTTGAGTAGATTCATCATACGTTAAAGCGGAAATGCATAATGTCGCCATCCTGTACTACGTACTCCTTACCCTCAACGGCCAGCTTACCAGCCTCGCGTACAGCTGCCTCAGAGCCATACTGGATATAGTCGTCGTACTTGATTACTTCGGCACGGATAAAGCCCTTCTCAAAGTCGGTGTGGATCACACCAGCACACTGTGGAGCCTTCCAGCCCTTCTTATAGGTCCAGGCCTTTACCTCCATCTCACCAGCGGTGATAAAGGTTTCGAGGTTCAGCAGCGCATAAGCCTTCTTAATCAGGCGGTTTACACCACTCTCCTCTAAGCCAAGCTCTTCCAAGAACATCTGCTTGTCCTCGTAGCTCTCCAGTTCAGCGATATCCTCTTCGGTCTTAGCGGCAATCACCATGGTTTCTGCGCCCTCTTCCTTTGCCAGCTCCTCTACCTTCTTGGTAAAGGCATTACCTGATTTAGCATCAGTCTCGCCTACGTTACAAACGTAAAGCACAGGCTTTGAAGTGAGTAGGAACAGATTGCGAGCGCAATCCTGCTCGTCCTTGCTTTCGAACTCTACGATACGGGCATTCTTACCCTGCTCCAGCACTTCTTTATAAGCGTGCAGTACGGTAGCCTCGATCTTAGCGTCCTTATTACCAGCAGCTGCGGCCTTCTCGGTCTTAGCCAAGCGGCTCTCGATAGTCTCAAGGTCCTTCAGCTGAAGCTCTGTATCGATAATCTCCTTATCGCGGATGGGGTCGATAGTGCCATCAACGTGAGTGATATTCTCATCCTCGAAACAACGCAGCACGTGGATGATAGCATCGGTTTCGCGGATATTTCCAAGGAATTTATTGCCTAATCCTTCGCCCTTAGAGGCGCCTTTTACGAGACCAGCAATATCTACAATCTCGCAGGTAGCAGGAACGATACGTCCTGGGTGAACCAACTCAGCGAGTTTGGTCAGTCTTTCATCAGGTACAGTGATTACACCCACATTGGGTTCGATTGTACAAAAAGGGAAGTTTGCTGCCTGAGCTTTGGCACTCGACAGACAATTAAACAAGGTAGACTTGCCCACATTTGGCAGTCCTACAATACCACATTTTAATGCCATTTTCTTCTATAAACGTTTATTTCGGGTGCAAAGGTACTGCAAATTAGGCAATTAACCAAATTTTCTACACTTTTTATACTTCTGGGCCCTCTGGGTTGCGCTTCAAGCTCTCAATCATCTCATCAATCTTTGCCAGTTCGCGTGGAATGCGAATGCTTTGTGGACAATGAGGCTCACACTGGCCGCACTGGATGCAATGATCAGGCTGGCGATCGCGAGGAACTACACGGTCCAGCGAAATGAGATACTGGCGACGATGCTTGCGATACTCAGCATCGCCCACTCCCATAGGCAGCGAACCCTCGTTCTTGCACTTGTTGTAGTGTACAAAGATGGCTGGTATATCCACACCGTAAGGACAAGGCATGCAGTACTTACAATCGTTGCAAGGAATGTTTTCGAGACCTACAATCTTCTGAGCGATATCCTTGTCAAGGAATCGCATCTCCTCTTCGGTAAGCGGTTTCAGCGGACAGTACGAGAGCAGGTTATCCTTCAGGTGCTCCATATAGGTCATACCGCTCAATACGGTAAGTACACCCTCGTTGGTGCCTGCATAGCGGAAAGCCCATGATGCCACGCTACGCTCTGGGGCGCGACTCTTCAGTTCTGTCATCAGATACTGTGGGAGGTTAGCCAATCGGCCTCCTAACAGCGGTTCCATAATAACTGCAGGTATGCCTTTCTTTTGCAGCTCGGCATATAGATAACTGGCATCTACGTTGCTCTGACTAATCTCGTTGGCATAATCCCAATCCAGATAGTTCAGCTCAATCTGTACAAAGTCCCAATGGTACTTCTCGTCGAGGGCCAGCACCTCGTCGAACACTTCCTGCTTACCGTGGAACGAGAATCCCAGGTTACGAATGCGGCCTGCCTCGCGCTCCTTCAGCAGATAGTCCATTATGCCATTATCCACATAGCGCCCGTTAAACTCCTCCATGCTGCCACCTACGGCATGCAGCAGATAGTAGTCGATGTAATCAACTTGCAGCTCCTTCATAGAGTTGTGGTACATCTCCTTCGACTTCTCGAATGACCAGTAGTCGTGGTTGAAGTTAGAGAGTTTGGTGGCCACAAAGTACTCGCTACGCTTGTGGCGGCTCAGGGCGATACCTGTGCAGCGCTCTGACTTTCCCTGACAATAAACAGGCGATGTATCGATGTAGTTCAGACCATGAGCCAAGGCATAATCGATTTGCTTGTTAATCATGTCCTGATCAAACTCATCGCTGTTATCCACCTTAGATGGCAGGCGCATCATACCATAGCCCAGAATAGAAACCTTGTCCTTATTCTTTGGGTTAACGCGATAGGTCATCTGACCAACAGGTGGTTCAACCTGGTTCCTATATTCTTGTTTTGCCTGACTACCTGCCTTATTGCCACTTTTGCATCCTGCAAGTGTAGCGGCTGTAGCTACTGATCCTGCTCCAAAGAGCTTAAGGAACGCACGGCGTGTTATATTCTTCTTTTCCATAAATTATCCTCCTTAAATCTTCTTGTGAACTTCGTGTCCCTCAACATAGATAGCTGAGAATGGACGAGCCGGACAAACATACTCGCAGGCACCGCAGCCAATACATGCAGCCTCGTTGATTGCAGGAACCATTGGTGATTCCTCATCGTTCTCATCGAGTGGAACCATTTCGATAGCACCCGAAGGACAATGGCGGGCACAGTTACCACACTCTACCCCATCGGTAATGGGTACGCAGTTCTTCTTAATCCAAACGGCATGACCAATCTGGATGGCAGTTTTCTCCTCCTTATCAACCTTCTGGATGGCATCTGCAGGACAAACTTCAGAGCAACGCGTACACTCTGGGCGACAATAGCCGTGCTCGTACGACATGGTGGGCTGCATCAGGTGCATTAAATCGCTACTAGGACGCAACACCTGGTTGGGGCACTCTGATACACAAAGCTGGCAGCCTGTGCATCGTGTGGGCAGATTCTGGAACGAGAGCGAACCTGGAGGTGTGAGCGGTGTCTGGCGCTCAGGAGCTACCTTATCTTCCAGTTCTGCCAGTCCGCCATCCATCAGCTTCTCTTTCTTTTTCTGAGCCAGAGCGGCTGTAGTTACCAAGGCTGTTGCCAACAGGAACGAGCGCTTTGAGGTATTGATGGGGTTGGCATCGGTAGCTTTATTTGTCTTTTTTGACGGGCCGGCAGCTGTGTACTTCAGCGCACCAAACTTACAACTATCGATACAGTTACCACAAACCACGCAACGGGTATAGTCGATACTGTGTGTCTTAAAATCGATACAAGATGCTTTGCAGTTCTTTGAACAGAGTGAGCAGTTCTTGCACTTATCTTCGTCGAATCGGATTTTAAGCCATGAGAAACGGGCAAAGAAAGACAGGATGGTACCTACTGGGCAGATGGTGTTGCAATAGGTACGTCCGCCTCGCCAAGCCAAGATAAATATTACTACCAGGGTAACAGCAGCAATCACGAATACAGGCATTGAGCGCATCCATGTATCAACGCTGTAGAAAGCATAGCTATCGGCGCGCTCAGCCAGTTCGGCTAAGATGTTGTTGCCCATCTTCCAAACGGGCTGGAATATCATGGTGGCGATACGTCCGTAGCTGCTATAAGGAGCTAACAACTGGAATATAGAGCCGATGCCAGCTACACCTGCAATGATAAATACCACAAGTACTGGGTAACGCAACCAGCGAACCTCTTTCGAATAGCTGTATTTGTTCTTTTTTCTGTTCAGTCGGGCTAGTATGTCCTGAAATACGCCCATAGGACAGATGATGGAGCAGTAAGTGCGGCCACAAATAAGTGTAATAATCAAAAATGCTGCTACCACTACCACATTGAGTGCCATCACTGCGGGCAAGAACTGAATCTTGGCACACCATGAAAGCCAATGGTGCAACGTTCCTGTAAAGTCGAGGAACAGCAGGGTGATCAGTACAAACATCACCGCTGCAAGGATGGTTCTGATTTTACGAAGCATAAGTTTATTATATAAGTATTTATCTATTCGGTTATTCTTACTATTACGATGCTCAGTTCGTAGAGCAGCCAGATGGGCAATGCTACCACAATGAGCGTAAAGGCGTCGGTAGTGGGGGTGATAATTGCCGCTACCACCAGTATTGCCACTACAGCATGCCGGCGTAAGCTCTGCATCATCGCAGCATTAATCAGTCCCATTTTGCCTAACAGCCAGCTTACTACAGGCAGTTCGAACACAATACCCATCACCAGGTTCATCATCAGCAACGTATCCATGTACGATTGCAATGTGAGCATATTTGCTACATCGGGACTAACCTGATAAGTGCCAAGGAACTTGACGGTAAGCGGGAATATCAGCAGATAGTTGAGTGCTGTGCCCAGCATAAACATCAAGTAGCCGCTAAAGCAGAGCAGTGTGGCGTATTTCCTTTCGTTGTCATAGAGCGCTGGCGATACAAAGCGGAAGAGTTGGTAGATGATATAAGGCGAAGCCACCAGAACGCCTGCATAGAAGGCTGTTTTAAGGTGAACCATGAACTGTTCTGTAAGTCCGATGTTCATCAGATGAACACAGAATGGTTCTACGCCCAATAGTTGGTAGGTGATGAAATCGCTGGAGCGTGGTGCCAGTACGATGGCAAAGAGTTCGTCCTTTAAGCAGAAGGCAACTGATGCTCCAATGACTGTTACCACCAACACTCTGACTATCACCCCACGCAGTTCGTCGAGATGATCCCAGAACGTCATTGTGGGTGTATCACGCATCCTTCTTCTCGTCCTTTTCTACCTCTTCTTTCAAGTCTGTAACCTCGTTCATTCCCTCCTTGAAGCTTTTTACGCCTTTACCCAGGCCACGCATCAGTTCAGGAATCTTCTTGCCGCCAAAGAACAGCAATACTATCAGTGCAATAACCAGTATTTCCTGGAATCCTAATCCAAACATCTTTCAAAAGTTTTTTAGTTTATTTTGCAAATATACAACTTTTCCACGAATCAGCTATCATTCGCTATGATTTATTAACATATCAGTACGCAACATAGGGCGTAAGGCGCTTAATAACTTCGGGTGTAAAGTCTTTAATAAGTCGTAGTTCGTTTAGTGATGTGATGGTGCCATGCAGACGGCGATAATCGGTGATGGCTTTAGCCATATAAAAGTTGATGTATGGATGGCGTCTTAATTCGTTAAGCGATAATTGGTTGATGTTCAGTTTCTTAGGTGCAGGGTTGTTTATCACCAGATATTGCTTGGCTTCTGTCGGGAAATCGTCGATTTCATCGAGTTGTTCTACACTCACGTAACCTCCTAACCTATTGCCGTATTGTATAATTCGGCGAGCGTAGTAAGGACCGATACCAGGAATGGTTGTCAGCGCTGTGCTATCGGCAGTATTCAGCACTATATGTTCTGTAGCCTTTATCTTCGTGGGGCGCTGATAGACAACTACTGTATCCTTGGTTGCTTTCGGACTATAGCTTGCCCGTTCTTTTACCAGCGTAGATGCTGGCAGGTAATCGCTGGAGATGCGGATGTAAGGCTCCAGTTCACGATATTGCTTAACGGTTAGTCCATAAAGCTTGGCAAAATCGATAGGCTGGCGATAAATGCCACCCGCAGCGCGATATTTATAGATGTTGCGTACCTGCCAAGGTTGCAATCCTAAACGCAGCAGTTGGGTGCTATCAGCTGTATTAGGGTCGAAGGCGAATCGTTCTACCTTCTTAGGACTGCTGGCATAGTAATGGTTTTTGCGGGCAGCTGAACGGGGCGAATTCTTTTGTGTGGTGGTTGTCGATGTATCATTTCCACCAGTCAGACATATCATGGTGAATACCGATACGATGACTACTAACAGCGAGAGTATAACTTTACGGTCGGACTTCTGCAGATAAAAGAATTCGCGTATCATATAATATGGAACTGATGCAGGAATATTAATAGGATACAGAGAGGAACAATGAACTTAACAGAGAACAGATAGGCGCTAAAAAAGGTGGCCTTTAGCGAACCGTTGTTTGTAAACTCATTGAGTACCAGTTTGCGCTCAACAAACCATCCGATAAGTATGCTGGTAAAGAAGGCGCCAGTGGGTAGCATGATTTGTGCTGTAAGTGTGTCGCAGAAGTCCATCAGCGACATGCCAAATATCTGCAACTGACTGTAAGCGCCTACGGATAGCGAGCAGAATATGGCTATCAGTCCACAAACGGTGGTCAGTATCCACGCGGCCTTGTTTCTTGGCAGATGCAACTCTTCGTGGAAGAATGCTGTACCAATCTCGTGCATAGAGATGGTAGATGTTAAGGCTGCAAACACCAGCAGGGCATAAAACAGGATGGCGATAACGAATCCAATGATAGGCATGCCTACAAACGCCTGACGGAACACATTAGGCAGTGTAATGAATATGAGCGATGGACCGCTATCGGGCTGTACGCCAACCGAGAAGGCGGCTGGGAATATCATCAAACCTGCTAAGATGGCTATCATCGAGTCGAGTAAGGCTATCTGAGTAGCTGATTTAACAAGGTTGGTATCTTTTTTAAAATACGAAGCGTAAGTACACAAACAAGCGGTACCCAAGCTTAACGAGAAGAAAGCCTGACCTAAAGCCTCGAGGAATACATTGCTGCTTACCTTCGAGAAATCAGGTTTCAGCAGGAATTCTATACCTTTTGAAGCACCTGGAAGCAGGCACGATGCAATAACAATGATAACCAGCAGTATGAGCAAAAGCGGCATGAGCAACTTGGATGCTCGTTCTATACCATCGTTTACGCCTTTGGCCACTACATAGTGTGTAATCAGTACAAAGCCAACACCCCACAAGCAGGGACGGATGGGGTCGCTCGAGAAGTTTTTAAAGTATTCGATGATGTAGCTGGTATCACCAATCAGCTTACCAGTTATCGAGGCATACAGGTATTGCAAGCACCAGCCAGCCACAACGGCATAGAAGCCGAGAATGATGGTGGATGTAAGAATGCCCAAGTAGCCAATATACTTGGCGCGCCTGAATCCTACGTTGCCATAAGCTCTGGCAGCGTTGGATTGTGAGTAACGGCCAACTACAAATTCGCTAATCATACCTGGTATGCCTAATATCAGCACACATCCCAGATAGATAAGTATGAAAGCGGCACCGCCATTCTGACCCGTCATGAATGGAAAGCGCCAGATGTTTCCTAATCCTACGGCCGATCCTGCAGTAGTCAGGATAATGGCCAGTTTGCTGCCAAATGTACCTCTGTTCTCCATTTACAATAGTCCGAATTGGTGAAGGAATATAAACAGTATGCAGATAGGACACACATACTTTACAAGGAAGATGTAGCTATGAAACAGATGTTCATTGCGCAAGGTGCCCATATTGGTAAACTCATCGCGTACAATTTTATGTGGCACATACCAGCCGATAAAGATACAGGTAAGGAAGCCCACGATAGGCAGGAACAACTGACCAGTTACAAAGTCGAAGAGGTCGAAGATGGTCATGTCGAACAATTTAAAGTCCTGCCAAGGACCGAGCGACAATGAGCAGACGGTACCAACCAGAATGCTGCCGATAGTTACAAACATAGCCGCACGTTTGCGGGTGGTGCCAAGCTCCTCCTCAAGGAATGCTGTGCTTACTTCGTGCAACGACATGAGTGATGTAAGTGCTGCCATCGAGAGTAAGGTATAAAACAGTACTGAAATAATGTATCCTAAACTTGCAATATTTCCAAATGCCTGGTGGAATACGTTAGGCAACGTGATAAATATGAGCGAAGGACCACTATCGGGATTAACTCCTACAGAGAAGGCTGCAGGGAAGATAATCAGTCCGGCCAGCAGGGCTACCAGGAAATCGATGATACTGATATTTACTGCCGAAGCCGTGAGATTGGTTTGCTTAGAATAGTAGCTGGCATAGGTGCAGATACATCCCATTGCAATACTCAGCGAGTAGAACGACTGGCCTAAGGCTGCCAGGAATACATCGCTGTTTAGTTTCGAAATATCGGGCTTAAATAAGAACTCGATACCCTTTTCGGCATTTGGCAGCATGCACGATGCTACAACAATGATGAGCAACAGTATAAACAATATGGGCATCATAAGCTTTGATGCCTTCTCAATACCGTTGCGTACACCATTCTCTATAATAATATAGGTGGCCAGCAGAATGATAAACGTCCAGAATACAGGCTTGATAGGATCCTGCGAGAACGTGACGAAGTACGATTGGATATAGTCGGGATTGCCTAAGAGTTTGCCTGAAAGCGAGGCCCATACGTACTCGAGGCACCAGCCGGATACCACAGCATAATAGCCTGAGATAAGAAAACCTGTAAGCACCCCCATGTAGCCAATGAGCGACCAGATGGTATCGCCCGACATGATGCGGAATGCGCGAGCTGTGTTTGCCTGACCATGACGACCAATAATAAACTCGCTTATCATACATGGAATGCCCAACAACAGGATACAGAACACATAGATAATAATGAAAATGGCGCCACCATTCTGTCCTGTCATATACGGAAAGCGCCATATGTTGCCTAAGCCAACAGCAGAACCTGCTGTGGCCAGAATAACACCTAATTTACTACCAAAACTTGCCCTTTCAAGTTGTGACATATACACTTTTCTTTTAATTTGATTGCAAAAGTATAAATAATTTCTTAATTTTGCACCTAAATTGCAAGTAAATATGAGTTTTTTGTTTCATTTCTTAAGAAAGTACCCTTTTTCAATGGTCTGTATCGCAATGATATGGATTCTTTCATTGGTGCCCTTTTTTCCAGAGACACCACTCGACAATGTGGAGTTTGCCGATAAATGGGTGCATATCCTGATGTATGGTTGTGCGTTCATCGTAGTATGGATAGAGTATACCTGCAAGCATAAGCAGGCAGATTACGAGAAGCTGTTCTTTTGGGCTTGGCTGGCACCAATCGTTATGAGTGGTGTGTTGGAGCTGTTACAGGAATACTGTACGTTTGGGCATCGCAGTGGCGATTGGCTTGATTTGGCGGCTAATGCTACTGGTGTTACTTCGGCAGTTGTTATCGGGGCGCTTATTTGGTATTTTCGTCCCAAGAAGTAAAGGGCTTCTTAAGCAGACAAGAATTGTAGTATCTGCGATCGCCTGTTACTTCCTTGCCGATGAAATCAGGCTTCTCAAAGGTTTCGTCCTCAGCACCAAGTTCTACCTCGGCCATCACTAAACCTTCGTTCTCACCATAGAACTCGTCTACCTCGAAGGTATGCTTACCGCAAGGCACCAGATAGCGTGTCTTGTCTATCTTGCCTGGCTCGCAGATGTCCATCAGATGCTGGGCTTCGTCGAGCGAAATCTCCTTTTCGAACTCATAGCGAGCAAGGCCATCGTTGTTCGAAGGACCTTTAATAGTTAAATATCCGCGGCTATCACGGATACGTACCCTGACGGTACGTCCGCGATCGCTGCAGATATAACCTTGACAAATGCGACTGCTACTGGTAGCCTGTCGCTTGTAGTCGTTGTTTTTTACAAGAAATTTGCGTTCTATTTCCAGTCCGCTCATTTACGATACAATGAAAATAGAGTATACTACAAACAGTACTGCAAGAATAAGTAATGCGCCGAAGATGTACTCCAGCACTTTCTTGCCACCTTCTTCTTGTTTCTTCTGATAAGCCTCCTTCTTCTGGGTAGACTTTGATGATTTTGCAATTTGAGCCATAGTTTTAATGATTTTTATTTGTTATTCGTTATTGTTCGTCGTCGTTAACAGGGAATTCCATCAGGTAGGCCTTGATGAAATCATCGATCTTTCCGTCCATCACACCATCCACATCGGTGGTCTGATAGTTGGTACGATGATCTTTTACGCGGCGGTCGTCGAACACGTAGCTACGTATCTGACTACCCCACTCTATCTTCTTCTTGCCAGCCTCGATTTTTGCCTGAGCCTCCAAACGCTTCTTCATGGCGCGATCGTAGAGTTGCGACTTAAGCAGCGTCATTGCGCGCTCCTTGTTCTTTGGCTGGTCGCGGGTTTCAGTGTTCTCAATGAGGATTTCTTCTTCCTCGCCTGTATCAGGATCGGTATACCAATAGCGCAAGCGTACACCTGATTCAACCTTGTTTACGTTCTGACCACCAGCACCACTACTGCGGAAAGTATCCCAAGAGAGCTTGGCTGGATCTACATATACCTCGATGGTATCATCAACCAGAGGTGAGACAAAGACAGACGCAAACGAGGTCATACGCTTACCCTGAGCGTTGAATGGCGATACACGTACCAAGCGGTGAACACCGTTCTCGCTCTTCAGATAGCCGTAAGCATAATCGCCGCCTTCGAGCTGCATGGTTACACTCTTAATACCAGCCTCATCACCGTCAAGCAGGTTCGAGATGGTTACCTTATAGCCGTGAGCCTCGGCCCAACGCATATACATTCGCATCAACATTGAGGCCCAGTCCTGAGCCTCGGTACCACCAGCGCCGCTGTTAATCTTAAGCACAGCTTCCATAGGGTCTTCTTTCTGGCGGAGCATGTTCTTCAGCTCCAGATCCTCGATGGCCTTGATGGCTTTAGCATAGGTGTCTTCCACCTCCTCTTCGGTCACCATCTCGTCCTTGAAGAAGTCGAAGGCCAGCTGCAGCTCATCGGCCAAGGTGCGAACCTCTTTATAGCCATCTAGCCACTTCTTAATGCCTTTAACCTTCTTCATCTGCTCTTCGGCACGCTTGCGGTCCTCCCAGAAGTCAGGAGCCTGCGTACGAAGATCTTCCTCCTCGTATTCTATCTTCTTCTTGTCTATCTCCAGATAGCGATGCAGCGCATCGGCTCTCTCTAAAACGTCTTTCAGCTGATCCTGAGTAATCATATATCTTATTCTGCGTACATCGCGTCAATCTCCTTCTTGTAGTTCTCGTTCAGTACGCGACGCTTGATTTTTAATGTATTTGTAAGTTCGCCCTTCTCCATGGTGAAGTGGTTTGGCAGCATGGTGAATCGCTTAATCTGCTCGTAGTGAGCCAACGACTGCTGCAGCGTATCAATACGCTCCTTCATCATCTGGTTAATCTGTGGGTCCTTGCAAAGCTGATCTCTGTTCTCGAATGGAATCTTATGCTCGCGGGCATATTCCTCCAATAAGGCATATACAGGGATAATCAGAGCCGAAACAAACTTACGCTGGTCGGCAATGATGGCAATCTGATCGATATACTTATCAACCAGCAACTTAGATTCAATCATCTGTGGGGCAATATACTTTCCGTTCGAAGTCTTGAAGAGGTCCTTAATACGCTCTTTCAGGAACAGCTCGCCATCCTTCAGATAACCTGAGTCGCCTGTCTTAAAGTAACCATCCTCGGTAAAGGCGGTCTTGGTAAGATCCTCGCGGTTATAGTAGCCTCGAGTGATAGTTGGGCCTTTCAGCAGTACCTCGCCCTCTTCGCTGATCTTGATATCGATACCCTCGATGGGGATACCAACACCACCAACGGTGTAAGGCTTGCCAAGGTGATTGCAGCTAACGGTGGCCAGACTCTCAGTCAAACCGTAACCAACAATCATGTTAATGCCGATAGAGTGGACAAACTCCTCTACCTTAGGATTAACGGTAGCACCTGCTGTTGGGAAGAAATGGGCATTCTCTAAGCCCAGCTCCTTACGTACCAGCGAGAATACGGTTTTATTCAGGAACTCGTACTCCATGTGCAGGAGCAATGGTGGGCGCTTGCCTTTTGAAATGTAATCGATGTTGTGTTTCTTACCTACTGCTTCGGCGTGGCGGAACAGTTTGCGCTTGGCCATACCTGATTTCTCAATCTGCTCCTGAACACCCATATATACCTTCTCCCAGAAACGGGGAACGGAACTCATACAGGTGGGGTGTGTCTCCTTCATCGACTGCTGAACCTCTTGTGGATAGGTGTTTACAATGAGTGTTGCGCCCTCGGTAAGGCACAGAATCTTCCAACCCTTCTCAAAGATATGGGTGAATGGCAGGAAGTTAAGAACTCTGTCGTTCTCGCCTACGGGTACACACTTATGGTTGGCTATCATTGCGGCATTATACTGACCGCAGGTAAGGATAACACCCTTAGAATCGCCAGTTGTTCCGCTGGTATAAAGGATGTTGGCAATATCGTCCATCGAAGCCTGAGCCTGAAGCGACTCAACTTCGGTCTGACGGGGATAGTTCTCGCCTAACTTCAGGAAATCATCGAAATACATCGAGCTGAGGTCGAGTGACGAGATATGTACGTTCTTATCGAATACGATGATACGTTCGAGTGTAGGACAGGTAGCGAAAATCCGACGAGCCTTGTCGTACTGCTCCTGTTCGCCTACAAAGAGGAATCTGATTTTAGCATCGCTAATCATAAACTGGATCTGCTGCTCTGAACTGGTAGCATAGAATGGGATGGTTACGGCGCGTACTCCCCATGCTCCAAAGTCGCAGAACAGATACTGTACAGAGTTCTGAGAGAAGATTCCCAGATTTTCCTGTACCTTTACACCCAGATTGAGTAAGGCATTAGATACTTTCTTGACCATATCCGAGAACTGATTCCACGAATATGATTTCCACACTGACCCGCCAAAGTCCTTGTAGATTAAAACCTCACGGTCGCCATACTTCTTGGCCTGGTCATGAATTAATCGCGATAAATGACTTTTCGTCTGCATAAGCATTTGAATATGTTATAATTCGCTGCAAAAGTACGAAAAACGTGGCAGATAGCCAAATTATATTGCAAAAAACCGCTCAAATAGGGCGATTATCTGTCATTCGTTTCCATTTTTTGTAGCCAAAAATGGCAATAACTACATAAAGTGCATAAAGACCGGCTTTGAAAGGAATGTCCTTATAGAAGTAAAGAACACAGGTTACAACGTCGACAGCAATCCAGATGAACCATTGTTCCAGGTATTTATGAGCCAAGGCCCAGATACCAACAATGCTGAGGGCTGTAGTAAAACTGTCGGCTGCTGGAACGTTACTGTTGGTAAAGGTGATCAGCAGCCAATAAATAATGCCCCAGATGGCCAGAATAACAGCCAACCAAGGGATTATCAGTCGGCGTGGGAATCGCGTGATAGGCAGCTCTTTCTTCTCGGCCGAACCGTGTACCCATTTCCAATAGCCGTAAACGGTCATCGAAAGATAATAGAACTCCATGCCGCAATCGGCATAGAGTCCTTTTTGATAGTATAGCACAATGCCTAAGGCCTGCATCAGAAATCCTACAAACCAAAGCCATACGCTGGCGCGATACTCGAACAGGATATAGAGCAGTCCGAGTAACGTGGTAGTGATGTCGAGCCAGTGTGCTGAAATAAATTCTGCCATTAGAATCGGAGTGTTACATTACCCATCATTGTAAAGCCTGCCATAGGAATGAATCCAATCTGATAGTAGCGGTTCTCGTTGGGATGACCGTATTCTTCAACGATGCTTGAATATACCCAGCCATTGGCGGCATAGCGACGATTGAAGATGTTGTTGAAATTCAGATCGAAGATGCACTCCTTGATGCCCTTGTTGGGCTTCCAGGTGTAGCTGATGTTGGCATCAGAAGCTGAGTAGCAAGGCAGCGAACGATCAGCGTTCTCTGTATTATCCAGGTACTGACGGCTTACAAAATTGGTGTGCCATACAGCCTGCAAACCATTCCAATGCAGGTTTACAAAACCGTTCAGGATGGTTGAGGGAGAGAAAGCAAGTGTAGAGTTGTCGTAGTGGATAGTGCGGAACGACTCTTCCCAGTTAACGCTGGCCACCTCGTCGAAGTCTTTGATTTTATTCTTGCTGAGTGAAGCATTACCCTCAATGCTGAGCCAAGAGGTAACATCTACCCCACCCTGGATTTCTACGCCCATACGGTATGAGTCTTTGATGTTTGTGGTAAGATCCTCGCCAATATCACTCTTCTCGCCAGTCTGTACAAACTGGTTGGTGTAGTCCATGTAATAAAGGTTTACACCAAAGCGGAAGATGTCGTTGTTAAAGGTGTAACCCAACTCGTAATCTAACAGGCTTTCGGCCTTAGGGAATGGCTTTGCGCCATTATCTGTAAAGTTATTACGTTCTGGTTCGCGGTGGCTAAGTGCTACCGATCCGTAAACGCGGTGATTGTTCAGATTCCAAGAGAAACCGGCCTTGGGGTTCAGGAAACGATACTTCTGATCGATATCGAGGCGCTGGTTGTAATAGCTGCTGCCCTCTTCGTAGAACTTATCGTTAATACCGTTACTTTCGTACTGTACGTAGCGATACTGCAGGTCGCCGAAGATATCCCACTGCTCGTTGATGTGGTAAGCAGCCTTTACAAAGGCGCTACCATCAAACTTGGTGGCATCAGAATCGTAGTATTTGTAGTCGCCATTAGACATGTATTTCTTTCGTACATCATCGTTGGCAATATAGGTAACATATCCAAAGTGATTGCCATCGAACTCCTGGAGCGACATGCCGCCGATAACATCCCATGCATCGTTCTTGTAGTTTGCATTCCAGATAAAGCCGTAAGTGTTCTGGCTCAGTCCTTTCTGGCGCACGAAGTCGGTCTTTTTAACGCCGCTGTAGGTCATGCCAAACTTCTTCAGCTTGTTTTGAGGACGGAACTCGTTATAATAGCCGTAGCCGTAAGTGTAGTGCAGCGAACCTGAAATGCTCCAGTTGTCGTTGATATCGTAGGCTGCTGAAAGGATGTTGTGGTTCTGCCAGAAGTTATCGGTGGTTTTGTTCCAATAGCTGCCGTCGTTCAGCTGATAGCGCGCTGTGGGATAGTTGCCGTTGGCATCTTTATCGTAACCAGTCAGGTATTCGTAAAGCGAATTGTATTTGCCCAGACCTGCATTCCACATATCCTTGTAGGTTTTGATGCCAGTGTTGATACCGTAAGTTCCGTCCATCAGACTCATATCGTTGTCGCCTGCTGTTACGCCGTTCCAAGCCTGACCGGTTTTTTCAAAGTTTCCGATGTTCTTATAACGAATCTGGAACTTGTCGCCAATCCAGGTGAGTCCGCCATAGTAAGAACCGCTGCGTCCGCTGGTTCCATGGATAAATCCATCAGTATTGGTCTCGTGATAGGCACCATCAAAAATCAGATGATTCCACAGTAAACCTGTTGAGAACTTTCCACCTACATTGAATGTGTTGAATGAGCCGTATGATACTGACACTTCTCCCCCAGCCTTCTGATTTGGAATGGCTGAAGCGAGTGCTACAGTTCCGCCAAAGGCGCCATCACCGTTGGTTGATGTGCCTACACCGCGCTGAATCTGTACACTACCTAACAGCGAACCGTAAGAGTTCATGTTGGCCCAGAAAACACACTGATCTTCAGGCGAATTCAGGGGTACCCCATCCAGTGTTACGTTGATGCGCGAATCGCCTGCACCGCGAATGCGCATATAAGTTGTACCTGTGCCCAGTCCGTTCTCGCTCCAAGCCAGTACACCCGGAGTCTGCGAAAAGAGGAAAGGCAATTCTTTTCCTGTGTTCGAGAAAGCGTTAAGCTCCTTTTTCTTGATGTTTGCTACTGCAAATGGTGCATTTTTCTGTGTCCTGACACCTTTTACTACAATTTCGTTCAGCGCTTCTACCTGTGTAGAATCGTAGAGGGCTGCTTTACGCTGTGCGTTTGCGCCTGCTGCACACACTAATGCAGCCATTCCTAAAACAAATCTTTTCATACTACAATAGTACCAATAATTAATAATGTTAAGGGGGTGTTTGTTGTCTGCTATCCATCCCTACGCTGGCATAATCCAGATCAGGTTAGAGGGTATCATCTCAGCCTACACTCGTAGGCACCCCTTGATAATTGGTTGCAAAGGTAATGATATTTTCTATAAAAGCCATACTTTTATGGTATATTTTTATGTTTTACCAGTTGGAAAGGATGGTTTTCTCATAAAGAAACTGCCAGTTCCCGCCTGAGGAACTGACAGTTTCTGCCTTTAAAACCAATCGTTATCGGATTGTTGTTTATCTAAGACCCATTCTTGCCTCAACTACGTTAACTACATAGTCGCCCAGCTTCTCACACTCGTTAATCAGGTCCATATAAATGGTACCAACGGCGTAAGTGTACTCGCGGTTGTTAACATCGTTGATGTTCTGCGACTTGAGCTGGTCGCGGAAGTTATTGATTTCGTGCTCGATATTGAAAGTGCGGTTTACATCGAACGACTCCTTGCGGCCCATCATCAGTCGGTTCATCTGTGAGAGCGACTGATCGGTGAGCTCCATCATCTGATGGATGTGGTCGTACTGCTTCTCGTTAAAGTGATCCTGTTTGCCGTTGTACTTTCTCGAAATGGTACGAGCCATGTTGAAACAGGCATCTCCAATACTCTCTAACTCGCTGATTTCGCGTAACATAGCACGAATCTTGGCCTTTGAGTCGTCTGATAGGTGAGCATCGCTCACGGAGTTAAGATAGTTGGCAATCTCAATCTCCATATTATCGCTGATGCCTTCGTATTTCTCAATGCGGGTGTAGAGCTTGTTAAACTCAGAGTCGCGATTATCCTTCTTACTGCTTGAGCTTGACGAGAGGGTGAGCAGTTCGCGAACCATATTGAACATACGCTGCATACGATCCGAGAACGACTGGATTTCCTTCTGTGCCTCGAGCACCGAAAGCTCTGGTGTTTTCATGAAGCCGGCAGTAATAAAGTGCAAGCGGAAGTCCTCTTCCTCGTCAACCTTCTTAGGCTTGATAACCCAGCATACAAAGCGCTCAATCTGTGGGATAAACCAAATAAGAATAAAGGTGTTAGCCACGTTAAAGCAGGTATGGAAGGCTGCCAGCACAAAGCTTAGTTTGGCGGCGTTGGCCAGGAATACGCTTGTTGTAACGGCATCTTTAGTCATGTTTACATCGTAGCCCACCATGCCGCAAACGGCGTCGATGAACGGACGGAACACAAACAGAATCCAAACCACACCGAACACGTTGAAGAACATGTGGGCGAGGGCAGCTCTACGGGCCTGAGTATTGGCCGATAGGGCAGCGAGGTTTGAGGTAATGGTGGTTCCGATATTTTCACCCATAACCAATGCAATACCCTGATAGATAGGTAGAGCGCCGCTAGAACAGAGAATCATGGTGATGGCCATAACTGCTGCCGACGACTGTACGCAGAAGGTAAGTACGCCGCCTAAGAACAGGAATATCAGCGTGGTGAAGAACGAATCTGGATCGAACGACGCAAAGAAGTCGAGTAGGGCCTGATTTTCGCCCAAATGCATTTCTGTGCCTGTCATTCTCAGAGTACCCAGTCCCATCAGCAGGAACGATAGTCCGAACAGGAAATCGCCGATATAGCGGTATCTTTTCTGATAAATCAGTATGATGCCCAGGAAGAATGCTGGATAAACAGCGCTGGTAATATCGAACGACATACCGGCCGACATAATCCAGGCGGTAAGGGTGGTTCCGATGTTGGCACCCATGATAACCGAAATTGCTTGTGCCAAGGTTAACAAGCCCGCATTAACAAACGAAACAGTCATCACAGTGGTGGCTGTTGATGACTGTACTGAAGCTGTAACAAGCATACCTGTAAGCATGCCGGTAAAGCGATTGGTTGTCATCGCACCTAACACATGGCGTAATTGTGGACCCGCCATCTTCTGCAATGCTTCACTCATCGACTTCATACCGAACATCAATAGCGCAAGCGATCCCAGGAGTTTGAAAATAATCCAGATTGACATAAAAATCGTATCTATATTTAGTAATTCGGGGACAAAGATAAAAAAAAACTCTGAAATGTAAGTTAAGATTTCAGAAAAATGTTATCTTTGCAGACAAAATAATTAAAAACTCAATTTAAGGCTTATGGAGAAGTTAGTAAAAATACATATTGTAAATAACGATAAAGATGTAGAGGTTCCTGTAGGATCTACTATCGAAGATGTATATGCTTTGTCGGGTGTTGAGATCGAGCACGGTCCCATCTCGGCACACGTAAATAATAAGGTAGAGGGTATGCACTACCGCTTGTACAAGCAGAAACAGGTTGAGTTTCTCGACATCTGTTCGTCGAGTGGTTCGCGTGCTTATACTCGCAGTTTGTTCTTTGTGCTTTGCAAGGCTGTGCACGATTTGTTTACGCCCTGTAAGGTGTCTATTGATATCCCTGTATCAAATGGCTATTTTGTAAACCTGTCAATTGGTCGTCCAATCTCGCTGGATGATGTGGGTGCCATCCGTCGCCGTATGCAGGAAATCATCGATGCCGCCTTACCCATACATCGTTACGAAACCACTACCGAAGAGGCTATCAGGATGTTCGACATTCTGCATAACCGTTCGAAGGTAAAACTGTTGAAGTCTACAGGCAGACTGTACACAACTTATTATGAGATAGATGGTTACATAGATTATTACTACGGTGCTCTGCTCACGAACACCAAGCAGCTTTACTTGTTTGGACTTGAGAAGTATTTTGATGGTTTGCTGTTGCGTTTGCCATCGCGCGAGCATCCTAACGAGTTGGGCGAGATGTTGCATCAGGATAAGATGTTCGGCATCTTTAAGGAGCACCATCAGTGGCAGGATATCTTAGGTTTGCGAACCATCGGCGACCTGAACGAGACTATCATGAATGGCCATTCGTCGGAGCTCATACAGATTAGCGAGGCGCTGCAGGAAAAGAAGATTGCTAATATTGCCGACGAGATTGCCCAGCGTAAGGGCGTTAAACTGGTGCTGATAGCTGGTCCTTCGTCATCGGGTAAAACTACTACCTGTAAGCGTCTTAGCGTGCAGTTGGCCGTAAATGGTATCCATCCCGTTGGTATATCGCTGGATGATTATTTCCTCGACCGCGAGCAAACGCCAAAAGATGATAAGGGCGATTACGATTTTGAGCACCTGCATGCCTTGAATCTGCCGTTGCTTAACGAGCAGCTTTCGGCATTGTTCAGAGGCGAGGAGGTAGAGTTGCCTCGCTATAACTTCCAGAAGGGAAAGAGCGAGTGGAGTGGTAAGAAACTGCAGTTGAAAGGTAACGAAGTGCTGGTAGTAGAAGGTATCCATGCCTTGAATCCAGAGTTGACTTCGGAGATTCCCAACGATCAGATTTTCCGTGTCTATGCTTCGGCCCTTACTACTATTCTGCTCGATAATCACAACTATATCCCAACTACCGATAACCGCCTGCTGCGCCGTATTATCCGCGACTACAAGTATCGTGGTGTGAGTGCTCAGGAGAGTATTCGCAGGTGGCCAAGCGTTAGGGCAGGGGAGAACAAGTGGATTTTCCCCTTCCAGGAGAATGCCGATGCGATGTTTAACACCGCTATGCTGTTCGAACTGGCTGTGATTAAGAGTCAGGCTGAGCCGCTGTTAGAGCAGGTTCCAGAAAATTCGAAGGAACATGCAGAGGCTTATCGCCTGCTGAAGTTCCTTCGCTATATCCGTCCCATTCCTGAGACTCAGATTCCACCAACGTCGCTGCTTCGCGAGTTCCTTGGCGGATCATCGTTTAATTACTAACTAGTGCGCCTCAAGCCAGTTCTTGCCAAAGCCGGAATCGGCCACCAGGGGTACGCTTAAGTTCAGGGCATTCTGCATCTCTTGGAGCACGATGCCCTCTACTTTTTCCTTCTCATCTGGGTACACCGAGAAGTTTAATTCGTCGTGTACCTGCAGAATCATTTTAGAGCGTATTCCTTCGGCCTTAAAGCGCTTGTAGATGCGAATCATAGCCACCTTGATAATATCAGCAGCAGTGCCCTGAATTGGGGCGTTGATGGCATTTCGCTCAGCAAAGCCGCGAACGGTAGCATTGTGGCTGTTAATATCTGGCAGATAGCGGCGACGACCGAATAGGGTAGTAACGTAACCCTTCTCGCGAGCCACTTCTTTAGATTTTTCCATATAATCGTGTACCTGTGGGAAGGTGTCGAAGTAGCCGTCTATCAGCATCTTAGCTTCGTCGCGAGGGATGTCCAGACGCTCAGCAAGTCCAAATACGGTGATACCGTAGATGATACCGAAGTTGGCGCGTTTCGATTTGGTTCGCTCGTCGCGTGTAACCTCTTCGATAGGCTTTTTGTAGATGTTGGCAGCTGTGGCGGCATGCAAATCCTTACCCTCGCTAAACACTTTTATCATCTCTGCGTCCTGCGAGAGATGAGCCATAACGCGCAGCTCAATCTGACTATAGTCGGCTGAAAAGAACAGACAACCTGGTTCTGGAATGAATGCCTTTCGGATTTCCTTGCCATCCTCACCACGAATGGGGATATTCTGCAGGTTGGGATCGGACGATGACAAGCGACCGGTAGCGGTAATCGTTTGATTAAACGAGGTGTGGATATGACCGGTTTTGGGGTTAATAAGCTTAGGTAGGGCATCGATATAGGTGCCTATCAGCTTCTTTAACCCTCTGTGTTCCAATATGTCTGCAACTATCTCATGCTTATTTCGCAGCTGCTGCAAAACTTCTTCCGAGGTAACATACTGTCCTGTTTTAGTTTTCTTGGCCTTCTCTACTATCTTAAGTTTGTCGAAGAGTATCTCACCAACTTGCTTTGGCGATGCGATGTTAAACTGTTCGCCTGCCAGCTCGTAGATACGAGCTTCGATTTCGTTCATGCGGTTGGTGAATTGTTTTGACGTTTCGGCCAGCGAATCAGTATCCAAACAAACACCATTCAACTCCATTTCTGCCAGTACAGGCATTAGTGGCATCTCTATATTATAGAATAGGTCTTCGCACTTGGCCTTCTTCAACTCTGGTTCCAGTTTGTTCTTCAGTCGGAGTGTGATATCAGCATCCTCGGCGGCATACTCGTAAACCTGTGAGGGTAGGAGAGAGCGCATCGATTTCTGGTTCTTACCTTTTGGGCCGATGAGTTCTTCGATGTGGATGGTTTGATAGTTCAGATAGATCTCAGCCATGTAGTCCATGTTATGATGCAGTTCGGGCTGGATGAGATAGTGGGCTATCATCGTGTCCCACATTTTTCCTTTCAGTTCGATGTCGTAATTTCTGAGCACTTCGAGGTCGTACTTCAAATTTTGACCAATTTTTAAAATTTCGGGGTTCTCGTATGCGGGTTTAAAGATATTAACAATTTGCAACGCTTCTTCACGATTGGCTGGAATGGGCACGTAAAATGCCTCGAATTCCTTTACGGCGAAGCTTAAACCTACCAATTCTGCGTCGATAGCGCTGGTTGAAGTGGTCTCCGTGTCTAGACTGAGAATTTTGTTTGTCAAGAAATAATCACAAAGTTTCTTCAAATCCTCCTGATTTTCAACGAGTTTGTAGTTGTGAGGCGTAGTTTTTAGCGTCTCAAAACTCGTGTTTTCGTTCACAGCTTGCCCGTCGGTCGCAAATTCTGCAAAGAGATCGAGTTGCTGATTTACGACTTTTTGCGGTTTTTGGCTTTTTTTAAGAACTCTGTCTGCGAAGCTCTTCATCTCCAGTTCTGTGAGCAATTTACTCAATTCGTCCTCGTTTGGCTCCACGAGTTTCAAATTTTCCATATCGAGCTCGATGGGCACATCGGTTTTGATGGTTGCTAGGAAGTAACTCATCTTGATGTCCTCAACATGCTGCTCAACTTTTTCGCGGAGCTTACCTTTTATTTCTGACGAACGTGCCAACAACTGTTCGATGCTTCCGAACTCGTCGATGAGTTTAGCGGCAGTTTTCTCGCCAACACCAGGACAGCCCGGGAAGTTATCGGCCGAGTCGCCCATCAACGCCAATAAGTCAATTACTGCCATAGGCGAGGGGATGTTATATTTCTCGCAAACCTCCTTTGGTCCCATTGTTTCATAACCGCCTCCATGACGCGGACGGTAAATGAATACATTGTCGCGTACCAGCTGTCCGTAGTCCTTATCAGGTGTCAGCATATAGGTTTCAACACCGATGGAACCGGCTTTTTCGGCCAAAGTACCAATTACATCATCGGCTTCGAAGCCATCTACTTGCAGGATGGGTATGCGGTATGCTTTAAGCAGATCTTTAATGATAGGAACTGCCTTTCGGATATCTTCGGGTGTTTCTTCGCGCTGGGCTTTATAGGCAGGGAAAGCCTCGCTGCGGAACGTAGGACCATGGGGGTCGAATGCTACGCCGATATGGGTTGGTTTCTCTTTGGTGAGCACCTCGTTCAGCGTGTTCAGGAATCCCATGATAGCACTCGTATTCAGGCCCTTCGAGTTGATTCGCGGGTTTTTGATAAACGCATAATAGCTGCGATAAATGAGCGCGTAAGCGTCTAAAAGGAACAATTTCTGCATAACTTTCTTAATTTTCGCCTCAAAATTACCAAATTATTTTTTAATAACGGAATTATTTGTTATTTTTGTGCCAAAATTCTGATAATGATGGATTATTTATCGACTATTAGAAAGCCAATCGATGGTGATATGAACAACTTTGTTGAGTTGTTTAAACAGAGTTTGACTCATGGTGAGGGTATGCTTGAGCAGATACTGAAGCATATCCGCGAAAGGGGAGGGAAGCGTATGCGCCCCATGCTGGTTTTCCTTACGGCCAGAAACCTTGGTGAGATATCGGATGTTACACAGAACGCTGCCCTTGGATTAGAGTTGCTGCATACAGCCAGTTTGGTTCACGACGATGTGGTGGATGAGAGTTCTGAGCGTCGCGGTCAGCCTTCAGTAAACGCAGCTTATAATAATAAGGTGGCTGTGCTAGTGGG
The DNA here is from genome assembly GCF_000701965.1 of Prevotella sp. RM4. NCBI lineage: Bacteria > Pseudomonadati > Bacteroidota > Bacteroidia > Bacteroidales > Prevotellaceae > Prevotella > Prevotella sp. RM4. The sequence goes on from NZ_JNKG01000009.1 coordinate 68,003, forward strand.
CGATTATATCCTTTCTACCGCTCTGTTGCGTGTGGCGCTTTCTGATAATCATAGAATCGTACAACATCTGGCCGAGCTCGGCCGTAAGTTAGCCGCAGGCGAGGTGCTTCAGTTGTCGAATATTTCGAATCAGGAAATCTCGGAAGATGTTTATTATCAGGTAATTGACCAGAAAACGGCTGTATTGTTCGAGTCGTGTTGTATCCTTGGCGCCATCTCTGTTGGTGCATCCGAAGAGATGATCGAAAAAGCTGCAAAATTCGGACATAATGTGGGTATGATATTCCAGATTCGCGACGATATTTTTGATTATTACGATTCTGCCGAAATTGGTAAGCCAACTGGTAATGATATGTTGGAGGGTAAGCTTACTTTACCTATTATCTATTCGCTTACACACTATTCTTCTTCTGCTATGTTAACGCTGGCTAAGAAGGTAAAGGCAGGTACTATTAATAAGGATGAAATTGCTGTTCTTATCGAGTTTGCTAAGCAGTATGGTGGTATTAAATATGCCGAAAAAAAGATGGAAGAGTTTGCCCGCGAGGCTCGTACTTTTATCGATGAATGTGTGAAACCTGAGCTTCAGGATTCGTTTAAGGCTTATCTCGATTACGTTATTCAGCGAAATAAATAGGGTGGTATGCCCTCAGTTCTTATACGAAAGTACTCCAGTCCTAGTATTAAAGGACTGGAGTACTTTGGTTAAAGGACTGCAGTCCTCCGTAAGAAGGACTGAGTCTATCACTAATTAGAAGAATTTTACCTCTTCGCCAATCACCTCGCTCAACAGCAGGTTGGCCAGGCGTGATGTACCCATGCGGAACATCTGGTTGGTAAGCCATTTCTCGCCCAGGACCTCTTTTACGATGGTGTAGTATATCAATGCGTCCATCACGCTGTTAAGGCCTCCAGCGGGCTTAAAACCAATCATAATGCCTGTCTGGTCGTAGTACTCCTTAATAGCCTGGCACATCACGTAGGCAGCCTCTGGTGTTGCAGCGGGTTCCAGCTTGCCTGTTGAGGTTTTGATATAGTCGGCGCCGGCGTACATAGCCAGTATTGATGCGGTCTTGATGTTCTGTGCAGTCTTCAGGCAACCAGTCTCCAGGATAACCTTCAGTTTGGCATCGCCACACGCCTCTTTTATCTGCTGTATCTCGTCGATACAGGTCTCGTAATCGCCTGAAAGGAATGCACCTACGCTCAGTACCATATCAATTTCGGTAGCGCCATCCTTAACAGCCAGACCGGTCTCGATGGTTTTAACCTCGATAAGAGCCTGTGATGAGGGGAACGAGCCAGATACGCAAGCTACCTCAACACCTTCGATCTCAAGTGTCTCAGAAACCACTTTTGCAAAGCGTGGATACACGCAGATGGTGGCTACGTGGGGTAGGTTAGGGTACTGCTCTTCGAACTGGTTTACGCGCTCGGTAAAGGCCAGTACGCTCTCGTCGCTATCGGTAGTTTTCAGAGTGGTGAGTTCCACGCTACCCATCAGGAATTTCTTTACCTCAAGGGTATCGTTCTCGGCTACTTTCTCGGCAATGATTGTCTTCACTGCTTCTTTCACTTCCTCGTCGGTAATGTCGAGGTTGTACTTACTCAGAGCCTCTTCCATGCGGCTCTTCTGAGGCATCTCAAAGTGGTGATGATGCTCGTGCTCGTGCTTGTGTTCTGCCATAATTGCTTGTTGTTATATTGTTAAAACTGTTATGCTTTTAATTTCTCGTTGTGTATGTGGCGAAGCGAATCGCGCTGGGTCTTTTTCTCGATGGATTTCTGCAACTCTTCAGTCAGATCTACGCCTGTCTGATTGGCCAGACAGAGCAGTACCCAAAGGATATCGGCCATCTCTTCGCCCAGATTATCTTTCTCGCCTTCTTTAAAGCTCTGATCGCCGTACTTGCGGGCCATCACACGGGCCAGTTCGCCTACTTCTTCAGTCAAAACAGCCATATTTGTCAGTTCCGAAAAGTAGCGTACGCCATATTCTTTTATCCAGCGGTCAACCGCCTCTTGTGCTTCTTTTATCGTCATTTTGCCATTACCATTTGAATGATTAGTAAGAAGATGCAGATGAGCAGAATTACGATATACTGCTTGTTTTCGCGCTCGTATTCCTTCCAGTGGAAGGCTTTATAGAGAAATACTGCTAGGAACATCAGCAATCCCACGCCGCATGGCCAGGCTCCGATGGCGTAGTTTTTTACCATCGAAAGTACTACGCCGATAATCAGGAGTAGGGCACTCGCCAGTTCTAGTTCTTTCAGATATCTCTTCATCTATTATTCCTTGTTTTTTGTGTCCATGCAGATGGTTACAGGACCGTCGTTAAGCAGTTCTACTTTCATATCGGCGCCGAATTCGCCTGTGGCAACCTGCTTGCCGATGGCCTCTGACAGCTGTGTGCAGAAGGCCTGGTAGAGTGGGATGGAGTGTTCGTGAGAGCCTGCACGGAACCATGAAGGGCGATTGCCCTTTTTGTAGCTTGCGTACAGTGTGAACTGGCTGACTACCAGACAGTTGCCGTCAATATCGAGTATCGAACGGTTCATTACATCGTTCTCATCGCCAAACACGCGCAGATTGGCTATCTTTTTTACCAGCCAATCCACATCTTCCATTGAGTCTTCATCGCAAATGCCCAACAGAATCAGGTAGCCCTGGTCTATCTGTCCATTTACTTTGCCCTCGATGGTAACGCTGGCGTGGGTAACGCGTTGTATAACTGCTCTCATTACTTTTCTTTATTTTGCCGCAAAGATACGATAAATAGCTGAATTATCCAAATTTTATTTTGTTCAATTTCTACTTTGTGACTTTTGACTTTGTGACATTAAGGGGGTGCCATTAGCAAAGAATGGGTAAAACTATAGTTTTATAATTATATATAATTATAATATATTATATATTACTATTTATCATAATACTTTTATTTCCCCATTCTCTAATTTCTGCATTTTGTATGATGCTTAATGTCACAAAATCACAGTCACAAAGTTCAGTTTTATAAACGTGCTGTTTGGGTATTGCTAATGTATTGTTTGCCCTTGCCGAACGCTATATTTCCTCTTTGTGAAAATGCTGGTAGATAATTTGTGCCTTGGCTGGGCCGATTATCTCGGATAGGGTAGGTAGTTCGGCCTCGCGTATCTTTTTAACCGATTTAAGGGCATTTAGAAGCTCGTCACGCGTTTTTGGTCCGATTCCTTTGATATCATCCAACTCTGAGTGTAAAGCGCGCTTAGAACGCTTGTCTCGATGGAAAGTGATAGCAAAGCGGTGAACCTCATCCTGTATCTGCGTGAGTACATGAAAGAGTTCAGATTCTACCTTTAGGGCAATCTTCATTGGAGGGAATCCGTACAGCAGTTCGTTGGTGCGGTGACGATCGTCTTTAGCTAGTCCGGCGATAGGTATATCCAGGTTCAGTTCGTCCTGAATTACCTCGCGGATTACCTCCATTTGTCCTTTACCACCATCGGCTATAATCAGGTCGGGTAGGGGCTGCTCTTCTTCAATCAATCGCGAATATCGACGATGCACTACCTCTTTCATTGATGCATAATCATCTGGACCAACTACTGTCTTGATGTTATAGCGCTTATAATCGCTTTTCGAAGGCTTCATTTTCTTGAAAACAATGCAAGCAGCAACGGCATCGGTACCCGAAATGTTTGAGTTGTCGAAGCATTCAATCTGGTAGGGTAGTGAGGGCAGATGCAACTTGTCCTGCAGTTCTTTCATCAGTCGTGTTTGTTTTTGTTCGGGATTCAGTTTTTCGGCCTGCTTTAAGCGGTCGAATTTATACTCCTTACAGTTCATCATAGAGAGGTCTAACAGCATCTTTTTATCGCCCAATTTGGGTATGGTAAACTTCACGCCTTCTAGCTCTACATCTACTTCTTTTTGCACGATGATTTCTTTAGAATCGCTCTTAAATCGTTCTCTGATTTCTACGATACCTAACTGCAGTAGTTCTTCGTCGGTCTCGTTCAGTTTCTTTTTATATTCGATTGTAAAACTCTGGTTGATGCTGCCGTTTGATACGTGAATATAGTTGATGAATGCCATCTTTTCGTCGGATGTAATCGTAAATACGTCCACTTTATCGATGGTTTGACTAACTACCTGACTCTTGCTAACAAAGCCGTCGAGTGCCAGATACTTACGTTTTACTTCTTCGGCCTCCTCGAATCTCAGTTCTTCTGAGAGTCGGAGCATCTCGTCTTTTAAATCCCTCAATACCTCTCGAGTATTTCCTTTCAGGATCTCACGTGCTTGAGCGATGTTCTTTTGATAATCCTCGTAGGTCTGTTTGCCTACGCAGGGGCCTTTACATTTCTTGATGTGATAGTCTAAACAAACGCGATATCTTCCGCTTTCAACGCCCTCTTTTGTGATGGGCTGGCGGCATGTACGTGGCTGATACAGCTCTTTTATCAGATTCAGCACATCGTACATAGCGCTTACTTTGGCGTAAGGTCCGTAATAAGATCCCCAATGTTTGTTGATGGTACGTGTTTTAAAGATGCGTGGGAAGAATTCGTTGGTGATGACGATAGAAGGGTAGGTTTTACCGTCCTTCAGTAATACGTTATAGCGAGGATTGTATTTCTTTATGAGCGAATTTTCTAAGAGTAGGGCATCCTCTTCGGTATTTACTACGGTGTAGCTGATATCGAATATCTTGCTGACGAGTACTTTTGTTTTGAATCTGTCTACTTCGGTATGAAAGTAACTCGATACTCTGTTTTTTAAACTTTTCGCCTTTCCTACGTAGATGATGGTGCGCTCCTCGTCGTAAAACTGATAGCTGCCAGGTTTGTCTGGCAACCTACGTACGATACCCTTCAGATATTCTAATCGCTTTTCGTTTTCTTCCTTCGTCATCTTTGTTTGCGCGTTTTGTTTTGTGTACCTTTTTAATTTAGCAGTCCCGCGAATCCTTAGTGTTTAAAGGTGTTTCGCGGGACTGTGTTTCACGTGGAACAATTATTAGATAGTGAGTAACGTTGTCAGGTCAATGCCTTTAAACTCGTCTCTACCATGTAATCCCTCGTCTGTAATTTCAATTATAAAATTGATGAATACCTTCTTGGGGTGGAAGTGCTGTACAAGTTTGTAAGCAGCCTTGGCGGTTCCGCCTGTTGCTAACAGATCATCGTGAATCAGAACCACATCGTCGGGCTCGATAGAATCGATGTGCATCTCGATGGTATCTACACCATATTCCTTAGAGAATGATTCTTTGATAACTGTAGCGGGCAGCTTTCCTGGTTTTCTTGCCATCACGAAACCGCAACCTAATCTGGCTGCGAGGGCAGCACCAAGGATGAAACCGCGACTTTCGATACCAACAATCTTGGTGATGCCTTTATCTTTGTAAAGCTCCACCAATTCATCCATCATAATCTTCATGCACTCGGCATTCTTGTAGAGTGTAGTAACATCTCTGAAGTTGATGCCCTTCTTTGGGAAATCTGGTATGCAACGCAGATTGTCAATCAATGTTTTGTTGTTCATAATCAGTGAGTTATGCTTGTTTGTTCTATTCCTTTGTTTCACGTGGAACATTATCTACCCATCAGTACCAACAGTACATTAATGTCGCTGGGCGATACACCTGGGATGCGACTGGCCTGTGCTAATGTCTCGGGCTGAATTTTCTGCAGCTTCTGTCGGCATTCGGTAGAAAGACCTTGCAGTTCTTCGTAGTTAAAGCGACCTTTTATTCGTATATTCTCCAAACGGTGCATCTTGTCGGCCACCAATCGTTCGCGTTCGATATAACCTTTATATTTCATACGAATCTCTGCAGCTTCGGCTATCTCTTCTTTTCGATTGGATGGGCGATCAAGTGCTTCTTTGAGCGATGGAATCACTTCTGAGAGATTCTTGAGGTTCAACTGCGGACGGTTAACCAAATCTGACAGTTTGCAGCCAAACTGTAGTGGGGTAGTGCCAAGAGCCTCGAGGGCTGAGTTGATCAGACGAGGTTTGATGGCGAAGTTCTGACAGAAAGCTTCGATTTCTTCGATAGCTTGCTTTTTCTGAAGCCACCAATCGTAGCGGTCTTTTTTTACGATACCTAATTCATAAGCCTTTTCTGTGAGTCGCGCATCGGCATCGTCCTGGCGCAGCAGAATACGATATTCGGCTCTTGAGGTAAACATGCGGTAAGGCTCGTCGACGCCTTTTGTTACCAAATCATCGATTAATACGCCAATATAAGCCTCGTCGCGATGCAATACAAACTGCTTGTTGGCAGTATCGCTACCAGCGCAACCTGCTTTAAGTGCTGCGTTGATACCCGCCAAGGTTCCTTGTCCGCCAGCTTCTTCGTAACCGGTTGTTCCGTTAACCTGTCCGGCCATGAATAATCCATCTATTATCTTCGATTCCAACGAATGATTCAGTTGGGTAGGATCGAAGAAATCGTATTCGATGGCGTAACCTGGGCGATATACCTTTACGTCTCTGAAGGCTGGCATCTTTTTCAGTGCCTCTATCTGAACATCCATCGGAAGTGACGACGAAAAACCATTTAGATACATCTCGTTGGTATCCTCGCCCTCTGGCTCCAGGAATAATGGATGCTTATCGCGGTCGGGGAAAGTAACCAGCTTCGTTTCGATCGAGGGACAATAACGCGGTCCTATCGATTGAATCTGACCGTTATATAGCGGTGAATCCGCCAATCCGCTCTTCAGAATCTCGTGAACTTCGGCGTTGGTATTTACTGTCCAGCATGGTAACTGCTTTAATGCGCCACCTTTATTCATATAGCTGAACTGATAGGGGCGTGTTTCGCCAGGCTGTACTTCCAGGTCCTCGAAATGAACCGAACGTTTATCTATACGTACAGGCGTACCGGTTTTCATGCGGGCTGCTGTTACGCCGTGACGGGTGATACTCTCGGTGAAATGGGGTACAGCAGGTTCGGCTATACGTCCGCCGGGTACCATCTTTCTGCCGATATGCATCAAACCATTCAGAAACGTTCCTGCGGTGATTACAATGCTCTTGGCGTAGATTTCTGTGCCCCAGATGGTACGTACTCCAACGGCACGGATATCGCCGCTCTCAGAGCCTGAAATGGGCTCTGTAAGCAATTCGTCGGCCTGATCCTGCCACACATCCAGATTATCGGTTTCATCGATTGTACGGCGCCATTCCCAGATAAACTTGCCGCGATCGCATTGAGCGCGAGGGCTCCAAACGGCTGGACCCTTACCAACGTTCAGCATGCGGAACTGGATAGAAGTGGCGTCAGTAACCAATCCCATCTGACCTCCTAAAGCGTCTATCTCTCTGACTATCTGACCTTTAGCAATGCCGCCTATAGCTGGATTGCACGACATTTGTGCAATCTTGTTCATATCCATCGTTACCAGACAGGTCTTCGCACCCATGTTGGCCGAAGCACAAGCGGCCTCGCATCCCGCGTGACCGCCTCCGATAACAATTACATCGTACTTTAATATCATATTCTTATTTTACTGTCTCTTTCTCGGCTTCTTTCCATGCCGTTATGCCGCCTTTAAGGTTCAGTACCTTGTAACCCTCGGCTGCTAGTTTTCCTGCAGCCATGCTGCTACGATGACCTGTGCGGCAATATACCATGATGGTCTTTTCCTTTGGCAGCATGTCTGTTGCTTTTTTCATGAAATTCAGACTATCTTTCACGTCGATATTGATTGCGCCTTTCAGGTGTTCTGCGTTAAATTCCTCAGGTGTGCGTACGTCTACCAGCACGCAGTCGTTGGCGCAGTTCTCGAGTGTCTTTTGGAATTTATCTACATCGATGGTTGTAAACGCCTGCTTAGCAATTACCTCAAGTGCACGCTTTACCATCGCGTTTTCTTCGTTGAATACAGAGAAATACTCACTCATATCCCAAATATCGCGTGCTATCAGGGCCTTGAGTTGTAGGCGCAAATAGGGCAGTGTCTTTTCGAGTTCTGCCTGATCTTTGGGTTTGATATTCTGTTTCTCACCATTCTTTAGAATGGTGTCTACCAAATCCTGTGGTACTTCATACTTTTCTTTGAACTCAGCGAACGATGGCCAGGCCTTCTTCAGCTGCTTGCGATGATTATCCACATAGCGCAGGTTCTGCTGCAAGATGATGCTTTTAGCTGCCAACTCGCGATGGAACTTGGTATAGATGGTGGTATCCAGCGGGCAGTATTCGTCGGGCATGATACCTCCACCGCCGTAAACGGTACGATGCTCGCGTAATGTCTGATACTTCAGCGAGTCGGCAAAGTGGATACTGTCGGCATTCGTCAGCTCGCCGCTTTTCAGTCGGTTAATCACATCCATCGCATAGTCGCGGTTCTCGCCTTTGGTGTAAGGCTTCTGAATACAGCGACCTGATGGGGTGTAGTAGTGGGCGATGGTGAGACGAATCATAGAGCCGTCGGGCAAATCGAGTGGGCGCTGAACAAGGCCTTTACCGAACGTACGGCGACCAACCACAATACCGCGGTCCTGATCCTGTATCGCTCCGGTTACAATTTCGGCCGCTGACGCCGTATAACTGTCAACGAGTACAATTACCTTACCCTGACGAAAAACGCCGCTTCCATCGGCCTTATATTCGGTTCTGGGCACCTTTCTGCCCTCGGTGTACACTATCAGATCGTTTTTCTGAAGAAATTCGTTAGCAATATCCACCGCAGCCTTCAGATAGCCGCCGCCATTCTCCTGTAAATCCAGAATGAGATACTGCATACCTTGGTCGCGCAGCGTTTTCAGTCCCGCTAAGAACTCCTGATGGGTTGTAGCGCCGAAATTGCCAATACGTATATAGCCTATCTGGGGACGGATCATATATACGGCATCTACCGATTTTACGGGGATTTTATCGCGTGTAACGGTAAATGTAAGACGGTCTTTGATGCCTTGGCGGATAACGCCCAGTTTTACTTTCGTGCCCTTAGGACCACGCAGGCGTTTCATAATCTCCTCTTTCGACATTTTTACGCCAGCGATAGCCGAATCGTTTACCGATATGATTCTGTCGCCAGCGATGATGCCAACCTTTTCTGAAGGACCGTTTGTGACGGGCTGAATAACCAGCAGTGTGTCCTCGATAAGGTTAAACTGTACGCCGATACCCTCAAAATTGCCTGCAAGTGGCTCGTTGGCATCTTTTACCTCCTTGGGCGTTAGATACGAAGAGTGGGGGTCCAGCTTATCTAGCATGCCTCTGATACCGTCTTCAACCAGTTTTTTCTCGTCTACACTATCTACATAGAGGTTGCTGATGGCTATCTCGGCAAACTGCAGCTTGCGTAGAGGCGAGTCATCACTGTTGTTGATACGGAACTGCGCGTGGGCATTCATTGATGCCATACACAGCAGCAAAGAGGCAAATGTCTTATTCATAAATGTCTTCTTCAGGGCGGTCTTCCTCAACCACCAGATTATCGATAATAAAGTTCTGGCGCTCCATAGTGTTCTTACCCATGTAGTACTCCAGCAACTTAGCTACTTGGTCGGTTTTGTGCAGCGTTACCTGCTCCAGACGCATGTCGGGACCGATAAAACCTGCGAATTCATCGGGCGAAATCTCACCTAGACCTTTGAATCGGGTGATTTCTGGATCGGGTCCTAACTCCTCGATGGCCTTCTGTCGCTCTTCGTCGCTATAGCAGTAACGTGTGATGAAATCGCTTTTTTTGTCAGATTTAGCATCCGCTTCGGCGATGGTCTTCTTGTTTTTGATCTTTGTTCTACGGTTACGAACGCGGAACAATGGGGTTTGCAGCACGTAAACGTGGCCTTTCTTGATGAGTTCGGGGAAGAACTGCAGGAAGAAGGTGATGATGAGCAGGCGGATATGCATACCGTCCACATCGGCATCGGTGGCCACAATAACCTTATTATATCTCAGTGTGTCCAGACTCTCTTCGATGTCGAGAGCGGCTTGTAACAGATTGAATTCTTCGTTCTCGTAAACTACCTTCTTGGTTAATCCAAAGCAGTTCAGGGGTTTACCACGCAATGAGAATACGGCCTGGGTGTTTACATCGCGGCTCTTGGTGATGCTTCCGCTGGCCGAATCACCCTCGGTGATAAAGATACACGACTCTTCCTTGCGGTCGTTCTTCACATCACTGAAGTGGATACGGCAATCGCGCAGTTTGCGGTTGTGCAGATTGGCTTTCTTGGCACGTTCGCGGGCCAGTTTTGTTACACCAGCCATTGCCTTGCGGTCGCGCTCGCTCTCTTTAATTTTATTCTCAAGCACTTCAGCCACATCCTGATGGATATGCAGATAGTTGTCAACTTCGGTCTTGATAAAGTCGCCTACATATTTGTTGATGCTCACACCGCCCTCAGGAGCCATGGTGAGCGAACCCAGCTTGATCTTAGTCTGACTCTCGAACAGCGGTTCCTCTACATTGATGGCGATGGCAGCAACGATACCTGTGCGGATATCGCCGTATTCGTATTTGCCGTAGAACTCCTTGATAGTACGGGCAATATGCTCCTTAAAGGCGCTCTGATGTGTTCCGCCCTGGGTGGTATGCTGTCCGTTTACAAACGAGTAATACTCCTCGCCATACTGGTTGGCATGGGTAAAGGCTATCTCGATATCCTCGCCCTGCAGGTGAACAATCGGGTAGAGTGCATCGCTGGTCATACGGTCTTTCAGCAGATCCTCAAGTCCGTGACGCGACAGAATGCGGCGACCATTGTACATGATGGTTAGTCCGATGTTCAGATACGTGTAGTTGCGAAGCATGTTTTCTACGATTTCATCGTGGAACTTGTAGTTCACAAACTTCGTGGCATCGGGTTCAAAGTAGATGTATGTACCGTTCTCGTCCTGAGAGGGTTCTGTAACGTCGCTTATCAGTTTGCCGCATTCAAAAACGGCTTTGCGCACTTTGCCTTCGCGATAGCTGTGCACTTCGAAGTGGCTGCTCAGCGCGTTAACCGCTTTCACACCCACACCATTCAGTCCGATTGACTTCTTGAAAGCCTTAGAGTCGAACTTACCGCTGGTGTTCAGGATGCTTACCGACTCGATCAGCTTGCCCTGTGGGATGCCTCGACCATAGTCGCGTACTGAGATGCGCAAGTTATCCTCTACGTTTACTTCGATTCTATCGCCGGCTTTCATCTTGAATTCGTCGATAGAGTTATCAAACACTTCTTTCAGCAGCACGTAGATACCGTCTTCTGCTGATGATCCGTCGCCTAATCGGCCGATATACATACCAGGGCGCAAGCGGATGTGCTCCAAACCGGTAAGGGTCTGGATATTACCTTCGTCGTAATTGACGGTTTCGGGATTAATCAGGTTGTTATCTTCGTTCATAGATTCTTTTTGAAACATCTTCTGCGTTTATGTTGAGTGTGCTCCAGATACTGCCACTGGCTCTGCACTTTCTCATTTGTCTCCATTTCAACGTTGGTTTCACCCCACTTGAAGCCGTATTTCTGGTAGCGTGGGATGAGGTCGTAGAACAGCAGGGCGTTGGCACCCTTCTGCTGATATTCGGGCAGGATTCCTACCAGCATCAGATCTACACACTCGGCCTTGTGGAACTTGAGTGCTCTCAGACAATGCCACCATCCGAAAGGCCACAGACGACCTCGGCGGCACTTCTGCAGCGCGCGGGTCATCGAGGTGATCGAGATGCCCACACCAACAATGTCGTGGTTGGGTGTGTTCCAGTCTTCAATCAAGCAAACCAGGTTCATATCGAGCATGGGGAAATACATCTTCAGGTATTCATCTATCTGAGCCTCAGTCATTTGTGAGTAGCCATACAGGTGCCCGAAGGTTTTGTTGACCACTTCGAGAACCTTGCGACCAATCTGCTCTTTACCAAACACCTGACTGCGCTTGGGGTGTGCTGGGTGCAGATTATAACGCTTCATCACCAGCTCGGCAATCTTCTTGAATTTATCGGGGATACCTTCTTTAGGTACGATGAGTTTGAACTCCACGTAGTCGTTGTCTTTCTCCCAACCGCCTAACTGTTCCAAATGTTTGGGGTAGTAGGGGTAGTTGTAGATAGTGGCCATGGTGCCCATCTGGTCGAAGCCTTCGATGAGCATGCCTTCGGGGTCCATATCGGTAAAGCCTAACGGACCAACCATTTCGGTCATGCCTTTCTCGCGGCCCCATTTCTCAGCGGCGTCGAACAAGGCCTTGCTCACCTCCAAATCGTCGATGAAATCTACCCATCCAAAGCGCACGCTCTGACGGTTCCAGGCATCGTTGGCACGATGATTGATGATAGCGGCTATGCGTCCAGCTACCTTACCATCCTTGTAAGCCAGGAAATATTCGGCTTCGCAAAACTCGAAGGCGGCATTCTTGTCTTTGCTCAAGGTATGCATATCGTCGCTGAACAAGTTGGGCGCATCGTATTGATTGCCCTTATACAAGTCGTAGTGGAAGTCGATAAAGGCTTTAAGACTTTTCTTATCCGTGACTTTTCTAATTTCTACTGCTGACATATTCTCTCTTTGTTCGTTAAGCTTAAAAACGATGCAAAGATAAGAAAAAAGTGGCAAATAACAAAAAATATTATGATATTTTTCGGCAAACCAGCAGCAGATGGCCTTTCTCGGCGCTTGTGGTGGCAAAAATATATACCTCGCCTCCGTCTTTCAGCTTCAGTCGCTTTCTCAGGTCGGCTACTGATAACGGGAAGTTCCTCACGGCGATATTGGCTTGAGCGATGCCTGCCAAGCCTGTTTTCAGTTCCCGTTTGTTCATCGTACAGGTGCGTTCAATCACAAATCCGCGCCCTGGGAAATCGGGGATTATCTGCTCCGATAGGAACAAATGACTGTTTTTATCGGGCTGACTGATGCCGAAACGTTGGGCTATGAGTTGGAAGCATCCGGCTTTCATCACCGATGCGTTGGGTTCGTACAGATATCGGGGATTGGATGGCTGCTGATAAAAATTGCGGATTTCATCGTTCGATGTGTAACTGAATACCTGTCCGTCGTTTACGCAGAACACCTTTAGATTCTGGACTTTTCGATCTACTACCAAGAGCAGCTCTTTGCACTCGTTGGTCACCGAAACGATATGAACTTCGCTTACATTTCCGATGTCCAAAACGGCTTTCTGCCAATCGAGCATGGGTGATAGTTTTATTATCACGCAATCGGCTTTTTCAAGCATTTCATCGATAAGTTCCAGCACGTTTGGGGTGCAGTCGGCAATGCCGTAGGTGCGCCCGCCATGCTCGTTGCGTCGGGCTGGGTCGATAAATATCAGGTCGGCATGCTCCATCTTGTGCAGATACGCCACACCGTCGTTGCAAACCACGTTGATATGCTGTAAGCCTAAACACACGTAGTTAGCCGATGAAATGGCGCATAATGCCGCCTGTTGCTCTACGTGCACCGCTTCGGTAAAGTTGACCGACATAAATGCCATATCAACGCCAAAACCAGCGGTTAAATCTACTATTCTTTTGCCTTTGCCGGCTATCTGGGCTTTATAGCGGGCTGTGGCTTCGCTCGAGCATTGCTCCATCGACAGGTGAGGCGGATACACAATGCCGTCGTTAGCCGCCCATGATGGTATTTTTACGCGCGCTTTCTGCCGGCCTGCTATCTGGTCGAGTGCGTACGTCATGTCCACTTCAGGGTTCTTCTTGCCTTGAAGTGCCAGTTGCCGTACGTCGTCGTTAGCATGACTACGGATAAATGCGAGCGTGGCCTCGTTCATTGTTTATAATGATGCGATAAAGTCTTCGAACAGCTTGCGGTTCTTTCCTGGTGTGATAATGTGGTGATTACCAATGGGGTGGGTCAGGAAGTAGGCAGTCTGCTCATTATCAGCCAGTTGTATTATCTGCTGCGTGCGACAGAGGTCGGGTTTTGCCTGATTTCTTACCAGTTCGCCCTCGGCCATGAAACTGCGCTTCAGATTGCCTGATACCTTGAATACTGTAACAGGTCCTTCCTTCATGAAACCTCTGATTCCAACGCCTATTCCCGACTCAAAATGCGTATCCAGTTCGTAGCGCTCTACCATATTCAATGGTATGGTGCAATGCGCAAACAGCATCTCGCCTGTTTCGGGGTTAATCTGCGATGGATTAGCCTGGAAACCTGATACGCCCAGCAAGGCATTGGTGATAGCCATCGATAACATGGCTGGCACATCGCCTTCGCAACCGGCCACAATACCCTCGGCATTCAGCTTGGCCAGTGCCCAGCAACCTGTATTATGTACGGCTGTGAGCAAGTCGAAACAACGCAGCGTAAAGCCTTGTAGATTGTGCTTGTTTACAATAGTTTTCAGAGCCTGGTAGATACGATCTGGCATCTCGCCTTCGGTTACCTTGTCGATACCCTCTAACAGTTCCGAAATGGGCACTTCTACCAACTCGATACCTAACTTGGTTTTTACGGCTTTTGGATCGGCTACGCTCGAAATCAGCCAGTCGGAAGGTTCGCCGATAATGCCCAAGCGGGCACCGTTCAGCTGGCGTTTTGCTTCCTGCACCTTCTGTAAGGTCTGCAGTCGGCGTGCGATGTAATCGGCACTTCCGTGAATAATCTCGCCCTGCAGGTAGTTCTGCTGCAGATACGAGAGAATCTCCATCGATGCCGCCAGCGAGTTGCTTTTACCCGATGTGAGCAGATAGAAAGGTGCCTGTGACTGCTGACGCAACTGGGGCAGCAAGCGCTTGAAAATACCCTCGGTACCGCCTGTGCGCACATAAATGACCGACAGCGTGTGAGTGCCGTAATCGCTATAATCGTTGCCTTTCAGCGTGTATTCAATCCCTAAGCTACCCAGAAACTCCTGAGTAACTGCTCCTACAGCCGCCTCGTCGTGCAGCTCCGAAGTGAGTGTATAAATGGCTATATCCATAGGCTTTTGCACCGTGATTAGTGCTTAGAATAGTAATCCAATCCTAACTGTACGTTTTCGATAACAGCTTTCGATGAGTAGGTGGCACCTGTTACGGCATCAACCTTCATCTTCTTGGCATCCTTAACCTTTACGCCGTTCCACTTGTCCAGCAGGTGCTTCTTCACCTTCAGGAAATACTTGGGTGTTTCCTGGTTTTTCATTGCCTCAATCTTTACCACCTTGTTTTTCTGGATGTATATCTTTAGCGGTGTAGCGCCCAGAAAGCCCTGTACGTCCTTGCCCAGTGTAGTGGTGTTGATTACTGTCATCCCGTTTTCCTTAGTCATCGTGTCGTCGGCCTTCCAGCTCATCAGCGTGAGGGCGACAACCATCAGTGAGCAGCAGCTCACAGTCATCATCAATCTCTTCATATCTTTCCTTAAAACTTATTCTTCTTCTTTCAGCAAGGCAAGTGCCTTATCCTCAGCGGCTTCCATGATTTCGCGCTCGCCGGGACCCTTGTCGTTAATGCCGCACAGGTGCAGAATGCCGTGAATGATTACACGGTGCAGCTCCTCGTCGTAGGGGCGACCGAACTTGTCGGCATTGGTAAACACCGTGTCGACAGAGATGTAGATATCACCGCTGATGGTTTTACCCTCGCAGTAGTCGAAGGTGATGATATCCGTGTAGTAGTCGTGACCCAAGAACTGATTGTTCACTTCGAGAATCTTCTCATCGTTCACGAACAAATAGCCGATTTCACCGACTTTCTTACCATAACTGGCTGCCACCTGGCGAATCCAGCTAGTAGTCTCTCGCTTCTTGATGTTAGGGAATTTCACTCCCTCTGCTTCGTATATAATCATAGTTAATGTTTTTTCGGTATATAAGCACTTACATCTACGCCAAAATGCTGCAGCTCGCGTACAGCACTCGATGATACACTGGCCAGTTCAGGCTCAGTATAAAGCAGAATCGTCTCGATACCACCCAAGCGGCGATTAAAATCGGCCTGCCATTGCTCGTACTCAAAGTCGCTCGCCGTGCGCACACCTTTTACGATGAATTGGGCGTTTTCGGCTTTGGCAAAGTCCATCGCTAAGCCGTGATAGGGTTTCACTTCTATGCGTGGATCATCGGCATAGAGCTCTTTGATAGCCTGCATACGCTCCTCGGCTTTGGGCATATCGGGCTTGTGAACATTATCGCCAACTACGCCGATTACCAATCGGTCGAAGAGTGGCAATGCACGTCGCACGATAGAATCGTGACCAATTGTAAAGGGGTTGAAACTCCCCACAAATATTCCTGTTCTCATATCAGTCAAACAGATTGGGTTGCATAATGTTTCCGCCATAAGGGTTGCGACCGAAGTGCTTGTAAGCCAGCTCGGTAACCATACGCCCGCGAGGGGTTCGCTTGATAAAGCCCTCCATGATGAGGAACGGCTCGTATACCTCCTCTACGGTGCCTGCATCCTCGCCGATAGCTGTAGCGATGGTGGTGATGCCCACAGGACCGCCACGGAACTTATCGATGATGGTAAGCAGAATCTTATTGTCGATTTCATCGAGACCGTACTTGTCGATGTTCAGGGCTGTGAGTGCCACGCGGGTAATCTTGGTGTCGATGGTACCGTTGCCTTTCACCTGGGCAAAGTCGCGCACACGGCGCAACAGGGCGTTGGCGATACGTGGCGTTCCACGCGAACGGCCTGCAATCTCCAGGGCAGCATCTTCGGTAATGGGCACACCCAGGATGTTTGCCGAGCGCTCTATGATGGCCTGCAGCGTTTCGGGCTCGTAGTACTCCAGGTGCATGTTGATACCGAAACGGGCACGCAAAGGTGCTGTAAGCAGTCCGCTACGGGTGGTGGCGCCCACCAGCGTAAACGGGTTCAAGTCAATCTGGATGCTACGTGCCGACGGACCTTTATCAATCATGATGTCGATGCGATAATCCTCCATAGCGCTGTAGAGATATTCCTCGACTACAGGCGAGAGACGGTGGATTTCGTCGATAAAAAGCACGTCGTTCTTTTCGAGCGAAGTCAGAATGCCAGCCAGGTCGCCTGGTTTATCGAGCACAGGTCCGCTGGTAATCTTGAAACCTACACCCAGCTCGTTGGCAATGATATTCGATAAGGTTGTCTTACCCAGTCCTGGAGGACCGTGCAGGAGTGTGTGATCCAGTGGCTCGCCACGATATTTGGCGGCCTCTACAAACACCTCTAAATTCTCTACAACCTTTTTCTGACCGCTAAAGTCACTAAAGCTCAGCGGTCGTAAAGCGTTCTCAAAGTCTTTCTCGCCTTGAGAGAAGCGTTCTTCACGAATATCGAAATCTTCGTCCATCATATTTCGTGTGCAAAATTACGAAAAAAGCCACAGACTACAAAATAATCTGTGGCTATTTATAATTTTTCACTTTTCGCGCTTTATTTTTTAAAGGCTTCATCGAGATCGGGATAGTCCTTTTTCTTCTCGTTGTCAACCTTCAGATAGTCTTTTACATCGAAATGCAGCATCTGTGCAACGATGCTTGATGGCCACTGGCGAACCATACGGTTCATCTTGGTAGCGGTATCGTTGTAAACCATACGCGACATGCGTACGTTCTCCTCGTACTCGGTCTGTCCTGCCTGTGCATTCTGGTAAAGCTCGCTGGCTTTCAGTTCTGGATACTGCTCAACCACTACGTTCAGGCGGCTCATCATCTGACCTAACAGATCCGACTGGGCGTTGATGCCTGCTGGTGTGGCGGCCGATGTGTGACCTCCGCGGGCTTCAATGGTCTGGATAATTGTTTCGCTCTCGTGCTTGGCATACTGTGCTGCCGTTTTAGCCAAAGCTATTACTGCATCGAAACGCGAATTAAGCTGAACCTCAATCTGGCTCAGGGCATTTTTGCACATTTCATCGAGACTTACCAGGCTGCGCTGGGTTGAAATAAAGTAACCGATGATGATAACTGCGAGGGCGACGATAACGCCGAAAAATACTCCTACTGCTTGCATAATTTAAAATTTTATGGTTTAATTGGGGCAAAGATACAAAAAGATTTCGTAACTTTGCCACCAAAACTTAAAAATTATATGAAAAAATTGTTTTTGATAGCTTTCGCAGCTATGTTGTGCCAACAGCTGATGGCCATTAAAACCATGCCTATCCAAGGCGAAGTAATCAAACCTACTGATGCCCACATTCAGTATGCCGGACGTATCAGCTTTACTAACCCCGAGCGCCCTGCGTTCAACTTTCCTGGTGTGCAGATAGTGGCAGCCTTCGAGGGCACCTCTTTGCGCATGCTGGCCAAGCCGCAGAGTGGTTATTTTGTGGCTCAGATTGACAAGGCCGAGCCTTTCAAGGTGGCTTTTCGTGGTGAGCGCGATTCGCTGGTGACCTTGGCTACAGCGCTGGCAGATGGTGTGCACACGGTTAAACTGATGTATGCCATCGAGGGTTACGAGTTTTTCCCCGAGTTCTGGGGTTTTGTGCTCGATAAAGGCAAAAAACTGGTTGATGCGCCTGCTTTTCCCTCAAGAAAGATAGAATTCATCGGCAATTCGATTACCTGTGGCTATGGTAACGAGGGATTGAAGAAAGAGGAGCATTTTGATTATGCTACCGAGAACCATTATTACTCGTACGCCTCGATCACAGCGCGCAATCTGAATGCGCAGCACTGGGTGGTGGCTCGCAGCGGTATCGGTGCCTATCGCAACTACGACGGTCCCAAGACGGGCAACCCCGAGTCGAACATGCTGGTGCAGTACGAGTATGTGGGCTATGCCTGGAAGCCGGAACTGCGCCACGAGGCTACTTTCTTGCGCGAAAAATGGGATTTCGGCCGTTATCAGCCTGATGTGATCTGCATCAATCTGGGTACCAACGATACTTCGACCAACAACTACGACCTGAAGCTGCTGAAGCAGAACTACAAGAAGTTGCTGCAGATGGTGCGCCTTCATAACCCCAAGGCTAAGATTGTGTTCCTGTCGGGTTCGATGCTGTATAACAATGAGTTGCAGCAGGTGAAGCAGTTGCTCGACGAGGTGACTGCCGAAGCCAAGAAGGCTGGCGATAACGAGGTTTACCGCTTTGATATGGCGCCAATTTCGGGCAACGAGTGGTATGGCAACGATTGGCATCCCAATGTGTATCAGGACGAAAAGATGGCTGGCGAACTCACAGCCTATCTGCGTTCGCTCATGGGGTGGTTCTAAGAAAGTAAATTAAAAGGATTAGCCCAACAGCTTTCGTGTATCCTCCAGTATCTGCAAGAGCTCGTCCATCTTCTCGGCTCTCAGCATGGCGATACGGGTCTGTCGGAAATCGGGAATTCCTTTAAATATAGGTGTAGCAGCGAGGTGTCTTCTGGTATGGAGGATACCTCGTTTCTCGTCTATACGCTCCACGTTGATACGCAGCAGCTCCTCAAGGATGTCCAGCTTCTGGTTGAAGTCGAGTTCCTCGCGACTGAAAATCCAAGGACAGCCGAACGTGGCGCGACCAATCATGATGGCATCTACGCCGTAGGTCTTGAATGCCTCGTCGGCCTCGTCAAGATTGTGAATATCGCCGTTACCTATAATAGGAATATGTATGCGTGGGTTGCGCTTCACCTCGCCAATCAGCGTCCAGTCGGCCTCGCCTGTGTACATCTGACTGCGTGTGCGGCCGTGAATGGTCAGCGCTTTAATGCCGCAATCCTGCAGCTGTTCGGCCAACTCGGTGATAATCAGCTGCTCGTGGTTCCAGCCAAGGCGTGTTTTCACCGTTACGGGCAGCTTTACGGCATCTACCACCTTGCTGGTAATCTCCAGCATCTTTGGTATGTTCTGCAGCATGCCTGCGCCAGCACCCTTGCCTGCCACCTTTTTTACAGGGCAACCGAAGTTAATGTCGATCAGATCCGGACCGGCTTGTTCCACGATTTTGGCCGCTTCAACCATCGCCTCTACGTCGCGACCGTAGATCTGTATGCCTACGGGGCGCTCGGTATCGCTGATGGTGAGCTTCGAGATAGTAGATTTTACATCGCGTATCAGCGCTTCGGCGCTTACAAACTCTGTATATACCATCGCAGCTCCAAACCGCTTGCAAAGCAGTCTGAAACCAATATCAGTCACATCCTCCATCGGTGCCAAAAACACCGGATTTTGTCCAAATTCTATATCGCCTATCTTCATTTCGGGTGCAAAGTTACGCATTTTTTCTGATATTATTTGGCAGATTGCAAATAATCATGTATTTTTGTGCACAAATTTTTACTTATAGCTAAATAAACCATATGGAACAATTACTCCATTATACTTGGAAACTGAAGCTTTTTCCGCTGAAAGAGCTGCTCACAAGCGATGGTATGCTGGTTGAGGTGATCGATCCGGGCAAGCACAACAGCGATGCCGGGCCCGATTTCGTGAATGCTAAGATTCGCATAAATGGCACTATGTGGGCGGGCAATGTTGAGATTCACGACAAGTCGAGCGACTGGTACGTACATGGGCACGACAAGAACCGCGATTACGACAATGTGATACTGCATGTAGCCAGAGAACTGGATACCGAAGTGATGAAGAGCAACGGTCAGTATGTACCTCAGCTGCAGCTGGATGTACCGCCGCATGTGCAGGCACATTACGATGAATTGCGCCAAACCGAGGAGTATCCGGCCTGTTATAAGGTGATACCCGATTTGCCCTCGCTCACTATTCACTCGTGGATGGCTGCCCTGCAGGTTGAGCGCCTGGAGCGCAAAACGTCCGATATCCGCCGCCGTGTAGAGCGTTGCAACGGCTCGTGGGAGGATGGCTATTTTACCACGTTGGCCCGCAACTACGGCTTTGGCATTAATGGCGATGTGTTCGAACAATGGGCGCAGAATGTGCCCCTGAGTGCTGTGGCGCACCATCGCGACGATTTGTTTCAGATCGAGGCCGTCTTCTTCGGTCAGGCAGGATTGCTGGAGCTGGATGCTGTGCCCGAGTGCTACCAGAAAGAGGCGCTCAACGATGGCTACTTTGCCCGCTTGCGCAACGAGTACCAGTATCTGGCGCATAAATTCTCGATGAAACCGATTGATTTCCGTCTGTGGCGGTTCCTTCGCCTGCGCCCGCAGAACTTCCCTCACATCCGCTTGGCGCAGTTGGCCAACCTGTATTATCAGCAGAAGGCTGGCCTGAGTCAGCTGATAGAGTGCGAAACCCTCGATGAACTCAAACACGTGCTCAGCTCGCAGGTTACGCCTTATTGGGAAACCCATTACACCTTTGGCTCCGAGAGCGCTAAGAACGCCAAACATCTGTCGGTTGGCTCCATCAATCTGTTGATGATTAATACCGCCATCCCCATGCTGTTTGCCTATGGCCGCCATCAGTCGAAAGAGGTGCTTTGCGATAGGGCTTTCGAGTTTCTCGAGCAGCTCAAGGCCGAGAACAACCACATTATCCGTATGTGGCAGCAGGTGGGACTGCCTGTTAAGTCGGCTGGCGACTCGCAGGCGCTCATACAGCTTAAAAAGGAGTATTGCGACAAGAAGGACTGTCTGCGTTGTCGCTTTGGTTACGAATACTTAAAACGCAAATAAACACCTATGAACCAGGAAATATTTTATGCAATGGCGCTTACACGCCTTACTAACTTTAACTTCCAGCTGGCGTTAGAGATGTACAAAACCGTTGGTAGCGCCCAGAAACTATACGAACACCGCCACAAGGTGGCCGACCTGATACCTGATTGCTCGCCACGCCTGGTTGCCGCCCTGAAGGACTGGGGCGACGCGATGAAACGGGCCGAATACGAGTTGAAGTACATGGAGGAGCACCAGATACGCGCCATTACGCCACTCGACGACGACTACCCCCAGCGCATGCTGGAGTGCCCCGATGCGCCGCTGGTGCTGTACTATAAGGGTAATGCCGACCTGAACCAGCAGAAAATCATCAGTATCGTAGGTACGCGCCACATCACCACTTACGGGCAGGATATCACGCACAGGTTTATCAGCGAGCTGCACGAGATGTGCCACAATGTGCTGATTGTGAGCGGTTTGGCTTATGGTGTAGATATCTGCGCCCATCGCAATGCCCTCGAGAACGGCTATCAGACCTTGGGTGTGCTGGCTCACGGATTAGATCAGATTTACCCCTATCACCATCGCGACACAGCTGCCGAGATGACCACCCATGGCGGACTGCTGACGGAGTTTATGACCCAGACCAATGCTGATAAGGTGAACTTTGTGCGTCGCAACCGCATTGTGGCAGGTTGTGCCGATGCTACCATTGTGATTGAGAGTGCTGCAAAAGGTGGCAGTCTGATAACAGCCGAGATAGCACAGAGCTACAATCGCCCCGTATTTGCGTTCCCAGGCAATGTGGGCCGACCTTACTCCGAGGGTTGCAACCATATTATCCGCGATAAGGCTGCCGAGTTGATTACCAGCGCATCCGACTTTGTTGAGGCTATGGGTTGGCAGGATGATATTATCCGCCAGCAGGCTTTGGCAGGAGGTATCGAGCGCCAGTTGTTCCCCGAACTATCGGCCGAAGAACAGAAAATCGTCAGTCTGCTGCAGCAAACCAACGATCTCCAGATAAATGTATTGAGTGTGCATGCCAACCTGTCTATCAGTCAGGTTACGGCGCTGCTTTTCCAACTCGAAATGAAAGGTGTGGTAAAAGCGATGGCTGGTGGCACCTACCATCTTATTTTGTAGCATCCTCGTGAATGCTCTCGGCCATCAGCTTGTAAATCTGTCGGGTGCGTTCGTCGCTCAGCAGCTCCATCTGCATCTGCATCACGCCCGTATCCCAGCGCATCATCGGGCCCGTCTGTGCCTGTTTCGGGCTCAGCGTTGCTACTTTTCGTGCCGTTTCATCGATAAGCGGCAGGAATAGCTTAAAATCCATCTGCTCCTCTTCAAGCACCTTTTCGGCCAGTCGGTAGCAATGGTTGGTAAAGTTGCAGGCCAGCACGGCTGCCAGGTGCAGTTTTTTGCGCTGTGCCGATGTGGCTGGCACCACATTCTGCGATACGCTCTCGGCCAGCGTGCGGATAGCGGATAGCGTGGCATCGTCCGAAGCCTCGATAAAACAAGGTATCGGCTTAAAATCCACGGGTTTGTTCTTCGAGAATGTCTGCATCGGGTACAGCACCCCGTAGTGCTGTGCGTATGGCTGCAGCACCCCCATCGCTATGCTGCCCGCTGTGTGCAGTATGATGGCGTTCTGCGCCTTGCGGCCCACCTTTTCGGCCAGTGTGGCGATGGCATCGTCCTTTACCGAGATGATGTAGATATCGGCATTTTCGCTGATTTCATCGATGTTGGTGGTGTAGGCACATCCCAGCTTAGCTGCCAGCTCGCCGGCATGCTCTGCTGTCTTGCTAAACACCTGTACTATCTGCTGCCCAGCCTTGCTCAAGGCCAGTCCCAGCTGCGTTGCCAAATTTCCCGATCCTATAAAAACTATCTTCATAATGGCTGCAAAGGTACAAAAAAATATTAACTTTTGTAGTAATAATTCTTTTTACTCAACAAAAAAGACTATTTTTGCACCCAAATTTTAACTATTAGGACGTATGAAAAGAACTGCATTATCCATTTTCGCTTGCGTGGTTGCACTTACAGCAACGGCACAACTCGATGTAAAGGAGTTTAAACTTAGTAATGGCATGACCGTTTGGGTTAACGAAGACCACTCGCAGCCCAAGGTGTTTGGTGCCGTTGTGGTTAGGGCTGGCGCCAAGGATTGTCCTAATACCGGTATTGCCCACTACTTTGAGCACATTATGTTTAAGGGTACCGACCGCTTGGGTACCATCGATTACACAGCCGAAAAACCTCTGCTGGATAGCATTTCTGCCCAGTACGACCTGTTATCGCAGACCAAGGATGAGGACGTGCGAAAGCAGATTCAGCAGCACATTAACCAGCTGAGCCTGAAAGCTGCCGATTATGTGATTCCTAACGAGTTCAACCGTCTGATATCAAAGTATGGCGGTAGCAGTCTGAATGCGGGCACTGGCTACGATATGACTTTCTATCACAACGAGTTTCTGCCCCATTTCATCGAGCAGTGGTGCTGGTTAAACTCTGAGCGACTGATTACCCCCGTATATCGCGGATTCCAGGGCGAATTGGAGAATGTGTACGAAGAAAAGAACCGTTCGGCCGATGGAATGGGCGATGCAATGGATAAAGTGATGGGTGCTGTATTCAAGACTCAGCCTTATGGCTATCCCATCATTGGTTCTACTGAGAATCTGAAAAACCCACGCCTGTCGGATATGGCCGAATTCTACAAGAAATACTATGTGGCCTCGAATATGGGTCTGATTCTCTGTGGCGACATTACGCCCAGCGACGACTTGACCGCTCTGCTTGAAAAGACGTTTGGTCGTGTGCAGACGGGCCCTGTGCCACAGCGCGGTTATAGTCCGATGCCAGAGATTCAGGCTGGTGAACGACAGGAGGTTACACTCCCCATACCGCTTATTGGTGCTGAGGCATTGGTATTCAAAGGCGCTACCGATTACGAGCCCGATGCTAATGCTCTGGAACTGGCCAACGGACTGCTTTCTAATGGCAAAGCTGGTTTGCTCGACTCGCTGATGAACGAGCATAAGGTGATGGCATCATTCGCCCTGAATGTGGGGTTCGACGATGCCGCAGGTACAGCCGTGCTCATCATCCCCAAGCTGTTTGGAAAGATGAAAACCGCCGAAGGACGCGTGATGGAGCAGATTCAGCAGGTGATTAATGGCAACTTTAGCGACAGTCAGCTTGAGGCCCTGAAACAAGAGGAGGTGATGAGTGCTGAGAAGAGTCTGGAAACCATCAGCAGCCGTTCTGAGTTGCTGGTCGATCTGTTCTCGAAAGGCAAGACCTGGCAGGATGCGCTCGATAAAATCGAAAGAATTAAGCGCCTTACCAAGGCCGATGTGGTAGCCGCCGCCAAGAAGTACTACGGCACCAACTACATAACGCTGGTAAAGAAGTATGGTACACCTAAGAAGGAAACGCTAAAACAGCCTGGCTATAAGCCCATTCAGCCAAAGAATACTGATGCCAAGTCGGACTTTGCCCGCCAGCTGGAACAGATACCTGTAATACAGACCGAAATACGTACCGTTGACTTGCAGACGGCTGTAGATACCAAACAGCTAAGCGATCACGCCACCTTATATTATAAGCAGAATCCTATCAACGACATCTTTACGTTTAACCTGCGTTTCAAGGATGGTAAGCTGCACACACCAGCACTCAGCGTACTCGGCTCTTATCTCTCGTCGCTAGGCACCGATTCGCTCAAGAAACAACAGTTGGAGCTGGCTTGGCAGAAGATAAACACCACGATGGAAATAAATGCTGGTAGCCATACATTTGTGTTCAGCCTTACAGGTCCAGATAAGCAGTTCGAACCAGCACTCCGCTTGCTGGCCCACTTCCTGCAATCGGCCAAGGGCGACGACGAGGCGCTGAGCGACGCTAAGGACGAGGATAAGGTTGACCGCAAGAGCTTTGGTAAACAGAAGGACGATGTGCTCGCCCCCATGCGCGAATATGTGATGTATGGCAGCAAGTCAACTTATCTTAACCAGCTGAGTAAGAGTGAGATAAAGGCACTTAAGAACGAAGACCTGCTCAGTTTGTTCCGCGAGGTGCAGCAGTATGATTGCGAACTGTTGTATTGTGGCACCAAGACTATCTCCGAGGTGGCTGCAGCAGCGCAGCAGGCGTTGCCATTGAGCAACTGTACACGCAAGGAGGCCGATACCTTCCGCCCATTGCAGCAGTACACCGAGCCAATGGTTTACTTCTACAACGTACCCAAATCGCGCCAGAACTATGTGATAAGTTTCGATGCCATCAGTCCGCTATCAACAGCCGACGATCGTGCTAAACTATCGCTCTTTGGCGAGTATTTCGGTGGCAGCATGTCGTCGGTTCTCTTCCAGAATGTACGCGAGTTCCGTTCGCTGGCCTACAGCACTGGCGGCCGTGCCTATACCACCAGTCTTGCTCAGCATCCTGATGCCGTTCTGGGCTATATCACAGCCACTGGAACCCAGGCCGACAAGACGATGGAAGCCCTTGCTACCGTGGATTCGCTGCTGCGCCAGATGCCGATGAAGGAGAATAATCTGGATGCCGCCCGCCAAAGTGTGCTCAACGACATACAGAATAGCTATCCCACCTTCCGCAACATGCCTGCTTTCGTGGCCAATCAGCACATGCTGGGCAATACTGTCGACCCCAATGCCGCCAAAGCCCGACTGCTGCCTGGTATCACAGCTCAGGACATCATCCAGTTCCACCAGCAGCACATTGCAGGCAACAACAACCGCGTGTGGATGATTATCGGCGACAAGAAACTTACCGATATGAAAGCCCTTGAGCGCTACGGCAAGGTGGTTGAGCTTAAGAAAGAAGATGTATATAGATAAAAATAGATGAAACAAGAAGTTAATCCGCAGGATACCAGCAGGGCTAAGGCTTTCGGACTATGGATGAAGTCGCCTGTGCCTATGGTTACATTTACCAAAACGTTCGATGTAACGCGTTTGTATAAGGTGTGTAAGCGCAGGGGCGTAAAGTTTAACACGCTGCTGTGCTGGTGCATGGGGCGTGCTGCCGCAGATAGACCAGAGTTCTACCTGTTGCCCGAGAATGGCAAGCTGTATAAGTACGACCGCCTGGCCATCAACGTGATTGTGAACCACAAAAAGGGTGATATCTGTTCGTGCGATGTGCCCTATAGCGATGATTTTAATCAGTTTGCAGCCGATTACGATCGGATGACGCAGACGGCCATCGACACCTGCGAGAGCACCTTTGATGAGGAGGCGATGATTATCGGCACCTCGGCTATGACGGCCACCCAGCTCGACAGCATCGTCAACCAGTACTCGGGTGTTTTCAATAACCCCTTCCTGGCTTGGGGTCGCTATCGCAAAAGTTGGTTCAAGGTGTGGCTTCCCATCTCCATGCAGTTCCATCATGCCCAGATGGATGGGGGGCATGCCGCCCAATATCTCGAGGATCTGCAGCAAATCATCAACCATCTGTAACGGTAGTTCCCCCGCAAGGAACTGCCAGTTTCCCTAGTCGCAACCATTAGTTTCCCTTATTTTTGCTATCAGGCAACTCCTAATTTTTTTTCATTATTTTTTGCATTATATAAAAAATAGTTGTATATTTGCAGCGTACATCGTGAGATGAATTTCAGAATTTATAATATCTAAAACAATTATTTTTATGAGCAAAACAACGATTATTAACCTCTTGTCGACCGCTATTTTACTTTGCGGAACTATGAGCGTGCAGGCCGAAACCCTGCGTGGAACTGTAAAAGATGCTGTTACGGGCGAAGCGCTGATTGGTGCTACGGTAAAAATTGCAGAATTAGAGAATGCGGCTGCTGTTGCCGACATGGATGGTAACTTTACCATCAAGATAAGCAAGGGCGGACGTTTCACCATCGAGACCAACTATATTGGTTACGAGCCCAGTGTGATGAAGGAAATCCTGATTTCGGGACCCAAGGAGGTAGTGCTGGAGATTGCCCTGCGCGAGAACAGCACCGAGCTGAAGGAGGTGGTGGTTAAGCCCCGTGTAAACAAGGAGGCCACCGTTAACCCGTCGGTACTCACCGGTGGTGTGATGCTCTCGATGGAAGAGGCCAGCCGATTTGCAGGCGGTTATAACGACCCTGCCCGACTGGTGATGTCGTTTGCCGGCGTATCGGGTGATGCTGGTGGTAGCGGACTCTCGATTCATGGTAATGCACCTGAGCGCATGCAGTACCGCATTGAGGGCGTTGAGGTGTTTACACCCAACCACTTTAACGATATGTGGAATGCCGGTTACGGACTGGTGAGCGGTATGAACTCGAACGTGATTGCCAACAGCGACTTCTTTACTTCGACCTTCAACGCCAACTACAACAACGCCCTGAGTGGTGTGTTCGACGTGAAGATGCGCTCGGGAAACAACTCCAAGCACGAGAACATCCTGCAGATTGGTACCGTATCAGAGGAGTTGACGCTCGAGGGTCCTATCTCTCGCAAGAACAACAGCAGCTACATCATCAACTACCGATATGGTTTCACATCACTGGTAGATAAACTGGGACTGGTTGACACTGAGGGTTCGCACTTGGGCTTCCAAGATTTCTCAGTCAAGCTGAACTTCCCCACCAAGCGTGCTGGTACCTTCTCTATTTTCGGTTTAGGTCTGTTTGATACTAACCACGACGACCCATTGAAGATTGAAGATGCGCATTCGGTTTACGACGCTTCGAATAATGACAGCAAACTGACGCAGATTCTGGCAGGTGCATCTCACAAAATCCACTTCAACAACAAGTGGACCTGGCGCACCACTGTGGCCTACAATATGCAGCACCTGAAGAGCAACATGCATTACTATGGGTTTGCACGCACTGAAAATGGTACCATCAAGCAGCCATTGGCATACGAGGATCCCAACAACCCAAAGAGTAAGATGTACCCCTACAGCCAGCAGCAGATGAACGAAGACCGACTGGTATTCAACACAGAGCTCTCGAAGCAGGTCACCAGCAAGTGGCTCACACAGTTCGGTGGTGAATACTCGCATCGTTTCTTCAACCTCTACTACCGCTCGCACGACAAGCTCTACGATACGGTGAACCCCATGACTGAATATACCAAGATGAAGGACAACACCGGACTGGCCAACCTGTTCTGGCATAACATCTTTAACCTGAGCGACAAGTTCAGTCTGTCAGCAGGTATCTCTGGCAACTACTTCCTGCTCTCGAAAGACCTCTCGATTGAGCCACGCGTGAGCTTCAAGTGGGAACCAAACGAGAAGAACAGTTTCTCGATGGGTTACGGTCTGCACTCAATGATTGAGAAGCTCGACGCTTACTTCTATCGCGACGGCAACGACCGTCTGGTCAACAAGGACCTGGGACTGACCAAGGCACACCACCTGCATGCCACCTACATGCATAAGTTCAACAGCAACCTGACACTGCGCGTGAATGCCTTCTACGAGTATGGATTCGACACGCCAGTGGGCATCAACGGCAGCACCTATTGTGTGACAAACCGTTACTACAACTATACCGACGAGCCACTGGTGAACAAGGGCAATACCCGCAACTATGGCGGTGACATCACCTTGGAGCACTACATGTCGCATGGATTCTTCGGACAGACCAACTTCTCGCTCTATAAGGCAGAGTATCGCGGACAGGATAAGGTATGGCGCAACCAGCTGTACGACCGTGGTTTCATGTTCAAGATCCTGGGCGGTAAGGAGTGGATGATTGGTAAGAACGTGCTGAACGTGAGTGCCAAGTACAGCATCCAGGGTGGTCTGCGCTACACACCTGTCGACGTAGATCAGATGCGTGCCCGTGTGAACATGGGTATCATTGATGATGATCCTATCTACAAGGAAGGCGAGGAATTCACCAAGCGCTTCGATCCAACAGGCGTAGTGGATCTCACCATCAGCTATAAGATCAACAAGCGTAAGGTGAGCCACACCATCGCTTTCGAGGGTCTGAATGTTCTGGGCGCCAAGGTGCCACAGTACCAGCGCTTCGACCTGGGAACTCGCGATGTCCGCATAGACGATGGCGGTATCGCATTCCCAAACATCTTCTACCGACTTGATTTCTGATCAGAGGGCAGATGCCTGCTGATCGTGTAGGGAAACGTGGCCTGATTCCACGTTTCCCTGTTTCCCTGTTTCTCGATTGGCGGGATTTAGAGATTTACTACTTTCTTTTCATAGCTGTCGCGCTTTAGGCGTACGATGGCGCCTTCTTTGATAAGGCCGTCGATTTGCTTGCCACATGAGTCGGGATTAGCGATGTCGAAGGTCTTGGCAAACTGCTGGCGTGAGAATTTATCGGGCAACATCTTGAAACACTGGGCGAAACGCGATGTGTGACAGGTGTAGTTTGCGGCCTTGTCGCGTGCCTGATTGTCGTAGTAGTTGTAGGCCAGACTGCCATAGAAGTGATGCTGGCAGCGATACTGAATATCCAATATCAACTGACAGAAGCTTACGTCGATGTCATCAACCTCGTAGGTGCCGTTTTGCTCGCGCTCGTTCCAGTGGCGCATGTCGATGAAGGGTGCAGGGATGTTCATGCCGTAGTAGCCCACGCGCTTGATGAGCATCAGATCGGCCTTGTCCTTGTTGTTAAACTCAGCTATCTTCATGCGATTTGCAGTCCAGTCGTAGGTGCACTGCGACAGCTTGTCGAGGGGTAGCTCGCCATAGCGACTGTTGAGTTTTTCGGCCCATTCGCTAATGGTAATGTCGGCCTCAGTGCAGTCGTTGGCCTGAACCATCAGCGACTCCAGATCGAATGTGGGTTCGGGCATAGGTATGGTGGCCAGTCGTGTGGCCAGTCCGCTACCAAAGGTGCGTGCATTCACCTTGTCGTCAAGCGAATCGGGTGTGCCTGTGTATACAAAATTCCAGTACACATTGAAGAAACCGCTGTACGACTTCTCGTTGGCATATTTCTGGCCATCTTCCTCGTTGTGGAAGGCTTTCAGCTCCATGGCCGTCTTGTCAATCCAGCTACCGCTTTTCTGCATTTTGGTTGAGTTGGTAAGCTCAGAGTCGAAGGTTACCATGTGCAGGTTCATTTCTTCGCCGTTCACAATCTCCTTGGCGTTTACCATATTCTCGATAAACACGCCGTTAGCGGTGCGAGGAATCATATAGCGGTCTATCTCTGTAGGCTTCTGCAGCGCATCCTGGTCCTGGGCTTTGGTGGATGTGCTACGAGCCATCGTCTCGCGCTTGTACTTATTTACTGCATCCGATGCCTTGCTCGACTGATTCTTGATGGGTGCCAGGATTAATTTGTCGAGACGTACAGCGAACGACTTACCGCTGGCGGGATCGCCAATAATCAAAACGCAATAGTTAAGGCGCTTCTTCTCGTTGGGTTTGAACCAATATCGGTAGGTGCAACGGGTCATCAGTGTGCCAAAGAAGGCAGCGCCAACAAATACGGCTGCAGGCCATACCTCGCGAGGCAATCCCACACAAATCTCACGCAGACAAGGGTAGTAGGGCATCAAAGCCTCGATCTTATCAGCCCATTCGGCCAGAGGCAACTGGGCCAGATCGTCGTTCGAACCCCTCTCAGGTTCCTTTACACCAGCAGTTTTCATGGCCTTTTTCAGCTCTTTCGAGGGATAGATGTAGGTAGAGTTCTCTGTGATGTAACTCATCGCACGCTCTACCTCCTGCAGTCCACGCTCATTGATGAGGCTCTGAACGAAAGGCAGACCCTGCATGATGGTAGTGAGCAGCTGGGGATTGTTGTCGCAGATGACGCTGAGCATGTTGCCCATCTGCATCATCGTCTTGTGGCGATCGCCTGTCTGGGGCTCGCCCAGTTCGTTAACCAAAGCGGTGGCAATCTTAGCGTAAGGCACGCCGTGATAAGCAGGTTCGGTTGATTCAACGGGCGCGATAGGTCCATTTTTGGACTCATCGCTCTTGCCAAACACGCGGTCCAGAATAGCATCAACGGCCTTTGATTCTTTTGCGGCCTTCTCGGCCTTCTTCTTGGCACGAAGTTCTTTCTCATAGTCTTTCCACTTCTTCTGTGTAGGACCGCTCTTGGCAGGCTTCTTGCGATACAGATCGCCGTACTGCTCGTCGTAGGCAGGATTGCTGTAGGTAAAGAGGCTCTCGTCGAGGAACTTCACATCGTCAAATTTAGGCACGAACGAGGCTCGAGCAGCGTCCTTGCAACCAGAGTCGACAACGGCGAGCACGCCCAGCAACTGGGCCATTTCGTACTGATTGTCCATCAGGTTTCCCCACTCAGGACGTGCGATGAATACAATCTTGATTCCCTGGCCTGAAGGTGTGATGTAGATGAGCAGGATGCCCAGCTCACTAAAGTCCTCGCGACCAAGAATACAATCTACGATCTCCAGAGGATTCTCCACATGGTCCAGATCGATTACTGCCAGACCAGTAAGATGCGATGCTGTGCTCTCGCGCCAGGTGGCCTCTACACCTACCTTATTAATAGAAAGGCCGAAACTTGCCTGGAAGCAGCACACGGGCAGCTGGCTCTTCTTCTTGGCCGACTTGGTGCTGCGATAAGCGTTGATTAACTCACTTGTGCTTGCGCACTTGGTTGTGCCGTCGAACCATTCGGCGGTCATTTCTGTCATGGGCTCGTAGAGTCCGTTCGAACAGGTTGCGAAATTGTTTGTTGTTGTCTGTAACATAACTTTTAAATTTTTAGTGATACATGAGCGGGGCCACTACGGGGGCTTGCCGCAAGCCGGGATTGTCCCGAACTCGGGTGCAAAATTACAACATCTGAAAAACGGCCCCCTTCTGTCTGAGAATCACAAAAAAATAGTCTCAGAATTCTGAGACTATCTCTATTTGTGCTACCAAATTCTTAGACTATTGTCTGAGATTTCTAAGACAAAGGACCTAAAATCCTTTCTCCGACAGCTTGTATAGCCGCTTTTGCTCTTCGGCTTTCTGTTCTATTTCAATAATTTTAATGGCCTGCCTTAGTTTTGCCATCAAGTCGATAGCCCATGTATATCCGTCGTTAATGGGCCACAGTGAAGAATGTAGCAGAAAGAATTTTCCAGAACCATTCTTACCCGTTTCGGCGCTCTGAATGGTGCCATTGGGGCAACCCTGCTTGAAATCCGCGAGTTGCGGGTCTTTCAGCAAATCCTGTGCATAGCGCTCAAACTCCGATTTGTTCATGTTCGAACCGAAGTCCTCGGTACAAAGTACGCGCACAACAGCCCAGGCAGTTTGAAACTTAAATTGTTCCTCGCATTGTTTGATAGCCTTAATCAGCGTTTCTCTAGGTGGCTCGTTGGTTTGTGGCGCTTTCAAGTTCAGGCGTGCCCTGCGATAGTTCACAAGACTTATCTCGCCCAAAGAGTCGGTATCGCGGCTGGTAAGCAGGTCGGTAATCAGGCATATCTTGTCCAAAAGATACATGAAACGTTCTATCTTTTTAACCTCGCGTTCATCATCGAAATTCAGATTCTGCACAAACCTTTTCCAAGAATCGTTGGGCTTGTTTTTGTCCTGAGGGCGATAAATGTGGCTCCATCTGGTAGATAAGTGCATTGAGGCAAACTCATCTATCAGTTTCGTGCGTTCTTCGTAGAGTAGGATTCCGAAATCGTCATCCTCGAACAAGCCTTTGTATATATCCTTTATTTCGCTAAGCGACGAGCGATGACTCTCTACAAAGGTCCAAAGAAAGCGGCGTTCTTTTTCCTGTTGCAGGTCGTCGCAAAACTCATTTAGGCGCTGTTTGGCTGTATTCTTTCTGAATTCATCCCACAATAGTTGGAATAGCCATTCGTAGTCGAATATGGCATCAGCCCTCGCTTGTATTTCATCGACACGATTCTTCGCATCGACCGATAATCTACTTGTCTGCATGCTGATTGCCCCCTTTATCCGTTATAGTATTTGTCGTAAACCCATGCATCCAGATAGCCCATCGTCAGGTCGGTAGCATCGCTTGGGTCCCAGGTCATATCGTGCTTGGCAAATATCTTCTCCAAGTCGGCATACACAGCCTTGCCGTAGGCGCGCAGGCCTTGCTCGCTCTTAATATAAGGTGTTTGGGGCAGATGCTTCTGAGCAGCAGCACAGATGTCGCGAACAGCAGGATAATCGTCGGCACAGTAGTTGTGTGGTGCAAAGCCGAACATGATATCAAGCACACGTATCTCCTCATCGTTCAACCCTTCGGCGTGGCCTTTAGCGTAGTGTTCCTCTATCTGCTGCATGGCCGTAAGACTGCGACTAATAAAATCCTCGCAATCCTCCAGCTTGCCCCAGTCGCCAAAATCGCGCCAGCACTCCATCGCATAGTAGTCCTGCACGGCCTGATTGTTCTGCACTGCCCAGTCCATCTCTTGGTCGGCCATCGTGTAGCACACCATAGCTGCAATGTGGCGATAGGGTGTGTTTTTTATCCACTCCACCAGCGCCTTGTTGTCGTATCTGAAGCTGTCCTTGTACAAATCGGTTTGTGCGAATCGTCCTTGCAGCCCGTCGCCAAGTTGCTCCACATCAAACGGCTCGTGACAGTACAAATCGTGCGACAGCAGGGCCAGCTCTTTTATCCAGCAGGCTATTGTGTATTCATCGTCGCTCAGGTCGGGTAGCTGTTCGCGTTCCTTCATCTCCCACTCATCTGCCAACCAGGGGTGTGGGTCGGTAATCATTGTCAGATTACGGTCGGCCGTCCAGAACTGGTCGCCCAGCCACAGTGCAGCATTGGCATTGGGCAGCCAACCCCTCAGTCGCTCCAGTTGTTCTAGCGTAAATATACGTAGCTCATTGCCTTGCAGCTTGGTTACTGGTGCAAGGTCGATATCCTTAAAGGCATTCTTCTTAATGCGTTCAAAGAGTTGCTTAGGTGTTATGTTACTCATCTTGTTTTTTGTAATTTTTGTGCAAAGATACAACATTCTGCCGAATTAATCTGATTTTGCACAAAAAATATATCGAGAAACAGGGAAACAGGGAAACGTGGAGTAGGTATGGTTTGGCAGCGAGCATAAGCTATAGATAGGTATATAAATAATAAAAATGATAATCGTATCATTTATCTAATTATTAGCTTTCCTCGTTGCTAACTAAAACCACCCCGATTCCCGTTTTCCCTGTTTCCACGTTTCTACTCTGCATTACGGCAATCTAACAGATACTTTACGATTATCGCACAAATACTTCCGTACTATCCATATAAGGGCTATAATCATCAAAAGGTAAAATATTTTTAATCGTATTATGATGCTCGCGCGCGCCCGCATTTTGCGGGTATTAATAGAAAAAATATATCCCTAGTGAGGTAGCAAATTTTCCCTAACTAGGGAACAAAATCGGGGTAAGGGATCCTCATCGCCTCCGAATTTAATTGTGTAAATATATTTGAAGCCAGGTTTCGCTTTTCGAGAAACTATCCACATGTCATCATCAGCCATATTATAATCTGTTTGGTCCCAAAGTAGGAAACTATCAGTTTCAGTATCAGAAACTGGTAGTTCCTGTTTTTTATATTCATGCGGATACTTATTACATAATAAGAACGTTATCGTAATTTTAAGTTCAAGTGCCCTTCGTCGCGACGACGCGGGGCATTTTTAGTATACCCGCAACTTGGCGTTGTACTGAGTATGTTGTAAAAACGGGCAGGGTGAAATTTTGAGCAAAAAAACACCTGATAGTTTGAAAAACTTCAGGGACTACCAGGACTGAACGGTGCAAAGATAAGAATTTAATTAATACACTCCAAATATTTTGCAATTTTTCTTCCGATGTCAGGGGATGGTTCTGTGGCAGGCGATTATCCTTTGATTTGCGGTAACTCTCATCGGCCTCGTCGCCAAGCGGCGGGCGATGCTACGCGCCACAATGGTCCGACTAGCCCATTTTTATAAATTGCAAATCATATCATCCAGACCGATTATTTCGACCTTGGGGAAATCTATTTGCTTAAGCACATCAAAATGGCCGTCATCAGTTACGACAAACTTTGCATTGGCAGCAATGGCACAATCTACAAACTTATCGTCATCAGGGTCGGAAATAATCAACTTAAAATGAAAGTAAGGTGTCACAAACTGTGTATATGGATTGTTTGTAATCACTCCTAGGGCAGCTTCAGTAAACTCTGGACTCGTAAACCTCTGCAGTATCTCTGTATATTCCTCAAGAATCTCAGTTGTTACACACAAAATATTACGCCCATCAAGCAGAGAAACCCACAAATCGTGATATCTGCTACGACGGGAAATGCATTGTAAGAGACTATTTGTATCAATAACGAGTCTTGCCATCAGTTCATTTAGAATGAAGATCCATTTTGCGGATTTCGTCTAACTTGTCTTGATCCAAGATGCCCTCATCCCACAAGCGATCAGCCTCGGCATTGAGACGGTTCTGGAAATGACGGGTCAATACTTCCTGAACCTCACGGGCATACTCTTCGCTGTTGTTGAATGCAAACATCTTCAACAAATGCATCTGGGTCGGATTTAATGCGGTTGTGTCCATAAACGATTATTTATTTGACTGCAAATATAAGGAGAATATTTGAAAGTTCCAAATATTTTTTTTGTTAATTATGATTTAATTAAAAAAAGTATTATCTTTGTAGATGTCAGGGGAAGGTTCTATCTTAAAAGTTAGAATAATAACAAGATTTAAGTTATTTGGCCTGGAAGAGGCCTTTGAAGAGGAGGTAGGGGTCGATGGTGATTTGGTGGTGGCAATGCTGAGCGATGGTGCGCGACATGCCGCCGGTGGCGATGATGTGGGGTTCGCCGTTTAGGGTGGGCAGCAGTTGGTCGATAAGACCATCAATCATGGCTGCTGTGCCGTTAACGATGCCGCTCTGCATGCACTCGAGGGTGTTGCGACCAATCAGATGCTGAGGCTTCTCGATGGTGATGGCGGGCAGCTGCGAGGCGCGGGCGCTGAGAGCGTTCATCGAGGTTTTAACGCCAGGGATGATGATTCCACCGCGGAACACTCGGTTTTCGTCGATAACGCCGATGGTGGTGGCTGTACCAAAGTCGATGACGATGGCGGGCACACCATAGCAGCAGGCAGCACCGATGGCGTCGGCCAATCGGTCTTTACCCAACTGGGCGGGCGATTCCACATCTATCGAGATAATGCCCTGGGCATCGGCAATCGAGAAGAAGTGGGGCTGCAAGCCCGTCAGGTCGGTAATGGCCTGGGCCATATCATCGTTCACCTCGGGAACTACCGACGAGATGGTAATCTGCTGGATATCAGCTACCTCTACACCGTATTTGCGCAAGCCTTGGCGCAGTTCATAGCGATAAAAACTGGCCGTTTCTTCTTTCTTGGTCTTGAAACGCCACGTGTCGGCGATGTTACCTTGGCCATCAGCCAAAGCAACTACCACGGTAGAATTGCCGATATCTATGAGTATATGCATACGTTACGCAAGGGTTTGGATATGGTCGATAATCAGGTCGGCTGTTTCCTCCTTCGAGCAGAGTGGCAGCTCTTTTACCTCCTGGCTGCTGATGAGTGTTACCTTGTTGGTATCAACAGCAAAGCCTGTGTTGCCGCCAGCAATCGAGTTGGCGCAAATCAGCTGGGCATGCTTCTTCAGGAGTTTGGCGCGCGAGTTTTCAATCAGATTCTCTGTTTCCATCGAGAATCCCACCAAAGTCTGGTTGGCGGGCTTGTGTTCGCCCAGCCAACCAAGAATATCTTGTGTTCGTTTGAGTTCAATCTGTAGGTCGCCGTCGTGCTTTTTCACCTTCTGGTCGGCATAAACGGCGGGTGTGTAGTCGGCCACCGCGCTGCACATAATCACCACATCGGCCTCAGCGCTACGGCTGGTAACAGCCTCGAACATATCGGCTGCGCTCTTAACAGGCACCACATCTACGCCACAGAAAGGCTTGATGTTAACGGGACCCGACACCAGTGTGACCTGAGCACCACGTAAACGGGCCATTTTAGCGATGGCGTAGCCCATTTTGCCCGATGAGTGGTTGGTGATATAGCGCACGGGGTCGATAGCCTCTTGTGTAGGGCCTGCGGTAATGAGATAGCGCTTGCCTGCAAGGTCCTTTTCCTTGGCCATAAACGATAGGATATGCTCTACGATTACCTCTTCTGCCTGCATCTTGCCTGTGCCCGTATCGCCACAAGCCAGTCGGCCTATGATAGGATCGATGATATGATAGCCATATCCTTTCAGCTTGGTAAGATTGTCCTGCAGAATGGGGTTCTCCCACATGCCGGTATTCATGGCGGGCGCAATCAGTTTGGGAGCGCGAGTGGCCAGCATGGTGGTGGTAAGCATATCGTCGCAGATGCCGTGAGCCAGTTTGCCGATGACATTTGCTGTACAGGGAGCCACAATAAACAGATCGCCGCGCTTGGCCAGCGATACATGCTTGACATCGAACGAGAAGTTGCGGTCGAAGGTATCAACAATGCACTTATTGTTGGTAAGCGTTTCGAACGTCATGGGCGTAATAAACTTGGTGGCGTTCTGCGTCATAATCACATGCACATCGGCATGCAGCTTAATGAGCATCGAAGCCAGGTTGGCGCTCTTGTAGGCAGCAATACCGCCCGTAACGCCCAGCACAATCGTCTTTCCCGTCAGCATATATTTTACGTTTTTACTGTTCAACCAGCAGTCCGTGCTTCTCGTAGTTGGCCTTGCGAACCACCTTGTTGTGCTCATCTACAAACAGCACAGTAGGCTTATGTTCGCGAGCCTCCTCAGGCGTCA
The DNA here is from genome assembly GCF_000701965.1 of Prevotella sp. RM4. Taxonomy (NCBI): domain Bacteria; kingdom Pseudomonadati; phylum Bacteroidota; class Bacteroidia; order Bacteroidales; family Prevotellaceae; genus Prevotella; species Prevotella sp. RM4. The sequence goes on from NZ_JNKG01000009.1 coordinate 106,201, forward strand.
TCGTGGCATAGGCCATGATAATCACCTTGTCGCCTACGTTCACGCACTTGGCAGCGGCACCGTTCAGGCAGATAATGCCCGATCCAGCCTCGCCAGCAATGGCATAGGTGGCAAAGCGACTGCCGTTATTGATATCGGCAATCTCTACTTTTTCGTACTCCAGAATGCCGCTCTCACGCAGCAAATCAGAGTCGATAGTGATACTGCCCACGTAATCCAGATCGGCCTGGGTAACCACAGCACGATGTATCTTTGCCTTCAGCAGCGTTATATCCATACCTATCTTAAATATTTACGATGAAATTATCAATCAGTCGGGTCTTGCCGATATAAACGGCGATAGCCACCAGCACCTCGCCTTCGATACGCGCTGTGCGCTGGATATTCTCAAAGTCAACCACCTCAACATAGTCGATACGGGCCATAGGCTCGGTCTCCAGGTTCTGGCGGATGATGTCGATCACCTTCTGTGCATCGCGCTCGCCAGCCTCGATAGCCTGTTTTCCTAACTTCAGACTCTTTGAAAGAATCAGCGCTGCCTGGCGCTCGTCGGCATTCAGATAAGTGTTACGGCTCGATTTTGCCAGTCCGTCGTCCTCGCGAACGATGGGGCAGGGCACAATCTCCACGGGGAAGTTAAGATCGCGCACAAAGCGCTTAACGGTAGCCAGCTGCTGGGCATCCTTCTGTCCGAAGTAAGCACGATCGGGACAAACAATATTAAAGAGCTTACCTACTACGGTGCACACACCACGGAAGTGAACGGGGCGAACGGCACCACAAAGCAGCTCGGTAGTCTCGGTGGTATCGATAAACGATGTAAAGTGGCCAGGATACATCTCGGCGGGCTCGGGGTTGAAAATCAGGTTGCCACCAGCCTCTTCAACCTTCTCCATATCGCGGTTCAAATCGCGTGGATAAGCCTCCAGATCCTCGTTAGGACCGAACTGGATGGGGTTAACGAAAACCGAAACCACCGTGCGGTCGTTCTGACTGGCCGACTTGCGGATGAGGCTCTGATGACCCTCGTGCAGGAATCCCATCGTAGGCACCAGTCCTACGGTCAGGCCCTCTTTACGCCAACCGGCTACAATCTCTCTTACCTCCTTTACTGTCTTAACAACTTTCATATTCTCTTATCTTCTTACTTCTTCTAACTCCGTTTCAAAAAGCGCCTGCATCACCTCTTCGCTGATGGCATAGGTATGTCCTGCTGCTGGGAAGGTACGCTCTTCACACTCTTGTTTATATTGTTTAAAAGCCTCAAGCATCACACTGTGCAAGTCGGCATATTTCTTCACGAACTTAGGTATGAAGCCATTGTTATAGCCCAGCATATCCTGATAAACCAACACCTGGCCGTCGCAGCCATTACCAGCTCCGATACCAATGGTCAATGCCTTGGTCTGTGAGGTAACGAGCTTAGCCAATTCTGCAGGCACACACTCCAATGTGATGGCAAATGCACCAGCCTCTTCTACAGCTTTAGCATCAGCCAGAAGCTTCTTGGCCTGTTCGAGCGATTTGCCCTGAACCTTGTAGCCACCCATGGCATTAACAGATTGTGGTGTGAGTCCGATATGTGCCACCACAGGGATGCCTGCCTGTACGATAGCCTTGATACGGTCGGCATATTCCACACCGCCCTCAAGCTTAACTGCCTGACAGTTAGTTTCTTTCATGATGCGTCCGGCATTGCGTACAGCATCTTCGATTGATACCTGATACGACATAAACGGCATATCGATAACTACAAAAGCCTGTTTGGCACCACGGCACACGGCTGCACCGTGATGAATCATGTCATCAACTGTTACTGCAAGTGTATTCTCATAACCCAGCATCACGTTGCCGAGCGAATCGCCAACCAAAATCATGTCGATTCCAGCTTCATCAATTGTGCAAGCTGTATGATAATCATAAGCCGTCAGCATGCTGACTGGCTGCTTTCCCTTACGTTCTAGTAAGTCAAAAATAGATTTTCTCATCTCCTGAAATAGAATTCTATACTCCCTTTGAGGGTGCAAAAGTATTACATTATTTTAATATCAGCAAATTTTTTAGTTATTTTCTGTTGAAAATGGGTGTTTGTTGACTAAAAAGTAGTATCTTTGCGGCGTTTTAATTCGAATTAATTATGAAAATAGCTTTAATCGGCTACGGCAAGATGGGTAAGATGATTGAACAGATAGCCCTCGACCGTGGTCATGAGATTGTAAGTATTATCGACATCGATAATCAGCAGGATTTCGATTCGCCTGAGTTCGCATCGGCCGATGTGGCCATCGAGTTTACTGCCCCACAGGCTGCCTATGGCAACTATCTTAAGGCGTGGGCTAAGGGCGTAAAAGTTGTTAGTGGTTCAACCGGATGGATGACCGAGCATGGCGACGAGGTGCGCAAGGCTTGCAGCCAGGAGGGTAAAACACTCTTCTGGGCGTCGAACTTCTCAATCGGCGTGGCCATTTTCTCTGCCGTAAACCGCTATCTGGCCAAGATTATGAACCAGTTCCCACAGTACGATGTGGAGATGGAGGAGACACATCATGTGCACAAGCTCGACCATCCCAGCGGAACTGCCATCACATTGGCCGAGGAGATTGTTGACAATATCGACCGCAAGGAAGCTTGGAAAGAGGATACTACCGACAAGAAGTACCTGCGTGTAGATCATATCCGCAGAGGCGAGGTGCCTGGTATCCACACTATCCGCTATGATAGCGATGCCGACCTGATTACCATTACTCACGATGCCCACAGTCGTAAGGGTTTTGCCCTGGGAGCCGTGCTGGCAGCCGAGTACACAAGTCAGCATCAGGGATTGCTCACCATCAGCGACATGTTTAAATTCTAAGCCTTAGCGATAATGGTAAAAAAGAAAGAATTCGACCCCAAAGTACAGTGGGTCAAGTTTATTGGCGTGCTGGTGCTGTATCTGCTCTTCCTGTATTGGGTTGGCAGTTGGTGGGGACTGCTGGTAATACCATTTATCTTTGACGTGTACATTACCAAGAAAATCAAGTGGCAGTGGTGGAAAGAGGCCGAAAAGCCCGTTAAGTTTGTAATGTCGTGGATCGATGCCCTGGTGTTTGCGCTGGTGGCCGTTTACTTCATCAATCAGTTCTTCTTCCAGAACTACGTGATTCCATCAAGTTCTTTGGAAAAGTCGCTGTTGACTGGCGATTACCTGTTTGTGTCGAAGGTAAGCTACGGTCCACGTATTCCTCAGACACCACTCACGATGCCTCTTACCCAGCACACCCTGCCTGTGGTAGAGTGCAAGAGCTACATTGAGTGGCCACACTGGGAGTATCGTCGTGTAAAAGGCTTGGGTAACGTGCAGCTGAACGATATCGTAGTGTTCAACTATCCTGCCGGCGATACCATCTGTACCGCCCTGCAGTATCAGACCGAATATTACAACCTGTGCTACGGCTACGGTGTTGGCAACTATCCCAACATGCCCAACCCCGATAACCTTTCAGCCGAGCAGCGACTGAAGCTGTACGCCGATATCTATGAGACAGGCAAGAAGATTATCGCCGACCACCCACAGGAGTTTGGCGAGATTGCTACCCGTCCAACCGACCGTCGTGAGAACTATGTAAAGCGTTGTGTGGGATTGCCCGGACAAACTTTGCAGATTAAGGACCACGTGGTATATCTGGACGGCAAGGCCAATAAGGAGCCCGACAACGTGCAGTACACCTACGAACTGCGCCTGAAGCGCCATTTTACCGACGAGGAGATGGAGAAGTGGGGCATTACCCAGGAGGAACTGGTATCGCTGAATAATAATGGTTACATGCCACTTACCAATCGCGTGGTGAACGAGATGAAACAATGCGGCGACCTGATCGACGGCATCAGCTTCCACTACGACCGCGAAACATGGAGCCTGTATCCACAGAACGGCAACTACCACTGGACCCGCGATAACTACGGTCCTATCTGGATTCCCAAGAAGGGTGCCACCATCAATCTCTCGCTGGATAATCTGCCCATGTACGAGCGTTGTATCCGTGCCTACGAAGGTAACGACCTGCAGGTTCGCGATGGCAAGATTTTTATTAATGGCAAGCAGGCCAACGAGTACACCTTTAAGCTGGATTACTACTGGATGATGGGTGATAACCGTCATAATTCGGCCGACTCTCGTTACTGGGGATTTGTGCCCGAGGATCATATTGTGGGTAAGCCTATCTTCATCTGGTGGAGTAGCGATCCCGACCGCAACGGATTTGGCGGCATTCGCTGGAGCCGTATCGGTAACATCGTAGATAATATTAAATAAGGTAGAACCATGCAGGTTTTGCTCAGTACAACCTATTTCGGCCCGGTGCAGTGGTATCAGAAGCTGCATCGGGCTGACACTGTGCTGATTGAACAGTGGGAGAGTTTCCTGAAGCAGACCTATCGCAACCGCTGCCTGATAGCCACCACCAATGGTGTGCAAGCCCTTACCGTGCCCGTTGAACGTGGCACATCGCCTCTTATCAAGGATATCCGCATCAGCGATCATGGCAACTGGCGCCATCTGCACTGGATGGCCCTGCAGAGCGCTTATGGCGAATCGCCTTTCTTTGAGTATTACCAGGACGACATCCGCCCGTTTTTTGAGCAGCGATGGGACTATCTGGTAGATTTTAACGAGGCCATCAGCCAGAAAATGTGCGAACTCATCGATATTCAGCCCCAAGTGGCCCGAACAACTGAGTTCATCCCCGAACCAATAGATCTGACTGACTACCGTTCAGCCATCAACCCTAAACATCCGGCACCCGATGCCGATTTCTCGCCTAAGCCCTATTATCAGGTGTACGCTCAGAAACATGGGTTCCTGCCCAATCTGTCGGTGTTAGACCTGCTATTTAACATGGGGCCCGAAAGCATCTTCTATTTATAACTTGTAAACCTCAATTTAAAAACAATGTTCCGTTTTCTACTACTTACATTACTATCAACATTTACCCTACTAAGTTCTGGTCAATCGCACTTCTACACGTCAGAGAAACTGTCGAGTAACCAGATAACCCAGATATGCCAGGATAAGGACGGCTACATCTGGATTGGTACCGAGTATGGTTTGAACAAATACGATGGTTACCGTTTTACCAACTATCTGCACGAGAAAGGTAACCCCAATACTGTGAGCAGCAATGTGATATCGTATCTGTTCGAGGATGTGAACGGCACCCTCTGGGTGGGTACCCAGTTGGGTCTCGACCGCTTCGATCCTGTTACCAACCAGTTTATCTCGGTTGAGATGAAAGGTGCCACCAGCACACCTCGTATCAATGCCATCATTCAGGAAGATGCCAACCACCTGCTGATTGGTACTGCCGGTTACGGATTGTATCGCGTAGATACCCGTACCAACAATTCGCAGCGTGTTGAGGGCTACGCCAAGGCCGATAACAACTATTTTAGTTATATTTTTATCGATCAAAAGGGCTATTTCTGGAAATCGGGTCATGGTAATTCCATTATCCGCCGTTCGCCCAAAGGTAAGATCGAGGAGCTGCTGTCGCCTTACGGTATGGTAACCGGTTTTGTAGGTTACGAGGGCGGTGTGCTGATAGTGTGCAATCACGGACTGCTTTACTATCGCAACGGACAGCTGACATCCGATTATATCGACCCAGGCGAGATGCGTGGTAAGGACTTGGTGTTGCGTACCGCCAAGTGCGACAAGGCTGGCAACCTGTATATCGGCACCATGGGCGATGGTCTGTGGTGGGTGCCACGTGGCGAGCGACGTATGCGCCGCTATGAGTTCCAGAATGCCTCGTTGGATTTGAACACAGCTACTATCTGGGCGCTGTTCGAGGATAATCAGGAGAACTTGTGGATTGGTTGTCAGAGTCGCGGTCTGCTGCTTATTCCCCAGCACCAGTCGCCCTTCCGCTCGTGGAAATTCATCGATCAGCACCTCAGTACAGGTGGTTCGCTCAGCTCTATCTGTGCTGGCGACAACGGTATGACCTGGTGTGCTGTACAGAATAACGGTGTATTCGGATTTGATGCTGCGGGTCGCTTGGTGGCTCATCCAGCCTCGCCCGATGGTACGTATGTGATATACCGCGATGGATTGGGCCGTTATTGGCTTGGTACCAACGCTGGACTTTATGCCTACAACCCACTTACAGGGCAATACCAGCTCAAATCATCGTTCAAGAGTGGTTTTGTTAACTCGATTACCGACGATGGAAAGGGCAAACTCTTCTTCTCGGTTTACTCGTTGGGCTTCTTCTCGTACGATACCAATACCGATGAATTGCGCCATTTCAGTATGTACGATGGCGACGGACCGAAAGGCCGACTGCATAACGACTGGATCAGAGAACTGCTGTTTGACAGTCGTGGTAAGCTCTGGATTTGTTCGGCTTCGGGTATCAACTGCTACGACCCGAGCGAAGACAGTTTCCGTTCTAACGGCTGGGAGGTGCTGCTCGACTATAGCACCATCGAGTCGGTATGCGAAACGCGCGATCACAAGATATTGTTCGGTACCTATTCGGGCTTGTATTATTACGATGAAAAGGAGAAAAAAGCCAAACCGTTCCCCGATGCCGAAGTGCTGAGCAACAAGGTGGTGAACGGTATTATTCAGGATCAGGCTGGCGACTTGTGGATTAGTACTACCATGGGACTTTGGCAGTACAAACATGCCGACCAGCAGTTTGTGAGCTATCTTTACGGCAATGGTCTGGCCAGTCGCGAGTATGTCAGCGGTACAGCTATGCGCACCCACGATGGTCGCATCTGGTTCGGCTTCAGCGATGGTATCACCTCGTTTAATCCTGCCGACCTGCAGATAAAGAATTCCGAAATAGGCAAAGTGCTGCTTACAGGCATCTATGTAGGCGGTGTAGCACGTCCCAGCACCAAGCGCATCGAGCTCGATTTCATCGACAACACCTTTGCGTTGGAGTTCTCGTCGCTCAACTTTGCCAATGCCGAGAACGTGATTTACGAGTACCGATTGAACGGCAACCGCGAGTGGGGACAAACCGAAGTAGGTCGTAACGTGGTATCGTTTACCCACCTGCAGCCCGGTTCGTATATCCTCGAGGTGAGAGCCTACGACAACGGTATTTATTCTGATACCGAGATCTACCACATTATTGTGCATGCACCTTGGTACAGATCCTCGTGGGCGTACATTATATATATATGTATAGGACTGCTGACACTTGGCACCTTGGTTTGGGGCTATGTTCGTCGTCGTCGCCAGGAGTTGGACGAGGATAAGATGAAGTTCCTCATCAACGCCACCCACGATATCCGCTCGCCGCTGACGCTCATCATGAGTCCGCTGCACAAATTGCTGAAGCGCGACTTCGACCCAGAGGTAACCAACGAGCTGAAGACCATCGAGCATAACGCCCAGCGCGTGCAGAATCTGGTGAACCAGATACTTGATATCCGTAAGATGGACCGCCAGCAGATGAAGCTGCAATGCCAGGAAACCGATATGGTACAATATGTGGGCAACCTGCTCAAGTCGTACGAATATACTGCCAACGAGCGTCATATCAACTTCCGTTATGCGCCTACGCTCGATAAACTCAGTGTGTGGTTCGATCGTAAGGCCATAGATAAGGTGGTCGACAATCTGCTCTCGAACGCCTTCAAGTACACCTACGATGGTGGTGAGATTGAGGTGTGTGTATCCCAGGATACCGATACGCAGACAGCTATCCTGCAGGTGGTTGATAACGGTATGGGCATCAAGGGCGACCCACGCAAGCTCTTCGACCGTTTCTATCAGGGTGCCAGCTCGCGCAGCATGCATATCGAGGGTACAGGTATCGGCCTGAACCTGTGTAAGATGGTGGTTGAGATGCATCACGGTACCATCGATGCGGCTAATCGCAGCGATGAGCAGGGAAGTGTGTTCACCGTTCACCTGCCTTTGGGCTGCGAACATCTGAAGGAAGAAGAGCTGCTGAAGGTTGAGGAGAAAGAGAAGACAACACGCCAGCGCTCGCAGTATAGCTATCAGGTACTGATTGTTGACGACGATGAGGAGATAGGTCGCTATATCGCTCAGGAGCTGGGCTGCTACTATCATATTACCCCCGTAACCAGCGGTCGTGAGGCCCTGCGCCTGCTGCTTTCTGAATCCGAGAAGCAGTTCGACCTGGTGGTGAGCGATGTGATGATGCCCGAGATGGACGGCTTTACGCTGCTGCGAATGATTAAGACCAATATGAACCTGAATCATATCCCAGTAGTGATGCTTACCTCGAAGGCTGCTGTGGCCAACCGTCTGGAGGGCTTGGAGAAAGGTGCCGACGCCTTCCTGGCCAAACCGTTTGATATGGACGAGTTGCACATGGTGATCAACAACCTGATTAGCACCAACCTGCGACTGAAGGGTAAATACTCGGGTTTGCAACAGCCCAAGGATAAGATTGAGGAGAAACCTATTAAGGGTAACGACGAGCTGCTGATGGAACGTGTGCTGAAAGAGGTGAACGAACATTTGGATGATAACGACTTTAGTGTTGAGATGCTGGCCAAGGGTGTTGGTATCAGTCGCGCCCAGTTGCATCGAAAAATGAAGGAACTCACCGGTATCCCCGTCAGCGAGTTTATCAGAAACATCCGTTTGGAGCAAGCCGTACGATTGCTCGAGGAGCAAAAAATCAATGTTACGCAGGTTGCATATTCAGTTGGATTTAGTAACTTAGCACACTTTTCGACGGTGTTCCGCAAGCAATTTGGAGTGTCTCCAACCGAATATATTGAGCAAAAAGGGCTAAAAAACCCCGGTTGAGACAAAAGTGAAACGAAACGCAACATACGTTAAAGCCTCTAAAAAAGAATCTGCCTATCTTTGCGGCAGATTTTTTTCTTTTATTCAATTAATTAAATTTTAACTAACAAACCAAACGTATGAGTTTCAAAGCAAAGAAAACAGCCTTAGTTGCAGGATTGTGCTTTTTAGGCATGGCTCCTGTACAGCAGGCTTCGGCAGCTACCGCAGCAGTAGCTTCCGTACAGCAAACGAAGCAGGCAACCGGTTATGTAGCTGACTCTCAGGGTCCGCTGATTGGTGCCACGGTTATGGAGAAGGGTACTAATAATGGTACCGTTACCGATTTCAACGGCTTCTTCACTCTTAATGTAAAGCCAGGTGCAACAATCGTTGTATCATATGTAGGCTACGTATCGCAGGAGGTTAAGGCCGGCGATAACTTAAAAATCAATCTTAAGGAAGACGGCCACGTTGTAAACGAGGTTGTTGTTATCGGTTACGGTACCCAGCGTCGTGAGGCCGTTACCGGTTCTGTTGCAAACATTGGTGGTGAGAAACTTAACCAGGTTGCAGCTACTAACGCCGCTCAGGCTCTGCAGGGTCGTGTAGCTGGTGTTTTGATGACACAGACATCTTCTAAGCCAGGTGCTGAGATGCAGATTCGTATTCGTGGTCAGCGCTCACTGACTGCAAGTAACGACCCTCTGATTGTGCTCGATGGTATTCCATTCATGGGTCAGCTGTCGGATATCAACCCAACCGATATTAAGTCGATGGATATCCTGAAGGATGCTTCTGCTACCGCTATCTACGGTTCGCGTGGTGCTAACGGTGTTATCATCATCACAACCGTTAAGGGTACACAGGGAGCACCTGCTAAGGTTACATATAATGGATATGTAAGCTTCAAGAAAGTATTCCACAAGTATCCTATGATGGACGGACCTACGTTCTCTAAGATGCGTCAGTATGCTGGTATCTACCAGAACTCACTCGACGAGAGCGAAAGCACTAACACCGACTGGCAGGATCTGTACTATCAGACTGGTATCAGCCACAACCACGACCTGAGTGTTTCTGGTGGTACCAATGGTGGTAGCTTCAGCTTCGGTGCTGGTTACTATAAGGACGAGTCGGTTGTTCCTACCGAGGGTTACGACCGTATCTCTGTTCGTGGTAACTTCGACCAGAAGATTGGTAAGTGGTTCCGTTTCGGCTTGAGCACCAACAACAGCTATCGCAAAACTCAGGGTGTGAACAATATGTACGCTGTACTGGGTTCATCTCCTCTGTCAAGCCCATACGATGAGAACGGTAACCTGAAGCGTTACAATGCTCTGCCTGCCGACGACCAGATTGTGGTTACTAAGGAGACTGTTGAGCGTGACAAGGATGTTTGGATGAGCGAGAACAAGGGTATCGGTACTTACAACACGCTGTTCGCTGAGTTGAAGTGCCCTTGGATCGAGGGTCTTACCTATCGTATTAACGTAGGTCTGAACTTCCGCAGCTCTAAGAGCGGTAGCTTCACAGGTACTGGTATCAACAACAAGGATGCCAATGCTGTTAACAGCGGTTCTATCTACGAGAACCAGACACGTAACTGGGCTGTTGAGAACCTGCTGACCTACGACCGCACATTCGCCGAGAAGCACAACCTGAACGTTGTTGCTATGTACTCTGCCGAGCAGACTACTTACGAGCAGACTGGTGCTTCGGCTCAGGAGATTCCTGCCGACTACTTCCAGTACTATGCACTCGACAAGGCTACAGGTCAGTCTAACCTCACTGGTTATAACTACTGGCAGAGCGGTCTCGTTTCTTGGATGGGACGTGTGATGTATTCTTATGATAATAAGTATATGATTTCAGCCGCCCTCCGTTCAGATGCTTCTTCACGTCTGGCTAAGGGTCATCAGTGGCACACATATCCTGCAGTAAGTGCCGGTTGGAACATCGCTCGTGAAAACTTCATGGAGAACCTCAAGTGGATCGACAACCTGAAGCTTCGCGTAGGTTATGGTGAGACTTCTAACCAGAGTATTAATCCTTACTCTACTCTTGGTGGACTGGCTACACGTAACTACAACTTCGGTTCTACTTATAAGTCAGGTTACTATGTAAACTCTCTGCCTAACCCAGAGCTGGGATGGGAGTACTCTAAGACTTGGAACTTCGGTCTCGACTTCTCATTCTTCAATGGTCGTCTGTCTGGATCGTTCGAGTACTATACTCAGAAAACCAACGATATCCTGCTGAACGTTAAGCTGCCTGATACATCAGGTGTAAGCAGCTATACTGGTAACATCGGTAACACCGAGAATAAGGGTTGGGAGTTCTCTCTGAACGGTATCATCATCGACAACAAGAATGGTTGGAACTGGGAGGCTGGTATCAACTTCTACCAGAACCGTAACAAGCTGACCAAGCTGGCTACAAATGATCCTGATGGTAAAGACGAGGGTAACCTCTGGTTCGTTGGACATCCTATCGATGTTATCTACGACTATGAATATGTAGGTCTGTGGCAGAAGGGCGAAGAGGCTGCAATGAACATCCTGGAGCCAGGTGGTAACGCTGGTATGATTAAGGTTAAATACACTGGCGACTATGATGCCAACGGACTGCCTACACGCCAGATTGGTCCTGACGACCGTCAGATCATGAGCATGGAGCCCGATCTCGTTGGTGGTTTCAATACTACTATTGGTTACAAGAACTTCGACCTGACCGTTATCGGTTCGTTCCAGATTGGTGGTAAGTTGATTTCTGCCATCCACTCTTCTAACGGTTACCTGAATATGCTCTCTGGTCGTCGTAACAACCTCGACGTTGACTACTGGACTGAGAACAACACTGGTGCTAAGTATCCAAAACCAGGTGGTATCATGAGTAGTGATAACCCCAAGTACGGTTCTACACTGGGTTACTTCAATGCTGGTTACCTGAAGTTCCGCACTATCACTCTGGGTTACAACTTCGACAAGCTGCAGGCTGTTAAGGATCTTGGTATCAGCCGTCTGCGCCTGTACGCTACCGTTCAGAACCCATTCGTTCTCTTCTCGCCATACAACAACGAGAGCGGACTTGATCCAGAGACCAACTCTTGGTCAAACGAGAATACGGCTGTAGGTTACTCATTCGGTAGTCACAGAATGCCTATCGTAGGTTATAACACACCTGCTACCCGCAACTTCATCTTCGGTCTTAACGTAACATTCTAATGAATCATTAAAGAATTAAGAGTTATGAAAACTAAAAGTATCAAATATATTCTTGCTGCGGGTCTCGTATGCTGTGGTCTTTCTACAACCATGACATCCTGCAATAACGTGCTCGATGAGCAGCCCCGTAGCCAGTTCGACCCAACCTTCTTCAATACGAAGGCGGGTATTGAGGGCGGTCTGACATCGCTCTACGCTCACCTGCGCTATTTCTATGGCAACGGTTACTACCTGAACACCCTCGAGACAGGTACCGATGAGTACACATACGCACAGAGTGCCGATGGTAACTTTAAGGATGCCGACCTCTCAGGTGTAGGTTCTGTTACTCCTTCAAGCACCGTTGCTGGTGGCGCATGGGGTACCCTGTTTGCAAACATCAATACCGCCAGCGGTATTATCGAGAATGGTGCTGAGGCTGGTATCGATCCAGCTCTGCTCGCCGAGGCTCACTTCTTCCGTGCATTCGACTACTTCATCCTGGTGCAGACCTACGGTGGTGTGCCCCTCGATCTGGGTGCTGGCGAACTGAAGTTCAACACTTCTACCGTTCGTACCTCTGTACGTAATACTGTTCCTGAGGTTTATGCTGCTATCTTCGCTGACCTCGAGAAGGCTGTTAACGAGCTTCCTGAGAACCCACGTCTCACAGGTACTGCTACCAAGAACCTGGCTCGTCTGTATCTCTCAAAGGCTTATCTTACCTACGCTTGGTGGTTGGAGAATCCTAACAACATTCCTACCTTCCCAGAGTGCAGCCGTGATGCCAGCCAGGCTAACAGCTACTTCCAGAAGGCTTACGATACCGCTATGGCAGCCATCAACAATCCTGGCCCATACGCTCTGCAGCCTACATTCTATGATGTAAACGTGGCTACCAACGACCGCAACTCTGAGATCATGCTCTACGCTGATCATGATGAGGACGAGAAGTATGGCAACGGTGGTGCTGGCTACGGATGGGGTAGCGGCGGTTCTCCTGAGAACTTCGCTTACTGGATGGAAACCTGGAACTACACCGAGATGATTGCCAAGGCTGCTTCGGGTAACACTATCAACCCCATCCAGCGTGAGGCTGTTCAGGCCCTCGGTCGTCCTTGGACCCGTATGGCTCCTATCGCCGACAACTTCATGGAAGGTGGTGTTTGGGAAGATGCTGTTAAGGCTATCGACTCTCGTTACGATGCAACCTTCACCCTGCGCTATCACACCAACTGGCAGAAGAGTGGTAACACTGAGCCTTACGTAATCGGTGCTAATGGCGAGAAGGTATATCCAAACGAGGTTTACTTCAGCTGGGTTCCTGAGAGCGAGGACAGCAAGATTAACTACACTGGTGCCGATGGTAAGCTCGGTTTCGGTGAGATGGCAGGTCGTCCTGACTTCGTAGTTGCTGTTAACCACATCAGCCGTAAGAAGTACCCCATCAACTGGAAGATTGGTATCTATCGTACTGATAACGATGGTGGTCTGGGTTCAAAGGTTAATGGTGGTAGCCCACGTCCTTGGAACGTTGCTAAGTTCTCTGAGCTCTACCTGCTTGGTGCTGAGGCTGCTGTTAAACTCGGCAAGAACGAGGAGGCTAAGAAATTGGTTAACGTGCTCCGTGCCCGTGCCGGTAAGCAGACCTATAGCCAGAACGACGACAAGGCTGTATCTGTAGATAAGAGCGCTGAAATGGTAGCTGCTACTCCTGCTACTATCACTATCGACTTTATCCTCGACGAGCGTAGCCGTGAGTTCTGGGGTGAGGGATACCGTTGGTTCGACCTCGTTCGTACACAGAAGTGGGGTGAGCGTGCCGGTACATACCGCATCGCAGGTGCTGGTTACACCGATAAGGATCTGCAGACAGTTAAGCGTGATATTCCTGCTGGTTACTATATCCGTCCTATCCCACAGGGACAGCTCGATGGTATGGAGATGACCGAGGAGGAGAAGACTGCTTATCAGAACCCTGCTTACAGAAATTAATTAGTTAGATAACCGTTTTTCTCTATTAGCACGGGCCGCCCAAATCTGGACGGCCCGTGTATCATTTTTTATTCCCGCGTGTGGGAATTATTACCACTTATCGTGCGTGCGGATATCATCACCCCAGCGGTGATCCTTAGGGAACTTCTGTCCGTTCCAGGCTTTTACCTGTGTCCAAGGCTCAGCAGCATCGGTCCAGAAAGGATGATCGGCTGGCAAACCAAGTGGCATCAAGCTCAAGCTGGTGAGATAAAGCGAACCGTTGTTGGTGTACCAGTCGGCAACCTCAGGCTGTGAACCGCAGAAACCGATAGTAAGATAACCGGCATCGTTAAAATTCTGCTGATAGTCGAACATACGGTGATGCACCTTGGTAAGGGCAGCGCGAACCTGTCCGTTGCTCAGTTCCTTAGGCAGCTTCTGATACCAGGCTATCAAAGCCAACGTCTGCATAGCGGCTGTACGATAGGGGATAGAGCGGCCAATTACGGGGAAAGTACCCTCTGGCGATATGAATCGCTCCAGGATGATAGCGTACTTCTGTGCACGCTTCAGGGCGCGATCGTAGTACTTCTGATAGTCGATACGGGTATTGGCTTTTGCATCTACCATTGCCTGTAGGGTTTCCAGATACATAGCGTGGAACACGTAGCTGCTGTAGTAGTCGAAAGCAAACACGGGGCCATCGGCATACCAGCCATCGCCTACGTACCACTCTTCAACCTTACGGCAGGTGGTGTTCACACGAAACTCGTCGTACTGTGCACCAGCCTTAGCCAGCAAGCTCTCGATGGTTGATGAGAACAGGAACCAGTTGGTATAGGGAGGGTCGATCTTTCTTAAGGCCTGAAACTCCTTGATGTAACGCTGCTTGGTTACCTCGTCGAGCGGCTGCCACAGGGTGTCCCAGGCGCGCAGGAACGATTCGGCGATATAAGCGGCATCTACCAGGTTCTGTCCGGCCTTACCCCAGCACAGATAGTCGGGCGAAGCAGGATCAACAGCGTTCTTATACGAGGCCAATGCCCACTCGCGCAGTTGGTGGCGCTGCTGGCTCTCAGCGGTATTGTCGTCGGGTAGTGCAAGCCAAGGGGCTACACCAGCCATCAGGCGTCCGAAGGTTTCCATATACACTACCGAACGGTCGCGGTTATCAAACGAGGGCGAGAACTCTGTCTTCATGTTCTTCTGCAGCTCGCCCTTGGCCATATTCTCCAATACGGGCTGGGCCATCTTGTAGGCTAACGAGCACCAGTACTGACGGTCGGTTTGTTCTGGCGTTTTTGTCTTTTTGGCTTGCGTTGGTATTACTAGCATCAGGGCTAATACCAACAAGGTTGTTGTTCGTTTCATTTGATGTCTGTTATTAGTGGATTCTTGATATTGTTCAGATAGTTGTCGGCCAAAAGCTGCCACTCGGCCATCGTCTTCACGTCGTTGCTGCTCCAGGCTGAGCCGAAATAATAGGTATAGGGCTTGCCATTATAATGGCGCACAATGCCCAAGGCGTGGCTCTTGCTGCCGTTAAGTCGGGTGGTTTCATCCACACCGTTAGGGAACAAGGTACCCACGTAAATCTGCGACTGGTTTACTTTTGGGTTATCGGTGGGGTCGGCATACAGCACATAGTCTTTGCCAAGCGCTAACTCACCCTCGCCATTCAGCACCACACCTGTAGCCCAGCCGGTTTTCTGTTTCATACCATCGTACCATACGGTTATCTTGTTGTAATGCGAACCGCGATCCAGACTCACCAGTCGGTGCTCTGTTGCGCCATCGTTATTGGAATGATAGGTCAGCTCTACGGTGAAACGCAGCGGACCGTTGTCCAATATCTTGTAGTCCTTAAAGCAATAAGGATATACCAGTTCGCCATTCTTCATCAGTGCAGGTGCGCCGCATCCTAAACTCGGACCAACAGAGTAAACATCCATTCCCTCACCATGGTCGTGGTGGAACGATGTGGCCAGGTAGATTTCGTTGGCCTCCTTGGACTTTCCAGCTCTTTTCAGCGAGTCGCGTTGTCCCACACCCCACAGGTGCATCTTATAACGTTTCTCTAAAACCAGTTCCGGGGTGCTTTTGGTCCATACGTCGGTACCGAACGATTTCTCACCGCTACGCTGCAGGGCTGGACCGTACATGCGATAGATGCCCAGATCGTTCTCCCAGGTCATATCGTCGGCACGTTCGGGGAACAATCTTCCATAAACATACGATTTCATCGCAGCTGGCTGTCCTTTCTCGATGGTGAATACAGCTTTGCTGTGGGGCTGAACTGACACATACATCAGTAGCTTGCCATCGTGCGATAGCTGGTAAGCCTGCTCCTGGCCGAAGCCGTTCTTAATCACGAATGTCTCGCCTGCGTTTAAGCCTAATCGGTTAGATACCGTCTGTAAGTCGGCTTCTACTACCTCCTGACGTTGGTGGTCGGTAGGGTTAGTTACAGCAAGGGTTGTTTGCTGGGCATTGGCCCCTGTGGCCAATGCTACCAGCAAAACTATAGTAAATAGTAGTCCATTCATCTGATCGTATATTTAATTTGTTGCTTAGTCTTTGTTGATTTCACCGTCAGCACCACGCGGTACATCTTTGGTCCCCATACACCTTGTAGCAGTGGGTCGAGCTGGTTGCTGATGTCCTCGATGGTTGCTTCCAACTGTTTAGCGTTGTAACTGATGTGTTTCAGCGCATCGTTACGGGTGGTCAGCAGCATCAGACGGGTGGGGGCTTTACTTTCGGTTAGTTCGAAGTCTTCGGTCACAGTAATCCCAGATTTTGTGGCCAAAACAGTACGTTTCCATGATTTCACCGAGGCTTCAGTGGGGTAGGCGCCAGCAAGTTCAAGCGTCAGTAGTCCGTCCTTATGACTTATTACCTTAGCAGAATAAGATTTACCGTCTTTCTGATCGATACCATTGATTTGCGGTAGATTGTGATAACCAGACTGCATGGTCCATATCTCGTAGCGACTGTTGCTGAAGGTCTTGGCGGTATATTCGCCCACACCCGGATCAATCAGCAGCGGTTCGCCATCAACATATACTAAGAACGAACCCACGTCGTTGTGATTGTGACTCTCTCCGTTATGACCGCCCTTAAAGGCCGTATAAAGGTTGCCACGGTGCGCTGTCATAATCTGTAGGTTAGGTAGCCACGCATCCTTAATGAGTGGCTCCTGGGGCTTTTCTGCGATGAAATCGCGAATATTTCGTAAGAAGAACAGTTCGCGACCCAGTGTTGGGAAGTTGCCGCTCTTATCGTAAAGCTTGGCAGGCTGGGTCAGCACTTGCTTGGTTCGTCCTAAATAAGCGCCAAACTCGCGCATGGTTTTATCGTTCAGCCAATGACCGAATGGATACACGATGTTTACCTGTTGCACAGCCTTGTTCTCGTGTGCATCGGCAAAGTTCACACAGTAATCATGCCCGATATAGGTCTTATAGCTGTAAGCAGCCATTTTCTTGATTTTATCGGCTTGCGCGTCAAAGTGTGAGGCTTCGGGCAGCAATCTCAGTACCTCGAACATCGAGGCTGCGGCACGGTCCCAATAGCCAGGACCCTCATCGCAACCGCCATCTTCGGGATAGGCATCGATAAAAGCCTGAGTGGCTTTCTCTATCTGTGCGATAGCTTCGGCTTTGCGGGCCTCGTCGTGTTCACAAATCAGCACACAGGTCAGCCAGTTGCTGCATATCCACGGGTTCCAGTTCATACCAGCCGTCTTCCACCAGTAGTTGTTGGCTACGGCAGGTTTCAGAATGCGCTGCTCTATCTCCCGATCTATGCGCTGGCAGATGTCGGGCGAGAAAGCATCCAACTGCTTCTCCAGCATATAGCGTGTCCATACAATCAGACTGGCTGTTTCGGCATTAAACAAGTCAACCTCCTGTATGTCCTGCAGGGGGATACGCTTGCCGTAGTGGGCGGGTATGCCCCACCAGGTTTCTTCGCAAAAACTACCGATTCCATCGATGATATCGTTCATAAACCGGCCTTTACCCTCTACAATCTCGGCCATGACGAGGGCTGCCAGATGGCGGCGCTTCTCAAAACAGATTCCCTCGTAGTTTACGCGGTTACCGGTTATCTTGTTCTCGGCAAAAACAGTCCAGGGCAAAGCCGTCCACGCTTTGCCCAGATACTGTTCGCCATATACGGTATAGCTTTGTTTCATCTCCTGAGGGATGGAGTCGCGCCAGAAGGCATCCTCAGCCTGCGGTAACAGGTTGGCTATACCGAGTGCTATTGTTAATAACAGATTCATCGGCCAATGTATTTCACGTATTCACATGCGGCCAGCAGGAAGGCACCAACACCAAAGTTGGCCTGCGAGTTGGCATCTACTGTTTGTCCGGGAATAGCGCGCTCGCCGATTGGCTGTACATAACCCACCTTACCGTCCTTCTGCAGGGCGATGGTGGTGAGATAGTTCCACGCCTTATCGATGGTAGGTGCAAACTCCTTCTTCGACAGATAACCGTGATTAACGCCCCACAACAGGCCGTAGCAGAAGAAGGCTGTACCGCTGGTTTCGTAGCCAGGCGCCTGCTCTGGGTCCATCATCGAGCGGGTCCAGTGGCCCTGTGGCTGCTGCAACTTCTTCACGCCGCGTGCCAGGTTCACGTACTTCTCTACAAAGAACGGCTGACGGACGTAAGTCTCGGGCATATCCTGTAACACCTTGGCCAGTCCGGCCAGCACCCAACCATCGCCACGTGCCCAGAAGTCTTTCTTGCCCTTGGCGGTTTTGTGCTTTGGGTAGATGTATTTGCCATCGCGGAAGTACAGTCCGGTCTCCTTGTCGAGCATGATACTATCGCTGTAGCAGATGTTTTCGTAGAGTTTGCGCAGATACTTGGTGTCGCCAGTCAGTTTGTACATCTTAGTGAGTGCGGGCATCACCATGTAGAGTGCATCGGCCCACCACCAGTAGTCGTTGGCTTTCGAGTCAGCCTCGTAACTCAGCACTTCCTTGGCACGAGCCACTTTCTTCTCGTCAGGGGCCAGGTTGTAAAGGTCGATGTACGTTTGGAAGCAGATCTGCCAGTCGCCAAACAGTACATAGTCCTGTCCCTCACCGTAGTTCTTGTATTTCCAGTTGGCGGGGTTGGGTTCGGTGGCACCTTTCCACTGGTTGTGTTCCGCCCAGCGAATGCTGTAGTTCAGCATCTGCTCATCCTGCAGCAACTTGTGCACCTCCATATTACCTGTATGGTAGGCGGCGTTGTCCCAGAATGAGCGCACCTCGGCCGGATTGTTGGTCTGCCAGTAGGTGTTAACCAAGCGTATCATGTCCTTTACTTCGTCGGTAGTCCATCGCTTGGCCTGAACCATCATGGCGCTCAGCAAACATGCCAATAATAATAGTTTTCTCATAGAGTTTGTTGTTTGGTTTGTTTTAAAAGGGGCAGCCCAATGTGTTATAGGCCGCCCCTCCACCTTAGAAATACTAACAAATTACCTTAATATGTATGAACAATCTTTTGTCGGCTTAGTAGCCAGGATTCTGCTGCAGGTCAGCATCCTTGTTCAGCTGAATCTCTGACAGAGGAATAGGCAGCAGGGTGTGCTTAGAAGCATCGAAACCGGTAATCTTCTTATTGTCGGCACCTTCTGCCCACTTGTCCATAATCATCTTTACACGTTCAGCCAATTTTCCTGTGCGGCACAGGGTGTAACGACGGTTCTCCTCGCCAACTAACTCGCGGATACGCTCATCAAGAACGAAATCAAGAGTCATTTCGTCGGCACTTACAGCACCAACTTTGGCATCGCCTGTTTCTGCACGATAGGTCTTGAAGGCACGATCACGCAGAACATTGATATCCTCGGCAGCACCAGCCTTGTTATTCTGCATGACGCGGGCTTCAGCACGGAGAAGATAAGCATCTGCCAGACGCATGATTGGCCAGTCTTTTACGAGAGCATAACCAAAGTCGTCGGCCTCGTCATAACCACCCCATTTGGTAGTATGTGGATACATGATGTTTAGTGTATCCTGAGCGCGCCAATAAGCACGATCGCCTGTCTGAACGTGAATCTGCTTCAACTTCAAGTTTGAAATTTGCTCTGGTGTTGGGTTGTCAACACGGAAGTTGTTAGGATCAACGTAGATATCGGCACTGAAACCAGGACGGTTGTAATACATCTGGCGACGGATGTTGAAGTTTGAGTTACGGATATCACCTTTCTTGTAGATACCATACTTGACATAGTTGCTAAGGCGAAGACGACCATTACCACGTCCACCAATAGAGTCTGCATTCTGCATACCATTGATATTGTGGAAGCCGGCTACCCAGTTACGACGCTGTTGTGGGCTGTCGATAGTTCCACCTGTTACATCGCGATTGTACTCCATCTGGAACACCCAGATTCCCTCTGTGTTTCCCTGTGAACGGCGCTGGTTGCCCCAACGGAACATGTCATGATAGAAATCACCAGCTTCAGATAAGAACTTGCCGTAACGTTCTGAGATGAGCTTGTAGTTACCACTATTTATGGTAGCAGTGACAGCAGCCTCTGCCTCAGCATACTTACCCATGCGGTTGAATGCTTCACCAGCCAAAATGCGTGCACAGTCCTTGTTAATGCGGTTCTGAGTAACGGTCTTTCCTACTTCTGGCAGATTGGCGATAGCATCGTTCAGGTCGGCTGTAATGACAGCATCGATTTCTGATACGGCGTTACGAGTGAAATTTGTGCGAGGTTCAGCCTTACTCTCAGTGAGCAGGGGAACGGGGCCCCACAACGTAACAAGTAGGTTATAAGCATAGGCACGGAAGAACTCGGCCTCGCCTTTACCTGCGGGATCAACACCCTCTGTATTGATGATGATGTTTGCACTATTGATAATACTATAAAGATTCTGCCAAAGGAAGCTGACGCCACCATTCTCTGCATTCAGAGAACCATACTGGTAGAAAGGCACCTCAACTCCCTCGGTATCACCAGGAGCTCCGACATCAGTACCATCTTGCCAGCAACCTGTGAATCCCTGGCGGCTTGACATGCCCCAAAGAGCGGCATATTTGTAGTGCAAACCGATGACTTTTGCTTGGACGTCGGATACATCCGTACCATAATTGGAGTACATTTTCTCATCCAAATAGCTGTCGCTGCAAGAGGTAAGAGCCATTGTGCTGACAGCCAGCGCTGAATATATAATGTTTCTTAGTTTCATAATTGTATAAGTTTTTAGAATGTGACATTAAGACCGAATACATAGCTCTTGGTCATAGGATAGTTGTTCTCATAACCACCCCATCCACGAGGCTGGATGTCTGATTCTGGATCCCATCCTACCCAGTCGGTGAATGTGAATAGGTTGCGTCCGCTTGCATAGATGGTCAGACCTTCAATACCGAGTGTATTGGTGATTTGCTTGGGGAATACGTAGCTCAGAGTAACGTCTTTAACACGTGTGAAGCTGGCATTCCGTGGATAGCCGTAGCCCCAGCGGTTAGAAGTGTTGCTAAGAGAACGGAACTCATTGCTACGGTTCTCAACGGTCCAGTAGCCCAAGTCTGTAGGAGTGTTACGGCGTCCCATCTCGTCACCTGCTGTTCTGAGAAGAGAGTTCTCGCGTTTCAACCCCTGAACGGTCTGAATGAAAATGCTCAATGAGAGGTTCTTGTAGGTGAAGGTGTTAGTTAAACCGCCAATCCACTTTGGAGTGGTCTGTCCCTGAATCTTCTTATCGCCTTCTGGTGTAATTTTGCCATCTCCATCGAGGTCAGCCAGTTTCACGTCACCAGCCTGAGCTTGTGGATCGTGCTTCAAATGATCGCCACGGTCGATTTCGTCCTGCTGCCAGATGCCTTCCATCACGTAGTCATAGATAACACCAATAGGCTCACCAATGAACCAGCGGTTACCTAAGTCATCCTGTTTGTCGCCATAGAGGTCCTTGATTTCGTTTTTGTTCCACGACCATACAAGAGAGGTGCCCCATGTGAAGTCTTTGGTTACGATATTTTTAGAGTTGATAGTAACCTCAATACCCTTATTGGCAGTCTTACCCATGTTCATATATACGTTAGAGTAGCCCGAAATCTTTGGCAGGTTGCGCTGCAATAGCAGGTCGGTGGTAGAAGATGTGTAGAAATCAATGTTACCGTTGATGCGGTTGTTCAGGAATCCGAAGTCGATACCAACGTTGAAGGTCTTGGTGGTCTCCCATCCCAGTCCGCTGTTACCCATGCGGCTGCTTGGGTTTAGAGCTGTGGCCGACTGTCCGTCCATGGTCAGGGCGTTGTTCGACATCTTGGCAAGTGTTTCGTACACGCCGATAGCCTCATTACCAGCCTTACCGTAAGAGAGGCGCAACTTCAGGTTGTTCAGCCAGCTCTGTGTCTTCTCCATAAACTTCTCGTTGGCAATGTTCCAACCCAAGGCTACTGATGGGAATACACCATACTTATTATCGTCACCGAATACCGAAGAACCGTCGCGACGAACAGTGAAGGTGAAGAGGTAGCGACTGTCGTATGAATAGTTCAGACGTCCCATCTGTGAAACAGTCTTGTAGAGGTCGGTATATGACTTTGCAGTCTGTGTACCACCACCACCAAGGTTGTGCCATGAAAGCTCATCGTTGATGAATTTAGCACCAGTTGCAGTGTTGTCATGATACTTCTTGCGTGAAGAAGCATACAGCAGTGTGATGTCGAAGTGATGCTTCTGGATATCTTTAGCGTAAGTAAGAATGTTCTCAATAGTACGGCTCTGAGTTTCTGCATTAAAAATGTAGCCATAACCATTAGGATCGTTCTGTTCAGCACCATTATAATAGTTCTCGCGCTTGGGTACATAAGAGTAGCCGAAATTGAACTTATAGTTGAGCCCTGCAAGTGGCTTCCAAATGTTGCCAAAGTTCAGGTCGGCATAGCCATTCAGGTTGATGTTCCACTGGCGACGCTCATGATCCTGATTAACATCACGCATAGGGTTGAAGAACAGCGTCTCAGAGTACATAGGATAAATCTCGTAATTGCCGGCCTCGTCGTAAACCTGACCATAAGGCGACATTGCCTCTGCCATCAGGAAGTTTACACGACCGCCGTCACGGTTATGAGAAACGATGTAACTGTTGGTTCCGATCTTCAGATAGTCGGTAACGTCAGCGTCTATGTTCATACGGAGTGAGTAGCGCTTGTAGTTAAAGCCTTTCAAAATACCCTTCTGACTCATAAAATCGCCTGAGATGAAATATTTCACCTTCTCTGCACCACCATTAATTGCAACGTTGTGATCCTGAATGATACCAGTCTGAGATACCAAATCAAGCCAGTCTGTTTCATGGCCTGCTGCCTGGTTGTCTGCCTCGCGCTGGTTCTTTACAAACTCGTTGTACATTGTTGCACCTGTGTTTTGAGACACATAATCCTTATATCTCTGGGTGATTTGCTTACCATCACCAAACTTCAGCTTGTTAGCGAAGTCCTCAAAACCAAGATAGCCGTTATAGCTTACTCTGGGTCTGCCATCCTTACCATGCTTAGTGGTAATCAGGATAACACCATTGGCACCATTGGTTCCATAGATGGCTGTAGCTGAAGCATCTTTCAGGATTTCCATTGACTCGATATCTCCAGGGTTGATATCATTGAGCGAACCGCCACTCTTCGAGATGGGAATACCATCAACAACGATGTATGGACCTGTACCTGCGTTGATTGAGTTACGTCCACGTACCAATGCAGATGGAGCATCTCCTGGAATAGAAGAACCCTGTGTGATGGTTACACCGGCAGCAGCACCCTGTACGGCCTGCAGTACGTTGGTTACAGGCAACTTGCTCAGGCGATCCTTGTTAATAGAGGTTACAGAGCCGGTTACGTCAGATTTCTTCTGAACACCATAACCTACTACAACTACTTCGTCGAGTGCTGTTGCATCTTCTTCGATAGTAATGTTCAGTGTCTGGCCAAGGTTAAAGGTTACTTCCTTTGTTAAATAGCCAATGTAAGTAATTACCAACGTACCTGGATTATGTACGTTAAGTACAAAGTTTCCGTCATAATCGGTGACGGTGCCTGCTTGAGCATTTTTGACTTTTACGGTAGCGCCGATTACGGGATCACCGTTCTTGTCAGTTACTTGACCTTTCACAACACCAGTCTGCAGGATGTTCTGAACAGTCTGTTCTGCCATTGTTGGCAATGGGAATGTTACCAATCCGGCTGCCAACGCCATCACGAAGCATAGCTTCTTGGATGGAAGAGTTAATTTAGCATACTTCATTTGTTACTGTTTTAAGTTTTATTATAATTGTTAATAATTGGAGAAATTCCTTGGTTTCGGGGGTCGAATTCTGGGTGCAAAGATACGAAGGTTGATGTAAATCAAGGGTTAAAATGCGTGAATTTAGGGGAACAAATCGTTAATTTTCCCCTAATTCACTAAGATTCCACGCATCACGCCACCTGATAACGGGTTTCCCGTTCTCAAATTCGATAGGCAACCAGATGTAACGGGCATCACTTGGATGCTTGGGTCGCCAGATGTCGGCCATAAAGATAAAACCTTTGCCGTAGGGCAGGATATAAGTCGACTGTCCTTCGAAGGTGATTTCGGCCTTCGGGCCTACACAAGGTGTGGGATGCTGAGTCCAAGGTCCCCAGATGCTGGGTGCCGAGAACATACGTGCCTCGTTTGGAGCCCAACCGGTGCAGCCCGAGGTTATCATCCAGTAGGTACCATCCTTCTTGAAGATGGCAGGTGCCTCGTTCTGACCGCCAGGTGCCACGCGGGTATATTTGCCTGAGTGGTGCAGGTAGTCGCCAGTCAGCTCGGCAATGTGCAGCGTCAGGTTATCCTCCGATGAGAAGATGTGATAGGCTTTGCCATCGTCATCTACATAAAGTGTCATATCGCGAGCCATCTGACCTGCGCCGAAGTCGCGCTTCAGGAACAGGCCCTGCTTGATAGCCTCCATCCAGGTGGGTGTCCACCATTTCTTGAAATTGTCGGCATTCAGGGTGTCGAGTGTAGCCAACTCCTGCTGTCCGAACTCTACAGGGTAGGTGCCTGCGTTGGCGCGCTGCGAGTACAGAAACTTATAAGGTCCTTCGGGTTTGTCGCTTACAGCCACACCGTAGCGGGCAGCGCTGTAGCCCTTGCCTTTCAGCTCCAGGTGGAACCACATGCAGAATTTCTTGGTTACCTTATTATATATAACCTTGGGGCGCTCCAGCACACAACCGCGGGTAATATCGCTGCGGCGGTCGTCGCTCACATAGAGGGCAACGCCACGGTTCTGCCAGTTCATCAGGTCTTTCGATGAGTAGCACTGCACACCAATCATAGCCGATGAGGTGGTGTCGCACTTGTTCTCGCCAAACCAGTA
The DNA here is from genome assembly GCF_000701965.1 of Prevotella sp. RM4. Classification (NCBI taxonomy): domain Bacteria; kingdom Pseudomonadati; phylum Bacteroidota; class Bacteroidia; order Bacteroidales; family Prevotellaceae; genus Prevotella; species Prevotella sp. RM4. The sequence goes on from NZ_JNKG01000009.1 coordinate 131,522, forward strand.
GTAGGTGTCGCCATACTTCATGATACCACCGCCATGGGCGTTGATATGGCGGCCGCTGGCATCGGGCCAGATCTCACCCGAGCGAATCATCTTGGCTTTCTTCTGCTGGTTGTTCCAGTAGTTTTCGATACGCTTGGCCTCGGCCTTGGTGATATGAATCACGCTACCGTGCTTGGGCGATGAGAAGTTGGCTGCCTTCATTACACCCTCGTTAAAACGGCCCAGAGGCTTGAAGGTCTTGAAGTCGCTGGTCTCTACAAATCCGAAGTTATGAGGGTTCACGCTGTAGATATCGTACATCACTACCCATTTCTTCTGTCCGATGCGCTTCCATACGTTTGGCGCCTCGCAACCACGGTTCTCGCCGTCGATCTGCTCGGCGTGATAATCGTTGAAATGGTTAATTTTGTCGCTAATCATGTACTTGATGCCGCCAGGATTCTCCTGGGCCACATAGCTCATAAAGTAGCGACCGTCGGGCATGGGACAGATATCGGCATCCAGAACCTGAATCTTATCGTCGGGATACTCAAACAGCAGCTGGGGCTCGGTCTCAAGTGTTGTAAACTCCTCGTTGGCGTAGCTATAGTATAGTTTCGTGCGCCCGCCTGCGTGTTGTCTGATGGTAAAGTAAACCATAGGCTTGCCTACGGCAGGATCCCAGATGGTCTGAGGTGCCCAGGCACAACCAATCTTACCGAACTTCTCGGGGAACAGTTTATCTATATGTGCCTCGTGGTGGGTCCAGTGTATCAGGTCGTCGCTGGCCATCAGCACCAGTCCGCGGTTGTTACCCCAGCCAAACTCGTCGGGGCGCTCCCACTGGGTGGCGCGCAATCCCATCTCCTTGCCAAACACATGCAGGTCGGTCATGGCAATGTAGAATTTGCCATTGGGAGCACGGTAGATATGAGGGTCGCGTATGCCTCGCTGGTCGGCAATAGAGTCGCCGGCAATAATGGGCTCGCCATTGTTAACAGCCGTAAACGTGTAGCCATCGTAGCTGATGGCCATAAACAGCGAGTGGGTTGGATCGTTGAAATACGTAAACAGATAGGCACCCATATCCTTTTCGGTGAGCGCTTTCTTGGCTTTGGCATCGGTCTGGGCCGCAAAGGCCAGCAATAGTGATGCAATGAACAGTACTTTCTTCATTTTCTTACAAGTTAGTGTTTGGTTTTGCAGGTGCAAAGGTACGATAATTGATTTATATCAACGTCCCAACATCGTTATTTAGGGGGAACAAATTGTTATTTTTGCGATTTTCTTTGATGATTCACAAAAGTTTTGTATCTTTGCAACCGTAATTGCAACTAACTAATGAGGCGTGTAATATCCTTACTGATAACTGTTTTTGTGCTTGGGCAGATGTCCATGGCATGCCCCGTGTCGCTCAGAATTATGTCGCAGACACCTGTTCAGGGCATCGAGGAGGCACGAAAGCTTATGTTCGACCACTATGGCATGATGTGGGTAGGTACCGATCAGGGCTTGCGCTCGTTCGATGGCTACAGCTTCAAAACCTACCGCAACAACGCTTATACCCCTGGCATCCTGCCTAATAACTATGTACGTTCGATGACCGAAGACCTGCATGATGGTCTTTGGATAGGAACCCGTGATGGCCTGGCTCGTTTCGACCGTCGTCGCGGTTCGTTTAAAACGTATCATCTGCGTGGCGATCAGGCCCGACTGGTTAATACCCTTTATACTGATAAAAGCGGTACGGTGTGGGCAGGAACCAATGCTGGCGTGTCGCGATACAATGCAAAAACCGACGATTTCATCGATATAAACCTCTCGGCTGGCGTGATTTCGTTTGCCGAGGATGCCCGTGGTAATCTGTATATAGGTACGTGGGAGGGCGGTTTGCTGCGCCTGAACAAGAAAACCGGTAAAATGGTGAGCTATCCACCGTTAAGTACGCGTAATACCGCTCAGACCATGTTGATGGACAGTCGCGGTCGCTTGTGGATTGGTACCTGGGAGCATGGTATTGTGCGCCTGGACCATCCCGAAAACGAGACGGCGCCAGGCATGCATAAGATGAACGAGGGTAGGGCCGATTTCCGTACCTTTCACCGACTGGTTGAAGATTCTGTCAGCCATGCTGTGTGGGGTTGCTGTATTGAGGGACTGACCCGAGTTGATATGGATAACGAGGCCGAGGTTGAGAACTATCCGATACTCACTTTCTGCTACGATATGGTGACAGATGGCATGGGCAATCTGTGGGCACTTACCCGTAACAACGGTATCGTACACCTGAGCACCAAACCATCGCCTTTCCACTTCTATCATCTGGATCCTGCAGGATTGGAGCTGCCTGTAAATCGCATTCAAAAGGTGTTTACTACCGATGGTAACCGTTTCTGGTTAGGTTTGCAGCCTTACGGACTGGCCCTTTACGACCGCCAGGCCGGTCAGGTACTTTACAATAACCACATTCCCGGACTGGAGAACGAAACAGGTCAGCAGGGCATCTACGTACAAACTATCTCTGATATGATCGAGCGTCCTGATGGCAGTATCTGGCTGGCCAGTTCGCGAGGGGTAGTGATTTGGAAAGAGGGCGAACCGGCACGCCTGTTAGTGCGTAGTAACTCGCCGTTTATTGGCGATAGCGAAGTAAATGCTTTTCATGCATTAACTGATGGCGCAGTGCTGGTGGGTCAGAATAATGGTCTTGGTTTTGCGTTTAGCGAGAATAAAGGACGTTTGCTGAAGATGACCGAGCGTAAGCGAGACTTTAGTAATTGTCATGTTTTATCCATATCCGAAGACCATCATCATCGCTTGTGGATAGCCACTGAGGGACAGGGTATTATCCGAATCACGGGAAGGCTTGACGATCCTAAGTCGTTTACCTATCATCAATACGCTCCTGTTGCCGACAATTATCCTATTGATGAGGCTACGGCTGTGTACGAGGATGCCAACTATCAGTTGTGGGCCATTTCTAATAGTGGCGATTTCTTTAAATATAACGATGAAACCGATAAATTTGAGCCTGTAAACCACCGTTATTACGTTGGCATGGGTAGCATCTACTCTATCCAGGGTGACAGTAACGGTCGTATCTGGCTTTCAACCGATAAAGGATTGGTACGTTTTGCCTCGTCCGACGAGCAAGGCTCAACCACGTATTACAATATGGAGGATGGCATCGAGACCATCAGCTTCTCGTCGAACGGTGCTTTCAGCTATGGTAAGGAACTCTTTTACGGCAGTGCCAAGGGGTTCTTCTCGTTCGATGCTGCCGAGATAGAACGCTGGCAGCAGGGGGCCTCGCCATCGTTGGTGGTTACCGAACTGATGATTGACGATAGACCTTACCTTTGGCAGGACTCTCTGCACCGTCAAAGGATATCGGCCGACCAGCCCTTCTTTACGCAAAAAATCACCATTCCATCGGATGCCCGTAAGTTCTCGGTAGAGTTTGCATTGCTCACTTATCAGAATCAGGAACAGTGCCGATATGCCTATTACTTAGAGGGTTACGACAACGATTGGCACGATACCGATGCCCAGAACCGTGTGGCAACCTACCAGAACCTGCCCTCGGGAACCTACCATCTGAAGTTGCGTGCTGTAGATAGTTACGGACGACTGGTTGAAATGCCTTACGCTATTGTGGTGCGTGTGCTGCCGCCATGGTATCGCACTTGGTGGGCTTATCTCATTTACGTGGTGTTGCTACTTGCTGCTGCCTATGGCGTAAAAGAGTGGTATAAAGCCCGTGTAAACCGTCGTGCCCGTCTGCAGCAGCGTGTGAGCGAACTGTTACACTACCGCGAGATGATGGTGATGAAGCAGTTTATCAATAAGCCTGGCGGCAAGGCCGAGCGCGAGGGTGCCCGTAAGGTGCTCGAAGTTGAGGAGCAGCAACACTCATCGCCCGACGAGCTGTTCCTGCAGAAAGCTATCGAGTGTGTGAAACAGCATATTGATGATGCCGACTACGATCGTGAGCAGTTTGCCAGCGATATGTGCGTATCGTCATCTACCCTCTATAACAAGCTGCGTGCCCTGACAGGCGAGAATGTTACCGCCTTTATCAACAGCATCCGACTGAAAGAGGCCTGTCGCATTCTCCGTCAGAAGCCGAACATAAAAATGACCGAACTCTCCATGGCCGTTGGTTTCAATACGCCTAAGTATTTTACCAAGTGCTTCAAGAAAGAGTTCGGTGTGCTGCCTAGCGAATATTTGTCGCAGGACTCAGAACAATTATCTTAGTTTTCGGCAGTGATATCCTCTATTTGATCGAGGATCTCCTGATACTGGCGTTGGGTCTTGATGTGGAGTGAGAATCCCCAGATAGCTCCAATAACGCCACCGATGCATCCTGCCCAGAAGAGCCCGTTGAAAAAGGCATTCGGATGAAGCAGATATGACTCGTACATAAACCAACCAAGGAAAACAACAGCAAGAGGAATGCCGATGAGGAGCCAGTTGGCATCGAACTTCTTGGCGCTGGCCATACGGCGCTGGACATCCACGAGATTGTTGGTCATCAGGTTCGAATCGCTCAGTTTCCTGCTGTTATAGAAGGTGCCTCCGAAGCTAACCAGCATGGTGATGCAGGTGAAAATCCAGAAAGGAATGGAGAAACTGTTTAGCATTACAAATGCCCAGTAGCTATAGGGAATCATCAGCAAGCAGACGGCCATGATGAAATAATATCTGCGACTGATGTTGCTGGCGGTTTTGTTCATCGACTGGCGGATAAAGCGGTCGCTCAAAATAGTCTGCTTATCCAGCTTATTCTTCAGCGTGTTCATCTGCTCACGCATATTCTCTAAATCAAAATTCTCGTTTGTCATAATTTGGTAAATGTTTAATCTTTAATGTTTCATGTTTAATGTTTAATCCTTGATGCTTTTCAGCTGTTCGCGGATTCTAAACAGACGTACGCTGACGTTTTTAGTAGTGATACCTACAATCTGTCCGATCTCCTCGTAGCTGAGGTTTTCGAGCCAGAGCAGGACAATCGCGCGGTCGAATGGCTGGAGCTTGGAGATACGCTTGTGGAGCATGTCCACTTGCTTAGTGTCCTCGTCGCGGTCTTCAAACAGGTTGATGTCCATGGTTAGGCGTTCGGTGGCCTGGCGGCGCTTCTTTCTGTCAAGCGAGATACAGGTGTTCAGCGCCACGCGGTAAATCCACGTCTTGATGTCACTGCGATGCTCAAAGCTCTCGAAACCTTTCCATAGATTCACTAGTACCTCCTGGAACAGGTCGTTCACCTCGTCGGCATCTTGCGAGAACATGTAGCACACGGTGTAGATGGTGCTTTTGTGTTCTGCTGCGGTTTGCGCAAACTGCTTTTCTAATGCGTTCATTGTCTCATCTGTTTTTTATAACTTTTACCCTTTAGACGTGGCAAAGATACTAAAAACTACACGAAAATCGCACAAATTACAAAAAATACGTATTTTTTCGCGAAAACACTTGTATATATCGCTATTTTTGACTATCTTTGTCCCCTAATCACGAGAGCACGTACTAACAAGTAAGTATATAACATTCAATAATTCATTAAAACTCAACAACTTATGTGGTTATTCAATTCATCAATTGGTAGAAAAGTTGTAATGTCCGTTACGGGTATTGCGCTTATTCTGTTCCTCACCTTCCACGGTTGCATGAACATGGTAGCGCTATTCTCGGAAGAGGGTTACAACATGATTTGCGAATTCCTGGGTGCCAACTGGTATGCTGTTGTAGCAACCATGGGTCTGGCTGCCTTGGCAGTGCTTCACATTGTGTACGCATTCATCCTGACTGCGCAGAACCGTACCGCTCGCGGCGAGAGCCGCTACGAGGTAGCTACCGAGGTTAAGGCCGGCAAAGTAGAGTGGGCTTCAAAGAACATGCTCGTTCTGGGTCTCATCATCTGCATTGGCTTGCTCATCCACCTCTGGAACTTCTGGTACAACATGATGTTTGCCGAGCTCGTTGGCGCTATGCCTGCCATCAGCCCAACAGATGGTTTCGGTTGGATTAAGGAGACATTCTCAAATCCTGTATTCGTAGTTATCTACATCGTATGGCTTGTAGCTATCTGGTTCCACCTCTCACACGGTTTCTGGAGTGCTATGCAGACTCTGGGTGTTAGCGGTAAGATCTGGCTCAAGCGCTGGATGTGCATTGGCAACATTTACGTTACCGTGCTCATGCTTATGTTCCTGGTAGTAGTTCTGGCTTTCGCATTTGGTTGCGCTCCTAGCCTTGGCTGCTGCTAATTTAATTTTTTAATCTTTTAATTTTTAAACTTTACGAAAGATTATGGCAAAAGTAATTGATTCAAAGATTCCCGCAGGACCAGTGCCTGAGAAATGGAAGGAATATAAGGCTCACCAGCGTTTGGTTAATCCAAAGAATAAGCTGAAGCTCGATGTTATCGTAGTAGGTACCGGTTTGGCTGGTGCTTCTGCAGCTGCTTCACTTGGCGAGATGGGCTTCAACGTTATCAACCTGTGTATTCAGGATTCTCCACGTCGTGCTCACTCTATCGCAGCTCAGGGTGGTATCAACGCCGCTAAGTGCTACCAGAACGATGGTGACTCTATCTACCGTTTGTTCTATGATACAGTAAAGGGTGGCGACTATCGTGCCCGCGAGGCTAACGTATATCGTCTGGCCGAGGTTTCTAACAATATTATCGACCAGTGTGTAGCTCAGGGTGTACCTTTCGCTCGTGAGTACGGTGGTATGCTGGCTAACCGTTCGTTCGGTGGTGCTCAGGTAAGCCGTACATTCTACGCTAAGGGTCAGACCGGTCAGCAGCTGCTGCTTGGTGCTTACAGCTCACTGAGCTGCCAGGTTAACGCTGGTAAGGTTAAGCTCTACACCCGTTACGAGATGGAGGATGTAGTTATTGTTGATGGCCGCGCTCGCGGTATCATCGCCAAGAACCTGGTTACTGGTAAGCTGGAGCGTTTCTCAGCTAATGCTGTAGTTATCGCTACTGGTGGTTACGGTAACACTTACTTCCTCTCTACCAACGCTATGGGTTGTAACTGTACCGCTGCTGTTCAGTGCTACCGCAAGGGTGCTTACTTTGCAAACCCATCATACGTTCAGATTCACCCAACATGTATCCCCGTTCACGGCGACAAGCAGTCAAAGCTTACTCTGATGTCAGAGTCGCTGCGTAACGATGGTCGTATCTGGGTTCCAAAGAAGCTCGAGGATGCTAAGGCACTTCAGGCAGGAACCAAGCAGGGTTGGGAGATTCCTGAGGAGGATCGCGACTACTATCTGGAGCGCCGTTATCCTGCATTCGGTAACCTCGTACCACGCGACGTTGCCAGCCGTGCAGCTAAGGAGCGTTGCGATAAGGGCTTCGGTGTAAACAACACCGGTTTGGCTGTGTTCCTCGACTTCTCTGAGTCAATCAACCGTCTGGGTCTTGATGTTATCATGCAGCGCTATGGTAACCTGTTCGAGATGTACGAGGAGATTACCGACGTATTCCCTGGCGATGTAGCTAACGAGATCAACGGCGTTAAGTACTACAAGCCAATGATGATTTATCCTGCTATCCACTACACCATGGGTGGTATCTGGGTTGACTACGAGCTGCAGACTTCTATTCCTGGTCTGTTCGCTATTGGTGAGTGTAACTTCTCTGACCACGGTGCTAACCGTCTGGGTGCTTCAGCTCTGATGCAGGGTCTGGCCGATGGTTACTTCGTTCTGCCTTACACTATCCAGAACTATCTGGCCGACCAGTCTATCTGGGGTAAGATCTCTACCGATCGTCCTGAGTTCGAAGAGGCTGAGAAGGCTGTAAATGCCGAGATCGACCGCCTGATGAACATCAAGGGTAAGCGCAGTGTTGATTCTATCCACAAGGAGCTGGGTCACATCATGTGGGAGTATGTAGGTATGGGCCGTACTGCTGAGGGTCTGAAGGAAGGTCTGAAGAAGATGCACGAACTCGAGAAGGAGTTTGATACCAACCTCTTCGTTCCAGGATCTAAGGAAGGCTTGAACATCGAGCTCGACAAGGCTATCCACCTGCGTGACTTCTTCACAATGGGTCAGCTCGTAGCTTTCGACGCTCTCTCTCGTAACGAGTCTTGCGGTGGTCACTTCCGCGAGGAGTATCAGACCGAGGAAGGTGAGGCTAAGCGCGACGATGAGAACTACTTCTATGTAGGCTGCTGGGAGTACAAAGGCAAGGGCAACGAGCCTGAGCTCATTAAGGAGCCACTGGAGTACGAGGCAATCAAGGTACAGACACGTAACTATAAGAATTAAACACTATGGCAAGAAATATTTCATTCACAATCAAGTTCTGGCGCCAGAACGGCCCCAAGGACCAGGGACATTTCGACACCCACGAGATGCACGATATTCCCGATGATACCTCGTTCCTCGAGATGCTCGACATCCTGAACGAGGAGCTCATCAACGAAGGCAAGGAGCCCTTCGTATTCGATCACGACTGCCGCGAGGGTATCTGCGGTATGTGCTCGCTCTACATCAACGGTACACCTCACGGTCTTACCGAGCGTGGTGCTACCACCTGTCAGCTCTACATGCGTCGTTTCAACGATGGTGACGTCATTACTGTAGAGCCTTGGCGCTCAGCTGCCTTCCCCGTAATTAAGGACTGTATGGTTGATCGTAATGCCTTCGATAAGATTATCCAGGCTGGCGGTTACACCACTATCCGTACCGGTCAGGCTCAGGATGCCAACGCTATCCTGATTCCTAAGGAGGATGCTGATGAGGCTATGGACTGCGCATCTTGCATTGGCTGTGGCGCTTGCGTAGCAGCTTGTAAGAATGGTTCTGCCATGCTGTTCGTATCATCTAAGGTATCTCAGCTTGCTCTGCTTCCACAGGGTCGCGTAGAGGCTGCCCGTCGTGTTAAGAACATGATTGCCAAGATGGACGAGCTTGGTTTCGGTAACTGTACTAACACCCGCGCTTGCGAGGCTGTTTGTCCTAAGAACGAGACCATCGCTAACATCGCTCGCCTGAACCGCGAGATGATCAAGGCTAAGATGGCCGATTAATAACTCTTTATAGGTAGTGGGGACTACAATGATGTCCCCATTACCTCTTTTTATTATTATGGAATAACTAAAAACTTAGGTATAATGAAAAAAAACGAAAGATTTGTCATCACCATTAATCGCGAGTTGGGTAGCGGTGGTCGTACCGTCGGTCGTGTTTTAGCTGAGAAACTGGGCGTGCCCTATTACGACAAGATGCTTTCTAAGGCTTTGGAAGAGAAGTTCGACCTTTCACATCGTCAGATTGAGGAACTGAAAGGCAAGAACCGTAGCTGGTGGGAAGAGATTAAGCGTGTGTTGGTTCTGGGAGAAGGAGCTGCCAATTCTTCTGAGTATTACGACGAGGATAATAACAGGTATGTGACCTCCGAGGCTGTCCTGAAGGCAGAAAGAGAAATCTTGCAAAACATTGCCAGCGAGGAGTCGTGTGTCATCGCCGGTCGTTCGGCCTTCTTTGCTATGAACGAGAATCCCAACCATCTGAGCGTTCTCATTCAGGCTTCTATGGATCATCGTCTTAAGCGCGTGATGGCTAAGCAGGGACTTACCGAGAAAGAGGCCAAGAAAGTTATTAAGATGGTGGATGAAACCCGCGAGGAGTATATGAAGAACAATGCCCATACTTCGCGTTACGACACCCGTAACTACGATCTGGTTATCAGAATGGATGGTAAAACCGAGGAAGAGGCAGCCAATGTGATATTAGCATATATTGGCTGATACATCCCAGACAAGGAAAATATAAGAGCGCCGCAGTTTTTGCTCTGTGGCGCTCTTTTTTTGTGCTGTAGGGTAGGGCTACTCCAATGGGATATCGGGGTGCTGTACGGCCAGCGGCAGGTCTTTCTGCGACAGATAGAACATGTATAGTATCACCGGCTTGGTGCCGCGGTTTTCGCCATGGTGTATGGTGCCTACCATCTCAACTACGGCCTCGCCCTCGTGTACCACCTTGGTCTTGCCATCCTGTCCGATAATGGTCAGCTCGCCCTGTGTCAGTACACCGTAGTTCATAGCTACGTGATGGTGCCATCCCAACTTCTGTCCTGGAGGGAACACGTACTTTACGGCCACCAGTTCGGGGCGCCCCTGGAAATAGTCGGGCAACTCTACACCGTCCCAACTCTGACTTGTACGAATCAGCTCTACGCTCTCTACCTTGGCCGCTGCTCCGTTATCGGCGTGCGAATTAAGGCAAGCGGTAAAAGTAGTAGCTGTAGCCAACATGGCTGTTGCCACGATAGCATGCATAAATACCTTTGTGTTCATGATAAATAATGTTGTTAATAGATTATACTTATTGTTCTACTTATAGATATGATGTCGCAAATGTACAAATAATTCTTCATCACGCAGCCAAACTGTTACCTAAATATTGTTAATAGAGATCATAAAGCACGGACTCTAGAATAGAATCCGTGCCTAAAAACTCATTTGGGCTGCAAGTCGGCATACTCTTTGGCTACGTTATCAATGCATGGGCAAGCCTTCTGTGGGTTCAGATCGTGATGACCTACGATCGATGCACGCGGATAGCGGCGGTGAAGTATTTCCAGCAGTTTGCGTAACGACGCCTTCTGAGCAGCTGTGCGGGTATCAGCGGGTTGTCCCCGGGCATTCAGTCCTCCTTCGTAGCACACCCCGATGGAGTACTTGTTATGGTTCACGCAGTGGGCACCCACCAGCCATTCCGGTCGTCCAGCCTCAATCTCTCCGTTACGACGGACCACGTAGTGATAGCCTACGCCAAACTTAAAGCCTCTATCACGATGCCAGGTATCTATCTGGGCTACCGATGAAGTCTGGTCTGGTTCCACTGCCGAACAATGCAGCACTATCAGGGTTATCGACCGCATGACTGTACAGCAATAGTTCCCAGAACTGTTGTAATCACTGTTGCTACAAAGCGCAATACCTTAGCTACTCTATTCCAATTTACTTTTACCATACGCTTTTATTTTTTTACAGATTAATCACCAATTGGCTCGTGACTTGAGTTACCGCCACCACCGGTATTGCCACCGCCGGTGTTACCACCATTGCCTGGGTTATCATTACCACCAGTCGAAGGCTGATCGGTTGGCGAATCAGGATCCTCGATATTGCCAGGATCGGTACTGGTAACACGCTTTACAATCTTACCCTCACGGTCGTAACAGGTAATGTTGATGGCCGTATCCTTCAGCTCATCCTTGATCTCAACCGATGGTGAGAAAATCACACGTCGGGTGGTAATCAGTCCTGTACTTACCTTGTTCACGTCATCCACCGTGGTGGCCCTTACACCGAATCGCATACGTCCCAGACCTGGGATGGCGATGGAGTGTCCCTCGGTGGCCCAAACCTTTACCACCTGTCCGATGGCATCCCATGCCGCACTCAGTGCACCCTCGGCGATACCACTGCGAACAGAGGCTTCGCTAATCACCTTCTGTGCCGACAACGTGTTGTAGATCTCGGCCTGCATCATAAAGCGATACTTGCCTGCATCCTTGCCTACCTTGAGCTCTCGCTCTACTGCTTTTACTTTAATTGCCATAAGCTACATAAAACATTAAAGATTAAACATTAAAAATTAAACATTAAAGATTGTCTTATTGACATGGCAAAGATACCACATTTCTGAGGGACGTTTTGGGATTCTTGGTGATTCGTAGCGATTCTTTTGCTTACTTGTCGATGTCAAAAGTTTCTACGATGTATTTCACTACATTTGGTGGCAGGGCACCCTTTCCGGTTGGCATACCGATGGAATGCAAGTAGTCCAGATGCGGTCCCATCCAGTTCTTGAGTGTCTGAGTCGTTACACCGGCATGCTCAGCCAGCTGTTTTCTTGTCATTGTTTTCATAAGCTTTCTATTTTGTTTTTTTTGAAAAGTACCTAATGTTTTTTTGCACGCTAACTACTTTGCATTTGAAAAGTACTTAGAGAAAAAATAATGTTTAATCTTTAATCTTTAATGTTTAATGTATTTGACGCTTTTGACAGATTAATTTGTAAAAGTTACGTGCGTACCGTGTAGGTGCGTGCGCGGTACGCATGAGGATTTCCTAAAACAATGTGTCAAATGCGTCAAATATGGCTTTGTTGTCTATCACCGATACCTCATCCTCGGGCTTGGCTTCACTGGCCATCAGACTCTTGTTCAGATCCATGTCAGCCCCCTTATAAGCCACCACGTTATAGCCACGCTGACCACGCGAGCGCACACTTACAAAGCCCATGGCCTTCATGGCACGCCCCAGTTTGTTGGGCGTCAAGCGGTTTATCAACAAACCGCCAATGGTCTGCATAATCTCCGTGGAACTCACAAATTCGCATGCCTCACCCTTTGCAGGTACACGGTAGAACTTGGCTACCAGGTCTTGTTCGGGCTTGGGTACCTCGAACCGCTGGTTATGAAGCTGCACGATATCCGTTTCCTTGCCTTCGAACCAGTAGTGGAACCCCTGCAGATACAGAGCATAGGCCTGGGCAAAGATCTCTTCGTGATGGGTACAATACTCGTAAGGCGACCGGATGCTCTCCACCTCGAACGGTAACCAGCGGCGTGTGCCGGTGTCGTCGTCGATAAATTGCAGGTTGTTGCTGGTGCCACAGTAACTGGCTATGTGGATACGTCGCTGCGAATTATGCGCATACGGCTTGCGGGCGTCGGTGGCCTTGGTGGTCACAGCCCATTTCAGCCTACTCATCGCTGCAGGTTTCAAATCATCTATCTCATCCAGACAAATCAGTCCGAACTGCGACAGACTCAAAATCTCGTCCTTATCCATCTTTCCAAAAGTGCTAGTGGATTGGAAATAGGCATTCAGCTGGGGTGGCAGCAGATGTTCGAACCAGCGGGTTTTGTATATTCCCTGTTCGCCTATCAGCACCAGTATCTCCTCGTTTACCACTTTATCCTCCAGCCACCCCGCTACCATGCCTACCAGCCATTTGCGCAAACAGGCATAAAACAGCAGTTGCTCGTCGGGGCCACCCTTTACGTTTACGTCCATCGCCAACGAGAGGATGGGGTTGGTGGTCTTGTCCCATGGTGGCAAGCGGTTCAAGTACTCTCTGAGCGGATTATACAGCGGTACAAAATCAGAGTCGATAACCTGCCATATTTTCTTGGCATTCACATCCTTTTGTTTCGACAGCATACTGCACAGCGAGTTCACCAACCTGTCCTCTATCTCGTACCACCTATCGGGCGATCGCCATTCGTCCAGCGGTGTTTTGCCCGTGGGGTATTTAATCCCCATGGCTGCGCACTCGCTTATTTCTGGTACGCGGAACTCGTCCTTACCCGTTATCACATTATGCCGCAGGTAGAGCGTGTCCATCAGGAATTTTTGGATATCCTCCTCGGTGGCACGTACTTCGCGCCAATTCTTTTTGTGCTGAGTTTCCCCTTGCGCTGAGTGGGGTTTTTGGTCTTTGGTTTCTTCCTCCATAATAGTTATGTTATAGGTAAAACGTAATATTTAATCGGTGGCAAAGATAATTAAAAAACAAATGCCAACTACCTACTGGGGTACCTCCGGAGGTAGTAAAAAAATGTCCTGATGCTTGCATGCACCAGGACTTATTGCTAACGTTTACAACGTTTTTAATTTTTCATTGAATTTGAGTGATTGGTGTTGTGATAGCGCAGTGTTATAATCGCTATGCATATTGTTTCGATGCCAAAGCTTCTCAAAAGTTTTCCATTTATCCTTGATACCAAGTCGCTCGGCCATCTCGTAAGCCAGCAAAGCCGACAAGGTACGCGACAGTCTGGGTTGATAGTTTTCATCTACCCATCCTTTGTCCATCGCACTTTTCCACAGCAGCATCGCCTCCTTGGTAGCAAGGCAATCAGGTAGTTTAGTTGTATTCTGATTGATGTGGTTATCCTGTGGTGGTTTCTGTAGTTTTGCCGAATCGAATACCTGCGTATCGATATGATTGACGTACTGCGCCCCAGGGGCGATATAGTTTAAAGTAATGTGACTGCTATTCTTTTCTCCGTCTGCCTGATGCAGTCTCTCAAGCAGACGGTTTATTAATCTAAGTATTTTTACTTCACTTAAATCCATGCCATTAATTTTCTTGTTCTACAATGCTAAAAGAAAGAAACGGATAACGTGGGTTAATTGGATTTCTCAACATATCTTTCTCAGGTCCGCTAAAACCTATCTGCGTATGCTGATACAACCAATGCCCACGTCTCCGTATGGGACGTGAGCTGGCAGCATCTTCGCAGATAAATCTTAAATGAATTAGCGGTTCGAGAAAGATAATCAAGAAGCTGCAATGCTCTTGGGCGCAAAGATAATCCAATTCTTTGAAACGCCCAAATTTTTTGTGACTATTTTATGGACTCATGACACTTTTCTTTGTTTGAGGGTTCTACACTATGTTGATTTCACAATTATTTGTTCATGTTTTACTCAATGTTTAGTGCTTTCTTAATAAGCGGCTCCAGTTCCGCGGTATCGGTGGAGGTGGAGAGGATGGTGCCGTCGCGGTCGATGAGAAACATAGCACCACCAGCATTGTCGGCTCCGTTCTTACGCCACACCTGATTTTCGTCGTTAAGTTCCAACAGGCTTGTCCAAGGGTAGCCGTCTTTCTTCGCTGCAATTTCCATCGCTTGACGATTACGCTCACGGGCAATTGCAACTACACTGAAGCCCTTATCCTTGTATCGTTCATATATTGGGATCATCGCGATACTATGTCGACGACATGGGCCACACCACGACGCCCATAAATCTATTAGGACGACTTTGCCTTGGATAAGTGTGGAAATAGGGATGAGTTTGCCATCGGTATTGCGCACATTGTAGTCGATGTATGGTTTGCCTGGTTGCAAGAGATAGGCTGCTTCTGCAGTAGCAATCTGGTCGTGAACGGGATGGACAGTATAACAGTTGATGAGTGTATCGTGATAAAGCGTTAGATATCGTTCATACTGAGATTTATCGAAATCCACATAGACTTCTGAATGTTTGAGCACTTGAATAGCATTAAGCACATCATAAAGTGTCCAAAGAATGGGATGCTTGCAACTATCCTCACCATTGACAACAATATATGGCTCTTTGTTTTCATACATAGTAACATTCACTTTGCAATTCTCTGCGATGAACTTGCCCATCAATAACCGTCCCATCTTGTATTGCTTCAGAAAGAATATGTTGTAGAGCTTAGGGAAGTCTATTTCAATATCATAGGAGAAACGTCCCTCTTTGGCTTTCACGTGAAAACTCGGATTATCCACCACGCGCAGATCTGTCCCGGCCTCGCAGATGATGACTTCATCGCCCCATGCATCGGTCTCCAATGTACCTTCGACGTGGCATCTGATTTGCGCCTGCCCCGTCATAGCGACGAGGGCAAGCATCATTGTAATAATAGCTTTCTTGGCCATGATTGGTTACTTTACTGAAACATTGCGGATGACGAAGGCACCCTGAACATCACCCTCTATGAAGTCGAAGGTGGCGGGGGTGGTGTCGAACGGCTCGAATGTTAGTGTGAAGTCTGTGTAGCAAGTGTTGCCAAGAAATTCGTCTGTGGCTTCTGAGGCTTTCACCTTGGTAAAGTTGTCCTCGTCGAGTTTGATGCCATCGGCTGCCGTCAGCTTATACTTCTTACCATTAGCCTCAAGATAGGAGTCTTTGGCTATACGGAACCAATAGTCTTTATGACCATAATAGCGAAACTTGATGGTGGTGCCGTTGGCGTTGGTATTTATCTGGCGGACGCTGAAATGGTAATTGGCACTGTTGTCCTGCTTGATTCTGAGTCCGTTTACTACGTCGGCTATACCTAAGAACCATCCCGGATTATAACCCATGGCTTTCCAGACGATGCGTTTATCAGGCGTGATCAACACATAATAAGGTATGGCTCCCATATCGCAATATATACTGTTGACGCTGCTTCCCCTCATGCCGTCGTTCCAGTTCTTCCAAATAATGCTCTTGCTGAAATCGCTATTTTTCCAATTAGAAACATCATCCTCATTAATACCAATGATTTCAAGCTTTCCTTTCATTCTCTCATAGACCTCTCTCATCTCTGGTTCAGACATTCTGCACGGGCCACATCCGATTCCCCAGAAATCTAGCAATACATAGCGCCCATCGGCGAAGGCATCAAACAAATGATGTTTTTTTCCCTGCATATCGAAGAGCTCTGCATCAACGGCTTCATCGCCCAACTGTAGGACTTTTGGGGGATAAATATAGGTGTGTATCTCTGCCAGCTGAGCTTCAAATCCTTTCGGCGCGCGAGCAGCAAAAGTCTTCTCAAGATTCTTCAATTGCTCCATGTATGGAAAGTCTTTCATGTTTTTCAGCATCCTGGCTATGTTACTCAGTTTGCTGATTGAGGCAACATCCACAGGTAATGAGGAAAGAATGTCAAGCTCTTGCTTCATTAACACCAAGTTGATAGAGTCGAACTTTGCCATATCTCTGTTCTGTTCTATTTTGAAAAAATCTACGATGGTTTCACGACTATAGTCTCTTATACGGTTTAACGTCTGCTGCTCAGGAATCGGGCTTTCTACTTTCCATAGAGGAAAGAGGCAATCTGTGCCCGATACTGTCACTGTCACTCCAGGCTTCAGCATCAGGTTTAAAGAGTAATTGAGGCAACCATCGTCAATACAAGCCATACCGCCCACAGTGAGACCTTCTACAGGAATAGTCAGGCTGAAATGTCCAGCCCTAACACTGTCTACAATTTCCCATGAAGTGCCAGCACCACCAATAACCAATGTGCCATCTTTCAGAGCGGGTGAATAACCAGTGACAGTTGCTGTCTTTGTCTGAGCCTGCCCCGTCATAGCGACGAGGGCAAGCATCATTGTAATAATAGCTTTCTTGGCCATGATTGGTTACTTTACTGAAACATTGCGGATGACGAAGGCACCCTGAACATCACCCTCTATGAAGTCGAAGGTGGTGGGGATGGTGTCGAACGGCTCGAATGTTAGTGTGAAGTCTGTGTAGCAAATGTTGCCAAGAAATTCGTCTGTGGCTTCTGAGGCTTTCACCTTGGTAAAGTTGTCCTCATCGAGTTTGATGCCATCGGCTGCCGTCAGCTTATATTTCTTACCATTAGCTTCAAGATAGGATTCCTTTACGATGCGGAACCAATAGTCTTTATGACCATAATAGCGGAAACTAACAGTAGTGCCGCTGGTATTGGCATTAACTTTCTGGATAACCAGCGAGAGGTTGGCGCTGTTGTCCTGTTTGAGGCCGTTGAAGGCATCAGCCATACCCATAAACCATCCTGGGCCATAACCCATACTCTTCCAAAGGATGCGCTTGTCGGGCGAGATCATTACATAATAAGGAATGGCGCCTATATCACAATATCTGCTGCTGATATCCTTCGAGGCATTGTTCCAGTTCCTCCAGATAATACGCTTGCTGAATTCATGCTTCTGCCACTCTGTGAGTTTGTTCTGATTGATACCGATGATCTCTATCTTATCCTTCATTTTCTCATAGAACTCTTTCATCTCAGGCTCAGACATCATACAAGGACCGCAGCCGATACCCCAGAAATCGAGCAATACATATTTGCCATTGGAAAAGGCTTCAAACAAATGGTGTTTCTGTCCTTGCATATCAAGGAGTTCGGCATCAACAGCTTCATCACCCACCTGCAAGAGTCGTGGTGGATAGACATAGTTGTGAATCTCTGCCAGCGTCTCTTCAAACCCTTTAGGCGCTCTGGCAGCTATTGTCTTTTCCAAGTTCTTCAACTGTTCCATGTACGGGAAGTCTTTGGTATTCTTAGCCGTCATAGATATGCCCCATAGCGCACGGATTGTAGCAGCATCCACAGGCAATGACGGCAGGATATCCATCTGTTGCTTCATCCATTTCATTTCAACGACTTCTCTCTCTGCCCAAGGCTTTTGAGCCAGATCCATTTGCATTAATTCCGTTACCACGTCGCGGCAATGCTCTGTTATACGGCTCTGAGTCTGCTGTTCGGGCAAAGGGCTTTCCACATTCCATAAAGGGTAGAAACAATCTGTGCCCGTCAATTTCACAGTCACACCGGGACGCAGGAAGAGGGTTAAATTAAAATTGGGACAACCTTCACCCATTAAACCGAGAAAGCTTTCGGTGAGTTCCTCTACGGGTAGAGTGAAGGCGAACCGTCCGGCTTGGACGGTATCTACAACATTTCCGATAGTGCCTGTTCCGGCCAGCACCAACGTGCCATCTTTCAGAGCGGGTGAATAACCAGTGACAGTTGCTGTCTTTGTCTGTGCCAGCCCTGTCATTGTAACAAGGGCAAGCATCATTGTAAAAAAAGTTTTCTTGTTCATAATTGTTTTTATTTGGGTTTAACTTTTGTTTTTATAAGCAGCATGCGTCATCCCGACGGATGCTGCACCAAAGAATTTATCTAACTAAATAAACGTCCTTGACGTTATTCTACAACTACTCGAGGAAGATACTCGAAGAGACTTTGGTTCTGGCGGAGTTGTTGAATACTTAGGTTGTGTAGAACAGTTCCTTTGTTATTGGCTCCCCATGCATTGAAAGGTTCGATGTCAGGTTCAATATATGTGATGGTTTCCATGTTCAGGGGCACAGGTTCGAATTCCATCAGGAAAGCAATGTAGTCGCCAGCGTTGCCCTCCATAAAGAATAATTCATTTAATGGAACACCTTGAACTTTACGGAGTTTGTATTGATGTCCAGTCTCGTCAAGCAGGATAAGGCCACTACTAAAAGTGAAGTATTCTCTTGTCCAATTCTGTTCATAGGCAATGGCTACATATGTGGTCTCTGGGGTCAGCCAGATAGCCAATGTTTCGTCTTTCTGCGGTTTGATGAGATGTACATCTGTTAGTACCTTCCAAGTATTCCAATTCTGCATGTCGTAAGGTTTGTCCTCGCATAGATGTTCTTGGAGAATACGTGGACTATGGAATTTGGGAACTGTGTCGCATTTAATAGGGGACCATGAGACATGAATATTCAAAGGCTTGTTAAGCTCTTGATGCCAACCAACCAGATTCCAGTTAGGGATGCCGAACATAGTAACACTTTTCGTTGTTTCTGGTAATGGGGGGAAATACACCTTTAGATCAAGAACTGAACCCTTTGGCGCTTTAACACTGAAGTGCTTACGGAAAGTGTCTGGCTCAGTACGACGGATGCGGTATTGCTTACCTGTAGCATTGTCAACAATGCACGTCTCTTCCGATGCAAGCCAAAGGTTTGACACTTCGTCGGCTGGCATTTGAAAATAGCAATGAAGTACAGTCTCATTGTTCTCTTCTGTTAGCATCCAGCTCATAGGCATATATGGCATGTCGCTTACTGCGTTAGGAAACAATTTGTTGTATTCTTTTTCTATTGCTACATTTTTTGTCTCACAAAAATCCTTAATCCATGCATTGTTAGTGTTATGCCATACAGCAAAGGTCTTATGAGTTTTTTTATCCGTTAGGATATCTGGCCGTGGCATATATACACCCATGCTTTTTGCTAGTACTTTCATTCCTCTTGTTTGCGCTATTGCAGTGAGGTTGGTGATTGCGAGAATAGTTAGGAGAAATATTCGTTTCATAACTTTATTGTTTTTAGAATAATGTATGAATGTTTCTATTAGTCAATTGCTCACGATAATCTTGGATGCAGGTCGATGAGATGTTGGTATCAATCTGTGAACGGACGCAGAAAAGCAGTATGTGCTGATCATTGATGCGCTCAGCTATCCAAAGATACTTTTCTCTTTTGCGCAGGTCTTTCAGACTGAAAAAGAACTGCTGACGTGAAAAGTTTAGCAGAAAACCTGGTGTGTTGGTGTCGTACCAACAGGCTACTTGTAGTAGTCGACCGAAAAGGTCGAGTTCCTTGGTGTCTTCGAAGACGTAAGCCGTACTGACGATAGTGCTGTCACCTTTGTCAGACTTGCAATCGATAGCTACAGCTTTCACCTTATTATATTCGGCTAACTTTGCTATAAACTCGTCTATACGGCTTGGGGCCTGGTATGCAGAGTCTTCCTCTGGAGTATAGACTGCATAATGAAGGTTGGAGATCACTGCAGTGTGGGATTGTTTCTCCGTTTTGTCTTCTTCTGTTTTCACCTTAGTATTTACGGATGTTTTTAAGTCACCAGATGTCTTCGTTGCGGGCGATTTCGATTCCCCGTATTCTTTCGTTGTGGATTTTAAATCCGCAACAACTTTAGGAGTTGGTGCAACAACCGAATGTTGCGCAGTAAGTTTTTGTAGCTTTGGCTGCTCATTATCAAACATCCAAATTGTTCCTACACCTATTATAATAATAAGGCTTGCTGCTGCAGCCATCCACCAGCGCATCTTGACCACTCGAGCTCCTTTTGACTCAGTGGCTTCGTTGATGTCTGGCAGACTATCCATGATGAGGTCTGTCAGTTCATCAGGGTTGCTGATTACAGGCTTCTGACCTTTCAGCCTTTCGAATATATCGTTAATATTACTCATAACCTAATTCAATTAATCTTTTGCGTATTGTTTGGCGAGCAGCATAAAGATTACTCTTTACCTGACGGGCATCGAATCCTGTTATTTCTTGAGTTTCTTCTGACGATAGACCTTCTAATTGGCAAAGCGTGAAAACCAGCTTTTGTTTAGCGCTAAGTTTATCGGCCATCAGCCTTACTATAGATATCCATTCGCTATTCTCCAAGATTCGTTGGCTATCTGTGTCAGATGCATAGTTTTTTAGAACTAGCTCGTCTTCTTGCACAGATAATATACGGTTTTTACGCTTCAACCTATCCAAACATAACCGAGAAGCAATAGTATAGAGCCAAGTTGTAAAAGTTCGCTGCGGGTCGTAGTCTCTGATGCTTTGCCACACTCTAATAAATGTATCTTGCACCATGTCCTTAGCCTCTTCTTCGTCGCACAACATCTTCAGCGCCAGCGAGAATACCATCTGCTGATGCATCTTCACTATCCAACGGAAGGCTTGCTTGTCTCCTTGTTGACAGCGGATAATGATATCGCGCTCTGTTTGAGTCATTCTTTATTACTCTATAATTAATACGAATTAAAAGGGTTAAGGTCAAATTAATCATTCAAAATTCAATTCGTGCAGCCACTTATCGCCCCTTTTCTGTGGGCAAAGTTATTCGTATCCTTGCTCTGGTCGAAAAACTGCTCCAGTTGCTGGCCTGTAACCCTGAGCACGCGACTGGGCATCATTGCCACGATGGTAGTCTGCGACGGACGACCATAAAGGAACGTAGGATAGTCGGTTACAAACTCGCCCGCAAACGAGAACCATGTGATGTGTTCCTTGTCATCGCTGATACCATGGTTCACATACTTAAAGCACCCCTCTGTTACATAACCAAACCAACGCGATGCGTCGCCCTCGCGCTCCAACTGATCACCCTTGCGATATTCCACAAGTTCACCTTCGCCCTCGCAAAACTCACGCAGCACCTGAAGGTCAATGCTGTTATTGCTGAATATCTGTTCCATAAGTCAGTCGTTGTTACTTCCTGCTGCAAAGATTATTTTCTCTCTATCCACAATTGGAAGAACAGGTCGTAAACAAAATACTCACCATTTTCCTGGGTAATGAGATCTTTGTCGAGAAGGCCTCTTAATGCAGACATAACAGAACTTGGCGATTGCAAATGGTATTTCCGCACAAAAGCACCACCCGATACGCTCTTCACTCTTCGCTCGCAGGCTATGGCTAAAAACACGTTGCGCTGCTTCTCTGACATCTGGGCCAACAGCGTGTCGTAATACTCTGTATACAGATCCAAGATGTAGTTGATAGCAACGTCGATCATATCTTTACTACACGTTTCGCCTTGTGCGGTATTTAGAAATAGCACGTTCATCAGACGCTGCAGATAAGATGTTATTCCATCAAATCGCTGATAAACGATGTCTACTACATCAGGCTGGATTGACTTTCCACATTTCTCGAATTGAGCGCAGGCAAACTCTTTATACTTTTCGATGGGAATAGGAGAAAGCCCCATTGTAATGACCGACTGATAGAACGGACGTGACGGCGACAGGAAAATCTCACCCATAAGATGTCGCTTGGAACCTGCAAACAAAAATGTAGCATTTGGGCATCTTTGGATATGTGTTCTCAGTGCAGCTTCTACATTTTGACCGTCTGGATACTCTGTTATCTTCTGAAATTCATCGATAGCAACCAAACAAGGCTTGTCGGCCGTTTTAAGATAGACGAATATCTCGTCGAGAGTAATTGCAGGATTAGTATATGCACCCAAGCCAACTCCCCATACAGGATTGCCATTCATATCGAAAGAAATCTGCTGCTGTATGGACTTAAGGGTGCCAACAAATTTCTCCCAAGTCTTCCTGCCGCGTGGTTTTAATTCATCGAGTATAGCCTGTCCTAGAAGACTTACAAAGTCGGCTAAAGAGCTTGTGGCATATATATCGATGATAAACGTATAGTACTTTTCCTTAATTTCAGGCTGTGCAAAACAATGATGGATCAAATCTGTTTTGCCTAGTCGCCGAGGAGATATCAAGGCCATGTTGTTGTCATTGGTAAGCAACTTTACCAAATCCACAGTCTCTTGTACTCTGTCGCAGAAGTATTCGGGCCCTGCATATCCTTTGGTTACAAACGGATTTTTCATACTCTATTATCCTTTATAATTACCTTTTCGGCTGCAAAGATAAGCAATTATCAAATACAAACAAAGCTTTTTATCAAAAAAATGATAATCAAAAAAATGATAATCTTTATACCGAGTTGCACGGGCACTTTGCTGTATCTCGCTAAAATAAGACTTGATTTTTGATATTTAGTGCTTATTTTTACCAAATTGTCAAAATAAGCACGGTAAAAACGTCTTATTTCAACAAAAATGTTAAATTAAGACATGTTTTCTATGCTTTTGCTTGCAAATATCACTTATTCTATGTATATTTGCCATTGAAAAAGGTGTTATAATTATGAAAATAGAAATTGAAGAGTTAGAAAGGCAAGTTATTGAAAGGATGAGAATGGATAATCCTTGGTGGACATCTGGGAAAATTCCCGATGATATTCACCAAATGAAAAGCCGTCTATACCTCGATTCCTTCTACAAAGTTGTTAAGGATGTTGATGTCAGACGTGGCATAGTTCTGATGGGACCAAGACGAGTAGGTAAGACCATTATGATTTATCATACAGTAGAACGCTTGATAAATGATGGTGTTAATCCACAAAGCATTATCTACCTTTCTATAGATACACCTATATATAATGGAATGTCGCTTGAAATGCTGTTGAATATCGCAAAGAAATCTCTTGCGAAACAACCAACAGATCAAGGTTTGTATGTGTTCTACGATGAGGTTCAGTATTTGAAGGATTGGGAACTACATTTAAAATCATTAGTTGATACCTATCGTTCAACTCGGTTTATTGTATCTGGTTCGGCTGCTGCTGCACTGAAGATGAAGAGTACCGAGAGTGGCGCCGGGCGTTTCCATGACTTTGCATTACCTCCACTTACTTTTAACGAGTATATCCATCTCCAGGAGCTTGATCGACTGATAGTTCCTAAAAAGATAGAGTGGAACCAGCAAGTGTTTAATGCTTTTGACACCATAGATATATCACAATTGAATGAGCATTTCATACGCTATATTAATTATGGTGGCTATCCTGAGGTTGTTTTCTCGAAAGAAATTCAGCAAGACCCAGGACGTTATATGCGACGTGATATTGTTGATAAGGTGATGCTTAAAGACCTTCCTAGCCTTTATGGTATCAATGATACACAAGAATTATATCGCTTGTTTATCCATATCGCCTATCGCTCTGGTTGTGAATTTTCTTATGAAGAGATGTCTCAGGAGTCTGGCATCCGTAAAGATATTATCCGCAAGTATATCAGTTATTTGGAAAGTGCATTCCTTATTAAGGTAATTCATCGTGTTGATGCTAATGCAAAGCGGATGCAGCGAATAACCCAGTTTAAGATATATCTTACAAATCCGTCTTTACGATGTGCCCTTTTCTCGCCATTGACGGAGACAGATAAGACTTTGGGAAGTATGGTAGAGACTGCTCTTTTTGCCCAGCGTATTCAACGGGATGATGAGGAAGTTTTTTATGCAAATTGGAAGATGGGACGAGAAAATGGTGAGGTGGATATGGTGGGACTTGACCGACTACGCCAAAAGCCAATATGGGCTGTTGAGATGAAATGGTCTGACCGTTATTTCGATGTGCCAAGTGAACTAAAATCCTTACTTTCATTTATGGATAAGAATCATCTGGTGTCGGCAATAGTCTCTTCTCGTACAAAGTATGGAATTAAAAATATGGAGAATTGTAACTTGACGTTCATGCCGTCGGCCCTATATGCCTATTTATTGGGTTATAATACAATAGAGCAAAAGAAATATTGATTGAGAACATAAAACTATAATGCGTATGAATATTGGTGATAAGGCGCCAGAGATTCTGGGCAAGGACGAACAGGGACGGGATATCCGACTGAGTGATTATCGTGGACGTAAGTTGGTGTTGTACTTTTATCCAAAGGATAACACCAGCGGGTGTACGGCTGAGGCTTGTAGTTTGCGCGACCATTACAACGAACTGCAAGGGGCTGGCTACGAGGTGGTGGGCGTGAGTAAGGACTCGGCAGCATCGCACGTGAAGTTTAAGGAGAAGCACGAACTGCCTTTCCCGTTGATTGCGGATGTGGACAAGGAACTGCTACAGGCAATGGGTGCCTGGGGCGAGAAGGTGATGTACGGTAAGAAAACCGAGGGCACCATACGTACCACCTTTATTATCAACGAGGAGGGTGTGATTGAGCAGATATTTGCCGGCAAGCAGGTGAAAACCAAGGAGCACGCCGAGCAGATACTAAGCCGATAACTTGGGACGCTTGGTGTTTACCAGGTACATGCCGTACAGAATGAGTACAGTACCGATGATGAACCATACGGTAATCTGCTCGTTAAGAACCATCCAGGCAAACACGATGGTGGTAACGGGATTGAGATACACGTAGTTGGTGGCAACCACGGCCCCCAAACGCTTAAGTACCCAGTTCCATGCCACGTAGCAGAGCATGGAGGCTACACAACCTAAGAATAGCAGGTTGGCTAACAGCGTGGGCTTGTTGATGACCAGCTGGATGTTGAGGTCGGGATGCAGGATGATATAGGGTATCATGGACAGCAGACCGTAAAAGAATACCTTGCGGGTAATGAACACCGTGGGGTAACGCTTGCTAACGGGGATAATCAGCAGACTGTAGAACGCCCAGCACATGCAGGCACCAAAGGCCAACGCATCGCCCAAAGGCGAGAGGTGGAGCACAAAATGACCGTTCATCACCACCATGATAACACCCAATGCCGCCATAACAGTGCCAAAGGTTTGCCAGCGATTAAGGCGCTCGGTTTTATAGAAAGCACCGATGATGGCTGATGCAAACAGGGGGCACAGACTCACGATGATGCTGGTGTTGGTGGTTGTGGTGTAGTTCATGGCGCTATTCTCGGTGAGGAAGTAGAGCGATCCGCCAAATACACCCAAAGCCATCATGTTGAGCTCGTCGCGCCAACTGTTGCTGAGCCAGTGGATACCCTTTGACAGGCTATAGCCTAACAACAGCAAGTAAGCGATGATAAAACGCAGAATAAATATCTGGGCTGCAGTTAGTCCGCCCAGCAACAACAGTTTAGTGCACACAAACGTGACGCCCCAGATGGCCACCACTATAAATGCTATAAGATGAGGTAGAAATCGCTTCATATTAAGTAAGTTTATGGGTGCAAAGATACAACTATTTTCCCATATTTAGCAAAAAAAGATAGATTTGCTTGCTCTTTTCGGTGAAAAGCCGTACCTTTGTCCGCATAATATTAAACATATCTGATAAATCATGGAAACAGAACTGTTATGGGGTTTCAATCTCCAAGCTTGGATTACGATTATTACAGTGCTGGGTATGTTTACTACTCTGCTACTAACCAAATTGCGTGCTGATGTGGTATTCTTGGCTGCTATAGGCATACTGCTTGTTACAGGGGTGCTCGATGCTAAAGAGGCGTTTTCGGGCTTCAGTTCTTCGTCGGTAGTGGTTATCGGAGTATTGTTTGTGGTAGTGGCTGGTCTTACCTATACCGGCGTGCTGCAATGGATAGTGAAAAACCTGTTAGGACAACCCAATAGCTATGGTAAGGCTGTGATACGACTGATGCTGCCAGTGGCCGGACTGAGTTCGTTCTTGAGTAATACCACGGTGGTGGCCATGTTTGTGGGCATCGTGAAAATGTGGTCGAAAAAGTTGGGTATCTCGCCCTCAAAGCTGCTTATCCCTCTGAGTTATGCCTCGGGTATGGGTGGTGTGTGTACGCTGATTGGTACACCGCCAAACCTGATTATCAGTGGACTGTATGCCGATAAGACGGGTCATGTGATGAACGTGTTGGCAACTACGATACCAGGCTTGTTCTGCTTGCTGGTAGGTGTGCTGAGCATTATTGCCATGCGCAAGCTGTTGCCCGATAGAAAAGCACCCGAATCGGATTTTGAGGATACAGCCGAATATACCGTAGAGCTGCTGGTGCCATCGAGCAACAAGTTTATTGGCGAGACACTCGACTATGCTGGCCTATACGATGTGAAGGGCGGCCGACTGATCAGGATCCGCCACTTTGATAATGTACCCGTAGCGCTGAGCAAGAACGAGTTTGTGATGGGAGGTGACCATCTGACATACGCCGGACATATTAAAGACATTCTGCAGCTGGCCCAGGAGCGTGGCTTGCAGGTTGGCGACGAGGTGATTAACGTGGGTAGCAAAACACTGATATCGGCGCTGATTATGATAGCGATGGTAACAGTATCGGCCTTGGGTATTATGCCACTGCTGCACTGTGCCTTTATTGCCGCTGCTGCCATGATGATACTGCACTGCTGTACGCCCGACCAGGCCATGCGCGCTATTAACTGGGACATATTGATGGTGTTTGCCGGTAGCGTGGTGCTGGGACTGGCTATCCAGAAAACGGGTATTGCCGAACGCCTGGCCATGGGTATTCTGGATGTGTGTGGTACCAACCCGATAGTGGTGATGACTGCCATCTGCTTTGTGGGTACGTTTATCACCGAGTTTATATCAAACACTGCTGCCGGTGCCATGTTCTTCCCCATCATGTACGAGGCTGCCGAGAAGTTGGGTTACGAGCCATACCCATTCCTGATAGCCCTGATGGTGAGCGTGAGCAGTAGCTTTGCCACACCTATCGGATCGCCTACACACATGCTGGTGTACGGTCCTGGTGGCTACCGATTCAGCGATTTTATGCGTATAGGACTGCTGATGAACCTTATCATACTGACAGCTAACATATTTATAGTGAACATTATTTATCCACTAACACCCTTGCAATAAACAATACGAACTAAACATAAATGAACGAACTGATTACTCAGATTAATGATGCCGTTTGGGGCTATGTGCTGATTGCCGCGCTGGTAGGCTGTGGCGTGTGGTTTACTATTAAAACACGCTTTGTGCAGTTCCGGATGGTGGGCGAGATGCTCAGGTTGCTGACCGATTCGGCTGTTGATACAGTAGGTGACCAAGTTAAGAATCAAGGTACAGAGGGCAAGCGTAAGCATATCTCCTCGTTTCAGGCTTTTGCCGTGAGTGTGGCCACGCGTGTGGGTACGGGCAACCTGGCTGGTGTGGCTTCGGCCATTGCCATCGGTGGACCAGGTGCCGTGTTCTGGATGTGGATTATCGCCCTTATCGGATCGGCTACGGCTTTTGTAGAATCTACCTTGGCCCAGCTGTTTAAGCAGAAACACAAGGACTCGTTTATCGGCGGTCCTGCGTACTATATCCAGCATGGCTTGCACCAGCGATGGATGGCCATTACGTTTGCGGTGCTGATTACGCTGCAGTTCGGACTGTCGAACAACTCAATCCAGGCTAACACCATTTGTGGTGCCATGCAGGAGGCCTTTGGCTGGAATCCTGTATGGGTGGGTATTGCATTGGCAGTTCTGGGCTTGTTTATCGTGTTTGGCGGTATTCAGCGTATTGCCCATGTAAGTGCGGTGCTGGTGCCTGTGATGGCTATCGGCTATGTGGTTCTGGCCATTGTGGTTATTGCCATGAACATAGAGCATATACCACATGTGTTTAAGGTGATTGTAGAAGATGCCTTTGGCATACACCAGATAGCAGGTGGTGGTATTGGTGCTACGATTATGAATGGTGTGAAGCGTGGCTTGTTCTCGAACGAGGCGGGCGAGGGTAGTGCACCTAACGTGGCTGCTACAGCAGCCGTATCGCACCCCGTAAAGCAGGGCTTGATTCAGGCCTTGGGCGTGTTTACCGATACCTTGCTGGTTTGCTCGTGTACGGCGTTCATCATTTTGATTAGCGGCCTGTACGAGGTGCCAGAGCTGAATGGTATCGCACTCACGCAGTCGGCACTCCAGAGCGAGGTGGGATCGGCTGGTCCGGTGTTTGTGGCCATCGCCATCTTCCTGTTTGCCTTCTCGAGTATCATCGGCAACTACTATTACGGCGAGGCAAATATCCGTTTCATTACGTCGAATGCACAGGTGATGACAACCTACCGCATCTGTTCGGCTGGTGTGATGGTGATTTTTGGCGCGTTGGCCAGCTTTGAACTGGTGTGGAACATCGTTGACTTTTTTATGGCTTTCCTTACAGCTTGTAATCTGATAGCGATTGTGCTGTTGGGACGTTACGCTTTCCGGCTGCTTGATGATTACCGCCAGCAGAAGCGTGCAGGCATTAAGGAACCCATGTTCCACCGCAGTCAGTTACCTGAGTTAGAAAAAGAATTAGAGTGCTGGGAGTGATGAACGAAACACAACGTGGATTTATACAACTGCACCTGAGTGTGTTGTTGGCAGGCTTTACGGGCCTGTTTGGACGACTGATTACCCTGAACGAGGTTGATATTGTGTGGTACCGTATGCTGTTCACGAGTGCTATCCTGCTG
The DNA here is from genome assembly GCF_000701965.1 of Prevotella sp. RM4. Taxonomy (NCBI): domain Bacteria; kingdom Pseudomonadati; phylum Bacteroidota; class Bacteroidia; order Bacteroidales; family Prevotellaceae; genus Prevotella; species Prevotella sp. RM4. Next base: position 160,575 of record NZ_JNKG01000009.1, read on the forward strand.
GTGTTTACTGGACTGCCACGTGTGGGATGGCGTAAGTTTCTGCAACTGTGCGGTTGCGGTGCGCTGTTAGGTTTGCACTGGATACTGTTTTACAGTAGCATCAAGGCCTCGAACGTGTCGATTGGTGTTATCTGTTTCTCGTTGGTAGGCTTTTTTACAGCCCTTTTCGAGCCGCTGATATACCATCGCAAGCTGTCGGTTACCGAGTTGGTGTTCTCGCTCATTACCGTGCTGGGTGTGCTGTGCATTTTTTCGTTAGATGCCCGTTACCGCTATGGTATCGGCATTGGCGTGGTGTCGAGTGCCGTGTGTGCGCTCTATGCCATCTGCAATAAAAAGGCAAGCGTGGGTGTGCGCAGTCGTACGGTGCTGATGTACCAGATGTCGGGTGGTATCGTGCTGGTATCAATGATCATCCCCATCTATCTGACTTTCTTCCCCAGCAACCAGCCTGTGGTGGTTATTCCCGAGGGTACTAACCTGTGGCTGATGCTCTGTCATGCGCTGTTCTGTACGGTTGGTATGTATCTGCTACAGATACAGGCGCTGAAGCGACTCTCGGCCTTTACGGTAAACCTGACGTACAACCTGGAGCCTTGCTATACCATTATATTAGCATTCCTGATTTTTGGCGAGGGCCGCGAGATAAACTTCTCGTTCTATATCGGCATCGCCCTGATACAGCTCAGTGTGCTGTTGCAAACCCGACGGGCACTGGGACCTAAAAAATAAACATATATGCAGACAAGTTACGCATTATTCTTTGATATCGATGGTACGCTGGTGAGTTTCGAAACACACCAGATTCCCGCTTCTACCATCCTGGCACTTACACAGGCCAAGGCCAATGGACACAAGGTGTTTATAGCTACCGGGCGCCCACCTATTATCATAACCAACCTGGGTGCTATCGAGCACCTGATCGACGGGTATGTAACTACTAATGGCGCTTACTGTTTTGTAGGCGATGAGGTGGTGGCCTGTAAGAGTATTCCGCCACACGAGGCCCGATTGATAGTGGATGATGCCATAGAAAAGAACTATGGTGTGATAGTGGTTGGCGAAAAGGATGTGGCTGTGCTCGACCCGCAGGGACAGGTGGATGAGATTTTCCGTCAGCATTTAGCGGTGGAGAATCTGGATAAAGCCAAGCCTGTAGAGGAGGTGCTACAGCAGCGTATTATGCAGATAACACCTTTCTTTAGTAAGGATTATGAGGCAGAGTTGATGGCACGCGTGCCAGGCTGTACCTCAGGGCGCTGGCATCAGGCATTTACCGATGTAACCGCATTAGGTGCCGATAAGGGCGAGGGACTGTTGACAATGGCCAAGCACTTAGGGCTGAATCCCGACCATACCATGGCCTTTGGCGATGGCGGTAACGACACTACCATGGTGCGTAAGGCCGGTGTGGGCATAGCTATGGGTAATGCCATCGACGAACTGAAAGCTGAGGCTGACTACATTACTGCATCGGTTGACGATGAGGGTGTGCGCAAGGCCCTGCAGCACTTTGGCTTGATTTAGTTAGGCCAAAGGCAACGTCATGATAAAGCGGGCACCTGAGGTGTAGGTGGTATCGAGCACCACATCGCCACCCAGTCGGCGTGCCAACGAACGTGCTACGGTAAGTCCGATACCTGTACCCTCGTAGTACTCATCCAACTGTACAAACTCATCAAAAATATGTTCAGCTTCATTGATGGGGACGCCAATACCTGTGTCCTCAACGATGAATTCGATGGTGCTCTCAGTCTTTTTGAGTGTAAGCGTAACCTGTTGCAGTTCAGTTTGTTTTTCATTCTTAGCCTCGGCCGGACGGGTAAACTTACGGGCATTATCAAGCAGCATGGTAAGCGCACGGGTAGCAGCCTGCTCGTTGGTGGTGATGGTTACTGCGCCTTCGGCGTCGCCAACCTGTAAGTCGAACTTCAGGTGCTTGGCATTGGCAACCTCGCTGGCATCGGTGGCCTGTGCCGCAATCTGTACGGCCAGCACATTGTCGGTGCGGTCGATAACGGCCTGGCTGCTGGCATCGCTCAGTTCCAGCATCTTGTTAACCAGACCGGTAATACGGTCGGTATTCTCCACAATCTTATGATTGATATCGGTGCGGGTAGCCTCGTCGAGCTTCATATCGGGCATGGTGATAATCTGTGTAAAACCACTCAGGATATTCAGTGGCGTACGTATCTCGTGTGAAATCTGACGAATAAAGTTGGTCTTCATCTTTGACGATTCCTCGGCGCGTTCGTTGGCTATCACCAGGTTGTTATAGCTAATCTCAAGCAGCGTGTGGGCACGGCGCAGTTTGCGATAGAACTCGAACAGCACACCCAAGAATATCAACAGCAACAGTACCACTACTACGATGGCCTGCATGCGCTGACTGTTGAGTGAGGCTCGCTGGGCGGCAATCTCCTGCTCTTTCTGCTCGGTTTCGTAAATCACAGCTAATTCCTCGGCATCGCTACGATGTTGGATGGCTTTAACCGTATCGAGTAAATTGATAATTTGATCAGCTTTTTGTAAAGCCTCTTCCTTTCGACCAGTTTTCAGCATCGCTTTAAATAAGGTTGATGGGCTTGTTATCAAATAGTCGATGGTAGGCGTTACGCCTTCTTTTATTTCGGCGGAATCTATACGAAGTGCAATAGAAAGCAGTTTTTCCCACTGTTCGGTCATTTCCAGATAAAAGGCCTGATCGTATACGCCACGGAAAGATTTGGCATAATCGGTGGATAGAAATTTCTGATAGGCGGCTTCGGCTTCTTCAGGATGCCCCGTCATGGCCCACATAATGGCTTTGTCGCCAGTAAGAGTGGCCAGATAATTGCTGTATTTTTGTGTAGGTGCATTGGTGGCGGCGTAGCGTTCAAGTGCCAACTCCATCATATTGAGCCAAGGTTCTACGCGATCGAACCAGCCTATGTTCATGTAATAATTGATGATATTTGCGGCAAGCAGTATGCAACTTTCTTGGCAACGGGGACTTTGTGGATAGCGTTGTGCTAGCTGTTCGGCCCCCTGACGGGCATTCTCAAAGGTTTGTACTGCTTCGTCGTTGCGTCCCAATCGCATTTGACACATGCCAATTTCCATGATGAACTGGTTTGTATGGTCTTGTCCAATCAGGGTACTATCCTTACTGGCAGTCTCGTGTCCTTTTGTGGCAGTTCCCAAGGCAAGCTCTACATTGTTATCGTTATTCAGGTAGATAGTACTCAATCCCATGACGGCATCGTAGTATTGTGCATTGTCGATGTGTAATAATTTGTCGCCTTCGATGGCCTTGTTGTAGAAAATCAAAGCAGAACGGAACTGCTCCATTTCGTCGTATTTCGATGCCCTCAAATAATCGGCTTGGCAGGTGGCTATCTTGCCTGCCTGTTCCAAACTGTCGAGTACTTGGAACCAGCGGTTGCCCTCGTACGCGTCCAGCTGTTCTCTAATTTTGTCGCTGGCTTTTTCTTCGGGGCTGGCTTGGTCCGAGGCTGTTGGTTTACTCGGCTGGTTGTTGTGGCACGAGGTGGCAGTTAGTACAAGCAAGGGTAGCAGCACGGCTGCAAAGTGGCGTCGGCGGAACAGCAAGCGCCATAGAGGCATGAACATGAGCATAATGGATAATAGAATTAGTGGCAATAGGAAATAAAGCAACAGGCGATAGTTGCTGAGAATAACCTCGTTGGGGCATACAAGGGCTATGCTCCAACCTGTTTGGCGGAACGGCATGTAGAATACATGACTATCTACGCCATCCAGTCGTAGTGACTTGTAACCTGTTTCGCCATCGGTCATAGCACGGCCCAATGAGGTAAGGGCTGTGTCGGGATGCTCGATGGTAGAGGTGAAAATGGTTTCGTACAGCAGACGGGTGCTGTCGGGATGAACAATGTAGGAGCCGCCACGACCTAACAGCATGCAATACGATTTGGGCATGGGCTGATAGTTTTCTATCTGATCGGCCAGCCAGCTCAGTGGCACATCGGCCGAGAGGATACCCACTGTTTTATCGGGGCCACCTTGTATGGGCTGGCAGTACGAGGTCATAATATCATTAACCACAATACCGCTGGTGCTCTTCTCGGCAAACGGCTCTATCCAGTACGAGTGGTACAGCATACGTGGGATAACGTACCAGTCCATATAAAAATACTGATAGTTGTCGTTACCCTCCTGTTCGGTTACGATGCGGTTACCCTTTTTATACGAGTAAGCCGAGAAATATTGACCTTTCTCTTTATAGAAATAGGGATCGAACGAGATGCTGCAGCCTTTCAGGGCGGGGTGCTGCTTCAGCAACTCTCTGCTATACGCAAACATCATGTCGGGCTGGTCGATATGCTGCTCAATCTTGGGAATCAGACTGTCGGCTGCGGCCTCTATCTGATGCAGATGACGGTCGGTACGCTCCATGACCTGCTGTAGCGATTTTACGGCATCGTCCATCGCCTGCTGCTGTATAATCTGGCGACTATAGATGAGTACTGCTGCCAGCAACAGTGCGAGTGCTGCACCAAAGGCAGCTGTTATCCAAGGGTGCTTTTTCATAGGCCAATCAGTTCTTTATAGGTTACTTCGCGTTTCAGCATGCCGGCTTCGAACATCATCTTACTGGCCTTTCGTACCATATCGGCACGTACACGGAACTCGCGGCGTTTCGATTCGCGATCAATCTGCAGGCGTAACACCTCTTCGAGCATCATCTTCTGCATCACGCGGTTGGTGTGGATACCGTTCTTGCGTACATACTTCATAACAATCTCCAAGGCCTCGTCGGGGTGGGCGGCTACCCACTCCCAGCCACGGCGACTGGCGGCTGCAAACTTACCCACGGTGCTGCGGTGGGTGTCATAATACTGGCGTTTTACATAAACGCCGTTTTCCTGTATGTTATAATCGTGATCGCTAAAACGATACAAACTTCTCTCGGGGAGATTAAATCCGGCCTGCTTCAGCTGGCAGAACTCGTTGTAACTCACTACCATAGTGGCATCTACGGCACCCGACAGGAACACGTTGATGTCGCTGGTAAAACGTACCCACTCGTAATTCATGCCTTCCTTCTTACTCATTATAAAGGTTAGGTAGTTGGGGTCGGAATTGAAGATGCCCACACGCTGACCTTTCATCTTTGACGGATCAGCACCCCAGCGCGAAACTAAAATGTTACTGCTGTTCATGGAGTCCTGAAAGATGTTTACCAGTGGTGTGCCTTGAGCAATGAAGTCCATGGCCGACATCATCGAAAACATGGCGGCGTCGCACTGGTCGGTCTTCAAGCGGTTGGAGGCCGAACTGGTGAGCGAAGGGTGCTGGATAACCACATCCAGGCCCATTTCGTCGTAAAATCCTTTCTCTTTGGCGGCATAATAGCCGGCAAACTGTGCCTGCGCCGTCCAGATGGTAGTAAACACAAATCTTTCACCCTTTGCCGCTACTGGCAAGGCCAGCATCACAGCAAAGACCAAGGTGATATGTTTAAGGCTATGTCTCATTCTATTTCTCTCTCGTCGGGCGCAAAGATACAAAAAAGTTTTAAACTATGTGCGTTTTTTTGTACAAAGATGTAACTTTTTGTACACTAAGTATCTAATTTCCATATATTTTTATTAATTTTGCACCCAAAATTCGAAAGATATGAATATTGAAGCATTAATCAGCAAGGCTGCAGGCGAGGCAGTAAAGGCCCTCTATGGCATGGATGCCACAGAGAAGATGCTGCAGTTGCAGAAGACAAGAAGTGAGTTTGAGGGTAACTTGACTCTGGTGGTATTCCCCTTTGTGAAGGCTGCCAAGAAGAGTCCGGAGCAGACAGCACAGGAGATTGGTGAATACCTGACTGCTAACTGTGCAGCTGTTGAGAAGTTTAATGTGGTAAAAGGTTTCTTGAACCTGAGCGTTGGCGATGGTGCCTGGTTGCAGTTGCTCGATGCTATCGATAAGGATGAGCGTTTCGGCATGAAGCAGGTTACCGACGAGTCGCCTCTGGTTATGATCGAATACTCTTCGCCTAACACCAACAAGCCTTTGCACCTGGGCCATGTACGTAACAACCTGCTGGGTTGGAGTTTGGCACAGATTATGGAGGCCAATGGTAACAAGGTGGTGAAGACCAATATCGTGAACGACCGCGGTATTCATATCTGTAAGTCGATGCTGGCTTGGCTGAAGTACGGCAACGGCGAGACTCCTGAGACATCGGGCAAGAAGGGCGACCACCTGATTGGTGACTACTACGTAGCTTTCGATAAGCACTACCGCGAGGAGGTGAAGGAACTCGTAGCCCAGGGGATGGACGAGGAGAAGGCTAAGCAGGAGGCTCCACTGATTAAGGAGGCTCACGAGATGCTGGTTAAGTGGGAGAACAACGATCCCGAGGTACGCGCTCTGTGGGAGAAGATGAACAACTGGGTATATGCCGGTTTCGACGAGACCTACAAGAAGATGGGCGTATCGTTCGATAAGATCTATTACGAGAGTCAGACCTACCTGAAGGGTAAGGCTAAGGTTGAAGAGGGCTTGGCTAAGGGCCTGTTTGAGCGCCACGAGGACAACTCGGTTTGGGCCGACCTGACTAACGAGGGGCTCGACCAGAAGCTGCTGCTGCGTAGCGATGGTACTTCGGTTTATATGACTCAGGATATCGGTACAGCCGAGATGCGTTTCAAGGATTATCCTATCGATAAGATGATATATGTGGTAGGTAACGAGCAGAACTACCACTTCCAGGTACTCTCTATCCTGTTGGATCGCTTAGGATTCAAGTGGGGTAAGGAGCTTACACACTTCTCATATGGTATGGTAGAACTGCCAAACGGTAAGATGAAGAGTCGTGAGGGAACGGTTGTTGATGCCGACGACCTGATGGCACTGATGGTAGAGGATGCCTACAAGACCTCGATGGAGCTGGGTAAGTTCGACGATATGACCGAAGAGGAGCGCCGTGAGATTGCTCGTGTGGTAGGTATGGGTGCCCTGAAGTACTTTATCCTGAAGGTTGATGCTCGTAAGAACATGCTGTTCAACCCCGAGGAAAGTATCGATTTCAACGGAAATACCGGTCCTTTCATCCAGTACACCTACGCTCGTATCCGTTCGATCCTGCGTAAGGCCGAGGCTGAGGGCTTGAAGCCTGCTAATGCTCAGGTTGATCTGGCTGAGAAGGAGGTAGAGCTGGTTCAGAAGATGAACGAGTTTGGTGCTGCTGTAGAGCAGGCTGGTAAGGATTACTCACCAAGTGGTATCGCTAACTACTGCTACGAGCTCACCAAGGTGTTCAATCAGTTCTATCACGATTACAGCATTCTGAACGAACCCGATGAGCAGAAGAAGGCCGTACGCTTGATGCTGGCTAAGAATGTGGCCAAGATTATCAAGAACGGTATGAGCCTGCTGGGCATCGAAGTTCCTGAGCGTATGTAAAAAGCCTCCCCCATCCCCCTCCAAAGGGAGGGGGCTTAATCATATTGTGAGATGACCTATATTTATGAAACGGCTGATAATGCCAATTACGACTTGCTAAGGGCTTATGCAGATTACAACATGAGTCATCCTACAGAGGCTGAAAGTATCGTGTGGGAGATCCTAAAATCAAGAAGTATTGATGGGCATAAGTTTAGAAGGCAGCATATCATCAAGGATTATATTGTAGATTTTGTTTGCTTGCATAAGAAGTTAGTAATAGAAATAGACGGTCAGTATCACCTTGAAGACAAGCAGATAGTAAAGGATAAGAGTAGGACAGAGGATTTGCAGAAAAGCGGTTTTACTGTTATTCGTTTTACGAACGAGGAGGTAGTCGCAAATACGCAAGAGGTACTTAGGAACATTAAGAAAGCACTTATGGAAATTATACCATCGGATAAGAAAAAGGTACAGAATTCACCTAAAGCCCCCTCTACTTGGAGGGGGTTGGGGGAGGCTGTAAGGGCAGACGCTTTTGCAGTAGATGCTGCTTGTAGCGGAAACCCTGGACCGATGGAGTATCAGGGTATTGATCTGACTACAGGCGCAAGGGTTTTTCATTTTGGTCCTGTAAAAGGCACAAATAATATCGGTGAATTCTTGGCTATTGTGCATGCCTTGGCACTTTGTTGGCAAAAGGGATGGCACGATAAAACCATATATTCGGATAGTTATAATGCCATTCTATGGGTGTCGAAAGGCAAATGTAAAACTACACTTGAACGCACCCCACAAACCGAACAGCTCTTCCAAATTATTGCAAGAGCCGAGAACTGGTTGCGTACCCACCAGTACCGTAATCCCATCATAAAATGGGAAACACAGAAGTGGGGTGAGGTACCTGCCGATTTTGGTAGGAAATAACTATCTGTATTTTCGCTGATAAACCACAATCACATTTTTACCGTAGATGTGACTGCTTACCACTTGGGCGCTAGCAGGCAGCTGTGGTGCACGCGTACCATCGCTAACGGTCAGCGATGTGTTGGTTTCAACACGTAGCTCGTCCCAAAGACCTTGCACGATAAAGGATTGTAACGTTTCGGTACCGCCTTCGACAATAATCGACTGGATATTCTGAGCATGCAAGCTCTCGAGGTTCAGCGGGTGAGCACGGTCTATCACCATACGTTTGGGATCAGGTCCGTACCATTCGCGTACATTCAGCTGCGGATGTTCGCGCTCATCGGTAACGCGCCCCACTAGAATAGCATCCTCCTCAGCACGCAGTTTGTGCGAAAGCATCTTGGTAAAGTCGCTTGAGATTTGTACGGGCTGGTGATGATCGTCGATGAAACCATTGGCGGTCTGTGCCCATTTCAAGATGATATAAGGACGTTTTTCGCGATGGAATGTGAAAAAACGACGGTTCAATGCCTTGCATTCATCCTCGAGTACACCTACCTCTACTTCGATGCCTGCATCGCGTAGTTTCTGGATGCCTCGACCTTGAACTTCGGCGAATTCATCGATACATCCTACAACCACACGGCGCACACCTTTCTCGATAATCAAGTCGGCGCAAGGGGGCGTCTTACCATAATGTGAGCAGGGCTCAAGCGATACGTAGATGGTTGATTCGGGCAATAAGGCCTCGTCTTCTGCTCGTACAGAGGCAAAAGCGTTTACCTCGGCATGAGCCAGACCACAGCGCACGTGGTAACCCTCGCCAATAATACGGCCGTTATGTACAATAACTGCGCCCACCATGGGGTTGGGCTTAGCGTTCAGCTGTCCGTTTTTTGCCAGCTGAATGCAGCGTTGCATGAATTTTTTGTCGTCTATCATACTATTTTTACTATTCACTATTCACTATTCACTACTTTTTTGTACTTTTGCACCATGAATTACGAAGAACTTTGCCAAAGACTCTGCAAGATTTACGATGCCGGCGAGGCGAAAGCCCTTGTCCGTTGGGTGCTTGATGTACGTTTCGGTCTGTCAACGGCCGATATTTATTGTGGCAAAGTTACACAATTATCGGCAAACGACCAAGCAGAACTCGAAAAAATCATGCAAAGACTCGAAAAAGCCGAGCCTGTGCAGTATGTTTTGGGTGTGGCCGACTTCTGTGATCGCCAGTTCTATGTGGCTCCTGGTGTGCTGATTCCTCGTCCGGAAACAGCCGAATTATGCCATTTAATCGGAGAGGAATTTAAAGGGCAGTTAGCAGAAGATAAAGGGAAGTTAAAGGGCTGCTCTGTATTGGATGTTGGTACCGGTAGCGGCTGTATTGCTATTACATTGGCATTGGATATTCCCGACTCTAAAGTTACAGCTTGGGATATCTCTGACGAGGCATTGGCCATTGCTCGGCATAATGCCCAGGCGCTTGGGGCTGATGTGAAGTTTGAGAAACGTGATGCCTTGGCTTTAGAGACAGGGGCCGACAGGTGGGATGTAATCGTTAGTAATCCACCTTATATCTGTCGGAAGGAAGCCGATGAAATGGAGGAAAATGTGCTGAAATACGAACCGGATACAGCCCTGTTTGTGCCCGACGATGATCCGTTACTGTTCTATCGTCATATCATGCATTATGCCAAGTTGGCCTTAAAGCAGGGTGGACGATTATATTACGAAATTAATCCCATTTATGCCGATTCCATCGTAGAAAATCTGCAGGCTTTGGGCTTTGTAGATATTGCGAAGATTGACGACCAATACGGCAAAACAAGATTTATAAAAGCAACTAAAGCATGACAAAGGAGAAAACAGAACAAGAGGCTTACCTGCAGTTAGCGGCTGCCTGTGCACAGGCCGAACACTGCGAGCAGGAGATGCGTGATAAGATGAAGCGTTGGGGAATGGACCCTGAGGCGCAGAACCGTGTGGTAGAGCGTCTTACCAAAGAGCGCTATATTGATAATGAACGTTATGCCCGTGCTTTTGTAAAGGATAAGGTGCGCTATAACAAATGGGGCCGCCGCAAGGTGCAGCAGGCACTCTGGATGAAGCGTATAGATGATGATATACAGCAGCGGGTGCTCGATGAAATCGACGATGAGGAGTACCTGAAGGTGCTGGTGCCACTGTTGAAACAGAAACGCAAAAGCATTAAAGCCGCCAACGATTATGAGTTGAATCAGAAACTGGTTCGCTTCGCCTTGAGTCGTGGCTTCGACTATGGTATCATTCGTCAATGCCTGGATGTTGACGAAGAGATGGATATTGACGATGAAATGGATTAGTTTCTGGCGACGATTACTGGATTTTATTTCGCCACGCACTTGTGTGATATGCGGTCGCCGACTGTCGGCTACCGAAGAGGTACTTTGCATGAAATGCCACTTTCATCTGCCACGTACCGGTTTTTGGCTTAATCCCTATGATAATGAGATGGCGAAAAGCTTCTGGCATTTGATTCCTATCGAGCGTGCTGCCGCCTATTTTTACTACGAAGCCCATTCTGATACCGCCAACATGATCTACCAGCTTAAATACAAGGATCACCCCGAGGTAGGTGTGATTCTTGGACGTATGTTGGCTAAAGAGATGCAAGGCGCGGGATTCTTCGATGGAATCGATGGTATAGTACCTGTACCATTGGCCAAGAAACGTTTGCGCCAGCGTGGTTATAACCAGAGCGATGCCATTGCCCAAGGTATCAGCGAGATTACAGGTTTGCCTGTTTTGACCGATGTGGTGCGGCGCGTGGATTTTGTGGAGAGTCAGACCAAGAAAAGCAGATGGAGCCGTGCTGAGAATGTGGAACAGATGTTTGCGCTGAACCAGATTCCTGCAGGGGTAAAACACCTGCTGGTGATTGACGATGTGGTGACTACAGGCGCTACTGTAACCGCTTGTGCTAAGCAAATAGCCCAGAATGGTGGCATAAAGATAAGTGTTCTGGCACTTGGCTATACAAAAAGATAGGTAATAATTTGGTTATTCGCCTGATTTACACTATCTTTGCACCCAAAATACAGAATAACGTTATGGAAATCAAGAATCAATTTGCCCAGAAACTGATGGATATTCAGGCCATCAAGTTGCAGCCAAACGACCCGTTTACATGGGCTTCGGGTTGGAAGTCACCTATTTATACTGATAATCGTAAGACGCTCTCGTTCCCACGTCTGCGTTCGTTTGTAAAGCTGGAGCTCTGTCATGCTATTCAGGAGAACTTCCCTGAAGCTGAGGCTGTTGCAGGTGTGGCCACAGGTGCCATTGCACAGGGTGCACTCGTAGCCGAGGAGCTGGGCTTGCCATACAGCTATGTTCGTCCAAAGCCAAAAGATCATGGTATGGGCAACCAGGTAGAAGGCGAGATTAAGAAAGGTGCCAAGGTGGTTGTAGTAGAGGATTTGATTTCTACTGGCGGTAGCAGTCTGAAGGCTGTTCAGGCACTGCGCGACTATGGCGTTGAGGTGATTGGTATGGTAGCATCGTTTACCTATGGATTCCCTGTAGCTGAGAAGGCTTTTGCCGAGGCTGGCGTGAAGCTGATTACACTGAGCAACTATGAGGCAGTGATTGAAGAGGCTGCCAAGACTGGTTATATTAAGGAAGAGGACAAGGCCGTTCTGGCTGAGTGGCGTAAGAGTCCTGATACCTGGAAACAGGATTAATCTTAATGTTTAATCTTTTAATGTTTAATGTTTAATCTTTAATGTAAACCATGGGAATATTCGGAGGAGAAAGTAAGTTTGAGAGCAGCGTGAAGCTGGTTCCTTACTCGCAGCAGGCTGTTTACAACAATATCAGCGATCTGACCAATCTGGAGAAGGTACGCGACCGTGTGCCCGAGGATAAGGTACAGGGATTTAGTTTTGATGCCGACACCGTGAGCCTTAATGTGGCTCCTGTAGGCGAACTGAAACTGCGTATCTGCGATCGCGAAGAGCCTAAGTGCGTAAAGTTCGAAACGGTTCAGAGTCCCGTTCCCTTCAACGTATGGGTACAGGTGCTGCCTGTAGATGAGAACTCATCGAAAATGAAGGTAACGGTAAAGGCCGAATTGAACCCATTTATCAAAAGCATGGTAGAGAAACCTTTGCAGGAAGGCGTTGAGAAGATTGCCGAGGCCCTTGCAATGGTACACTACGAATAAATTGAAAATTGAGAATTAAGAGATGAAACTCTGGGAAAAGAATTTTGAAGTCAACAAGGAGATAGAGCGCTTTACCGTTGGTCGCGACCGCGAGATGGACCTCTATCTGGCTAAGTACGACGTGCTGGGCTCTATGGCCCACATCACCATGTTGGAAAGCATCGGACTGCTGGAGAAGGACGAACTGACCCAGCTGCTGGCCGAGCTGAAGAACATCTACCACCTGGCTGAGCGTGGTGAGTTTGTGATTGAAGACGATGTGGAGGATGTACACTCGCAGGTTGAGATGCTGCTGACACGTAAGTTGGGCGATATGGGTAAGAAGATTCACTCAGGTCGCTCGCGTAACGATCAGGTGTTGGTAGATCTGAAGTTGTTTACACGTCATGAGTTGATGGAGATTGCCGACGAGGTGAAAAGTCTTTTCGATGAGCTCATCCAAAAGAGTAATCAGTACAAGGATGTGCTGATGCCTGGCTATACCCATCTGCAGATTGCCATGCCATCAAGCTTTGGCTTGTGGTTTGGTGCTTATGCCGAGAGTTTGGCCGATGATATGCTGTTCCTGCAGGCTGCCTATAAGATGACCAACCGCAATCCCTTGGGTAGTGCTGCTGGCTATGGCAGTTCGTTCCCCTTGAACCGTACGATGACCACCAATCTGTTGGGCTTCGACTCGATGGATTATAATGTGGTATATGCCCAGATGGGACGCGGAAAGATGGAGCGTAACGTAGGTTTTGCCATCGCTACTATTGCAGGAACTATCGCAAAGATGGCGTTCGATGCCTGCTTGTTCAACTCGCAGAACTTCTCGTTCGTTAAGTTGCCCAAGGAGTGTACCACAGGTTCGAGCATCATGCCGCACAAGAAGAATCCTGATGTGTTTGAGCTGATTCGTGCCAAGTCGAACAAGCTGCAGTCGCTGCCCCAGCAGATTATGCTGATGATGAACAACCTGCCTGTAGGTTACTTCCGCGATCTGCAGATTATCAAGGAGGTGTTCCTGCCTGCCTTTGGCGAACTGAAGGACTGTCTGCAGATGTGCGCATACATTATTAATAAGATTGAGGTTAACGAGCATATTCTTGATAACCCCATGTACGATCCGATGTTCTCGGTTGAGGAGGTGAACCGCTTGGCTGCTAATGGCATGCCATTCCGCGATGCCTATAAAAAGGTTGGTCTTGATATCGAGGCAGGCCAGTTTAAGGCCAGTCATGATATCCACCACACCCACGAGGGTAGCATCGGCAATCTGTGCAACGACCAGATTCAGGCTTTGATGGAGCAGACGCTGAAGGGCTTTAACTTTGAGCGTATGACCGAGGCCGAAAAGAAACTGTTGGCATGAAACGCAGTCTGACACTCTTACTCTGCACCTTGCTGATGGCTTGTGTGGGCGATGAGAATATCTATCGCGAGTACGAGTGTAGGTTTGTGTTCGATCCTACGTTGCATCCCCTGCCTTGCCAGCTAACGGCTATGCTCTCAACCCCTGGGCAGTTTATGAAGATTGAGACGAGTGTGCAGCAAGGCGTGCGCCACCTGAAGACGACACGTAATTTTGATGGCGCCACCGAAGATATTCGTCTGAATACTGAGCGCGAATCGCGACAGACTTATGCGTTAGGCGCCAACAACTGCATTATTGTGGGGGTGAGCAGCTATGATAATATACTGGTGGCTTACGAGGGGCAGTGTGCCAACTGTTTGAAGGAACTGGGTGGACGAAATTATCCGCTGACATGGCAGAATAGTGGTCTGTATCTGCATTGTAGCAAATGCAACCGAACATACAATGTGAACAACGGTGTATTGGCCGAAGGTAACGCTGGAATAGCACTTTACAGGTATAAAGTGAGCTTAGATGGCGGTATTCTGAGGGTTTGGAATTAAAAAAAGATAAAAAGTTTGGTGATTCCAATAATTAAACTTACCTTTGCACCGCAAAAAAGGCGCCGCGATGGTGAAATGGTAGACACGAGGGACTTAAAATCCCTTGGCCATTAAACGGCTGTGCGGGTTCGAGTCCCGCTCGCGGCACACAACAATACTGAGACTTTATTTTATGCAAAAAAAAGAAATTCTATTACTGTCAGCAGCTACGCTGATGATGTTTACATCGTGTTCAAAACTTGGCGAATTATCAGCAGATAACTTCACCGTAACACCAAATCCACTCGAGACTCAAAAAGGTGCCGTTCCTGCAACTATCAACGGCCATTTCCCCGAGAAGTATATGAAAAAGAAGGCTGTAGTTACAGTCGTGCCCGAACTGCGCTATTCAAATGGTGTGGTTGAGAAGGGTACCACCGCCACTTTCCAGGGCGAGAGCGTGCGTGGTAACGACCAGACCATCAACTACAAGATGGGTGGTAACTACACCATGAAGACCAGCTTTGCTTACGCTGGCGACAACAAGGCTGAGATGTTCCTTACATTCGATGCCCGCATTGGTAACAAGAAGATGGAGGTTCCTGCCGTTAAGGTGGCCGATGGCGTTATCGCTACCTCTGAGCTCTACAAGCAGACTATCCTGACCACTCAGGCTGCTGTGGCTCCCGATGCTTATCAGCGTATCACCAAGAAAAAGTTGGATGCTAACATTAAGTTCCTCATCCAGCAGGCTAAGTTGCGCAAGAGCGAGCTCAAGAATAACTCGGTTAAGGAGTTTGTTCGTATGCTCAAGCAGATTAACAACGATCGCGAGAAACTGAATCTCGACAACATCGAGGTATCGGCCTATGCTTCACCTGATGGTGGTTTCAGCATTAACGATAAGCTGGCTGGCGAGCGTCAGAAGGTTTCTGAGAAGTACGTAAACCAGGAGCTCAAGAAGATTAAGCTCGATGCTCCTGTTGATGCTAAGTACACCGCTCAGGACTGGGAGGGATTCCAGGAGTTGGTAAAGGCTAGCAACATTCAGGATAAGGAGGTTATCCTGCGCGTGCTCTCTATGTATAAGGATCCACAGGAGCGTGAGCAGCAGATCAAGAATATCTCAACTGCTTTCCGCGAGTTGGCTGATGGCGTTCTGCCAGAACTGCGTCGTGCCCGTCTCACTATCAACTACGAGACTATCGGACGTAGCGACGAGCAAATTCTTGAGCAGCTCCAGGACGATGCTACCAAGCTGAGCATCGAGGAGATTCTGTATGGTGCTACTCTGAAGACTAATGCCGATGAGAAGAAACAGGTTTACATGACTGCCGCTAAGGTTTATCCTAACGACTATCGTGCTTACAACAACCTGGCTACCATCGAGTACCAGCAGGGTAACTACGAGGCTGCCAAGCAGTATCTGCAGAAGGCAACAAACGTTCCTGAGGCTAATGCAAACCTTGGACTTCTGGCTCTGAAGGATGGCGACGTAGCTACTGCTGAGCGTTATATCGCTGCTGCTACTGATGCTAACGGACTGGCTGAGATTATGGGTAACCTGAACCTGGCTAAGGGCAACTACGCTCAGGCTGAGGAGAACTTCTCTGAGGTTTACTCAAACAGCGCTGTACTGGCTCAGATCCTGAACCACGATTACGTATCGGCTGCTGTTACACTGAAGTACATCAAGAACCCTGATGCTGTGTCAGAGTATCTGAAGGCGCTGATGAGTGCCCGTATGGGTAACAATGCCGATGCTGCCGAGGCACTGAAGGAGGCTATCAAGAAGGATCCTGCTTTTGCCAAGTATGCAGCTAACGATATCGAACTGAAGAATATTGAGAAATAAATAATGAAACAGACGTGTCTCCTTGCTCTTCTTGCAGCATTCTTACTGTGTTCTTGTGGCGATGGCCAGAAGAAGTTTAAGATAGAGGGCAGTTTTAAGGGCTTCAATCAAGGAGAACTCTACGTCTATGGGCTTAATGGCGCCCAAAAACTGGATACCATCGGAGTGAGTAGGGGTGAGTTTACCTACAAGGCCGACATCACCGAACCTACTACACTCATCGTGGTGTTCCCTAACTTCTCTGAGATTCCTGTGTTTGCTGAGCCTGGCGTTACCATCACTATGGAAGGCGACGCTGTGCACCTGAAGGAAACCGAAGTTAAGGGCACCAATATCAACAAAGAAATGACGGCATTCCGCCTGAAAACCAGTGCGATGATGCCACCAGGTGTAAAAGGCACGGCCACGCAGTACATTTACGAGCGTCCTGAGTCGCCTATCTGCACCTATCTGCTTACCAAATTTTTTGTAATGGTACCTAACCCCGACTATGATAATATTCAGAAGTTGGGTAATATGATTATGAAGGCCCAGCCCGATAATAAGGAGGTGGCTGCCCTCTTGAAGAAGTTAGGTGCCTTACGCGCCGTGAAGCAGGGCGCACATCTGCCTTCGTTCTCGGCCAAAGGATTGAAAGGCGAGACAGTATCGTCGGCCGACTTGAATGCCAAGGTAAATGTAATCAGTCTCTGGGCCTCGTGGAACTACGAGAGTATGAGCATTCAGGGACTGTTGGCACGCCTACAGCGCGAAAACCCAGGCAAGCTGAAGGTAGTGAGCATCAGCGTGGATGGCAGTGTAAAGGATTGTCAGCAAATTGTGAATCGCGACTCCGTTAGATGGAGCACCGTTTGCGATGGGCGCATGTGGGAATCGCCAATCCTGCAACAGTTGGGTATGACTTATCTGCCTGACAACATTGTGATAGACGGTCAAGGAAAGATAGTAGGCCGTACGTTGGATTATCAAAAACTTAACGATAAAATCAAGGAATTAATCGAATAGCAATGCTTGTTAAAACCTATAGTGCAGCCGTTACCGCACTCGAAGCAACCACCATAACCATCGAGGTTAATCTGGCAAGAGGCACTTCGTTCCACTTGTCTGGCTTGGCCGACACCGCAGTAAAAGAGAGTTACGACCGTATTCGCGCAGCTATCGAGAATATTGGTTATAAAGCCCCAACAGCCGATTTGACAATTAATATGAGTCCTGCCGATATCCGTAAAGAGGGTAGTGGCTACGATTTGCCATTGGCTATTGGTATATTGGCTGCCTACAGCAAGGTAGCAGAAGATGCACTGAAGGATTATATGATGGTAGGCGAGTTGGGCCTGGATGGCAAACTGAAACCCGTAAGCGGAGTGCTGTCGGTAGCCATCCGTGCACGCAAAGAGAAGTTTAAGGGCTTGATAGTTCCCAAGGAGAATGTGCGCGAAGCGGCTGTGGTAAACCAGCTTGAGGTGTACGGCATGGAGAATATCGCTGATGTGATTGCCTTTTTGAATGGTGCCGAGAATTGCGAACCTACCATTATTGATACACGTAAGGAGTTTTACGACCACCAGTACGCCTTTGATCTCGACTTTGCCGATGTGCGTGGTCAGGAAAGCGTAAAGCGTGCTTTGGAGGTGGCTGCTGCTGGTGGACACAATGTGATACTGATTGGTCCCCCAGGAAGCGGTAAGTCGATGATGGCTAAACGTTTGCCAAGTATCCTGCCCCCATTGTCGCTGGCCGAGAGTTTGGAAACTACTCAGATACACTCTGTAGCAGGCATCCTGCCCAGTGGAACCTCGTTGATTTCGCAGCGCCCTTTCCGCAGTCCGCACCACACTATTTCGCAGGTGGCCATGACGGGGGGTACGCAGAAAGCGCAGCCTGGTGAGGTGAGTCTGGCCCATAACGGGGTGCTCTTTTGTGATGAGCTACCTGAATTCTCGCGTGCTACGCTCGAGGTGCTGCGCCAGCCTTTGGAGGATAGAAAGATTACCATTAGTCGTGCTAAATATACCATCGAGTACCCCTGCTCGTTTATGTTTGTGGCCTCGATGAATCCCTGCCCTTGTGGCTATTATGGCGACCCAACGCACCATTGTGTATGTACGCCAGGACAGATACAACGTTATATGAACCGCATTTCCGGTCCGCTTCTCGACAGAATGGATTTGCATATCGAAGTGCCGGTAGTTCCCTTCAACCAGCTGTCGCAGATGCAGCAGGGCGAGCCCAGCGAGGTGATCCGTGCCCGTGTGATTGCCGCCCGTAAGCGTCAGGAAGAGCGATTTAAGGCGTTCAAGGGTGTATATTGTAATGCGCAGATGTCGGAGCGTATGATTCACCAGTTCTGTGAGCCCGATGAGGCCAGTCTGAACATGCTTCGCATGGCTATGGAGAAACTGCACCTTAGTGCACGCGCCTACAACCGTATACTGAAGGTGGCACGTACCATTGCCGATATCGAAGGTACAGAGCGTGTTCAGAGTCACCATATTGCCGAGGCCATCGGCTATCGCAATCTGGATCGTGGTGATTGGAGTGAACGATGAAATCGATATTTTTATCATACAAGTATAGCTTATGGACACTAAGAATTACGAACAACTGCTTTTAGAGCATGACATCAAGCCCACTGCCAACCGTATTACGGTGGTAAAGGCGCTCGAAGCTTCTATGCTACCGCAATCCATGGCTGAGCTGCAGAATAGAATCGATACAATCGATAAATCGGGCATTTTCCGTACGCTGCAGCTTTTCCGTGAGCACCATTTGGTACATGTGATTGATGGTGCTGTGGATGGTCAGCGTTTTGAGCTCTGCCATAGTCATCACGACGATCACGATGATGATGTGCATCCCCACTTCTACTGTGAGCAGTGCCAGCAGACCTACTGTCTGGATGGCGTTATGATGCCTAAGGTAGAACTGCCCGAGGGTTTTGAGGCCCATACATCTAATTATATTATTAAAGGAACTTGTCCACATTGTAAGAAATGAAGATAGACGTTAGAAATCTCCGTGTGATAGCTTTCGACGCCGATGATACCTTGTGGGATTGTCAGAGTCATTTCGAGGAAGTAGAGAAACATCTCTACGACCTGATTGCGCCTTATTGCGACGACCCTGCCCACGAGTTGTTTGTTACCGAATCGGGAAATATGGTCGATTTGGGCTATGGCTGCAAGGCTTTCACTATTTCGATTATAGAAACAGCGCTCCGTGTTGGTGGCGCACATTTATCACATACCCAACTGGCTGAGTTGCTGGCGCACAGCAAGCAGCTGTTGCATCTGCCTGCCACACCGTTGCCTGAGGTAGAGGAAACATTGCAGCGTTTGCAGGCCTATCCCTATCGTCTTGTGGTGTTTACCAAAGGCGAGTTGCAGGATCAGGAGAATAAACTGTATCGCAGCCATCTGGATAAGTATTTCTCACATGTAGAAATCACTAGTAATAAAACCGAAACAGAGTTCTCGCAGCTCTGTGAGCGTCTGGAGGTTCAGCCCTCGCAGTTCCTCATGGTGGGTAACTCGCTGAAGAGCGACATCGCTCCAGCACTTAATATCGGTGCCTGGGCCATTCATATCCCCTTCCATGTTACCTGGCAGTTGGAGCACTCTGAGGATATCGAGCATCCACGACTGACAAAGATTACCCATTTCAACGAAATATTGAAGCTATTATGAACTATATTTTCGAAACCCGCATGGAGGTGCGCGATTACGAGTGCGATATCGAGGGCATCGTAAACAATGCCAACTATCTGCACTATGCTGAGCACACCCGTCACCTGTTTCTTCGCAGTCTGGGCGTTAGCTTTGCTGCGTTGCACGAGCAGGGTATCGATGCCGTTGTGGCTCGTATGAACCTGCAGTATAAAACGCCACTTCGTTGCGACGATGAGTTTATCTCACGTCTCTCGCTCACCAAGGCGGGCATCAAATACGTGTTCCATCAGGCCATCTATCGTGCCAGCGATGAGAAGCTGTCGTGGAAAGGCGATATCGAGCTTGTATGCCTGGTAAACGGTCGCCTGGCCAATAGTCCTGAGTACGACGAGGCTTTCAAAGACTTTATTTAATGGTATGAGAAAGGTTTTACTGTCGTTGCTGCTTGGTATGCTTGCTGTGCCCCTTGTGGCACAGGAGTTTCAGCTGGTTTTTGCCGATGAGTTTGATGGTAACGGGCGCCCTGATAGCACCATCTGGGGCTATGAGCAGGGATTTGTGCGTAACCACGAAGCTCAGTGGTATCAGGCAGATAATGCCTACCTGCACAATGGTATGCTGGTGATTGAGGCTCGCCAGGAAACTGGTCGTGAGGGTATTCCCTATACCTCGGCCAGTTTAAATACCAAAGGTAAGTACAGTTTCCTGTACGGACGACTGGAGGTTTGCGCCCGCATCCCAACCGCTGGTGGTGCCTGGCCTGCCATCTGGACGTTAGGCAACGACATGCCTTGGCCCTCGTGTGGCGAGATTGATTTGATGGAGTATTACCGTATCAATGGAGTGCCTCATATCTTAGCCAATGCCTGTTGGGGTAACGACCAGCCCTACAAGGCTGTGTGGAATAGCAAGAAAACACCGTTTACCCATTTTACAGAGAAAGACCCTGCATGGGCCCAGCATTTTCATATATGGCGTATGGACTGGGACGAAACGGCTATCCGACTTTATCTGGATGATGAGCTGCTGAACGAGATACCTCTCAGCACCACGCAGAACGGTAAGATTGGGCAATATACCAATCCCTTTAACCGTCCGCAGTATATCCTTCTGAACCTGGCCTTAGGTGGCGATAATGGTGGTACCATCGATAACGCTGCCTTCCCTATGCGTTACGAGATTGATTATGTACGTGTGTACCAGAAAAAATAATACGCACATGAGGATTGAAGATAAGATCACAGAGCAGGCTTCGCATTACGACCATCTGGAGCAGATGGAGGTAAGCGAGGTGCTGAGGAGCATCAACCAGGAGGATAGGTTGGTGGCCGAGGCTGTGGGGCGCGTGCTGCCGCAGATAGAGACACTGGTGCTGGCCATCGAACCAAGAATGAAACGCGGTGGCCGACTGTTCTATGTGGGTGCGGGCACCAGCGGTCGTTTAGGCGTGCTTGATGCCAGCGAGCTGCCACCAACTTTTGGTGTACAGCCCGATTGGGTGATAGGCTTGATTGCTGGTGGCGACGAGGCCTTACGACGCGCTGTAGAGCGTGCCGAGGACGATAAGGAGCAGGGTTGGAACGACCTGATGCGCTATCAGCCTACCGCCGATGATACGGTGATAGGTATTGCAGCCTCTGGTACCACACCTTACGTGATTGGTGCCATCGAGGGAGCTCGTAAGCAGGGTTTGCTTACAGGTTGTATTACCAGCAATCCTCATACGCCTTTGGCTGCTGCCGCTGAGTATGCCATAGAGACGATTGTCGGCCCAGAGTTTGTAACTGGTTCCAGCCGTATGAAGAGCGGTACTGCCCAGAAGATGGTTCTGAATATGATTTCTACTGCCTTGATGATTCGCATGGGGCGTGTAGAGGGTAATCGTATGGTAAAGATGCAGCTTACTAACGAGAAATTGATAGACCGAGGTACCCGCATGATTGCCGACGAACTCGGTATCAGTTACGACGAAGCCCGTCAGAGATTATTAGCTGCAGGGAGCGTTGATGTTGTACTAAAACAGAAACTATGAATATAAAGATGTTTAAACTTAAGGCCATTAACAAGATGCTGACGCTGCTGGGTTTCAGTTCTGTGGCATTTGTGTTTACTGCTTGTTATGGTACAAAACCTTGCGACTATCGTGAGGAGATGGCAGATAGTCTAAGTGTAGCTTTCAGAAATGCTGCGAGCGATTCTATAGGAGTTACTCAGCAGCCTGCTGTAAGCGCTTCAGATGGCACAGCAGAAGTTCGCCGTTAGCATCGCGTAGGTGCATGCCGTTGCCCTGGCAATAGCGGAAGTATTTACAGCTTTTACACTCGCCATTGCGCATCCATTCGCGATTGCGATAGGGGGCATAGCGGTTCTCCCAAACCTCCATAAAGTCATCCTCGTAGATGTTGCCCTGATGATAGTCGGCACGTATGCTGGCACAAGCAGCTATCGAGCCATCGGCCATCACTGAGCCTACCGTAATGCCGGCCTGACAGCTAAAGAACCTGCTGCGGGCCTCGCCTTCGTAGTTGCCTAGAAATCCCTCGCAACCATAATCGGCACGGATGCGTCCTTCTTTTCTTGTTTCACGAATAAAATCAAACACCCCGCGAAACTGCTCGTTGGTTAGGTGCATATCAGGATCGAGAGCCGCACGACCTACTGGAAAAACAGTAAACAATCGCCAGCGCTGTACACCTTTTGAAATCAGGAAATCCTTAATGTCGTTCAGCTGCGTATAGTTACGCCGGTTTACGCAGGTCACGATATCGAACACAAACCCTTTGGTGGCTACCAGCATATCGATGGCATTGCTCACCATCTGAAAGCTGTGTGTGTTGCCGCGCATCCAGTTGTGGTTATCCTCTAAGCCATCCAGACTGATGGCCATCGAATGGATACCGGCACGTTGCAGATTCTGCCAGCGCTGGGGTGTAAGATGCAGCGCATTGGTAACCATTCCCCAGGGGAATCCCTTGTCGTATATCGCACGGCCGCACTCCTCAATATCTTGACGCATCAGCGGTTCGCCACCCGATATGATGACAAACACCTGATGTGGATCGGTTTTCTGGGCGATGCTATCGAGTACACGCAAAAAGTCGTCCTTGGGCATATCCTTGCTTTCCGACTTCATCTTGCAGTCGCTGCCACAGTGGCGGCACTTCAGGTCGCAACGCAGCGTACACTCCCAGAACAGTTGTTTCAGGGGATGTTCCTTGCGTACCATTTCTTCCTTCTGTCGCCAGAGTTCTAAAGCTAACTTTTTGCGAAGGGTAAGGGGAGTTGGCTTCATTATTTCTTCTTCAGTTTAATATCCTGTTTAATCGTAAAAGTGCCGTTGTTCCAAGTGCCTTCGCCATCTTTTACCTTCTGGGCGTTGTTGTAGTTAATGTCGATGGTATCGTTCTGGTAGGCACCATTGGTATCGCCATCCACATCCTCAACAATCAACTTGATTTCCGGACTTTGGGGGAAGTGGGTTGATGTCATATCGTAGTGGCCGTTGGCATCAGTCAGTACAGAGTCGATGGCAAACGTTATGGGCTTGCCCTCATAGTTTGTTACTTGTTTCACTGATGTCTTGATGCCTTCTACGGACTTGCTGCCCTCGTCGGTAACAGTGCCCGATATCTTATACTCGGCCGAGGGAACGCCATACATGAGTATAGGCGAACCGTACATCTCCATCGAATTCTCTGATGAGCAACCATAGCCCAACAGCGACAGCAGGGCTGTGAGGATGGTGTTGTACCAGCGATTGAATCTTACTTTCATTGTTCGATTTTGTTTAAAGTGGATACAAAAGTATGAGTTTTTTCTTAAATAACTTGAACAAACGGCAAATCTTGCATCCAGAAGCGTAGAATTAACGATTTTTTGTATAATTTTGCAACCTGAAGTTTTAACGTATTTATACTAAGCAATGACTTATATAGGTGAATTGATATCGATTGGCGTAGCCTTTTCATGGACAGCTACGGCGCTTTTGAGTGAATTTGGTAGTAAACGACTGGGTAACCTTACGCTGAATGTGCTGCGTATGGGGTTGGCCTTAGTGTTTTCATTTGTGCTGTTTTTTGTTGTAACAGGTAGCATGATGCCTCCAGGCGCTTCAGTCGAGGCTGCTGGTTGGATGCTGCTATCGGGTGTGGTTGGTTACGTGATAGGCGATTTCTGCCTGTTTCAGTGCTATATCATCATTGGTTCGCGCTACGGACAGTTGTTTATGACCTTAGCACCGCTCTCAGCCGCCCTGATGGCATGGATAACCCTGGGGCAGCAGATGAATGCTATGAGCATTCTGGCCATGCTGATTACACTGGGTGGTATCAGCATCTCGGTATTAGGTCGTGGCGAGCACCACAAGTTAGGACTGAAACTTCCTCTTAACGGTGTGCTGTTTGCCATTGGTGCAGCTATGTGCCAGGGTATTGGTTTGGTGCTGAGCAAGATTGGTATGGACCACTACGAGGCTTCGCTCACAGGCACACCCGAATGGCTGGTGCCCTTCAGCGCTAATTTCTATCGCTGTGTAGCGGGTATCATAGGCTTCTCGCTGTTATTGTACTTCCGCAAGGGTTTAGAGCCTCTACGCGAAGCTATGCACGATCGTAAGGGATTGGCTGTTGCTACAGCTACCACCGTGTTCGGTCCGTTTGTAGGTGTAGGCTTTTCGCTGATGGCTGTACAATACACAGCAGCAGGCATCGCCAGCACACTGATGGCGATGACACCTATTATTATATTGCTGCCGTCGTATTGGTTGTTTAAGCAGAAGATAACCTGGCGCGCCGTAGTGGGTGCGGTTATCTCGGTGGTAGGTGTTAGCCTGTTCTTCTTAGGCTAACCCTATTTAATGCGCCACACGTTGAGCACAATGCCCTTGAAATCGCTTGAGAACGAAGGTGCGCAAACAAACAGCGAATTGTTCAGCCAGCCGTATTTGCTGTCGGCAGGCGCCTCGAATTGGGGTGCTGCGCGGAAATAGAAGCTGGGCTTGCCATCGGCATCCTTGCCGTTGGCAATGATACCACGGTTACGAACGTGGATGTAGATACCATCATCGGTCTTGATACAGTAGATAGCCTCCAGCTCTGTACGTCCTTCGGCATTCAGCTGGTAGTCGGCACCACCGTTCACAATGGTTCCCTTCAGACCCTTACCCTCAAAGGTACCACCTGTGATGGGGATAACGGTGCGGCGTCCGTGCTGCGTGTTGTCGATACCATAAGCTTCGCCAAGGGTCACCTTCAGCTGCAAAGCAAACTCTAACTGTGGAGCCTCGGGCTCCTGAATCTGTGCGCTGGCACTGATAGAAATGGCGGCCAGCAAAGCCATAAACAGTTTTCTCATTGTAGTATTTTTATAGTTGATATGTTCTGTACTTGGTGGTGAGCGTTAGAACTCACCAAAGTCGATGCTCAGCTGTCCATCGCCCAGCAGGTTGTAGCTTTTGCGATGATAGGGCGTAATGCCGTGCTGCTTGATGGCCTCGCGATGCTTCTTGGTGGGGTAGCCCTTGTTCGAGCGCCAGTCGTACTGAGGGTATTCCTCGGCCAACTGGTTCATATAGTCGTCACGATAGGTCTTGGCCAGGATAGATGCAGCGGCAATAGCTAAGTACTTGCCATCGCCCTTTACGATGGTGGTATGAGGCAGCTGCTTGCCATCGGCAGGATCCTTATATGGCTTGAACTTATTACCATCCACAATCACTGCCTCAGGGCGCACTTTCAGTTGGTCTAAGGCACGATGCATAGCTAAGATCGAGGCATTCAGAATGTTGATTTTATCTATCTCCTCTGGTGTAACGATACCTACTGCCCAGGCCACGGCATCGCGCTCAATCATCTCTCGCAGCTGATAGCGCTTCTTCTCCGACAGTTGTTTGGAGTCGTTGAGCAACTCGTTCTGATAACCTTCTGGCAGTATGACAGCTGCAGCATACACACTACCTGCCAGACAGCCACGCCCAGCCTCGTCGCAACCTGCCTCTATCTTACCTTCGTAATATTTGTTGAGTAGCATAGCTTAAAACATTTGCGATACACGACGGATACCAGCCACGAGAGCGTCGATCTCTTCCTTGGTGTTGTAGAGTGCGAACGAGGCGCGAACGGTGCCTGAGATGCCCAAACGATCCATCAGTGGCTGTGCACAATGGTGACCAGTACGCACAGCAATACCCAGACGGTCGAGTAGGGTACCCATATCCAGGTGGTGGATATCGCCAACGTTGAACGATACCACAGCATCCTTCTTCGATGCATCCATCGGACCGTAGATCTTCATGCCGTCGATGGTCATCAGCTGCTCCATGCAGTAACGGGTGAGTTCCTGCTCGTGCTGCTGGATGGCATCAAAACCGATGGCTTCGATATATTCGATGGCCTTAGCCAGTCCGTGGGTAGCCACATAGTCGGGTGTGCCAGCCTCGAACTTGAATGGCAGGCGCTCAAAAGTGGTCTTCTCCCAAGTCACCTTGTCAATCATCTCGCCGCCACCCTGATAGGGAGGCAACTTCTCCAGCCACTCTTCCTTTCCATACAGCACACCGATGCCGGTTGGTCCGTACATCTTATGTCCGCTGAAAGCAAAGAAGTCGCAATCCATCGCCTGAACATCTACCTTGAAGTGGGGCGCACTCTGGGCACCATCTACCAGCACGGGGATGTTGTGGGCGTGGGCTATCTTGATTATCTGTTCAACAGGATTAACGGTGCCCAGCACGTTGCTTACGTGGGCCACGCTCACGATCTTGGTCTTGGGAGTGATGAGTTGTTCTAGCTGGTCGATACACAAGATACCATCGTCGGTAATGGGGATGTGCTTTACCACAATGCCACGCTTCATGGCCTGTAACTGCCATGATACGATGTTAGAGTGGTGCTCCATCTCGGTTACAATCACCTCGTCGCCGGCCTGCATCTGACTTTCGCAGAACGAGCTGGCCACCAGGTTAATGGCCTCGGTAGTACCACGCGTAAAAATAATCTCCTCTATCTTGCGGGCGTTGATGAATCCACGAACTGCCTCGCGAGCCGCCTCGTGCAGGTCGGTAGCCTGCTGCGACAGGTAGTGTACACCACGATGCACGTTGGCATTTACGTTGAGATATTCGTCGCGCATAGCGTCG
The DNA here is from genome assembly GCF_000701965.1 of Prevotella sp. RM4. Lineage (NCBI taxonomy): Bacteria > Pseudomonadati > Bacteroidota > Bacteroidia > Bacteroidales > Prevotellaceae > Prevotella > Prevotella sp. RM4. The sequence goes on from NZ_JNKG01000009.1 coordinate 187,631, forward strand.
AGCACCATCAGTGGCTTCTGTGTGGTAGCCGCGTTGTCCAGATAAACCAGCGGCTTTTTATATACCTCGCGACCCAGGATAGGGAAATCTTCGCGTACCTTATTTAGATTATACATTAAACATGAAAGATTAAACATTAATACCCTTTACTTGCAGAGTTTGCAGCCTGAGCATTTGTTCAGCTCGCCACGGAATCGCTTCTCTACCAGGTAGTGCAGGCGATCGCGCAGTGGCTCTAACTGCATGTGGTCGATAACCTCGTTGATAAAGGCATTCTGCAGCAGTACCTTAGCCTCCTGCAATGAAATGCCTCGCTGGCGCATGTAGAACAGGGCGGCATCGTTCAGCTGTCCAACGGTCGAACCGTGGGCACACTTCACGTCGTCGGCATAGATCTCCAGCATGGGCTGGGTGTACATGCGTGCCTCCTTGGTGGCAGTGAGGTTCTGATTAGTCATCTGCGAGGTGGTTTTCTGAGCACCATGCTCAACCAGCACACGACCGGCAAAAGCACCTGTAGCCTTCTCGTCGAGTACATATTTGTACAGCTCCTGCGAGTTGCAGTGAGGCACCTTGTGAACTATCAGTGTGTTGTTATCTACGTGCTGCTGCTTGTCGGCAATCACACATCCGTAGCATTGGCACTCGGCACCCTCGCCACTGAAGGTCAGGTCAAGCTTGTTACGGGTAATACCGTTGTGCAGGGTGATGACGTTGTGGTTTACACGACTGTTGGTCTGCTGGTCGATATACACGTTGCTTACGCGTACATTCTTATGATGCGTCTCCTCCATGCAATAGAGGTCTAACGATGCATTCTCGCCTACGTAAGCCTCGATAACCTGTGTGGCCAGGAAGTTACGGTCGTCGGCAGCATGATCGCAGAACAGCATTTTAATTTCGGCACTCTCTTCGAGTACAATCAGCACGCGACGGTTCACCATCAGGTCGGTCACTACATGCTGCGCGTTCTGTGGGGTGGCCTTCAGGATGTTAATCACCTGAATGGCGCGATCCACCTTCACGTTCTTGGGCACGTAAACCAGCAGTCCGTCCTGTGCCAGCATGGTGTTGAGTGCTGTAACGGCATCCTCACCAGTCTTAGCTAGCTTGGTGTAGTACTTGCTCACCAGCTCAGGGTAATCGCGCATAGAGCCGATCACAACGCCTTCAGGTAAGTGACCCTTCTGCTTGTCGTCGTGGTAGAACATATCGTTAACCACAAAGTACAGGCTTGTGCTCAGGTTGGGCACGTCGCAATGGAAAGCCTCGTAGGGATCCACAGGTATCTGCAGGCGATTCAGGTTCACACCGTAGTCGGGCTCAAACAGCTTCTGCATATCGGTGTACTTGTATCGCTCTACCTTCTTTGTTGGGAAGCCCTGTTTGCGGAAGTCCTCAAAGGCCTGATCGCGCACCACGTTCATCGACTCTGGGGCATGCTTGATAATCATCTCGCGTGCCTGCTGATAGAGGTCAATATATTGTTGTTCGCTATTCATTATTCCTCGCCTATTTCTTCCTTAATCCAATCGTAGCCGTGCTCCTGAATCTGTACAGCCAGCTCTGGGCCGCCAGTCTTCACGATTCTACCCTTGTACAGCACGTGTACAAACTGGGGCTTAATCATTTCGAGCAGACGGTCGTAGTGGGTGATGACGATGCACGAAGTCTCAGGTGTCTGCAGTTTGTTAACACCCTCGGCTACAATACGCATAGCATCTACGTCAAGACCAGAGTCGGTCTCGTCGAGGATACTCAGTTTGGGCTCCAGCATAGCCATCTGGAAAATCTCGTTGCGCTTCTTCTCACCACCGCTGAAACCCTCGTTAACCGAGCGGTTAGCCAGCTTCGAGTCGAGCTCAACAATCTTACGTTTCTCGCGCTGCAGCTTCAGGAATTCGGCAGCGTTCATGGGCTCCAGTCCCTGATACTTGCGCTTCTCGTTGATGGCAGCCTTCATAAAGTTGGTCATCGATACACCTGGAATCTCAACGGGATACTGGAACGAGAGGAACAAACCCTCGTGGGCACGGTCCTCAGGCTTCATCTCCAGCAGGTTCTTACCGTTGAAGAAAGCCTCGCCCTCGGTCACCTCGTAAAGTGGGTTACCCACCAGTACGGCGCTCAGGGTAGATTTTCCTGAACCGTTAGGGCCCATGATGGCATGTGTCTCGCCATCGTTAATCACGAGGTCGATGCCTTTTAATATCTCTTTATCGCCAATCTTGGCGTGTAAGTTCTTAACCTCTAACATTAATATATTTTGTTATTTTACTATTTTACAATTAAAGGAATGCGTAGCGCATGATAAACAGTGCGGCCAGCAGGATAGTGGCCCAGTTAATGTTGTTACGCTCGTCCTTATCTTTGAGTGTGCCCGACAGCAGATGGATGAGTACATACGAGATAACACCCATCAGGATACCATCAGAGATACTGTAAGTAAGTGGCATCATCACGATACATACAAAGCAAGGGATGGCTGTAACATAATCGCTGAAGTCAACCTTGCGGATGTCGTGCATCATCATCACACCAACCAGAATCAGTGCGGCGGCTGTGGCCTGTGCTGGGATGGCCAGGAATAGGGGCGCAAAGAGCAATGCTACTGCAAAGCAGATGGCGGTAGTAAAGCTGGTAAGACCAGAGCGGCCGCCTACGTTTACACCCGAAGCACTCTCAACATAAGTAGTTACTGTTGAAGTACCCAGCATAGCACCAACGGTGGTACCGATGGCATCAGCCATAAAGGCCTGGTTCAGGTTCTTCACGTTACCGTTATCATCAACCATGCCGGCACGGTTTGATACACCAATCAGGGTACCGATGGTGTCGAACATATCGATAAACAGGAAGGTGAGTACCACTACCACCATATCTACGGTCAGGATGTTGTGCCACTCAAACTGCCAGAAGATGGGGCTGATTGATGGTGGAACCGACATCACACCTGTGTAGTTGGTAACACCCAGAGGGATACCTACGATGGTGGTTATCAGAATACCAATCAGCAGCGAGCCTGTTACCTTGCGTACCAGCAGGGCGGCAGTAAGCAGAATGCCGAAGATAGCCAGCAGCACAGCAGGATCGTGCAGGTTTCCTAAGGTGATGAATGTAGATTCTGATGAGGCTACGATACCAGCGCCCTTCAGACCTACAAAAGCGATAAACAATCCGATACCTGGACTGATGGCTCGGCGCAATACCAGTGGTATAGCGTTAACAATATGTTTGCGCAGGCCTGTAACCGTGAGCAGGATGAAAATCAATCCCTCGATCAACACAGCCGTAAGTGCAAACTGCCAGGTGTAGCCCATGGTAAGCACTACGGTGAACGCAAAGAATGCATTCAGACCCATACCAGGTGCCAAGGCAAATGGCAATTTGGCATAGATGGCCATAACCAACGTACCTACAACAGCTGCGATACATGTGGTGGTAAACACTGCCCCTGCATCCATACCGGTTGCCGAGAGGATGCTTGGGTTTACGGCTAAGATGTAAGCCATTGTTAAGAAGGTGGTAATACCACCAATAACCTCCTTGCGCAAAGTCATTGTGGAGGCATCAAATCCAAATAATTTCTGAAGCATATCGTTTTTATTTATCCAACAGTTCCTTCTAATGATACTGATAATAGTTTCTGTGCCTCAACGGCAAACTCCATAGGCAACTTCTGTAGCACCTCCTTGGCATAACCGTTCACAATCAGTCCAACGGCCTGCTCGGTGGGGATACCGCGCTGGTTGCAATAGAAGAGCTGGTCTTCCGAAATCTTCGAGGTGGTAGCCTCGTGCTCAAACACGGCTGTATCGTTGTGCACATCCATATAGGGGAAGGTATGTGCGCCACAATCCGAACCTAACAGCAGCGAGTCGCAGCTTGAGTAGTTACGGGCATTGTCGGCAGTTGATGCTGCACGCACCAGTCCGCGATACGAGTTCTGCGAGTGACCAGCCGAGATACCCTTCGAGATGATGGTACTCTTGGTGTTCTTACCAATGTGTATCATCTTGGTACCTGTATCGGCCTCCTGGTAGTTGTTGGTAACAGCTACCGAGTAGAATTCGGCCTGCGAGTTATCGCCGCGCAGAATGCACGATGGGTACTTCCAGGTGATGGCACTACCCGTTTCAACCTGCGTCCACGACAACTTCGAGTCAATGCCACGCAGATCGCCACGCTTGGTTACCAGGTTCAGCACACCGCCCTTACCGTTCTCGTCGCCAGGATACCAGTTCTGAACGGTAGAGTATTTCACCTCGGCACGGTTCATCACGATAATCTCAACGATGGCGGCATGCAACTGGTTCTCGTCGCGCATAGGGGCTGTACATCCCTCCAGATACGATACGTAGGCATCGTCGTCGGCAATAATCAGTGTACGCTCAAACTGACCTGTGTTACGGGCATTGATGCGGAAGTAAGAGCTCAGCTCCATAGGGCATCTTACACCCTTGGGGATATAAACAAACGAACCATCGCTGAACACAGCCGAGTTGAGTGCTGCAAAGAAATTATCTTTGTAAGGCACTACTGTTCCCAGGTACTGACGCACCAGGTCGCCGTGCTCCTTGATGGCCTCGCCAATCGAGCAGAAGATAACACCCTTTTCGCGCAGCTTCTCCTTAAAGGTGGTCTTTACCGATACGCTATCCATGATAGCATCAACGGCTGTGTTACCACTCAGGGCCAGGCGCTCTTCAAGGGGGATACCTAACTTATCAAAGGTTTTCTCCAGCTCTGGGTCGATCTTACCATCGCCTTCGGGCTTCTTAGCCAGTGGGTCGGCATAGTAGCTAATGGCCTGATAGTCAATCTCTGGCACATGCACATGGCCCCACTTAGGTTCCTGCTGCTCTTTCCAGTAGCGGAACGCCTTCAGGCGGAACTCAAGCATCCACTCGGGCTCCCCTTTCTTAGCAGAGATGAGCCGAACGATATCCTCGTTCAGCCCTTTCTCGATTATTTCAGTATGTACGTCGGTAGTGAAACCAAACTCGTATTTTTGTTCAGCTACCTGACGTACAAATTCATTCTTATTATCTGACATTATTACAGTTTCTGTTCTACCTCAATCTCTGTGAAGGTCTCGATGATATCACCTACCTGGATATCGTTGAAGTTAACCAGTGAGATACCACACTCCAGTCCGCTTGCAACCTCCTTGGCATCGTCCTTGTAACGCTTCAGGGCGTCGATAGGAGCGGTGTGGATCACGATACCATCGCGGATAACGCGGGCCTTGTCCTTGTTGTGTACCTTACCGCTGGTAACCAAACCACCGGCAACAGTACCAACCTTCGAGATCTTGAATACCTGCTTAACCTCGATCTCACCAGCCAGAATCTCCTTCTTAACCTTATCAAGCATACCCTGCATGGTCTGCTTCACATCGTCGATAGCGTCGTAGATGATAGAGTAGGTATTGATTTCTACACCCTCGCGGTCGGCAGCCTTACGGGCATCGGCCGAAGGACGTACCTGGAATCCGATGATGATAGCCTCAGAAGCTGATGCCAGCATCACATCGTTCTCTGAAATCTGACCCACAGCCTTGTTGATCACGTTCACCTGAACCTTCTCGGTAGAGAGCTTGATGAACGAATCAGAGAGGGCCTCGATACTACCGTCGGTGTCACCCTTAACGATGATGTTCAACTCGTGGAACTCACCCAGAGCGATACGGTGCGACAGCTCGTCCAGTCCAAGCTTGGTGGTGGTACGCAGGCTCTGCTCGCGCTGCAGCTGGATACGCTTGTTGGCAATCTCGCGGGCCTCCTGCTCACTCTCCATCACGTGGAACGAGTCACCAGCAGTAGGAGCACCGTTCAAACCAAGAATGATAGCTGGCTCGGCAGGACCGGCCTTTTCAATGCGCTGGTTACGCTCATTGAACATAGCCTTTACCTTACCCCAGGCAGTACCTGCAATCACTACGTCGCCTACCTTCAGTGTACCGTTTGATACTAGTACGGTTGAAACGTAACCACGACCCTTGTCGAGCGAACTCTCGATAATGCTACCGGTAGCCTTACGGTTAGGATTAGCCTTCAGGTCGAGCATCTCGGCCTCGAGCAGTACCTTTTCCAGCAGCTCGTCAACGCCGATACCCTTCTTGGCGCTGATCTCCTGGCACTGGTACTTACCGCCCCATTCCTCAACCAGCAGGTTCATGTTGGCCAGGTCCTCACGAATCTTATCGGGGTTAGCACCTGGTTTATCAATCTTGTTAATAGCGAATACCATTGGTACGTTGGCAGCCTGTGCGTGGGCGATGGCCTCCTTGGTGGTAGGCATCACTGAGTCGTCGGCTGCTACGATGATGATGGCGATATCGGTTACCTGGGCACCACGAGCACGCATGGCGGTAAATGCCTCGTGTCCTGGGGTATCCAGGAAGGTAATCTGTCGGCCATCCTTCAGCTTCACGTTGTAAGCACCGATGTGCTGTGTAATACCACCGGCCTCACCGGCAATCACGTTGGTGTTGCGGATGTGGTCGAGCAGCGATGTCTTACCGTGGTCAACGTGTCCCATCACAGTTACGATAGGAGCGCGGCTGATCAGATCGTTCTCGTCATCCTCCTCCTCAGTAATGGCGTTCTGTACTTCGGCTGATACATATTCGGTGGTGAATCCGAACTCCTCGGCTACGATGTTGATGGTCTCAGCATCCAGACGCTGGTTGATAGATACCATGATACCGATGCTCATACAGGTACCGATAACCTGGTTCACACCTACGTTCATCATGGTGGCCAGCTCTGATACGGTTACAAACTCGGTAAGCTTCAGAATCTTGCTCTGTGCTGCCTCGGCTGCCATCTCCTCGTTCATGCGCTCTGCTACGGCATCACGCTTCTCACGACGGTACTTGGCACCCTTCTTATTCTGGTTCTTCGAGGTAAGGCGGGCCAGTGTTTCCTTTACCTGGCGGGCTACTGCCTCGTCGTCAACCTCCAGTGGCTTCTGGATGGGGCGGTTCTTCTTGTTCTTCTTGCCGCCACCGTTGTTTCCATCCTGGAAGTTCTGGTTGCCACCCTTGTTCTTCTTATTGTTGTTCTGGTTGCCGCCATTACGGTTGTCCTGACTGGCTGCAGCCTCGATGTCAACACGCTCCTTGCCGCCGTGAATGCGCTCGCGCTTTTTCTTCTCGCCGTGCATCTGGGCCTGCTTCTCCTCGCGCTCCTTGCGGCGCTCCTCCTTCGACTTCTTCTTCGGACGAGTGCTCTGGTTCAGCGAGTCGAGGTCGATCTTACCTACCACGTTAAAGTTAGGAGCCATCTTCTTCTCGCTCTTCAGCGTAAAGATGCTCTTCTGCTCGGTAGCGGCAGGCTTTTCCTCCTGCTTGGGCTCAGCTTTTACCTCGGGCTCTGGCTTAACCTCGGCTTTGGGCTCTGGTTTTGGCTCAGGCTTCACCTCAGGCTTTGGCTCGGGCTTGGGTTCGAGTTTTACTTCGGCTTTCACCTCGGGCTTTGGCTCAGGCTTAACCTCAGGTTTTGGCTCTGGCTTTGGCTCGGGTTTGGGCTCGGCCTTAGGCTCAGCGGGTGCTGCTGCCTGTGGCTTCTCCTCCTGATGCTTGGCGGGCTTGCCCACGCTGCTCAGGTCAATCTTTCCTAATGGAGTGAAAGTCTGCTTGATTTCATCCTTTACCTCAACGGTTTCAGATTTAAAGTCGGGTTTAGCTTTCTTCTCCTTTTTGGGGAATATCATAGCGGCCTGGTTCTTCACATCCTTGTCGCCCTTAAACTCCTTAACCAGCGCGTTGTACTGCTCGTCGCTAATCTTGGTGTTCATAGTGGCGTCGTTGATCTCGCCCAGGTTCTTCTTCTTCAGATAGTCAACGGCCGTCTGAAGTCCGATATTCAATTCTGTTAATACTTTATTTAATCTTACACCCATCTAATTCGAAAATTATAAAATTTAATAATTTAAAAATGTAACAATTAAAATGCTCAATGTAATTAATGCAATATCAGCGTTGCCAATTTTTACATTTTTACATTTTATCATTTTTAAATTGTTATTCAAACTCCGCGCGGAGTACATCCAGCAGCTGGTCGACGGTCTCTTCCTCCAGGTCGGCCTTCTCAATCAACATTTCACGTGGAGCATTGAGCACAGCCTTAGCTGTATCCAGTCCGATAGCCTTGATGGCATCGATAACCCACTGGTCGATCTCGTCAGAGAACTCATCCAGGTAGATATCCTCATCGGCCTCGCCTTCGTTAAGCACACGGAATACGTCGATGGTATATTCGGTAAGCATAGAGGCCAGCTTGATGTTCATACCGCCACGACCGATGGCCAGCGATACCTCCTCGGGCTGCAGATAAACCTCGGCCTTGTGGTTCTCCTGATCCAGGTTGATGCTCGAAATCTTAGCTGGGCTAAGTGCGCGCTGGATAAACAGCTGGGTGTTAGCCGAGTAGTTGATCACGTCGATATTCTCGTTGCACAGCTCGCGAACGATACCGTGCACACGGCTACCCTTAACACCTACGCAGGCTCCTACTGGATCGATACGGTCGTCGTAGCTCTCAACAGCCACCTTGGCACGGTCGCCAGGGATACGGGCCACGCGCTTGATGGTAATCAGTCCGTCCTGAATCTCAGGTACCTCAGCCTCGAGCAAACGCTCCAGGAATACAGGGCTTGTACGAGAGAGGATGATACGAGGGTTGTTGTTCTCGTTCTGTACCTCCTTTACTACGGCACGTACGGTCTCGCCCTTGTGGTAGTTGTCGCCAGGAATCTGCTCCTGCTTTGGCAAGTGCAGCTCGTTACCCTCATCGTCAATCAGCAGTACCTCGCGCTTCCAAATCTGGTAAACTTCACCGCTAACTACCTGGTGAACCTTATCCTTGTACTTCTGGTAGAGTGAGTCGTGCTCCAGCTCCAGAATCTTCGAAGCCAGAGTCTGACGCAGGTTCAGAATGGCACGGCGACCAAACTTAGCGAACTGTACCTCCTCTGATACTTCCTCGCCAACCTCGTAGTCGGGCTCAATCTTCTGAGCCACGCTCAGCTCAATCTCCTTGTTCTCATCCATCACCTCGCCGTCGGGTACTACCACGCGGTTACGGTGAATCTCAAAGTCGCCCTTGTCGGGGTTTACGATCACGTCAAAATTCTCGTCCGAACCAAAAATCTTAGCGATAACGTTACGGAAGCTTTCCTCCAGTACGCTCACCAGTGTGGTACGATCGATGTTCTTGGTTTCCTTGAATTCCTGGAAGGTCTCAATCATTGAGGGGCCCTTCTCTTCTTTTTTTACTGCCATTCTTATATTGTTTTTTAATTTTTACCAAACTACAATCCTTGAATTATTACATTCTTGAATTTTTTAATTTTTACATTTTATTTAAAGGCCAGCACGTACTTGGCGTACTTCACCTCGTCCATCTGGTAGGTCTTATCTACATCTACCAGCACGGGGCGCTTCTTGCCTTCAATCTTCTGCTTTTCCTGTACGGTAATGGTAAAGCTTGGGGCATCTACAGCCTTCAGCGTGCCCTGTACCTTCTTACCATCGGCCTGCAGCACCTCAAGGGTGTCGCCAATGTGGTTCATGTATTGCTGGGCTACCTTAAATGGCTGACCTAAGCCGGCGCTGCCCACTTCCAGTTCGTATTCTCCGAGTTCCTCGCCCAGGCGCTCCTGCAGGAATCGGCTCAATGCTGCACAATCCTCGATCCATACACCATCGGCATGGTCAATCTCAATCACGATGCGGTCATCAGCCGCAAAGTTCACGTCTACCAGGAAGTACTCGTTGCCCTGCAACCACTCTTCCGTTAATGTCTGAATAATCTCTTTATTTATCATCTATCAGTTATTAAAATGTGAAATGAGAGACTCTTTCGAGCCTCTCATTCCGCTGAACGGGTGCAAAATTACGAATAATTCTGCAATCCTCCAAATTTTTCTTCACTTTTTTATGCTAAATCACTAAAAATCATTCGTTTAGGGGCGTTTTTGGTGATATTTACGGGCGTTTTCTTCTGCAGCTGTATCAGCTGGGCAGTCTGCTTGGGCTTCTTGGGCTGCAGTATTTTCTTGTACTCCTCCTGATTCTTCAGCAGGCGTATAGCCTCTTTCACCTGTTTGTCGTAAGCCAAGGCAGCCTCGATGGTGCCGCGCTGGTAGTAGTAGGCGGCAATGATATCAGTCTCAAGCACCTGTCGCAGCACCTTCTCGTGCTTGTCCAGGTCGGTAGCCACGTTGTGGTTCAGCTGCTTCTCCAGCTCGTCAAAAGTCTGCTTGGCATCATCGTAGTAGCCCTCAAACTTAGCTGTCCTCACCAGTTCGGCCAACTGCTTCTTGCTCACTGGGTCGTAAGTAAAACCGCTCTTTATTACGCGGGCCTTAAACTCCTGCCAGTCGGCATCGCTGATGTGGAACTCGGTAGCTGGTGCTATCTGCGGGTGCTTGGCAATGTAATCCACCACGTAGTCGAACATCACCTCGGTTGAGTCCTGTCCGCTGGCGCTCAGGTAGAAGGCAATGTTAGGTATGGTGTCGCCCTTCAGCTCTACATCGGGCATAATGCCACCGCCATCGCGCACCTCGCGACCGTTGCGGGTGTAGAACACCTTGGTGAGCGAGTCGGGTATATGCTCCTGATAGCCCATGCCGCGCTTGTAGTTATAAGCCTGAATGCAGCGCCCGCTGGGGATGTAGTATTTCGAGGTGGTTACCTTCATGTTGGTATTGTAAGGCAGGTCGATAGGAATCTGTACCAATCCCTTACCATACGTACGCGTACCTAATATAATGGCGCGATCCAAATCCTGCAGCGCGCCGCTGGTAATCTCGCTGGCCGATGCCGTCTCGCTGTTCACCAGCACCACCATGGGCATCACGGTGTCAACGGGCTCTACGCGGGTTTCGTATCCCTTGCTGGCCTGGCGCAGTTTGCCTCGGTTCTCAACCACCTTTACGCCTTTTGCCAGCCAGATGTTCAAGATATCCACAGCCTCCTGCTCCGATCCGCCGCCATTGCCGCGCAGGTCGAAAATCAGCGATGTGGCACCCTGTTTCTTCAAATCCACAAATGCACGACGCACCTCCTTGGCGCATCCTTCGGTAAACTGGTTCAGAACGATGTAGCCCACGCCATCCTTTACACCGTAGTAGGGCAGTTCGGGAAGTTTGATGTTGCGACGTGTAATCTTAAAGTTCATCAGCTTACCCGTGCTGGGGCGCATGGCCTTCAGTACAAAGGTAGTGCCAGGCTCGCCACGCAGATGACTGCTCACGTAGCCCACCTCTTTCGATATCATCATCGAGTCGTCGATACTCAGTATGATGTCGCCCTTCTTCAGTCCGGCCTCGGCGGCTGGCATGTTCTCGTATGGCTCGTCAATCACCACACGGTCCAGTTTCTGGTGTTTGCGCACCACGGCGCCTATACCTGCATACTTTCCTGTAAGCATCTGTCGCAGGTTCTTGGTTTCGTCCTGTGCGTAGTATTCGGTATAGGGGTCAAGACTGCGCAACATGGCGTTAATGGCTGTGCCCACCGTTTCCTTGGGGTTCAGCGTATCCACATACAGCAGGTCCAGATTCTTATATACGTGGTTCAGTATATCCAGCTGCTTAGCCACCTCAAAGTTGTGGTCGCTGGTTTTCTGGGCCATTGTGGCGGTGGTGGATAGGGCCATCGCGCAAAGAGCTATCATTAATCGTTTCTTCATCATCCTATATAATTAATGTTTATGGCTGCAAAATTACAAGATTTACGGCGAAAAACGTGCATTTTTGTCTGAAAAATGAAAAAAATTAAGGTTTATAGTCATTTTTTTCCAAAAAAGTTTGGTAGTTTCAAAAAATCCTCGTACTTTTGCACCCGCTTAACAGCAATACCTGCTTCAGTAGCTCAGTTGGTTAGAGCACCTGACTGTTAATCAGGGGGTCGTTGGTTCAAGCCCATCCTGAAGCGCTTAAGTCCCAATCGCAAGGTTGGGACTTTTTTTGTGATTTAACAAAAAAATAACGTTCGGTTAACCCTTTTTGCCATCGAAAGTAGTTATCTTTGCACCGTCAATTAATAAATAAGAGATATAAAATGATGAAAGCAACGGATAAACAATCGATTATTATTGCATGCGTATTCCTTAGTGTGCCATTCCTCAATATGCTTAATAACCTCCAGTTTATGGGGTGGGGCTATATGGTAGGCAGCGCATTCTATGTAGCATTGTTGTTCACTATGGCAGTTGTCTTAATTAAGTATGCCACATCCAACGAGCAGATGCATTTTTCGACCGCATTGCTAAAGTGCGCCAGTAAATATTGGGCTTTCGCCTTTTCCTTCATGATGCTGATACTGGTATTTACCAAATATGTTATTATGAGTTAGAAGCGAGAGGACCGGCATTCGTTGTGAATGTCGGTCCTCTTGAGGTTGGGGCTAAACCATCCTTAGAATGGTCCGTGGCCCATGCAGCTACCTGCGTGACCAAAAGCACAATAGGTGAGATAAAGCACGCAGCACAGCGTTATAAGGATGCCGCCGATGATGCCTATGGCGCCAATGGCGAAACCAATCACAGGGGTGACCACACCGCCGCCTGCAACGGCAGTTATCATCAGTCCTGAAATCTGATTGGCTTTGTCGGGTTGAGCCTGGATGGCCTTCGAATAGATGATAGAGAATACCGACGAGGCAAAAAAGCCCACGGCCCCGATGCATGCCAGGTTAACCATATCGTGCTCTACTGTCAGCATCACCAGCAGCGCAGCGATGCAACACAGGATATTGACTCTGAAATACTTGATGCTTGCCACGCGCGACAGCGCAAACACACCTATCAAGGCGCCTATGGTTCGACAGAAGAAATAAACCTGAGGTGCAAACTTTACTGCGTCCTCATCCCATCCGAACCGCATGGCCATCAGTTTGGAACTGATGTAATTGGTGCCCACATCAACACCCACGATAAAGAAAATGCCCAGAAACAGCTGAAGTATCGTTTGATTCTTCAGTAATGCGAACGAAGAAGAAAGGGATACCTGGCTCTCGGCAACAGCTGGTTCGCGCTTGATAGGGGTGAGCATCAGCCAAACCGCCGACAGTAGGGTGGTGAAACCCAATAGCGGGAAACAGTAGTACCACTTATCCTCGCCGCCATAGTTTACTGCCAGCAGTACGATTTCCGGACCTACCAGTGAGGATATTGCCTTGATAACCTGACCGGCAGTAAGACTGCTGGTCAGGAGTTTATCATCGGTTATCACATTATTCAACAGCGGATTCAGCGATACTTGCAGAATGGCGTTGCCAATGCCCAGCAGGGCATAGGCAAGCATGCAGGTTGTGCTGTTATAGGTCACCAGCGGCAGGAGCATGCCCACCACGGTGATACCCATACTCAGCAGAACGGTGTTTTTGCGGCCCCATCTGTTCATCTGATTGCCCACAGGGATGCTGAGGAACAGGAACCAGATAAATACCAGCGAAGGCACGAAGCCTGTCATTACTGGCGACCATCCGAAACTGCGCTGTACATAGTCGGACGAGATGCCTACGATATCGCAGAAGCCCATGATAAAGAACCCGAACAGTATCGGGAGGGCAGAAAAAATCGGTTTTTGTTTCATGATGATAGTTGTTGGAAGTTGGTGTACTGCTGATTACTGCGGACAATGAACGGGTGCTTCCAGTCCCCAGTTGTTATTGGGCTGAGTGCCCATTTTGAGCTTGAGTACACCACCCTTGAAGAGCTCATCGCGGAACAGCCAGCACTTGTTCCAGGTTTTGCCGTTCAGTTCGGCCGACTGGATATAGCTGGCACCAGCGCCATTACCTTCTGTTTCGATAACGAACGTCTTGCCCGATGCGTATTTGTCGCTCAACTGAATCTCGATTCTGTCGAACAGCGGACTGCCCAGCTGATAGGTAGGATGCTCGCAGGCACCGCCCTGCACATCAAACAAGCCCATCGCTGCCATCACAAACCAGGCACCCAGCTGGCCCTGGTCTTCGTCCTGACCGTAGCCATAACCATGCTCGCCAGTTGTGCCATAGAACTCCTCGCAAATCAGGCGGGTCCACTTCTGGGTGAGATAAGGCTTGCCTGAGAAGTTGAACAGCCAGGGAATGTGCAGACTTGGCTGGTTGCCATGATTATACGGACTGGCCACACCCGAGAAGGCATTCACCACCTTGCCGCCACCAAAGATGGTTTTTCGGGCTTCGGTGAAGACCGAGTCGAGGCGGTGATTAAACTCTTCCTGACCCATGCGGGCCACCAATGCCTCAGGATTCTGTGGCACAAAGAAAGTGTATTGGAAGGCGTTACCCTCCTGGAAACCGCGCCACGACTCCAGTGGGTTGAAATGATCGATAAAATCGCCGTTGGCCACGCGCGGACGAATCATCTTCAGATCGTCGTCGAACAGCTTGGTCCAACCGTTCGAGAGGGCCATCAGCTGCTTGTAGTCGGCCTCCTTGCCCAAGGCTTTGGCCAGCTGTGCTACCGCATAGGCGCTGAAACTATACTCTACGGTATGAGAAACCGAGAATTGAGATCCGCCACGATGTGTGCCATAGAAGATGCTGTCGTCGAAGGGTACATAACCCTTCTCTACAAACTGGCCCACATCCATCTTTCCTGCACCCTCGATACGGTTGTCAGAGCAGAGCTCGTTCTTCAGCGCAGCCTCGTAGGCAGTGGCTATATCAAAATCGCGAATGCCGCTGTTATAGGCGCCTGCAATAGCGATGCTCACCATATTGGTGCCTACACCCGACACGTACTTGCTGTTGGCAATGCCATCACCCAGCCAGCCGGCATCCTTGTAAACCAGCAGCTGACTGTTCACCCACTCGTTATAATACTCAGGATAAGCCATGGCCCATAGCGGTGTCAGGTTCCAGTAGGCGCCCCAGATGGCGTCGGTATTGTAATGATTGTGGAGAGGTTTCCCGTCTTTACCCGCAGGGATTACTCCCACGGTGCCGTCGTTCTTGGGATAGGCGCCATTCACATCGCTGGCAATTCCTCTGCCCAGCAGCACGTGATAAAGACCTGTGTAGAACTTGATCTTGTTGTCGTTCGTGCCGCCTGATACCTTGATGCGGTTCAGGGCCTTGTGCCACTTCTGGGTTGTAGCAGCCAGTGCCTCGTCGAATGTCAGGTTCTTGGCCTCTGTCTCCAGATTCAGCTTGGCATTGGCAATCGAGGTGTACGACAAACCGATTTTTACGTTTACCTGATCGTTCTGACGGGTTGTATAGTTCAGACTCATGATGGCACCAGGACCTTTAATCTCTGTACCGGCTTTCAGGCTGTCGCCCTGATAAAACACATCTACCGATGCAGGTGCCTTGTCGAGCACAGCATAGAAATACATCGATACGGTGGCGCCTGCCTGATATTTCTTCACATATTCAGGCTCTGTAACCACATAGCCCTCGATGGTGTTGCCGTCGATCTGATGGATATAGGCATCCTTCACAGCGCCACTCTCACCCTGGCGGTTACCGATGTTGAGCAGAATGTGCGACGACCTGGATGCTGGGAACGTGTAGCGTTGGAAACCCACGCGTGTTGTGGCTGTGAGTTCGGTTTTTACCTGATAGTCTTTCAGCAGTACCGAATAGTAGCCGGGATGAGCTGTTTCGCTATCCTTGTCGAAGCGCGAGCGGAAACCTTCGTCGGGTTTCTCCAGCTTGCCAGGCACCGTTTTCACCTCGCCTGTAACAGGCATGAGCGAGATGCCGCCAACCTGAAACTCGTGCAGACAGGGGAATCCGTCGATAGAGGTGTGACCATCCTCGTAGCCAATGGCTTCCCATCCCTGATTGTTGCCATAGGTGCCATTGGTCGAGGCGCCCAGTTTGGCCATGCCGAAAGGTTCGGCAGCGGGCGTGTAGAAGAACCAACGACTGTGAACGGTGCCCAGATTGGGCTTCACATAGTCAATCAGCGTTTCGTCGAGTGGGGTACTTGTTGTTGTGGAACAGGCTGCCAATCCAAGCAAGGACAGCATTCCTAAGATAAATCTAGATTTTTTCATTTTCTGTGTTATGTTTAAAGTTATCTGTTGTTGTCGAGTTGTGCTAAAGCAAATGTGTAGGCACCCAGTGCGATGGCGCGGCTGGCGCCCAGTTCAGATACCATCACACCAATCTTCGTGTCGCGTGAATATCTGGCACGCTTGTCCGACAGGGGCACCTCTACCAGCGTGTCCTTCTCTTCCAGAAATCGGGCCATCTCGTGGGCATCGCTCAGGTTGTAAACATCCATCTGCAGACAATGGAATGTGTTGCCGGCAAAGGTTTCAACCTGCGATCTCAGTTCGCTCATCACGCCCGGCAGGATATACTTGGCTGCACCTGCCAAACCGCCGCCTATCACCACCATGCCATCAACGATGTTGAGGGCGTTGGCAATAGCGGCACCCGCCATCACACCTAACTCTCTGAAAGCAGCGATGGCAGCTGAAGGGTTGCCTGGTGTGGTGCCTTCGGCGATATCAAAGATATCCTTCGGTGTCAGGTTGGCGTCGTCGGTCTTCGACAATTCGGCATAAACCCTGCGCACGGCCCTGATGCTCACACTCTCTTCGGCTATCAGCTCAGGATATTTCTTGTTGCGCATAATCCACACATCACCGCCACAGCCGTTATCGCCTGTCAGCAGTCGGCCATCGATGACGACACCTGCGCCGAATCCTGTTCCCAAGGTGATGCCAATCAGGTTGCGATAGCGCTTGTTGCAACCATGCGATGCCAGCAGATTGTTGATGGCAGGCAGCGAACCAGCCAGTGCTTCGCCATAGGCAAACAGGTTGCCGTCGTTGTTGATGAAAACGGGGATGCCAAACTTCTCTTCCAAGAAAGGACCTAAGGCCACACCGCCCCTGAACGAGGGGAAGTTGGGCAGGTCGCCAATGATGCCATGTTCGTAGTCGGCAGGCCCTGGGAAAGCAAAACTAATGGCCACAGGCTTTGATGGCAGCTGCTGCATCACCTGCGAAAATCCTTCAACCAGAACGTGCAGACAAGCCTCGGTATCATCCGTCACAGCAGCCAGTCGGATGGGCACTACCAGTTCCTTACACCCCTGGATGGCCGAGAATACGAAGTTGGTACCTCCTGCATCCAGTGTTAATACAATTCGTTTGTCGTGTTGGTACATAATATAATAGTGGTTTTAAAAATTAGCAACGTACGTATGCTTTGATGGTGACGCATGTCTTACCCTCCGAGGCGCCATAAGGACGGATGGTATATTCGCCTACGCAGGCAGGGATGATAAATGTTTCGGCATAGTGCACCACGAATGGCTCGAAGGCTTGGGTGGGACTCTCGATGATGGCCTCATCGCCTTCCAGCAGGTTGAATACATTCACACTGCCGTTGGTGGTATGATGCACGGACTTGCTGAAGGTGTGGCGACGGGTTTCGATAAACTCATTGCGATGCAGTCCCGTGCGCTCCTCCTGCCATCCGTCGCCCTCGGCAAGGGTTTCAAACTGATTGCGCAGATGTTGATATACATACTGCGTGTCGCGGCCCCAGTCGATCACATCCTTTCCACGTTCCACGTTGATGGGGCGCGGTTTGCCGTCCAGCCCCAGTCGTTGCCAGTCCCACAGCTTAAAGGTGAAAATGTTTGGCGTCGAACTGATTTCCAGCACCATGCTCTCAGCACCCGAGCAATGCACCGTTCCGCCAGGAATCAGAAAGTGGTCGTGCTTCTTGGCCTTAATCTTATTCACATATTTCTCGGTGTCGAACACAAAACCGCCTTTCTGAGCCTTACGCAGGTCGTCGATCATCGCATCCTTGTCGATACCTTCTTTCAGTCCCAGATACACCACAGCATCCTCTCCGGCATCCAGCAGATAGTAGCTCTCGTCCTGTGTATAGTACATGCCGAAATTCTCGCGGATAAACTGGGTGGTGGGATGCACCTGCAAACTCAGATTGCCACCGCCCATGGTGTCGAGAAAGTCGAAACGAATCGGAAAATCCTTGCCAAAACGGGCCTCTACAGGCTCACCGAGCAATGGTCGGCTCTTCAGCAGCACCAGATCGACCGAGGGCAGCTCGAAACGCACGCCGTTCACCTCGAACAGCAGACTGTTCTCCTCGGGCACACAGTCGAAACACCAGCCGAAGTTGGTTTTCGAGCGGTCCAGGTCGCACACCTCTTTCATCCACTGGCCGCCCCATGGAGCTGGGTCGAAGAAAGGTACCACGCGGAAGGGCGTTTTCGAGGTTTTCTCGATGCCCTGAAAAAAGGTACTGCTGTCAATCATCTTGGGTTCGCCTGCGATATGGGTGTCCAACCACCAGTCGATGCTTGTAAAGAGCTTGTCTTTGTACTTGTCGAGTACGCGCCAGTCGATAAACAATCCGCGTTTGTATTGGATCGACACGGCATCCTCGCGGTTGTCAACGCCCAGCGCCATCACCTCGTGCCTACGGAATCGCTGCTGTATCTCCCAGCGGGCCATGTCCACATACACCTTCAATGCGTTGGCAGGGGCCACCAGGCAGGCGCCAATACCAATCACTACTGTAGGCACTGTGGCTGTTGCCAGTTCGTTGCTGGCGGCGCGCAGTTTCTCTTCGCTGAAGAAATCGACCATTTTCAGGTTGGTGATGTAGCCAAACAGCACATCGTCGGTCATAAACGGTTCGGTCATCTTCCTGATTTCCTCTTCGGGCTTCATCAGGTCGCGGGTATTGATAATCTTTCCCCATCCCGAAAAAGCCTCGATGATCTCGTTTTCATACACGCCCGTATATAGGTCGATACACATTGCGTTGCCCATCATAGCCCCTTTCAGCTGGGCCATGATGGCATCCCATCCCTGTAAGATATTCCCCTCAAACTTGGTCGAAGGAAACTTGTCATAATTTGATTTTCTCATTATTTATTTTAAGTCCAGTATGTTCAGCACATGTTGTTTCGGTTTGCAAAAGTATATCCCTATAAAGAATAAACAAAATTAATTTGCATTTTTTAAAAGATACTTTCTCAATTTGCATTTTTTTCAGATGAACACCCCCATCTGCAGGGCATATTTAGTTCATACTTCGGGTTAATTTTGGCACGGATGACGCGGCTCTCTTTTAGAGAAACACAGCTTTTGTGTATTGGCTATAACCGTGTCCTTTTTTAAAAAAGGCCGTGTTATCCGTGCCTAAAACTTAGTCTCCGTTGGGGCCGTCGTCGATGCCACCGCTGTCGCAATACTTGCCGATGTTCTGCAACTGTTCCTTTGCTTTTACTTTCAATGCCATAATCTTTAATTTTTAGTTTGTAAAATAATTTTTAATGTTTAATCTTTAATGTTTAATGTCTAAACTCCGATGTAGATTTGCGCTCACGTGTGGGAGATTTTTTTAGTGCACGTGGGAGAATCTTTTTCCGCGTGCGGGAGCGTCGTTCTATCTTTATTTTGACGATGCAAAGGTACGATATTTTGATTGTGGTTCACGAACGATTCGGCCCATTATTTTTCGTTTTCTCGGATTTTTCCTGCCGCGGTCGCGATGGTCAAAGTCATTTTGGTCAAAATCGAAAATCAACTGTCAAATTTCCCCACTATAATATAAATATTCTATTTATATATAGTGAGCAATGACCGCGTTTCCGAAATCGAAAATGACCATTTTGACCTTGACCACTATGACCACCGGTCGCGGGGGGCCGATTCAGGGCACCGTCGTGATTCGCGACGGTGCCTACGAAACCCGAGACTTTTTTTATTGTTAATCCGTACCCCCTACGCGTACCCCCAGCGTAGGGGGGGGATGGCAACACCCGCAAGGCAGTGCTTGCTATGTAGATAAAGAGGACCGAGAGGATGGGGTAACGATTCGTGACGCCATCGGAAGTTGGGAAAATAATCAAGATTGCTTTGTGCAGCTCTGGCGTAGGCTGGAGATGCTGCGAAGTGAGTGGAACCGACGATATGGAGAGGGTAACGACCCCATTATCATCAACAGTGGATTCCGTTCGGAGGCGGTTAATAATGTGATTGGAGGTGTGGCTACCAGTAACCATCTTACTGGCTGTGCAGCCGATATCCGCGTGGCTGGCATGGAGCAACTTATCCGATATGCCACCATCCTGCTTGATGTCAGCGATCAGTCGAGAGAAGACTTTGACGAGCTGCTGTTAGAGTATTCGCCCAGAGGCGGTTATTGGCTCCACTTTGCCGTAAAAGCAAAAGGGAATCGACGAAAAGTAAGGCTTATACAGGCGTAAAATAGTAACCGCCGATGTATCTCGAGAAAGATGCGTCGGCGGCTTTTTTATTTCTTCTTCTTGGCTACAATCTCGCCCGCACCGCTACACTGGTCGGCGATGTACTGTACAAAATCTGCATTACTTGCCATGATGATAGGGATTACTTAAACAGATACTGGGCGAACTGGTGGAGGGATTTGCGCCAGGGCTGCCACTCATGGTCGCCAGGGTAGGCGGCAAAGCGTACCTGGATGCCGGCATCCTGCATTTTTTTTACGATGTTGCGGGTGTGGCTGATGCGTGGGTCTTGCTCGCCGCAGGTGATGAAGAACACATCCAGATTCTTGTTAAAGCCCTGCACATCGGATAGCATGCCTGGTACTTCTTTCTCTAAGTCGAAGTTTGAGGCGCCTTGGATGCCACCGAACATGCCTGTTGAGAACACGCCTACGTTGGCAAATACCTGGGGCGAACGCAGGCCGATGTAGAACGACTGGCCGCCACCCATCGACAGGCCGCACATGGCGCGATACTTGCGGTCGGCTTTTACACGATAGTTCTTCTCAATAAAAGGTATCACGTTATCAATCAGTTCGTTACGGAAGTTCTGCATGCCCTGCCAGCTGTAGCCGCCACCAAAGCCGCCGCTGCGTGCCTGCACGTTGCTGTTGGCACTCACCACAATCATAGGAACGGCCTTGCCTGCAGCTATCAGATTGTCCATAATCTGAGCGGTGCGGCCTTGCTCCATCCAGCCGCGATGGTCCTCGCCACCACCATGCTGAATGTAAACCACGGGGTATTGCTGGGTGCTCTCGTTATAGCCGGCTGGGGTGTAAATCATCAAGGGGCGATAGGCCTCGTCGACCTTTGAATAGTAGTAAACGGTGCGCACCTCGCCGCGTGGCACATCCTGCACCTCGAAGTCGGCACAGCCATCCTCTTTGATTTCGATGGCACTCGACCAGCGGCTGCAGCCGTAGAACGATTGGCTGGCAGGATCGGCTACCGAAACACCATCAATCAGCAGGAAATAATAGTGGAATCCGGGCACTTGGGGGCGGGTGGTTACACGCCACGTACCACGCTCGTCGCGGGTCATATCGTACTTGGTGCCGCAAAGGTCAATCTGTACCTTCTGGGCCTCGGGGGCATTTACGCGAAACATCACGCTACCATCCTTAAGTACACGTGGATAGCCGTTACGGTTTACGTTGGTTACTGGCGAGTACGATCCCTCGGGAAAGGTCTCTTTGGCAAATGGTTGTGCTGCCATCTGGGTGCAGCAAACGGCCGCAAACAGGGCGACCAGCAAAACTTTTGTTCTCATATGTACAAAAAGAAAAATTGTTAACTTGATGTTGCAAAGATAATTGTTTTTTGCGAACCGAACGTATTGATATACAGAGTTTTTTGTTTTTTTATCAATAAACATGGATGCGTAATGCGGCTATGATAGTTTTTTTTCGTAACTTTGCACGCGATTTTAAGAACGTACGTTTAAATTAGTAATAAGATTATGGCAAAGAAAGCACTTTTGATGATTCTCGATGGATGGGGAATCGGTAAGCATGGTAAGGGTGATGTGATTTTCAACACGCCAACTCCTTACCTCGATCTGTTAACAGCTACTTCGGCTCACTCTCAGCTCCAGGCATCTGGTGAGGATGTAGGTTTGCCCGACGGACAGATGGGTAACTCAGAGGTAGGTCACCTGAACATCGGTGCCGGACGCATCGTTTATCAGGACCTGGTAAAGATTAACCGCGCCTGCAAGGACGGCTCTATCATGGAGAATCCACAGGTTAAGGCTGCTTACACCTACGCCAAGGAGAACAACAAGAAGCTGCACCTGATGGGACTGACATCTAACGGAGGTGTACACTCTTCGCTCGACCACCTGTTCAAGCTCATCGAGATTGGTAAGGCTTACGGTCTGAAGAACCAGACTTTTGTGCACTGCTTCATGGATGGTCGTGATACCGACCCCAAGAGCGGTAAGGGCTTTATCGAGCAGATTAGCAAGGTTTGTGCCGATAACGACGCTGCCATCGCATCAATCGTAGGTCGTTTCTACGCTATGGACCGCGATAAGCGCTGGGAGCGTGTAAAAGAGGGTTACGACCTGATTGTGAAGGGTACTGGTAAGCAGAGCACCGATATGGTTGCTGCTATGCAGGAGAGCTACGACGAGGGCGTTACCGACGAGTTTGTTAAGCCAATCCACAATGCCGCTGTTAACGGTTGCATCGAAGAGGGTGATGTAGTGATTTTCATCAACTTCCGTAACGACCGTGCCAAGGAGATGACTATCGCGCTGACTCAGGAGGATATGCCAGAGCAGGGCATGAAGACCATCCCTGGTCTGCAGTACTACTGCATGACTCCATACGACGCTAACTTCAAGGGTGTGAACATCCTCTTCCCCAAAGAGAACGTTGAGAATACACTGGGCGAGTATCTGAGCAAGCAGGGCAAGAAGCAGTTGCACACTGCCGAGACCGAGAAGTATGCTCACGTAACATTCTTCTTCAACGGTGGTCGCGAGCAGCCATACGAGGGCGAGGATCGTATCCTGGTTCCAAGTCCAAAGGTTGCTACCTACGACCTGAAGCCTGAGATGAGCGCCTTCGAGGTGAAGGACAAGCTGGTGGCTGCTATCAACGAGGCTAAGTACGACTTTATCGTAGTTAACTTTGCTAACGGCGACATGGTAGGTCACACAGGTATCTACAACGCTATTGCCAAGGCTGTTTGGGCTGTTGACAACTGCGTGAAGGATGTGATCGAGGCTGCTAAGGCCAACGACTACGAGGCTATCATCATTGCCGACCACGGTAATGCCGACAACGCTATCAACGCCGATGGTACTCCAAATACCGCTCACTCACTGAACCCCGTTCCTTTCATCTATGTAACCAACAACAACTCGGCTACAGTTAAGGACGGACGTCTGGCCGACGTGGCTCCTTCAATCCTGCACATCATGGGTCTGGAGCAGCCTGCCGACATGACTGGTGAGAACCTGATTTGTGATTAATGTTTTAGGCACGGATTACACGGATTTCACGGATTTTTGATAACGAAAAAATAATCTGTGTTAATCTGCGTAATCCGTGCCAAATTTTAAAAGAATATGGCAGTACAGATAGAGGAATCTTGGAAGGGACACCTTAGTGGCGAGTTTGAAAAGCCTTACTTTACGCAGCTTGCTGAGGCTGTGCGAAAGGAGTATCAAACTTCTACGTGCTATCCCCCAGGCAAACTGATATTTAATGCCTTTAACCTGTGTCCGTTCGACCAGGTAAAGGTAGTGATTATCGGTCAGGACCCCTATCACGAGCCAGGACAGGCACACGGACTGAGTTTCTCGGTTCAGGACGGTATCCAGTTTCCGCCCTCGCTGCAGAATATCTTCAAGGAGATTCAGGCCGACCTTGGTACGCCTATCCCCACATCGGGCAATCTTACCCGTTGGGCCGAGCAGGGCGTGCTGCTGCTTAATGCATCGCTTACCGTTCGCGCTCATCAGGCCAACAGTCACTCGCAGCTGGGGTGGCAGAAGTTTACCGATGCCGCTATACAGGCATTGGCACAAAACCGCCAGCACCTGGTGTATATGCTGTGGGGCGGCTATGCCCGCTCGAAGGCGTATATGATTGACAAGCAGAACAACCTGGTGCTTGAGAGCGTACACCCATCGCCACTGAGTGCTAATCGTGGCGGCTGGTTCGGTCAGCACCAATTCTCGCGCTGTAATGCCTATCTCGAACAAAACGGCCAGGCTCCCATACAATGGTAATCAAAATTATCAATTATCAATTATCAATTATCAATTGAATACAATTCCCCCAATTATACAAGTAGGTGATGTGTTGCTCTCGTCGGAGATACTGACGGAGAAGTTTTGTTGCGACCTGAGCGTTTGCAAGGGCGAGTGCTGTGTTGAAGGCGATGCAGGCGCCCCTGTAACGATGGACGAAATAGCTGCCATCGAAGCATGCGTGGATGACGTGTGGGACGACCTCTCGGCATCGGCACAGGCTGTTATCGACAAGCAGGGCGTGGCCTATACCGATCAGGAGGGCGACCTGGTAACCAGTATTGTAGGGGGAAAGGATTGTGTGTTTACCTATTACGGCGACATTGAGGATTGGAACACCCACCTGCCCATTAAGAACTGTTGCCTGTGTGCATTAGAAAAGGCTTACAGAGCAGGGCGTACCCACTTCTGCAAGCCTATTAGCTGTGCTTTGTATCCTATCCGCGAAAAGCAGCTTGGCGGCGGCTTGACGGGCTTGAACTACAACCGCTGGAGCGTTTGTAAGATGGCCATTGCCAAGGGCATTCAGGTGCATCTGTATCTGTATCAGTTCCTGCGCGATCCGTTGATCCGTCGCTTTGGCGAGGCTTGGTATCAGGAGCTGCTTGATACCGTGAGCGAGCTGAAGGAGCAGGGCTACCTATGATTTGCGATAGGCCGAGGGCGTCATGCCTACGTGTTCCTTAAAGTACTTACCCAGGAAACTCTGATTGGGGAAGTTCAACTCTTCGGTTATCTCCTTGATGGATTTGGTGCTGTTTTTCAGAAGCACGCGCAATTCCATGGTTACATAACTCTCGATCCATTCTACGGCTGTGCGACCGCTGATGCGCTTAACGGCTGTAGAAAGGTATTTGGGGGTGATGTTGAGCTGCTGGGCATACCAACTGACGCGGCGTTCGCGTTTGCAGTTCTCCTCAACCATCTTCAGGAATTGTGTAAACACCTTCTCGGAACGTAGCAGCGACTCGTCGAAATTCTTCACCCTGTAAATCACATTACCCACATCGTAGAACATGGCCAGCATGAGCGTGCGAATCAGGTCCTTACGGAAATGGTTGTGGTTGTCGCTGATTTTTTGTTTGATAAACTGGAAGTATTCTGTGAACGTTGCAATCTCGTCGGCCTCGAGCTTCATCACAGGCTGCATGCGGGCAAACACAAACAGCGAGCTTACATCGTGTACGCTCTTGATGATCTCGTGGAAGAAATCCACACTCATCATGATGCACAAGCCCTCCATATCATCAGAGCACTTGTAACCATCGATAACGTGGCGTTCGCTAGCCACAAGCATCTCACCGGCATGTACCACCAGTTCTTCGGTGTCCATGCGGTAGCTAATCTTTCCTTTGGTGCAAAGACCAATCAGAATGAAGTTCATCTTTCTGGGCTCGCTGGGCATAGGGGCCTTGTTAATCTGGTCGGACAACAGCAGGTCGTCGTCGAGACAAACCGATCCTTCCCAGTTTTTTGCCTTTTTAAACTCAGTGTCCTGTATCAGTATTTGCTTTTTAGCTTTTACCATGTTTTAATGTTTTGTGTCTCGCCAGCCTTCAGTTTTACCTTCTTCTGCTGACCGTTATATATAAGCGTAAGTGTTCCTGCTTTCTTGGCTTTGATGCTGCAACCGCGCACCTTGCCATCCTTCCACTCGAAGCTTACCTCGTAGCCACCACGAGCGCACAATCCGCTAATGGCGCCATCTTGCCACTGCTCTGGGCATGCTGGCAGTAACTCGATTGAACATTGACCATTAACTATTGAACTTTGCATCAGCATCTCGCACACACCGGCTGTGCCGCCAAAGTTACCATCAATCTGGAAAGGTGGATGCGCATCAAACAGGTTGGGGTAGGTACCGCCGCCATTGTGCCAGGCCTTCCAATCCTCCTTACGCACACCGCGTGGGGCAATAGGTGTAAGCAGCTTCTGATAGATGTGATAAGCCTGCTTGGCGTTGTGCAGACGGGCCCACAGGTTAATACGCCAGCCTGTGCTCCAACCGGTGGTCTTGTCGCCCTTAATCTCCAGCGAACGCTCGGCTGCCTTCTGCAGGGTGGCATCAGTGAGATGATTGCCTGGGTAGAGACCGATGAGGTGGCTCTGATGGCGATGCTGGAAATCCCAGTCGTCCCAGTCGTAGTACCACTCGTTCAGGTCGCCCATGTGGCCGATAGTGTAGGGGTGCAGCTTAGCCAGGGTCTGCTCCATCTCCTTATTCTTCAGTCCAAGCACCTTGCCTGCAGCAATGGTGTTGATAAACAGTTCGCGGATAATGGCCAGATCGGCTGTACCACCGTAGCAGGTAGTGCCGTGATAGCCCTTATCGGTCTTATACTCGTTTTCGGGCGATGTGCTGGGGGCAGTAATCAGCTCGCCTGGCTGCTTGGGGTTGTCGATGAGCCAACGCAAGCAGAACTGGGCAGCACCCTTCATCAGCGGATAGGCAATGTTCTTCAGGTAAGCCTTGTCCTGTGTAAACTGGTAGCGCTCCCACAGGGTGTTTACCAGCCAGGCACCACCTAGGTTCCAGTTACTCCACTCAGGACTCTCGTTCTTCTCGCCCACAGGGTTGGTCATCGCCCAGATGTCGCTGTTGTGACTCGAGCACCAGCCCTCGTGGATGTTATAGTAGTTCTTGGCGGTGAACTTACCGTTGGCAGCCAGTCCGGCAATAAAACCGTCAAGTGGCTCAGCCATCTCGGCCATGTTAGCCACAAAGGCAGGCCAGTAGTTCTCCTCCAAATTGATGTTTACCGTATAGTTGCCACGCCAGGGCGACCACAACTGGGGTGCCCACAAACCCTGCAGGTTGGCAGGCACGTTCTTGGTGCGCGAGGCTGAGATAAGCAGATAGCGGCCGAACTGGAAGTAAAGCTCCTCCAGATAAGGTGTCTGGTCGTTGCCATTGGTATAATCCAGCAGCATCTCGTCGGTCATACGGCGATCCTTGGCACCTGGCAGGTCCTTAGGATTGCGACCGCCCTTGTTCAGACAGATTTTTACGCGGTCGTAGATAGTCTTATAATCGGCCAGGTGGCGGGCATAGAACTCGTCGAACGTCATGTTCTGTGTGTGCCACAGGTCGTTGGTTACAGCCTCCAGGTAGTTGGCGCCCTCGCGTACAGGGTGCTTATCGAACCCGTTAAAGCTGGTTTCGTTTACAATGTAGATGATAGCCTCCTTGGCCTTGGTGATGGTGAGCGACGAGTCGCTGGCAGCCATCTCGCCATCAGTCTTTACGCTCAGGATGGTGCAGAAGTGTGTACTCTCCTGTGCATCGCCTGTGGCGTGGCCCGTCATAGTAAGCTGTCCTAAGCCGCTCTTTACCTGGTGGGGCACCTGGGCTGTAAGAGCTATCTGGCAGTTGATGTCGCCACGCAGACGGATAGCTATCAGCTTATCAGGATTAGAGGCAAAATACTCGCGGGTGATGCGGCGGCCGTCGCGTTCGTAACTGTCGCGAACAATCGCCGAGTCGATATCCAGCGTGCGGCGGTAGTGCTTAATCTCGCCCAGACCTAAGTCCTTGATATGCAGTGTGCCCAGTGGCTGGTAGTGCTGCGAGTTAGGACCCTGCACGTGCAGCTGCAGCGAGTCGGCCAGCGCATAGTTCTCGTTAAAAAGCGCCTTGCGAATCTCAGGTATCCACTTGTGGGCATCGGCATCCAGGTTGCGATCCACAGGTTTACCTGTCCACAGCGTAATGTCGTTCAGATAAATCACGTTGTCGTCGGTGCCGCCATAAATCAGGGCACCCATCTTACCGTTACCAATAGGTAGCGATTCTTCGAAAAACGTAGCTGGTTTGTTGTACTCCAATACCATTGGAGCCTGCTGCTGTGCCGTAGCAGTTAGGCACGTCATAGTTAGTAAAAGCAGGTAATTCTTCATCTTTTTTTTGTTTTTATCGGTTTCTGCTTGCAAAGATACAAAAATATTTGTATATTTGCGCCATTAAACCGATAAAAATAATAAACCTATGCAGTCGATACGAACTTTAAATGATATGATAGTCTTTCTGCAGCAGCGTGGCGACAAGAAGCGCGTGGCTGTGGTTTGTGCCAACGATGCCAGCACCCGATACGCAGTTGAGAAGGGTAAGGAGATGGGTTTTATCGAGCCTATCTACGTGGATGGCGACGACAAGGAGGAGTGCGCGCGCCGTGCTGTGGCCCTGTGTAAGAATGGCGAGGCCGATATCCTGATGAAGGGCCTTGTGAATACCGATGTGCTGCTGAAGGCTATCCTGGATAAGGAGAACGGCATACTGCGCCCAGGCCATGTGTTAACCCATGTGGCGATGGCCGAGATACCTAAGTACGAGAAGCTGTTGTTTTTTACCGATGCAGCCGTGATACCTGTACCCACCGAGGCCCAGCGCCGCCAGCAGATACACTATGTAAACTATGTGTGCCACGCCTTGGGTATCGAAGAGCCGCGTATCTCGCTCATTCACTGTGCCGAGAAAGTGAGTGCCAAAACATTCCCATATACCGTGGATTACTTAGAGATTATAGCCGAGGCTCAGACGGGTAAGTTCGGACGTTGCATCATCGATGGTCCACTCGACCTCAAGACATCGCTCGACTCCGTTAGTCTGCGCGAAAAGGGTATCCACAGCGTGATTGACGGACAGGCCGATGCCTTGATATTCCCCGATATCGTAGCTGGTAATGTGTTCTACAAAACCATCACCCTGTTTGGTTATGCCAAGACGGCTGGTGTGCTGCAGGGCACCCAGTGCTGCTGCGTGCTGCCATCGCGTGCCGACAGCCCCGATTCAAAGTACTACTCTTTGGCTTTAGCTGCAATTTAATGAAGATATTAGTTATAAACCCAGGTTCAACATCTACGAAGATTGCCGTTTTCGACGACGAATCGCCTCTGCTGGTCCGCACCATTGCCCATAGTGCCGACGAGC
The DNA here is from genome assembly GCF_000701965.1 of Prevotella sp. RM4. Taxonomy (NCBI): domain Bacteria; kingdom Pseudomonadati; phylum Bacteroidota; class Bacteroidia; order Bacteroidales; family Prevotellaceae; genus Prevotella; species Prevotella sp. RM4. The sequence continues at coordinate 216,606 of NZ_JNKG01000009.1, forward strand.
TGGCCCATTTCGACGATGTGATTGAACAGCAGGACTTTCGTAAGCAGCTGGTGCTCGACGAGTTGCGCCAGGCCGATATACCCGTGGAGTTTGATGCTGTGATAGGCCGAGGTGGACTGGTGAAACCGCTCGAAGGTGGTGTTTACGAGATTAACGACTTGATGATACAGGATACCCACAGCGGTATTGCCCTGCATAACCACGCCTGTAACTTAGGCTGCCTGATAGCCCACGAGATAGCTGCTACCATCCCTCATTGCCGCTCGTTTATAGCCGATCCTGGTGTGGTGGATGAGTTGAACGACTATGCCCGTATCTCAGGTTCGCCGCTGATGAACCGTATCTGCATCTGGCATGCCCTTAACCAGCGCGCCATAGCTCGCAGGTATGCATCGGAGATAGGTAAGGAGTATGAAGACTTGAATCTGATTATCTGCCACATGGGTGGCGGCATCTCTATCGCAGCCCACGAAAAGGGCCGTGCCGTTGATGCCAACAACGCTCTGGATGGCGAGGGCCCGTTCTCGCCCGAACGTGCCGGTTCGCTGCCAGCATCGGATCTCATCCGACTCTGTTTTAGTGGAAAATATAACGAGAAGCAACTGTTGAAGCGCATTGCCGGCAAGGCTGGACTGAATGCCCATCTGGGTACCAACGATGTGCGCGAGGTGTTGCGCCGCATCGAGGATTATGGCGACCAGCACGCCAAACTAATCCTGGATGCGATGATATATCATGTGGCCAAGAACATCGCCTCCGAGAGTGCTGTGCTCTGTGGTCAGATAGATGCCATCCTGCTAACAGGTGGCCTTGCCAGGAGTGAATATATCGTGAGTCGTATCCGTGAGCGAGTGGGCTTTCTGGCACCCATCCGCTGTTTCCCAGGCGAAGACGAGATGGAAGCCCTGGCCCTGAACGCCCTGGCGGTGCTGCAAGGCAAACGGAAGGCTAAGGAGTACAAGTAAACAAAAACGTAGGTAAGTATGACTAAACTAACTAACTTTATCAAAGGCCGCCTATCAGTCAAAATCAGTCTGATGGCTGTCTCGGCTATGGCCGTTCTGCTCATAGCCTCGTTGGTAGTCATGCTGCTTTACTCGCGAAAAAAGGTAAAGGAAGAAACCATGGCCCGCGTTACCCAGACGCTGGATGCCACTGTGCAGAATATTGATAACATTCTGCTGAGTGTTGAGCAAACGGCGGGTAATGTGTATTACAGTCTGCCACCCCATATCAACAATCCTGAGGCATTGGAACTCTATCGCCGCAAACTCATAGACAGTAACCCTTACGTGGCCGATTGCACCATCGCCCTTGGCGACACTACAATAAAAGAGTCGAAGTGGACCGTAAAACCTGTCCAGGAGGGTAAGGAGCCGCTTATCAGTTTCAGTGTGCCGTTGTATAATACTGCAGGGCAGCTTGCGGGTTACGTCAGTACCGATGTTTCGATAGGTTTGCTCTCGCGCATTGTGGCTCAGACCAAACCATCCGAGAACTCGTTCTGTGTGCTACTCGACAGCATGGGCAACTTTATTGTGCATCCCGATGCTGAGCAGCTCATGCAGCAGTCGGCCATCGAGATATCTAAGGCTAATGCCAACGCTGAACTTGGCGAGGCTGTGCAGGCAATGATTGCCGGCCAGACCGATTATCGCACATTCTGTTTGTGGGGCACCGATTTCTATGTGTACTTCAAGCCCTTCAGTCGTAGCAGTGTGCGTGGCCGCGCCATCGGCCATCTGGGTTGGAGCGCAGGTATCATCTATCCTGAGCGTGATATCTTTGGCGATTACAACAACTTGCAGTACTATGTGCTGGTTATCAGTATTATAGGCCTGCTGTTGACGTTCCTGTTGAGTCATGCGGTTATCAAGAGCCGCTTGAAGCCTCTGCTCATGCTTACATCCCAGGCGCAGCATATTGCCGCAGGTAACTTTAGCGAACCCATCCCTGATAGCAAGCATATTGATGAGGTGGGACGTTTGCAGGACAACTTCCAGCTGATGCAACGCTCGCTGGCCACCCAGATAGATGAGCTGGAGAGTCTGAAGAATACCCTGTATCAGCGCTGCGAGGGATTGCGAAAGGCTTACGATCAGGCTAAGAAGGCCGACCGTATGAAAACCTCGTTCCTACATAACATGACCAACCAGATGATGGAACCTGCCGTTGCCATCGAACAGGATGTGCAGCAGCTTTGCAGTCAGTCGGATCGTGATACAGCCCAGTTGGTGAGCGATGTACAGAAGAAGGGTAAGGCCATCACCGAGCTGCTGAAGAATCTGATATCGATGTCGGATGATGAAATGAGAAAGGAGGCCGATCATGATTAATATCCGTAAGTCGTTCTCAACCAAACTCAGCGTGGCACTCCTGATTCTGGCTGCCCCCATCTTTGTCATCTCGCTGGGCGTGCTGTTCACCCAGTCGCGAAAAATGATTCGTAACGAGGCCATCGGGCATGCCAGCAGCGTACTGAATGCCACCATGCAGCAGCTTAACCGGCATTTCCTGACTATCGAGACGGCTACCAATGCCAACCTGTGGCAGGTAGAGCAGGTGTTTACACCCGACTCGCTGTTGTATTTCGCCAATCGTATCGTGAGTCTCAATCCCCATATCGACGGCTGCTCTATCAGTGCCCAGCCTGATATGTTCCCCAAGTACGGACGTTATTTCTCGGCTTACTCGGTGCGTAAGGCCGACTCGGTAACCACGGTTATCGAAGAGCCCTACGACTATTTTAATAAGGTATGGTATAAAACGCCCCACCAGTTGCGCGATGCCTGCTGGGTGGCATATTACGATGAGGTTGACTCGTTGGAGCTCACCCTCGTTGGCATGTTGGCATCGTATTGCAAACCGCTTTATAATGCCGATAGCGCGTTTGTGGGTGTGATTTCTACCGACCTCTCGCTGTTGCGACTCTCGCACGAAATGTCAGCTATGAAACCCTATCCCCATTCTTATTTCATGCTGATAGGCGAGAATGGCCGCTACTATGTGCATCCCGATTCTACGCTGCTGTTTAAACAAACCATCTTTACGGGCGCCGATACCCGCAAACAGGCCGACCAGATAGTGCTGGGACACGAGATGACCAGCGGAAAAAGGGGTAATATGATGGTAAACATGGATGGGGCCGATTGTATAGTGTGCTACCAGCCTGTGCCTGGCACCAAGTGGAGCCTGGCTATTGTGTGTCCTGATAGCGATGTGATGGAAGGTTACCATCGACTGATTTATATCGTGGTATCGCTGCTGGTACTCGGCTTGCTGGTGATTATTCTGTTGAGTCATCGCGCTATGGCTCATACCATCCGTCCGCTGCACGAGCTGCTGTATAAAACCCAGAGCATTACAGCTGGTAATATGGATGTTACTATCCCTCGCACCACACGTATCGATGTGATAGGCCGTTTGCAGAACAGCTTTGCACAGATGCTGGAATCGCTTAACTACCACATGAAGAGTGTGCGCTTTGTGAGCGACCAGACCCGCCAGCGCAACGAGGAACTGCTACAGGCCACCCGTATGGCTCAGGAGGCCGACCGCCAGAAGACCACTTTTATACAGAACGTTACCCACCAGATACGCACGCCGCTGAATATCATTATGGGCTTTGCTCAGGTGCTCAGCGATGCTGGTAGCGGTAACCTGTCGGACGACGATCTGAAGAATGTTACCGATACCATGAACCATAATGCCACCCAGCTTAACCGCATGGTGCAGATGCTGTTCGACAGCTCTGATTCTGGATTGAACGAGGAGATGAATTGCGATAAAACCGACACGCTGCTGTGTGTACGAGAGGCCCATCAGGCTGCAGATGTGGTGCGCCAGCGCTATCCTGGTGTTAGTATCAGCATCCAGTCGCAACTGGCCGACGATTTCAGTGTGCTTACCAACCGCACCTATTTTATGCATGCGTTGTTGGAGCTGATGTACAATGCCGCCAAGTATTCCGACGGAAAGCATGTTGAGTTGCAGGTATCGGCCGATGAGGCTATGGTTAGCTTTGCGGTTCAGGATCAGGGTAACGGCATCCCTGAGGCCGAAGTTGAACACCTCTTTAAGTTCTTTACCAAGGTCGATGACCTCTCCGAAGGTCTCGGCTTGGGCCTGCCGCTTGCCAAGCGCCACGCCCAGAACCTAGGCGGCGATGTAGTTCTCGACACTACCTACCACTCTGGCTGTCGCTTCATCCTTACCATCCCAAATACAAATTAAAGAACAGTGAAAAAGATATGTTTTCAAGGATTGATGGTAATGTTTGCCATCACGCTCTTATCGGGTTGCCATTATAGCGGCAACAAGTATTATTACCACGAGCTCGACAAGATTGATCATCGACATAATCGTGACTTAGCTCGAAAGGAACTGGCCCAGCTTAAGGGGCAGGCGGATAATTGTGCCGACTATGTGAAGCATTATTATATGCTGTTGACTCTTGAGATGAACAACGAGCTGTCGCCCGAACGCAACTTTAAGGCTGCTGACGAAATAGTGGATTATTACGAGGAGGTAGGCGATAAGAAAAAACTGATACGCAGTTATATCATAGCTGGTTCGGTAGCAGCCAACTGCAGCGATGGTCCTAAGGCCATCGCCTATTATCATAAGGCCGAAGAGCTGTTGCCAACCGAAATCACGCCTCAGCATATCGATTTATACGAAAGGATGGTGAAACTGCTGCTGCGCCAGAATATGCCCGATGTGGCCAATCGCTATGCTAATTACATTCTGCACTATGCCGAAAATCAGGGCGACACACTTAACATGATACAGGCTATGCGCTATATCAGTCAGTCGTTCAAGATGCAGCGTGTGCCACGAGGAATGCTGTCGAACCTGTACGATGCCTACGTGTTGGCTACAAAAGCAGGACTGATTAACGAGCAGGACGAGCTGAGGCTCGACATGGCTACCTATTACTGCGAAAGCGGGCGGTATAGTGCAGCCAAGGGCTTGGCTCTGCCCCTGAAGGATAAACATATGCAAGGCGGGCGTCATAAGGTTGATGCCTTGTTAGCAAGCGTATATTACCACACTGGCAGGATTGATTCTGCGCTCTATTTTGGCCAGCGAGTGATGGAAGAGGGCAACTCGGTAAGTAAGCGTGATGTGCATGAGATTCTGGCTCATATAGCCATTAAACAAGGAAAAGCTGCCGAGGCCGAGGATCATTTCACACGTTACAAGGATTTGAACGATGAGCTGAACTTTATTGCCAACAACGAGGCCATCGCCCAGGCCGACGCTTTCTACAACAATCAGAAACAGGCCGAAGAAAACGTACAGCTGAAAGCCGACAACAACTTTAAGCAGTCTATTATTATAATAGGTATTGCTGTGGTGGTGATTATCGTAGTGCTCTTTGCTACCTATATCCAGCGTCATCGCCGCCGCCAGGAACTGATGGAGATGCGTATCCAGCACCTGCAACAGTTGAAAAAGAACTATGCTAAGACCGACGTTGAAGAGATAAAACGAGCTGAACAAACGATAGAGAGTACAGAGATATGGCAACGCCTGACAACGCTGCCTGATAGTGAGCACCCAACAGATGAGGATTGGATAAATCTGTCGGAGGCCATCGATGAGGTATATGATGGTTTCACTGGCCGATTGATGCATCTGTGTCACCCATCTACTCACGAGTTGCACGTCAGTATGCTACTCAAAGCAGGTTTCGAACCTGTTCGCATTGCTACGCTCACCCTCCGTAGCAAGGCTGCCATCTCAACCGTTCGCAGTCGTCTGTACGAAAAGACATTTGGCAAAAAAGCCAGCGCAAAAGACTGGGACGAGGTGATCCGCACCCTCTAAACACCAAATGCAAACTATTTGCAAACTCCGGTAGCATCAGACTATCGGAGTTTTTATATACCTTTGCCGCCGATAAACCAAAATCAAATTCAGGATGAAAATGATACTTCTATTATTATTGATGTTGATTGCACGTGTGGCTGGTGTTGATGCTCAGTCAGACGTTACCAAACTGTCGGTTACCTATGAGGTGCATTATCTGAACTATGCCGAAGATGATTCGCTGTCAAGAGACATCGCTCAGCTTGATATTGGCACAAATACTTCGCGTTATTATAGTAAGGTATCAGAGTGGTATAATTTTAATCCCGTAGGCAAAGCTCCCTATCCAGGAACAAAGATTAAGAATGAAGAGGTTTACAAGAATATGCCTAACAAAGGGCTTGTCACAGCCATGCATTGGCCGTATTGGATAACCACTCAGGATTCTATCAACCATCTGTTTGATTGGCAGTTGGTCGAGGGCGATTCTATTGTTTGTGGATATCCTTGCCACAAAGCTCAGACCACATTTCGCGGTCGAACCTGGACTGCATGGTATACACTTGATTTGGCATATAACGATGGCCCTTGGAAATTATGCGGTTTGCCTGGGCTGATACTTCATGCCCAAGATAGTACACGACAGTTTATTTTCGATTGCACCAGCATCGAGAAAGGCGATGGACACACTTTTTCTTTTCCTGCATCAAAAAGAATACGATTAGTAACCCCAGAGAAAGCGGAAGAGTTGTTGTTATTTGAGGCCGCTGACATTGAAGGCAACAACAAGTTATTATCGCCAGGGTTGACACGTTTTTGGGTAACTGATAAAAATGGGCGTATCATCAAGCAGATTCCCAAAACTGCCATCCCCTACGAACTATTTCATCAAAACCACAAAAAGAAAAATAAAACTAACCCCCGCTCACGTAAAAAGAAATAAAAAATCCCTCATCTCTCATAAAATCTTTCAAAACCCGTATAAACACAAGTGTTTCGGGACGTGAGAGATAATTTTTATCCCTCCCTAATCCCTCCCTGATCTCTCCCTTCACCCCTCACTTTTATAGATTATCGAATAGTGAAGTATGAGAGATTTAGTGAGAGATTAGGGAGGGATGAAGGGAGGGATTAGGGAAAGTTGAATTTTTTAAAATCCCCTGTTTATGCGGGTTTCAGGAAATCTAAGGGAGGGATGAGAGTTTTTTTGAAAAACTCTTGTGAAAAACCTAAAAAGTCGGGTATTTTGTTCTGGTTATGTCTATGAGTTATTCGAATTATGTCTTCAAGGTGTTCGGCCGATTCCTTAGGGGGTATTCCCTTCGGTGGAACATTTTGTTCTCAACGTGGGAACGATTCATCCCCAACGTGGGAACAAACCGTTCCCAAGCTGGGAATCTATGCAGATAAAAACCATATTACCACATCATCATGCGAAGGGTGCGCTGGGCATCGGAACGCATTCCCTTTATCTTATCGTTGTACTCTTTGTTCTCGGTAGCCTCCAGGAATCGGTTGAAACAGTCTTTGGCCTTGTCGCGTTGCTTTAGCTGGAAGTAACATTGTCCCATCAGGAACGTTAACTCGTTTACATCTTTCTCCTCAGCATAACGCATACATTCCTGCAGTTCCTCCAAACGGAAATCAGGTTCTGACTTTAGTTTAAAGGCATCGGCCAGTTCCTTATGCAAACGGAATAGGGTCTGACGATCGGGCATTAATAGTTTTTTAGCCTCATCGAGATACGACAAAGCCTCAGCACCAAGGCCTACTCTGTTGCTGACAATGCCCAACATAAACAGACAATAGGGATGATGGTCGTTCTTATCATAGGCACGATACAGATAATCATAGGCAGTAGAGTTATCGCCCATACGCTGATAAGTTAAGCCTAAGGTATAGAGCGTACCAAAACAGGTATCGCCAACAGCCTCAAGTTTCTTAAATTCCTGCAAGGCAAGGTCGTAATTACCTATGTTATAATAGGCCTCGGCCAGTTGACGGTTAATCAGAATATGAGTTGAATCGCGCTCAACGTACTTCTTGCAGATGTCGATAACCTTCATTGGGAAAGTCTTACGTCCCATATCACCCTGCCAACCGTTGTTCAGTCGAGGCGTATAATCTACAATCAACTGTGCATCGTAAGGATTGCTCTTCAACATCTCATCAGCCCAATAGGCCAAGGAATCGTTCTGGCCAAGCTGAGCAAAATTGTTGTAGTAAAGGTGCATATCCTCTGCGTTAAGACTATCAACTGCTATCTGTCGCAGACAATCCAGACTTTTGTTAAAATACCCACGCGATGCCAAGCGTATGGCATCAGCACGAAGAGTTGTTGGCGTTTGTGCAAAGGCAGACAGGCCAATGAATACGGCAAGAATTACGAGTGATATCTTTTTCATTGTTGTTTCTCTTTTTCTAATAATATTTTAAGTTTATCGATAGCTAACGTGATGCTGATATTCTTAGCGATGATACGACCAGAACGGTCAACCAGATAGTTATGGGGAATGGTTTGGATATCGAGAGCTTGATACTCGGGATACATTACTCTCTTCTTATCATCGTAGGCATAATAATTGTAAATCTTGTAGGGGCGATCGGTTTGGGTGGCATCTTTGTTGCGCAGATCTTTCTCCTTTACGGTGCTCCACCACTGTTTGCGATTCTCGTCTATACCTATCAGACACACAGCCAAGTCATCGCTAAACTCCTGTGCAGCATAGCGGATATTGGGCATCTGAGCCATGCAAGGCTGGCACCACGATGCCCAGAAATCTACCAAAACGTATTTCCCACGAAATTCATTAACGTTAGGCTTCGCTCCGTTATAAAGGCGCAAGTTCATGTAGTCGCCTACCTTCAAAGGCCTTACTTTTACTTTATCTTCTTTCTGGAATCGCTCACTATACGTTCGTAATTGCATACCAGCCCATATCTCAAAACTCTGTGCCGACATATATGTCCCCATCGTGCTATCGTTTACAAAGGCTTTCATAGGTGGATAATCAGGGAATCGCACTAACAGCGAGTTCATCATATCGTCAACCTCCTTCTCGGTATAAGGATAAAGCGTTGGATTCCTGCGGAAAGAGTAGAATACATCACCTGCAGCCTCAATCACACTATACGGACTTTTACCAGTACAGGCATAATCTAGGATATAGCGTTCAAGCTTATCTTTCTCCTGTTTGGCTATGGCGCGGATAGAATCACACTGGGCGTCGGAAAGGTTATAGAGCTGCGACATGTTATTCTGATTGAGATATACCTGACGAAGACTATCGTACCTACATTGATAATGCACCATTTCGAGTGTTGATGGTGAGCCCTGCACCTTATCGATATAGCGCAAACGAAAGCCGTCGTCTTCATCGCCGATATGAATCGTTAAGCTGTCGCCACCCTTTACTACGATGGGCACGCACTGTGGACCACGACGCTGCAGCAGCAGGTTAACGTTATACTCGTAAGGCACAAAGCCATGCATGGTGCCTTCGCGATGCAACGAGTCGAAACTGATAGAGTCGTGCAGTTGCATCTCGCGTTCAATCATCGAGTACATATACATCTTTTGCGGTTCGCTGGCAATGGCCGAATCAATCTTCACCGTTACCGCAAACCTATTCTCTGGCACTCCCACCCACTTCTGGGCCGAAACGTCTATGGCCTCAATTGCCATCAATGTTACTAATGCAATCTTTTTCATTATTGTGATTATTGTTTATCGGTGGCAAAGGTATAAAAAACTCCGATAGCCTGATGCTACCGGAGTTTGCAATTAGTTTGCATTTATTATGCGTCGATATTGGCGTAGGTGGCGTTCTTCTCGATGAACTCGCGGCGTGGTTCTACATCGTCGCCCATCAGCATTGAGAAGATCTCGTCGGCCTCGGCAGCGTTCTCGATGGTAACCTGCTTGAGCAAGCGGTTCTCTGGGTTCATGGTAGTCTCCCAAAGCTGCTCTGGGTTCATCTCACCAAGACCTTTGTAACGCTGGGTGTGCAAGCCCTTGTCGTCGCCGTTACCAGCTACATACTTATCGATGAATGCCTGGCGCTGCTGCTCGGTGTAGCAGTACTCAGAGGTCTTCTTATAAGTACACTTGTAGAGTGGTGGGGTGGCGATGTAAAGGTGACCGCCCTGGATAACCTGTGGCATGAAGCGATAGAAGAGTGTCATGATCAGTGTGTCGATGTGAGAACCATCGACGTCGGCGTCGGTCATGATGATAATCTTATCGTAACGCAGCTTATCGATATTGGCATCCTTAGAGTCCTCGCCGTCAACGCCGAAGCGTACACCGATACTCTGGATGATGTTCATAACCGATTCGGCCTCGAACACACGGTGCCACTGTACCTTTTCTACATTCAGGATCTTACCACGCAGAGGCAGGATGGCCTGGAAGTGACGGTCGCGACCCTGCTTAGCAGATCCACCGGCCGAGTCACCCTCGACGAGGAAGATCTCACACTCCTTAGGATCCTTGTTTGAGCAGTCGGCCAGCTTACCAGGCAGACCACCACCAGTCATAGGATTCTTACGCTGTACACTCTCGCGGGCCTTGCGGGCTGCAATACGTGCTGTAGCGGCCAGAATAACCTTCTCGCAGATGGTATGAGCCTCTTTGGGGTTCTCCTCCAGGTAGTTGGTCATCGCCTCGCCTACAGCCTTCTGTACGGCACCGTTCACCTCGCTGTTACCCAGCTTGGTCTTGGTCTGACCCTCGAACTGAGGCTCGGCAACCTTAACAGAGATGATGGCGGTAAGACCCTCGCGGAAGTCGTCCTGGGCTACCTCGATCTTGGCCTTCTCAATCTGCTTGCGCAGCTGATCGTCCTCGTCGGCATACTTCTTAAGAGTACGGGCCAGGGCGATGCGGAAACCAGTAAGGTGGGTACCACCCTCGATGGTGTTGATATTGTTAACGTAAGAGTGGATATTCTCTGAATAATCGCTGTTGTACAGCAGGGCTACCTCGATGGGTACACCATCCTTCTCAGTCTTCAGGCAGATAGGATCGCCGATGATTGAGGTGCGGTGACGATCGACGTAGCGAACGAACTCCTTGAGTCCCTCCTTGGCATGGAATACCTCGGGCTGACGGAGATTGCCCTCCTCATCAGGACGCAGGTCGGTAAGTGTGATGGTGATACCGGCATTAAGATAAGCCAGCTCGCGCATACGCTTAGCGATGATGTCGTACTTGTATTCGGTAGTAGTGAAAATGCTGCCGTCGGGCCAGAACTGCTGGCGGGTACCGGTCTTATCGGTGTCGCCTACAATCTTAACGTCGTAGAGGGGCTTACCCTTCTCGTACTCCTGCTGGTAGATGTGACCGTTACGGAATACCTGCGACATCATGTGGGTAGAGAGCGCGTTTACACAGCTTACACCTACACCATGCAGACCACCTGATACCTTGTATGAGCCCTTATCGAACTTACCACCAGCGTGGAGTACTGTCATAACCACCTCGAGGGCGCTCTTGTGCATCTTCTCGTGCTCATCTACTGGGATACCACGACCGTTGTCCTGAACGGTGATTGAGTTATCCTCGTTGATGGTTACCTCGATGTGGGTACAGTAGCCAGCCATGGCCTCGTCGATAGAGTTATCAACGGTTTCGTTTACCAGATGGTGGAGACCCTTCTCACTGATGTCGCCAATGTACATAGCAGGACGCTTACGTACAGCTTCCAAACCCTCGAGTACCTGAATGTTACTCGCGGAGTAGTTTTGTTCTTGGTTCAGTTGTTCTTCTGTCATTATTTTAATTCTTCAATTTTTCGATTCTCGAAATTTACCATTTTGGTTGCAAAGGTACAAAAAAAAGTTCAGATAAACGTAGTTTATCTGCTAAAAAACTGAAAAAAGAAAGCCGCAACCCTCTTGGGGCTACGGCTTGTACTTATTGTTGGGTAAATATTATCCCAGCTTGTTAACGTGCAGTGCAAGGCTTGACTTCAGGTTTGCGGCCTTGTTCTTGTGTATTACGTTGGTCTTAGCCAGCTTGTCCAGCATCTTCTGTACCTTTGGGAACAGAGCTACAGCCTCTTCCTTGTTTGTTGTAGCACGGAGCTTGCGAACTGCGTTACGCATTGTCTTTGCGTAGTAGTGATTGTGAAGTGCTCTTTTCTTCTCCTGACGGATTCTCTTCACTGATGACTTGTGATTTGCCATGTTTTTTGAATGAAATTTAAATTGTTAATATAAAGCTTATGGGTCTTACGTCGTTAAGGCTGCCCTGGGCGGGTTCTTACGAACCCTCCGCCACCTTATCCCATCCTTGAAGGCTGGTAGCACATGGCTGTGCAGATGACAGATTTAAATTTTGTAGTCCCTAGGAGAGTCGAACTCCTCTTTAGAGAATGAAAATCTCTCGTCCTAACCGATAGACGAAGGGACCATCGCGCAAAATGCGGGTGCAAAGGTACTACTATTTTTCGGTTCTACCAAATTTTTTTAGTAAAAAATAACATTTTACGAATAATTTTCGTACCTTTGCACCGTATGTTGACGAAAACTCAGGCTATTGTGCTGCATGCTATCAAATACGGCGAAACCCGACTGATAGTAGATATGTTTACCAAAGTGTTTGGTAGGCAGGCGTTTATTGTGAGCATACCCAAAACACCCAAGGGTAAGGTAAAGAAGCAGTTTTTCCAGCCATTGACTATTTTGGAAATAGAAACCGATATACGTCCAAGACAGCAGCTGCAGAAACTGCATGATGTACGGTTGGCTGCCCCCTTTGCATCGATACCGTTCGAGCCCGACAAGTTGGCCATCTCGCTATTCGTAGCCGAATTCCTGTATTATGCGTTGCGATCGGAACAGCGTAACGAGTTGCTGTACGAGTATCTGGAGAATAGTATTGTATGGCTGGACGGTCAGCAGTCGAGTTTTGCTAACTTCCACTTGGTGTTTTTGTTGAGGCTGACACGCTTTTTAGGCTTCTATCCGAATCTTGACGATTACAAGGATGGCGATTATTTTGACTTGCGTGAGAGTGTGTTTATGCCAATGCCGCCTGTGCATCGCGACTTTCTGCATCCCGAAGAGGCACAGAAAGTACAGCTGATGATGCGTATGGACTTTCCCACCATGCATCTGTTCCGCATGTCACACCAGGAGCGCAACCGCTTACTGGAGGTATCACTAAAATATTATCGACTCCATCTGCCGGATTTCCCAGAGATGAAGTCGATAGAGGTATTGCAAGCCTTATATCAGTAAGGCAGCTGATTTACATAAACTTAATAGTGCCCTGAATAGGTTCCTGTGGCTCCTGGTTGGGCTCGTCGATGTTCACAATCTCATCTACGTTGCTGGCCTGCGAGTTGATGCTATCCAGAATCTCGCGGGTACGCTTGTATGTAGGTGTCTGCTCAACAGCAGAGATCACATCGTCGTTATCCAGATCCTCAGGACGGAACAGGTAGATGTTAGGACGGCGCTTGTAGCGCTTGGTGGCACCCTCACCGCCATAGTAGCGGTTACGACGGTCCTGACGCTCGGCAGCTTTCTCCTGCTCGGCAGCAATACGGTTGATATCCTCCTGAGAGTGCTTCTTCAGGTGGCCGTTCATACCATCTACATTCTCGATGCCGAAACCGGTGGCCAGGATAGTTACCTTAACCTTCTTACCCAGCTCAAGGTCGGTTGCCAATCCCCACTTAATCTCAAAGTCGTTGCCGAACTTAGCCATGAAGTCGTTAACATCGTTCATCTCCTCCATCATGAGTGATGACTGACCATCCTTTGAACCTGCAAACGAGATAGAGAGTAGAATCTTCTTAGAGTTGAAGATGTCGTTATCGTTAAGCAGCGGTGAGTTGAGGGCATCCTCGATAGCCTTCTTTACACGACCTTCGCCCTCGCCATAACCAGTACTCATGATAGCTACACCACCATCCTTCAGTACGGTCTTTACATCGTTGAAGTCGAGGTTGATGAGTCCGTGAACAGTGATAATCTCGGCGATTGACTTGGCGGCAACGCTCAGTGTGTCGTCGGCCTTACCAAAGGCGTCGAGAACCGACAGCTCTGGATAAATCTCACGCAGGCGCTCGTTGTTGATAACCAGCAGGGCGTCGACATGCTTCGACATCTCCTCGACACCGTCGAGAGCCTGGTCGATCTTGCGGTCGCCCTCAAAGCGGAAGGGGATAGTAACGATACCTACGGTAAGGATACCTAACTCCTTAGAAACGCGGGCGATAACAGGGGCTGCACCAGTACCGGTACCACCACCCATACCTGCGGTGATGAATGCCATGCGGGTGCCGTCGTTCAGCATGGTGCGGATGTCGTCGATACTCTCTTCGGCAGCCTGACGAGCCTTCTCAGGCTTGTTTCCTGCACCAAGACCCTCCTTACCCAACTGGAGATGTACGGGTACGGGCGAATCGTTAAGTGCCTGGTTATCGGTGTTGCAAAGCACGAATGTAACATCGTGAATGCCTTCGCGATACATGTGGTTAACAGCATTGCCACCACCACCGCCAACACCAATCACTTTGATAATGCTGTGCTCCTTCTCCGGTGCTCCGAAGTCCAGGATGTCTATATTCATATTATTCTCCATAATTCTTCTTCTTTTTTAATCTTCTTCTTCAACAATCTTCTTTCCAAAGTTCAGGAGTCCTTTCTTGAACTTGTTCCAGGTGCTGTTCTCCTTGCGGATGCGGGCCTCTTCCTCTTGCTGGCGGCGCTCCTCTTCAAGGCGTGCGCGCTCTTCCTCCTCCTGCTGGCGGCGGCGCTCCTCTTCGGCCTTCTGCTTCTCGGCCTCGGTACGGATAACACCTGCTGGCAGATCGGTAGTCTGACGGGCTGGGCGCTGGTCGTTAGTGAGATGTGGTGTCTGAGGTCTCAGACTGGCAAACAGGTCGCCGTTAGGATCGAATGCATCGCCAGCGCAGTTGATGTCGCCCTTGGCCAGCAGACCTAATACGGTGTTCATCGTGCCGTTGTGGGCCTTGATGTCCTCGTTGTTGGTCTGCACAGTTTGCGATACAAACTTGGCGATGCGGATTTTGTCTACGTGAGTGTGGTTGAAGAAGGCTTTCTCGATGTTCTTCATGTTCGAACCACCACCTGTCAGGATGATACCGCCTAACAGTTTGTCGTAATATTCAGATGGTATCTGGTACCATACGTTTTCGATAATCTCCTCTAAGCGACCCTCTACAATCTCGATGAACTTACGGCTCTCAACCTGACGGTCGGGATCGATAGAGTACTTGAGCTCGTTGTCGATCTCGTTATTGTCGGTATAGGCCGAACCGTACTTCAGTTTCATCTTCTCGGCATCGCTCTCTTCCATCTGGAGTGTGGCGATATCCTTGGTGATATTATTGCTGCCCAGAGGGATGACAGCCAGATGGCGCAGGATATTCTTTGAATAAACAGATACGGTAGTGGTATCCGATCCGAGGTCGACAAGGGCGCAGCCAGAGCGTTTCTCAACCTCGGTAAGCACGCTATCGGCCAGTGCCAAAGGTGCGAGGTACATCTCGGCTACGTTGATGCCGGCTGTCTCGAAGCACTTGTTTAGATTGCGGTAGAAGGCCTTGCGCTCCAGAATGTTCAGGAAGTGACCTTCGAGATGGGTGGCCTGGATGCCTACGGGGTCCAGCTGGAACTGGGTGCCCACCTTGTATTCCTGTACGGCAGCATCGAGAATTTCCTGGTCTTGGTAGGTCATGTTACGGTTAGCATCCATCAGTTCGATTACCATATCCTGTGTGATGATGGTTTCGCCTGGAAGATCCTTGGTTACTACGTTCTTGACGCTGCGGATTGACTGACCGCCAACGCCGACATACACCTGTGTGATCTGAGTCTTGAGCTGATTCTCCAGTTTCTTGATAATACTGGTAAGGCATTGTGCGGTCTTGTCGATGTTATAAACCACACCTTTGCGGATAAACGACGAAGAGTTCTCCTTGACAACAGCCAGTACGTTGATGCTGCCGTCGAGATTCTTCTGTCCCGCGATTCCGGTTACTTTGGATGAACCGAGTTCAATTGCTACAATAAAATCCTTTGCTGCCATATTATTAATCACTATTCACTTTTTTACATATAATTTGGTTGCTGAACTCTACATTGATATAGTTGTACTTGTTCCAACCGGCCTTGTTAAGACCGTAGATGTAGAACTTACGCAGACGTTCGAGCTTGCTGTCGATATTTGTGGGCGATCCCAGAAATACTACATGCTCGCCTACACGGGGTACCATCTCGATGGTGCCGTTGGGCAGAATGTTGAGCTGTACAGCCTGGTTGCGCCAGAAACTATCGCCTACAATCTGGTTGGCCACCTTCGACAGGGCTTTCTGGGCGTACTTCTTGCTGATGCGGCCTGTGGCTACCAGAATATCGGTGGCATAACCTGCCTCGGGCATGATGTTGCCATGATGGTCGAGATAGTAGTTCTCGCCATTCTCGGCCATGATGCGGATAACAGGTATGCGCTGTTTGATGCTGATGCACACATGTCCGTTCAGTGTTTTATAGCACTCTGCCTTCTCAACAAACGGACTCTTAAGCAGGGTCTCCTCCATCTTGCGTGGCGAGATGGTGTTCATGGGCTGCGAGAGCGGGTATAACTGATGCTGTGTGAGCAGCTTCTTGACTTCGGCTGGATTCAGGAAACCCTCCATCGACTCCTGTTCGATGTCGATGTTAACCTCGGTGCAGGCTTTGGCCATGGCTTCGTCGGGGCTGTTGAAAGCGGTGACGGCCAGTATCAAGTAGATGCCAACGGCTGCGTTGCAGGCTACCAAGAGGATATGTTTCCAGTTGAAAGTCATTTGTATTTTACAATTATACTATTTACTATTTAAAACCTTGACCATCTGGGGAACCTGGTTATCCAGGTCGCCAGCGCCCAGCACGATGAGTACCTCGAAATCGTGGTCCTTGATGTAGTCGAGTACATCGGCCTTCTGTATCATCTTCTTCTGCACACCTGGCTTCAGGTTGTCGTAGATGAGCTGCGAGGTAACGCCTTCGATAGGTAATTCGCGGGCGGGGTATATCTCAGTGAGTATCACCTCGTCGAGCTGACTCAGAGCATCGGCGAAATCCTTGTAGAAATCGCGGGTGCGGGTGTATAGGTGGGGCTGGAAAATAGCTGTGATATGCTTGTTCTTATACAGCTCGCGGATACTCTTGGCACTCTGATAGATCTCTTTTGGATGATGGGCGTAATCGCTTAGGAACACTAACTTATCGGTCTTGATCTTGAAGTCGAAACGACGATCCACACCACCATAGGTCTGCATGCCGTACTTCAGTTCGTTGGCTGTACAACCATTCAGCTGTGCCATAGCCATAGCGGCAATGCCGTTCTCGATGTTGATGGGCACGGGCTGACCTAACTGTACGTTCTTAACGCTCTCGATGGGCGAAATGAAATCGAATGTAATCTCGCCGTTATCAATGCGGATATTCTCAGCGTGGAAGTCGCCCTCGTTCAGACTATAGTCGTAGATACGAACACCTTCCTGTACGTTCTGCTTCATCTCCAGATCGCGATGGATAATCAGGGCACCGCCTGGCTGGATGAGCTCGGTGTAATGACGGAAACTCTCAAGGTAGGCCTCTTTGGTACCATAGATGTCCAGATGGTCGGGATCGGTAGAGGTGATAACGCTCATCCAAGGGCGCAGCCAGTGGAAAGAGCGGTCGAACTCATCGGCCTCGATAACTACGTAGTCTGAATCCGACAGGATATAGTTGGTGCCGTAGTTCTTGGAGATACCACCCAAGAAGGCATTACAGTCGAGCTGACTCTGGTGCATGATGTGTGCACACATGGTAGAAGTGGTGGTCTTGCCATGGGTACCTGCTACGCAGAGACCTTTGTGACTCTTGGTAAGGGTGCCCAGTACCTGAGCACGCTTCTGAATCTCGAAACCGTTCTCGCGAAAGTACTTGAGCTCCTGATGATCGGCAGGGATGGCTGGGGTATAGATAACCAGACACGACTCTTTCTTCTTGCACACGTGAGGAATCTCGTCGACACTTTCATGGTAATGGATAAGCATACCCTCGTTCTCGAGGTGCTTGGTCAGGTCGGATGGGGTCTTGTCGTAACCAGCTACCACCAGGCCTTTCTTAATAAAGTAACGGGCGATGGCACTCATTCCAATGCCACCGGCGCCTACAAAATATACTGCTTTTATATCGTTTAATTCCATAATCTCTTTTTCACTCTTCGCTTTTCACTTCTTACTTTCCTGCCAACTTGATAACCTCCTTGGCAATGATGTCGGCAGAGTCGGGCAGGGCGAGCTTCAGAACATTCTCGCTCAGCGACTGCAGCTTCTGGGCATCGGCAACCGTCTTGATGGCCAGCTCCAACAGGGTGGCTGGTGCGTCGGCATCCTTCACGTAGATGGCGGCATCGCGGTTGGCCAGAGCCAGAGCGTTCTTGGTCTGGTGATCCTCGGCCACATTAGGACTTGGTACCAGGATAACGGGCTTGCCAATAAGACAGAACTCAGAGATACTGCTGGCGCCGGCACGACTGATAACCAGATTGGCGGCCTTGTAAGCAGCGCCCATATCGGTGATAAAGTCGGTTACCACCAGGTTGGGGATATCCTGTCCCTTCAAACGCTCGGCAATCTCGGCGCTGTAGTACTTACCGGTTTGCCAGATAAACTGGGCATCGGCAGCCTTTACCAGGTCGAGGTGCTGCAGCACGCTCTCGTTGACGGTGCGGGCGCCAAGGCTACCACCTACCAGCAGAATGGTTTTCTTGGCAGGATCGAGACCAAAGGTCTTGATGGCATCCTCACGCGAAATCTTTGTGTCGAGCAGAGCCTGACGTACGGGATTTCCTGTAAGGATAATCTTGTCGGCAGGGAAGAAACGCTCCATTCCCTCGTAAGCCACACAAATCTTGGCGGCTTTCTTTGCCAACAGTTTGTTGGTAACACCTGCGTATGAGTTCTGCTCCTGAATCAAGCAGGGGATACCCATGGCGGCTGCCTTGTTAAGGGTAGGACCGCTGGCATAACCGCCAACACCTACAGCTACCTGAGGCTTAAAATCCTTGATAATCTGCTTGGCCATACGCTGGCTCTTCCATATCTTGTACAGAACCTTAAAGTTCTTGAGTAAATTCTTTCTGTCGAAACCGCAGATTGGCAAACCTTTGATTTCGTAACCTGCAGCTGGCACGCGTTGCATCTCCATTCGTCCAAGGGCGCCAACAAACAGAATTTTGGCGTCGGGGCGCAGTGCCTTCACGGCATTTGCTATCGAGACGGCTGGGAAAATATGTCCTCCAGTGCCTCCTCCGCTAATGATGACTCTCAGTTCTTCCATATCATATTTGATTATTGCGTGCAAAATTACAAATTTAATTTCTTATTCTGCTATTTTTAACTCCCTTTTTTTCGCAGAACGGCTAACACTTAATATAACACCGATGTAGGCACAGTTAATGATGGTAGATGTACCACCTTTACTGATGAGTGGGAGCGGCTGTCCGGTAACAGGGGCGATACCTACGGCTACCAGCATATTGAACGAGGCCTGGATGACTAACAGCAAGGCCAGACCCATGGCCAGGAAGGCGGGGAAATTGTTCTCGCAGCGACTGGCAATACGGGCGGTGCGGTATAGCAGCACAATGTAAAGGAATACTACTGCTGTGGCGCCTACAATACCTAACTCCTCGATGACAATAGCGAAGATAAAGTCGGAGAAGGCCTGCGACAGGAAGTCGCGCTCTACCGACTGACCAGGACCTTTACCGATGATGTTACTCGATACGATGGCAATGTTAGCGTGTGCCACCTGTGCATCCTTGTCGAGGTCGTACTGGTCGGGAGTAATCTCCTCTTTGTTCGAGAATTTCTTGATACGTGATTTCCAGGTATCGGCACGGTGCAGCAGCTTCTCGATTTTACTCTTCTCCTTGGGGGCAGTAACCACTTGTTCGGTCTGGGCTTTATCTACGGCCACATTGGTATCGTTACCTACGGCCATAATGAGCAGTAAGCCTACCAAAGCCAAACCAATCACTACACCTGCCAGTTTTATCAGTTGCAGGGCGGGTACACGGCCGATGATCATCATGAGATATACTACCGAGCA
Organism: Prevotella sp. RM4; assembly: GCF_000701965.1. Taxonomy (NCBI): domain Bacteria; kingdom Pseudomonadati; phylum Bacteroidota; class Bacteroidia; order Bacteroidales; family Prevotellaceae; genus Prevotella; species Prevotella sp. RM4. The sequence continues at coordinate 236,547 of NZ_JNKG01000009.1, forward strand.
CAGCAGGGCTGCCGTCGATAGGTTCTCGACCATAATCAGGAAGGCGATGGGAGTCACGATGCACAGGATGTACTTGAAGGCCTTTTTATCGGCTCCGTTCTCGCGTTGCATGGCACTCAGAATCTGGGCTGTGGCCAGCACAATGGTGCCTTTGGCAATCTCGGACGGCTGGAACGTTAAGCCGAAGATATTAATCCATCGGCTGGCATCGCCGGTTCGTTCTCCAGCAGCCAGTACCCATAGTAGCAGTACTACGGTGATGATGAGTAAGAAAGGCGTCATCAGCTTGAAGTAACGGCACGGAATGTTAAGGGTAACTACCGCTACCACTGCACCCAATATGATGGTGACGGTGTGGAACACGATAGGACCCATATAGTTCTGGCTCTTATACGTCAGGTTACTCGAGGCAGAGAATACCTCGACAATACTGATCATACAGAGGAAGAAAAATACCATCCAGATGACCTTGTCTCCTTTAAAGATGTTGCCTATTTTCTTGTTCATTCTTTACAGACTTCTTGCTATTGTCTTAAACTGCTCGCCGCGATCCTCCATGTTCTTGAAGAGGTCGAACGAAGCACAGCAGGGGCTTAACAGTACGGTTTCGCCTGGTTTGGCCATCTTGTAGCAGGCCTCCATACACTCCTTCATAGAGTGGGTGTCGCGTACGGGAATGCCTAAGTTGTCGAAGTTGTCGTGCAGCTTCTGGTTGTCGGCACCCAGGTACACAATACCAGAGCACTTCTCCTTAACGAGTGGCTTGATGGGCTCGTAATCGTTGCCCTTATCCTTACCACCAATAATGAGGATAACCTTGGTCTTCATGGCCTCGAGGGCATACCAGCAGGCATCTACGTTGGTGGCCTTTGAGTCGTTGATATACTGCACGCCACGAACGGTGCAAACCTTTTCCAAACGGTGCTCAACACCAGGGAAGTCGCTTAGACTCTTGCGAATCTCTTCCTTCTTGATACCAGCAATGTCGGCAGCAATACCTGCAGCCAGCGAGTTGTAGATGTTGTGCTTACCTGTTAGACTCAGACTCTCCTGCTCCATATTGAATGGCTCGGGCTTCTCAATCTTATACTTGCCCTCCTCGATGTAACCAATCACGCCCTTCTCCTTCAGCTCAGAGAACGGGTACTGGATAGAGTGGATATCGTACTTCTCTAATTCGCGCTTAATGATGGGATCGTCGGCCCAGTAGATGAAGGCATCCTTATCTGTCTGGTTCTGGATGATACGCATCTTGGCATCTACATAGTTCTGCATCTCGAAGTTGTAACGATCCAGATGGTCGGGTGTGATATTCAGCAGAATAGCGATGTCGGCACGGAAATCGTACATATTGTCGAGCTGGAATGAGCTGAGCTCGATGATGTAGTATTCGTGTGGATCCTCGGCCACCTGCAGAGCCAGCGAGTTACCTATATTACCAGCCAAACCGGCATCGTAACCAGCCTCCTTAAAGATATGATAGATGAGCGAGGTAGTGGTGGTTTTACCGTTAGAACCTGTGATACAGATCATCTTTGAATCGGTATAGCGACCAGCAAACTCAATCTCGCTGATGATATGGATACCTTTGGCAATGATCTTCTGAATCATGGGAGCGGTATCGGGGATGCCTGGACTCTTGATGATTTCGTCGGCATTCAGAATCTTCTCTTCTGTGTGCTGACCCTCTTCCCACTCAATCTGGTGGTCGTCCAACTGTTTCTTGTACTTGTCGGCAATCTTCGACATGTCTGATACAAACACATCGAAACCTTCTTTCTTTGCGAGAACAGCAGCTCCTGCGCCACTTTCTCCTGCTCCTAATATAACAATCCTTTTCATATACTTGTTTAACGCATCTTTAATGTGATGATGGTGAGTGCGGCCAGAATAACTGATGTAATCCAGAATCGGATAGTGATCTTCGACTCGTGGAACGGACGATGAGGCCAACTCTTCAGAATATATTTACTTGTAGCATCGAGCTGTGTGTCGAGCTTACGGAAATTGTCGTGGATAGGTGTTGCACGGAACACGCGCACACGCTGCCCCTTACGCTTCATGAACTTGAACCACTGGGTCTGGATAATCACACTCAGACTCTCGACGAAGAAGATACCGCACAGGATAGGCAGCAGCAACTCCTTGTGGATAATGATGGCGGCTACACCGATGATACCACCGATGGTAAGCGAACCGGTATCGCCCATGAATACCTGAGCGGGATAGGCATTGTACCACAGGAAACCAATCATGGCTCCGATGAATGCGCAGAGGAATACAACCAACTCCTCAGAGTGAGGGATATACATGATGTCGAAGTATGAGGCATAGCCGATGTGCGATGACACATAGGCCAGTATGCCTAACGCCACACCTACGATAGCTGAGTTACCTGCACACATACCATCCATACCATCGTTGAGGTTGGCACCGTTTGATACGGCTGTTACGGCAAAGATGGTGATGAAGACGAAGATAATCCAACCGGCAGCTACCTTGTACTTGCCGCAGAACGACATCACGTTAGAGTAGTTCAGGTTGTGATTCTTTATGAATGGGATGGTGGTCTGTAACGATTTTACAGCCTCCTTCTTATGCTTTACCACAATCTCCTGGTTCTGTTGACGGACATTCACATTCTCACGAACCACTACATCGGGACTGAGCCAGAGTGTAAGACCAACGATGAAGCCGATACTTACCTGACCAACAATCTTATACTTACCCTTCAAGCCATCCTTGTTGCGCTTGAAAATCTTGATATAGTCGTCGAGGAATCCCAGGAAACCTAACCATACGGTGGTAATAACCATCAGGATAAGATAGGTGTTGCGGATACGGCCGAAGAGCAACACAGGGATGAGGATGCTTACGATGATGATGATGCCACCCATGGTAGGCACACCCTTCTTCTCGACTCCGAATGGGTCGATACTTGGATCGCGCTCGGTCTCAAAAATGCTGCGGCGCTTCATCCATTTAATAAACTTCTCACCAAACCATGCTGAGATTATCAGCGAGAGGATGAGCGTGAGCAGTGAGCGGAACGAAATGTACGCCCACATGTGTGATCCAGGTATATCGTACTGGTCGAGGAATCTGAACAGATAGTATAACATTGTTGATAATATTAAGAGTTAAAAATTTCCTTTACAACTTCCTTATCGTCGAAGTGGTGCTTTACACCTTTAATTTCCTGATAGTCTTCATGGCCCTTGCCGGCAATCAGAATAACGTCGCCCTTCTCGGCCAGCATGCAGGCGGTGCGGATAGCCTCGCGGCGATCAACAATGCTCACAACCTTCTTCATCTGCTTCTGGTCGAGACCTGCCAGCATATCGTTGATGATATCCTGTGGCTCCTCAAAGCGTGGGTTATCAGAGGTGATAATCACCTTATCGCTCTGTTTAACGGCCTCCTGTGCCATGATGGGGCGCTTACCTTTATCGCGATTACCGCCAGCACCGCATACGGTGATGACCTTACCCTTGCCGTTCAGTACCTCGTGGATGGCATTGAGCACATTCTCCAGGGCATCAGGGGTGTGGGCATAGTCAACAATGGCTGTATAGCCTTCGGGTGAGTGGATTGGCTCCAATCTTCCGTTCACACTCTTCAACGTACTCATAATGAGCAGGATATCCTCGGGCTTCTTGCCTAACATAACAGCAGCGCCATAAACGGCCAGCAGGTTGCTGACGTTGAACTTACCGATAAACTGCACACCAACCTCCTTGCCGTTGATGTCGAGATACATACCCTCGAAGTGGCACTCGATGATCTTTGCCTTGAAATCGGCCATGGTGCGGGTAGAGTAGGTCTTTACGTTGGCCTTGCAGTTCTGCACCATCACCATGCCATTCTTGTCGTCGGCATTGGTAATGGCAAAGGCGTCTTTCTCCAAACCGTCGAAGAAAGCCTTCTTGGCATCACGGTAGTTCTCAAAGGTCTTGTGATAGTCCAGGTGGTCGCGTGTCAGGTTGGTGAACAAACCACCTGCAAACTTCAGTCCGCCGATACGCTTCTGAGCGATGGCGTGACTCGAGCACTCCATGAAAGCATACTCACAACCGGCATCAACCATCTGAGCCAGCAAGCGGTTCAGCTCGATGGGGTCGGGAGTAGTATGATCGGCTGGGATAGCCTCGTCCTCGATGTAGTTGCATACAGTTGACAGCAGACCGCACTTATGTCCGAACTTGCGGAACATATTATATAATAAGGTGGCGATGGTGGTCTTACCGTTGGTACCTGTTACACCTACCAGTTTGAGTTTACGCGATGGGTCGCCATAGAACTGGGTGGCAACCTCGCCTACACAGCTCTCGGTAGATGCTACCTGAACAAATGTTACTTTAGGATCCTGCTCCTCTGGAAATTTCTCACACAATACAGCAGTTGCTCCTAACTCAATGGCTTTTGGAATGAACTTGTGTCCATCGGTTACGGTGCCTGGGATGGCGACGAACAGATGACCAGCTTCAATGCGACGTGAATCGATGTTCACACCCGTAATCTCTACATCAACATCGCCCTGCGTGTTGAGTACTTCTACATTCTTGAGCAGTTCATTTAACTTCATATGCTTATACCTTATTATATATATTAATCTAAAATGAGTTCGCACACCATTCCTTGCTTAACTGCGGTTCCGGCGTGGATACTTTGTGATTTAACTTTTCCTCTTCCTTTGATGCGTGCCTTAACACGACGGCTCTCTAACAGATAAACGGCATCTTTGGCACCCATGCCTGTTACATCGGGTACGGTATGCTTGCTGCCTTCGCGATAGTTGGCGCTGCTAGGAGCCGAAGCCTTGGTCTTAAGACTGGCCAATACGTAGTTGGCAGCCTGGCTATCGCCCTTCTTAACTGCAGGTGTAAACGATGAGCGAGAATCGCGGGCATCATCTACGTTACGCTTCAGACTCTGTGCCATCACACCTTCGGCAATATGGTGGAATACCACACCACTCATACCACCACCAGATGCGGGCAGGCCCGACTTCTTGAGGCAGACGATACAGGTGTAACGTGGGTTGTCGGCAGGGAAGAAACCTGCGAAACTCAACCAGTAACGGGTAACACCTGAGTGGTAACTACCAAACTGGTCGGCCACCTGGGCTGTACCTGTCTTACCTGCCACCTTGAATGATTTAGAGCCGGCCTTCTTACCCAGACCCTGACTAACCACGTGTTCCAGAATGGTCTGCATGGTTTTGATGGTCTGTGGTTTGGCAATGCGCTCTTTCAGCACTACTGGCTCGAACTCGCGAATCACCTCGCCGTTCTTCATCAGTTGCTTAACAAAGCGTGGCTGCATCATCTTGCCGTTGTTGGCTATCGCATTATAGAAAGCCACGGTGTTGATTGGTGCTATCTGAGTTTCGTAACCAATACTCATCCAGGGTAGGGTGGTCTTACTCCAGTACTTGGATCTGTCGGTAGTCTTGGTATCCGGCATACGGATCATAGGGGTATGATAACCCACCAATGGCAACTTCAGGTCCTCGTGTATACCTATTCTATATAGACCCTCTACGTATTTCTTGGGGTTATGACCGTAGTACTTGTCGATCAGGTAGCTTACGCCGATGTTCGAGCTTACCTCGAGGGCGCGTGCTACATTGATGGTGCCATAGCCGCCACGACGCCAGTTGTGATCCTTCATGGGACGACCGTGCATCTCCATCACACCACAGCCTGTTGGGATAGTCATTGTGGTGTCGATCACACCATCGTCGAGGGCAACAAGGAACGAGGCTACCTTGAATACTGAACCTGGTTCACAACGGTAGCTGATGGCATTGTTCACCATCTCGTAATAGTTACCGTCCAATCCACGGGTCATATTTACAATGGCTTTTACGTCGCCGGTCTTTACCTCCATCAGGATGGCTACGCCCATTTCGCCGTTAATCTCCTTCAGTTCATCTACCAAGGCACGCTCGGCCAAATCCTGCATACCTACATCGATGGTGGTTACTACATCTACACCATCCTCGGGCGACAGTACAGGGATGTCGAGGTACTTGCTCAGAATCTTACGACGATGCATCAAACCATTCTTACCACGGAGTAAGGTGTCTAACGAGAGCTCCAGACCATTCTTGGCGCTATCTTTAGCACCGTACATCTCACCGATGGTACGCTGGGCCAAGGTGCCGAATGGCTTACGGCGTGAGTTGAAGGTCTCCCAGTGGAAACCGCCTTTATACAGTTTCTCTCTGAAGATGGGCAGTTCGTGTACCTCGCAGAAAGTATTGTAATCAATACGGCGAGGCCAGATAGCCCAGTGACGGGCACCTACGGTACCGTTCTTCATCACTTTACGCTTACCTTCCAACAGATGTGCCTTGAATTCGGCAGCCGACTTCTGTGGGAAAATCTGGTTCAGTCCATAGCAGATGGTGTCAATCTCGGCTGCCCAGATCGAGTCGCGCTTGTGTACACCAGTAGAATCCTCGGCACCAGCCTGGAAATCCATATATACCTTATACTCTGGGATACTGCTGGCCATCAGCTGACCGTCGCAACTCAGAATATTTCCACGATTAGGCTTTACGGTGACGCTATCGCGCTTCAGTCGCGAGGCCACCTGAGTCCAATAATCCTTTTTGGCAGTCATGATGTACATGGCTTTGCCCACTACGGCAAAACCAATCAGCGTGAGTACTACTGCTATGACGAAGTAGCGCGGCATGACTTTATCGCTATTGAACTTACTCATCTCGTTTCTTTATTCTGGTACATTAATAATATAAGGTGGCTGGTCGGAAATATGCAGCAGCGTATCTCTGTTCTGCTTCAATGCCTCCAGCACATGACTCTCACGGCATTTCTCTGTCAGGGTACTTGAACTCGACAAGGCCTTGTATTTGGCATGCAGCAGTTCTTTCTCCAGTTTATCGATGGCAATCAGATCCTGCTGGCACTGGTATCTGGAAGCCACATAGATGATGGTGAACAATACCATGAGCACAATCAGCCAAATCTGGCGGCGCACCATGTCGGCTGTCAGAAAGTCGCCACCAAGAATAGTCCTCAGATTCAGGGATGGGGTGAGTTTGGGGTCTTCCTCCTTCACCTTTTCCTTAATCTTCTGGATGGTTTTCTTGGCATGCTCTTTTACATCGGCAGCTTCAACCAGCAGTTCAATTTCTTCTTTGTTCTCCATCTTCTCTCTTATATTTTCTCTGCTATTCTCAATTTGGCGCTACGGCTACGAGGGTTCTGTTGCTGCTCCTCGTCGCTGGGCACAATTACCTTGTTGTTTATCAGGCGGAAAGGCGCCTCGATACGACCGAAGAAGTCTTGCTTAATCTTACCTTCTACGTTGCCGGCTTTCATCATGTTCTTCACGATGCGGTCCTCGAGCGAGTGGTAGGTGATGACCGACAGGCGTCCACCTTCGCCAAGCAGATCCTTGGCGCCGTTCAGCATCTCCTTCAGGGCATCCATCTCGTGATTCACCTCTATACGTAGGGCCTGGAACATCTTGGCCATCTCTTTCTTCTCGCGTTCGCGCTGGAAGAGTTTCTCGGTGGCGCTCATCAGGTCGCCAGTAGTCTCAATCTTCTTCTCATTGCGTGTCTTGGCAATGATAGATGCTATCTTGCGGGCATTCTTCAGTTCGCCGTAGATATAGAAGATGTCGGCCAACTGCTCCTCATCGTAGGTGTTGAGAATCTCGGCAGCGGTAGTTCCGGCTCGTTTGTTCATACGCATATCCAATGGGGCGTCGAATCGGAAAGAGAAACCACGTGTTTCATCATCAAAGTGATGGCTCGATACACCTAAGTCGGCCAGCAAACCGTCGATATGGTCCACGCCGTAATAGCGCATCCAGTTCTTCAGATATCTGAAGTTACTGCGTACAAATGTAAAGCGATCGTCGTTTACAATGTTCTTCTCGGCATCTGGATCCTGGTCAAAACTATATAAATGCGCCTTTTCATCGAGTCGGCGCAGTATCTCTTTACTGTGGCCGCCACCGCCAAAGGTAACGTCTACGTAAATGCCGCCAGACTTGATAGCAAGTCCGTCGATGCTCTCATGGAGAAGCACGGGTACATGGTATGTCTCAGCTGTGGTTATCATAAGGCCTCACAGTTATTCATAATGTTCTCAAATTCAATTCCAAATTCTTCTTCGGTCTTCAGCGTCTGCTTCAGTCGCTCTGGTGCCCACATCTCGATGGTGTTGTCCATGCCGATGAACTGGATGTCCTGATCAATCTCGGCAACCTTCAGCAGGCGCTTTGAGATGAGGAATCGGCCATTGCCATCAAGCGTTACAACTTCTGCCTCCGATACAAACTGTCGGAACATCTGCTGGTGGGTGTGCTTCCATGGGTGAAGTTGCGACTTCAAAAGGTCGAGGCGCTCGTTCCATACGCTTTCAGGATAGAGCACCAAGCAATTCTGGAAGACGTCCTTTCTGAGTACCAGGTTTTCCTCGCCAGATGCCTGTAGCACCTTGCGGAAAACAGCTGGCAGGAAAGCTCTTCCCTTAGCGTCGATCTTAGCCTCTATATTACCTATAAAACGCATGCGTACATATTTAATAATAAATTTGCCGCAAAGTTACTCATTTTTCCCCACTCTACACCACAATTCCCCACTTTTTTTCAAATTTAACCTTTTTTTGATGATTTTGCCCCCTCTCGTGTCCTAAATACATTTAAAAACTAAGTTTTTTCTGCATTTTTTGCTCATTATTCAAAGAAATGTGCTATTTTTGCAACTTGTTAGTGCATGAGAGAAATGACAACCGTAACAGAGCGTACGATAGACATTGAAAAAATCCTGAAAGGGAAGATGGGTGCAAAGGCTAAGTTTGTGCCCGGTTTCTTGGTTAGTTGGCTAAAGAAGATAGCCCACCAGGACCAGGTAAACGCTTTTCTTTGGGAGAGTCGAGATAAAGTTGGCGTTGAATGGTTGGAGGAATGTGTGAAATACCTCGACATGACGCTGAACATCGTTGGTAAGGAGAATCTGCCTGATCCTAACGATGGCAAATTATACACTTTTGTAAGTAATCACCCGTTGGGTGGTGAGGATGGTGTGGCACTGGGTGCTATCATCGGCCGTTTCTATGAGGGGCGATTCCGTTATTTGGTTAACGACCTGCTGATGAACCTGCCTGGTTTGGCGCCGTTGTGCATCCCCATCAATAAAACAGGTAATCAGAGTCGTAACTTCCCAGCGATGGTCGAGGCTGGTTTCCAGAGTGATCACCATATGCTGATGTTCCCTGCTGGCATCTGTTCGCGAAAAAAGAACGGTGTGATTCAGGATCTTCCCTGGAAAAAGACCTTTATCTCGAAGAGTGTGGAATATCAGCGTGATGTGGTGCCCATCCATTTCAGCGGCGAGAACAGTAAGTTCTTCTATCGCTTAGCAAACTTCAGCGACAAGCACCTGCCCTTTAACTTGGCTATGCTGTTTTTGGTCGATGAAATGTACAAAAACGTGCACAAATCTTTCGAAGTAAAGATTGGTAAGCCGATCCCCTGGCAGACTTTCGATAAGTCGAAATCACCGATGGAATGGGCAGAATTTGTAAAAGATCAAGTCTATAAACTATAAACTTTTTTAAGTAGAGAGAATGGAACAGGAAATTATCCAACCAATTGCTAAAGAGGTTCTCAAGAGTGAACTCACTCCCGACCGTCAGCTGCGTATGACGAACAAGAGCCACAATGAGATTTATGTCATTACGGCTCACAATGCACCCAACGTGATGAAAGAAATCGGACGTTTACGTGAGATTGCTTTCCGCGAAGCTGGTGGCGGTACAGGTAAGTCGATGGATATCGATGAATTCGATACTTGTGACAACTGTTACAAGCAGCTGATTGTGTGGAACCCAGAGGCCGAAGAGATTATCGGCGGCTATCGTTATCTGCTTGGCACCGATTGGGAGTACGACGAGAAAGGTCAACCCATACTGGCCACCAGTCATATGTTCCATTTCTCAGAAAAGTTTATAAAGGATTATGCCCCTTGGACCATTGAGCTTGGTCGTTCGTTCGTCTCTCTTCCTTATCAGAGTTCGCGTATGGGTGCCAAGAGTTTGTTCGCACTCGATAACCTGTGGGATGGACTTGGTGCCCTGACGGTGATTAAGCCTAACGTGAAATATTTCTTTGGAAAAATGACCATGTATCCATCATATATCCGCAAAGGCCGCGATATGATTCTCTACTTCCTGAAGAAGCATTTCGACGATAAAGAGAAGCTGATTATACCGATGAAACCGCTGGAATTGGAAACCGATCCCAAGGAATTGGAGTCGTTGTTTGGTGGTACATCGTTCAAGGACGACTATCGCGTGCTGAATGGCGAAATCCGTAAGTTGGGCTATAACATCCCACCCTTGGTTAATGCGTATATGAGTCTGTCGCCAACCATGAAGTTGTTTGGTACTGCTATCAACTATGGCTTTGGTGATGTGGAGGAAACTGGTATCCTGATTGCTGTTGATGAAATTCTTGAAGAGAAGCGCGTGCGCCATATCGACTCGTTTATCAAGGAACATCCTGAGGCTCTGAAGATTACCAGTGGCGCCAATCAGGTAATTTATAAGGAAAAGTAAGTTAAAAAAGATTTAACCTAAAGATAACGTACTGTTTTATCTTACTTTAAGAATTTCATCGTATCTTTGCACTCGGAAAGAAAATAAGCAAAGACGATGAAAAAGGCAATGATGTATCTACTGTTGGCATTGGGCATCACATTGTTTGTGATGTTCGTAGGTGGTGCTATCGGTGGGTTTTTTATTGGTTTCGTTGATGGCTATAATGGTGATAAGGTTGGAGTTTCTTCTTCTATATCTTATCTGGCAGGATTAGGTTCAGGCTTGGCGCTGATTCTTTGCTTAATTCTTAATTTCGTGTTCCTTAAGAATAATTTTGCCAGCTATACTATCGGTCGCATTCCTAAGCCCATCCGTTGGAAGGTTTTTTTAGGTATGATTATTGCGATGGCTGGTATGGCAGTACTTTTTGCCGCGATGAATGATGTGGCAATCGAAAGGGGCTGGCGCGATGATTTCTTGATTGAGTCGTATGCTTGGATGCAGCATCATCCTGTATTCTCGATATTCGTAATTGCTATTGTCGAGGCTACTGCCGATCTGATTATCTATGGTGCCGTGATTCGCGAAATCTTAGAGTGGAAACACCGCCCTCAAGTCGTAATATTGGTTTACGGCTTGATTATGGCTCTTATAAATATGCTTGATGGCAACTTCATGTTGATGATTGTCTCCATGATGATGGCCCAACTCCAGGCGTTGGTTTATGAATATACCCGTAGTGTGATACCTATTATTATAGGCGATGTGGCTTTTTGGGTGGTTACATTATGCCTGATAGGTATTCCTTCAAGCGGATGGTGGCTCTTGATTGGTATAATCTTGGTTCTACCAGGTTTGTATCTGGCTGTTAATCCGATGGAACCTTACAAACCTATTGATTAAGCCTTTGCTTGCGCTTATGCGTTAACTAATAGTTGGAGTCCGATGCCTCTGACTGTTTTCAACGTAATCTTTGGCTCGTCGGCCAATACTTTTCTGAGTTTATTGACGAATACATCGAGCGAACGACTTGCAAAGTAATCATCTTCAGTATTCCAGAATCTACTCAGGATTGCTTCTCTACGAACCACATTATTCTTGTTTTCGGCCAGCAGCTGTAGTATCTGAGCCTCTCGCTGGGTGATGGTCTGTGCCTCGCCTGTTTCGTCGTTGCGAAGAGTGGCGTGATTGGCATCCAACGTGAATTTGCCCAGTTTGTAGTGGCTTGTTTCGTTCTGAGTCTTGGCGCCAGCACGCATCTTCATAAGCGCTTGGATATGAGCGTCTAACTCCTCTGGTACGAAGGGCTTCTTTACATAGTTATTGATGCCTAAGCGATAACCGGCCTTTACATCGTTGGGCGAAGTGAGGGCCGAAGTGAAGATGATGATTACGTCGCCGTCAGTTTCGCGGATACGTTCCACCATTTCGAAACCATTCATTACAGGCATGTCGATATCCGATATAATCACGTCGGGATGCGTTTCCTCCCAAACTTTCACACCTTCCTTGCCATTCTTGGCGGTAATTACTTCGTAGCCACCAATAATGTCTTCCAGACCTGTCTTCTCGATGTAAGCGAGTGATTCGTCGTCTTCAACTAACAATAACTTGATCATACGTTCTTTGGGATATAAAGTGTAAACTCTGAAAATTTGTCTTTCTCACTCGATACCGTCACCTTGCCGCCATGGGCCTGCATAACCTGATCGACATAGTTCAGACCTAAGCCGAATCCGGATACGCCGCCTTTGCGGTTCTTTTCGTGGATGGCAGCACGACCGAACTTGTCGAAGATAATCTGCTGCTCTTCCTTGGTGATACCTATACCGTTATCGCGTACCTTTAAGAGTACATTTTTGTCGGTGTCTATCGATGAAATCTTGATTTTTATCTCGTCCTTCGAGTATTTAATGGCGTTATCCAGCAGGTTGGCAATAGCCTCTGTAAGGTATTGCTCATCGGCCAGCACATTCCTTATTTTCAGGTCGGTAATAATCTCGAGAGGCTTGTCGGCTTTGGCCTTTGCTTTCTCGATTAAATCGGTAATTATTGGTTCTATGTCTATATCCCACTTGTTCAGAATCAGCTTTTTGTTCTCGAGTTTTGAGATGGTGAGCAGTTTGTTGACGAGTGCCAACAGGTGTTCGGCTTCTTCTTCAATGATGGTATAGTACTTTTCTTTAATCTGTGGCTTGTCGTCAACCTTGCCGCTATGCAGAAAGTGTGCACCCATAATTATCGATGAAAGCGGCGATTTCATATCGTGAACCATCGCGTACGAGAAGTCGTTACGCAACTCGGCCATCTGCTCCTGCTCGGTAATAAACTTCAACAGCTGCACAATAATGATTGCAAAGAAACCAAGAATAAATGCACTCAACAGAAAGAGTGGACTCAGTTTCTGAGCCAATTCGGGATAGGGGTTGTTAAGTGCTAGCTGGATGGCTCGCGATTGGTCTCTACGAATGCTGACGGGGCGTGTGAGTAGCGACCACGAGGTGTTAAGCTCGTTGTTACGCCTGAGCACATTCTTGTTCGAATCTACCTCCAATATGGTTACGTTGCGGTTAATATCAGCTACACTCAGCAGCGAGTCGACATAGAGCGCAACAGTATCGAGTGAGATCTCTGATTGATAATCTTTGCTCAGAGCATCGTTCATACCCTCAACCGACGAGGCTAACGATATGTTACCTCGTGCTTCTGACAAGCTGAGTGTATCATCGGCTGTTACCAGGTCGGCACGTGTGTAGCTCTCATAGAACATGGCCCACGTGAGCTGGTTGCCAGCGCGTTCCGTCATATCTTTCGTAACAGAACGATAGGTCATCCACATATAAAGAGCCAGCAGTAGCAGAACTGCCACCGCACTCACAATCGACACGTATTTATACCTGTTTTTATGCATAACCGCCTGCAAAGATAGTGCAAAATACGTGAACTTCCAAATTTATTGTGGAAATTCGTACACTAAATACTGCGTGTTAGGCTCTGTGGGGTAGTTGGTGAGTCGACCAGAACGTGTGATGAACGACAGGATACCGTTATTTACCCCGTTGCCAAAGGTGTACATGTCGCCATAGATGTTGATATAATGGATGCGGCGGGCATCATACTTCAGTAGGCGATCAATGTCGATAACAGGCATGCCGTCTATCAGTACCGTAGCTGGCCAATAATTGTTGTATCGGTCGTCTTCTTTACGTACAAACAGCTGTGTTACGCCATTGCTCTTCTTGCTTCGTACGCATTGAACGTACTCAATCAGCACCTCTTTAATAGTGAGAAACTGACGGTATTCGTCGAGATTGTATGTCATGTCGGGCTGATTGCCAAATACCGTTGGGTCGTAATCCATTGGCACACCATCTTCGGCAGTCTCATCCGAATAGTCGCCCAGTTGCAGTTCGCGTTTGGCGGGGGCAATAGCTATCTGATGGCGCTGCATGGCCAGTGAACGTTCCTCTACTTCGCTGCGTTTGTAATGTAATACAAGATGTGGAAGTTCCTTGGGCAGTAAGGTGGCAAACGGACTGATCATCTCAATGGGCAGACTCATACCTGTGAGTGATGCGGCAGAGAGAACCAATGGTTGCTTGCCGTGAATGCCGTATGTGTAGAACACGACGGTAGAGTCGTTCTCCATTTTTCCTTCAAAATAATGAATCTGTTTGCCTACGATGCTTAACGACGGACGAATCTGTTCACCATTAAAGGTACGCCCGTTATAGGTGTTGTTGATGCGTGCCCTGATGATATGTCCTTCGGTTTCGCGGGTATCTGTACCTTTTTTGTTTATCATCTTTGCTGTACCATTGGCTTCTACCCAGCTGCTGTCGCTTGATAGCCACTCGATATCGTCATCTTTGCTCTTGTGGAGCGGGTTGATGATGGCAACAAGTTGGTTTGATACCTGAGCGCTGTGGCGGGTATATACCGATAGTGCATAGTAACCGCTATGCAAGTTGGCTGGCAGTTCAATGGTGCCTGTACCTTTATGGTTATGGATGCTGATAGTGGTGCCTGCGGCCAAACCCTGCGTATCGCACAGTTCGGCATAGGCTATCAGGGCATCTTGGTCTGTTACACTTACTGTCATCTGCTCGCCTGCCAGATACCAGGTGCGATCAGTTCTGAATTCTGCGGCAAAAGTGTTGTGTGCCAGCAGAATAGTTGCTATGAGTGATATGATTCTGTTCATCTTCGTTATCTTTGTGATTATTCAAAAGGTGGCATGTAGTCGGGCTTGGTAGTTGTTGCACCACTCAAGCGTACGTCAAAGTCGGCAGGATAAGCCCACCATGTGGTTAGCGGCTGCTGAATCAATCGCTTATCATCCCATATATAGAGAATCAAGCCCTGATATACCATTTTCTCGCAATCAATTTCTGTGCAGTCTTCTAATTTTATGTATGGACCAGGCTGGGGAACCTCTCTGTAGATATCATGCCCATCAATGTACACACGTTTGCTGACCGTATTCAGCGAGCAGCCCACAAAGCCTAACGCTCTTTTCGACGAGGTGGTGCAGCGAATGTTGCTGGGTAGGGCTGATGGCTGGGGGGTAAACAATCCGCCCATCTCCCATCCGGCTTCAACACATGCCTTATTGTATTCGTATTCAGCCTTGCTGATGGCACGTTGGGTTACTTCATTACAATAGTTCCAAGCTATGCGTTCATTTTTGTATGAAATATCCAGTAACTGGTATTTTGTGAATTTTCCACCAACATAATGAGCTGTTGATTCCGTTAGAATGGCTTTACTATCCGCAGTCTTCCACCCCTTTTCTGGATAAAGTTCGTCTTGGGGTATGTCCATCGCTTTTTGGGCTTCCACGTCGTAATATATAGCTGTATGGCGCTTTGGCCTAACTTCCCACGTCTCGGTATATTCCCATGAGTAGTAGGCTGTCTGTGTTGGATCATCAGGCTCGGCTGTGGTCAGCAGAATCTGGATGTCCTCCAAATCGCCTTTCTGATAGTACTCCAGCTTCTCGATGTCGGGTGTGTGGAGTGGCTTTTCGGGATCCGACTGATAGATGTCGCCATCGCATTCTATCCTTACATAGTACGATACGTTTGGATCCAGCGCAGGGGTGTTACAGGTGTAATAACCGTTATCCTGTATTGGGCATTCGTATTCAGAACCATCGGTACCACAGATGGTAACTCTTGCATGGTAAATAATAGGTTCCCAATAGTAGCTGTCGTATTCATCATAAGAGTTGGGCTCTTTATTAAGTGGAACAGACCTTGTGATATAGAACTCGCTTTTTTCGTTCGAACGGATGGTACCGTTAACCACTAGCAGGTTCGTTTCGCTCTCAGGCAGATCGGCTTCGTATTCCTCCACGCATCCTGTCAGCATGCAGGCACAAATCACGATGAAATGGGTGATTTTTAAAAGTGATGATATCCTTTTCATATTAGTTGAATCGTACGTTAAGTGAGATATAGGGGATGGCTGTACCAAATACCGATAGCTTGTAGCCCTTGATGCTTGAGCCTTCGGTTACATAATAGATGTTATAGGCATTTTTGCGGGCAAGGGCATTATATACACCGATTGAGAACGAGGTGTGGAAGAATGCTGTCAGCCTATGAGTCGGCTCGATGTTGAACGCAAGGTCCAGACGTGTATAGTCGGGAATGCGATAGTTGTTACGCTCGGTATAGTAGGGCAGGTAGTAACCTAACTTGTTGTTGTAGAACTGGCCTGCAGGTACTGTTGTTGGGCGACCAGTGGCATAGTTAAAGTTGCTCGAGAAACTGTATCGCTCTGTAATCTTATAGTTCAGCACAGCTTTTACCTCATGTGGTCTGTCGTATTCCGAAGGATACCAGTCGCCGTCGTTCAGGGGCGTTGCCACGCGTTTGTCGTCCTGGCGTAACAGTGAGCGCGAGTAGGTATAGCTTACCCAACCATTCAACTTGCCATAAGGCTTTTTGGCTTGCAGTTCCACACCGTAGGCCTTTCCTTTGGTAGGAATCACATCTGTTTCCAGGTGTGGATTCATCAGCAATACAGCCGAACTGCGATAGTTCAGATAGTCGCTGATGTGCTTGTAGTAAGTCTCGGCCGAGAACTCGTAGTTCTTGTTGGGTGTCTCGTAATAGATACCTGCGGCAATCTGCCAGCCGTTCTGGGGCTTGATGTTCATATCCGACAGCTTCCACATATCGGTGGGCGACATGATAGAGGTGTTAGACACCTTATGTATATACTGATGCATAGTGTTGAAACCAGCCTTAATCGAGAAATTATCCTGTATGGCATAACGTGCCGAGAAACGGAACTCGGGAGCCTGATAGGTTTTGATGATACCTGTCTCATGACGTGTCTCTAACAAGGTTTCCTGCGATGGCAGTTCCTGGTCGGCATAGATATTCACGTCGCGCGGACCAATGGCATTGAACATTGAATAGCGCAAACCTGCCGAAACCGACAACTTTTCTGTCAGCGAATGTTCGTAGTCGATATAGGCGCCGCTCTCCAAGGCTTTCTCTTTCTGTAGCTGGTCTGGATTGACATACGATTCCTCGTTTAAAGGTTCGTACTTGCCGCCCTGTACATCGTAATGCTGAACAGACAGACCGTAAGACAGACTTTGCTTCTCATTCAGACGCTGGCGGATATGTAGCTTGGCCCACAGCTGATCGATGCCGAAACTCAGTCGGGCAGCCATCGTGGGTTTGGCCTTTTCGTCGTTATAATAGTCGTAATGATCCAATCCTGCTGAGAGCGTGGCAGTTATCTTTTCGTTCAGGATCGATCGCCATTCGGCTGAGAAGTTGCGGTTCTGATAGCCGTAACTGTCGTCTGAACTGAACGAGAACTTGTCATTACTCAGATATCCGAATATCTTGAGTCGATGCATGTTGTTAAGTTTCCAGGTAAGCACGCCGCCAAAGTCATAGAAGTTGGCCTTACCGTTTTTGTAGCCGCTTTCCTCTGGCAACTGCTTCAGAATCCAGTCGCTATAGGTGGTACGGGCATTCAGCAAGAGCGACACATGATCTTTTACGATAGGTATCTCAAGATTGGCCTTGCTGGTAAGTGCGCCGATACTGGCCGAACCAGTAAACTTACGCATGTTTGCCTCTTTCGAGTTCACTTTCAGCACACTACTTATTCTGCCGCCATATTCTGCGGGGATGCTTGATTTAAACAGCTCCACATCCTCGACCGCATCTGAATTGAACGATGTGAACAAGCCGAACAGATGTGTTGGGTTATACACCGTGCCGCCATTAAACAGTATCAGGTTCTGATCGGTGGCACCACCTCGTACGTTATATCCGCTTGAGGCCTCGCCAACGGTTGTTACACCAGGCAGCGTAAGCACTACCTTCATAATGTCTGATTCACCAAAGGCCGATGGGATATTCTTCAGTAGTTGGGGCTTGAACTTCTCGGCGCCCATCGTGGTACTTTGTACTACCGACTGGCGACCTGCTACAACTACAATCTCGGCCAGTTCCTGATCGTCGGCAAGGCTTGCCCTTGCTTTCTTGGCGCCAGGAACAATATAAGTTCGTGTATTTGCCGAACCAGCTGATATCGACAAAGTATCGCTGTCAAGTACGGGAATACCAGCGATGAGCGAATCAACAGGGATGTTTTCTATCGAAACAGGAAGTGCATTGTTTTTCTCTCCTTCTGGTGCCGTTTCTGGTCGCAAATGACTCGTGGCGATTTCCTTCTTTTCGCCGATAACACTTGCTACCACTTTTGCAAGGCTTTGCTCACGCCTCTGCTTGTTAAAGGTAAGATGTTGCTGTTTGGCAAACTGCTTTATTTGCTTTTTCTGTTCAGGAAACAGCGCTGCCACATCCTTAGCACGTTTTACATGATATGTTTCACCATCAGGTGTAACGAGTGTATAGTGTTCGTGATCGCTTAGGTTTTTAAGTATCTTCCTTTCGCCAAAGGTCTTCTCACCGTTATAGTGCTTCCACATACTATGATAAAGTTGTACGCCATTGTTGCTGCCGTCACAGAGTAGGGCTGCAAATCGGGTGCTGTCTTCTGGGTCGTGTACAAATCTGTAGCCGTCCATCTCAAACCAGTCGATGTGCTTTTGATCAGGCAGACAGCAGATACCTGCTTTGGGCGATAGCACAGATACGTGCTGTTTCATCTGGTCGAAACGTAGTTCAACATTATCGTAAACTACCCCATAATAGCTTATTCGCCCTTTATACATATTTGTATTACCTTTATAATAAGGAATGTCGTACCATCTTGATAGCTGATACTGAGGTTCGACAGGCCCAATATACAGGCGAGCATAGTCGGAAGCCGCAGAGAAGTAGTCCTGAGCTTCAGTGTGCTGTACAACAAGCGTCATACAGGCCAATAGTAATAATTCTTTTTTCACGTCTTTATAGATACACAATAATCATTTGGTTGATGCATTTTAGAACTAAGTTCTAAGTATTAAATGCAAAAACAAGCAAAACGTTGTATTGAGACCTTAAACTTTAACATACTTTTGCAACTAAGCCGGGTGAATAATGAAAGTTTGTTAAATAAATACCTCGCTATGCAAGATTCTGGCTACTGTTGCATTCTAAGAATAAAAAAGCATTCAATCATATAACAACCAAACGGTATGAAACGAACGATAGAAATGATTACAATGACGCTGATAATCATAGTTGTTGCAGCGTTTGTTGGCTCAACATTAATGGGCTGTGGAGGTGACGATGATAGCATAATAGCTATCAGTAACGATGATGGTGTGCGTGGCGGCGAGGTTTACAATCAATGGGGGAAACCAGAAACAGACCCTAATGATCCTTTGGCCTCATTCTTCCAAGAAGAACTGCATGCTCCTTATTGGGACGGCCAAGGTAACGAATATAAAACCTTTTTTGAACATGGCGATTATGACAAAGAAATATGTTTGATGATCAATAGCCGTCAGGAGTTTCAGCAAGCCTATATGGGTAGTAAGCCGCTCCCAGATGTAGATTTTAGTAAATATACGCTACTTATCGGTCGAACCTGGGGCAATGACGGATCGTTCTCGCTTGGCGAGATCACTCTCAAAGACAAAAAATCTTATTATGAGCTGCAAACCAAGTTGCTTCACCACGTTGGTGGTTTTGCAACTCAAGCTATCATCGACATCTACTTTTGGCGTCTTTATCCCAAGCTTGAAAAGAAGAATATTGTGATGAAACGTACTGTAGAGAATGTTATGGACTAACCCCCAAAAACAGAAATATGAAACAGGCAGTTTTTTCATTAGCCATCTTGTTATTGGCTTTATGCGGATGTAGTAGCGATGAATCAACCAAAGGTGCATCGAATGGTCCATTTAGCGTAAGAGATGTTGCCAATAGCGGCTGTAAAAGTACAAACCACACTAGGAGCGAATATCCAGAGTACTTTGAGTTTAAGGCCTGCGATGGCGGTTATCTATCTGTCAATCATGTGAACGCAATGTTCAATTGTGCTCCTGGGGAGTTAAAAATAGAGGCTACTATCGATGGTAATGTGATTAAGATTCTGGAGATGGAAGAGACGGCTCTGGCAAATTGTATTTGCCCTTATGATCTTTACTGCGAGGTTGGTCCTCTCAGTAACGGCGATTACGAAGTGGTTATCTACCATGGTTCGTTCGAGATACCTACTCGTCAATTCTCTATCACCTATAATAAAAGGCTGAATGCAAAATATGAGGTTACTTATGATGATTAAACTATAAAAGTTGCATAATAGCCTACATGCCTACATAAAATCGCTCAAAACCCGTATGTACAAAGGGCTTTGGGCGATTTGAAGCCTACATAAAGCCCCACAAAAGCCTACATAAAGCCTACATCATTTCTACGTGATACCTACATGTTTTAACATTTATACACGGGGTGGAAGATGAGTTTTGCCTGAATAACAACTTTTATCCTTAATACTTGTTGTAAAATTCTCAAGAGAATTTTGCGGTTTCCTAGGCAGTTAGCAATGTTTAGTACGGCACTTAGCCATAAATTCTCTAGAGAATTTCGCAACTACACTTACTACAAATTATTGCAAGTACGTTGAAAAGTAACTTTTTGCTCGGCAGGAAGCCACTTCTTGTGCCTCAAGAAGCTACTTCTGGCCTATCAAAAAGCTACTTTTTGTGGATTTTATGTAGGAATCATGTAGGCTTAATGTAGGCTTTTGTGGGGCTTTATGTAGGCTTGAACAACACGAAAACGCCCATATACACAGTTGTTTTGAGCAATTTTATGTAGGCATGTAGGCTAACTGCGATTATTTTATTCGCTTAAATACGAATGTGGCTGGAACATGGTCGCAGAAGTAGAAGCCGTAATAGTGAAGTTTTAGTCGAGTACTTGTAACCTCATAACCGAATGGCACTTCATCAATCTTTAGAACAGGATAGTTGGAATAAGTAGTTTCTTCAGAAGAAACAAGAGTCAACTTAACTGGTGTACTCGGTGTTGAGGCGTTCTTCTCGTCTTCGGGAAAAAGAATGGTTCCATCTCCTTTAATCTCAATCGTATAATCATTTGGAATATCCTTCTTCCATACCTGTTGTCCATCATCACCTAGTGATCCTGGTCCATTCTGTACTTCAAGCAAACGCCATCTGCCATAGAGACCTTCCCCTTCGAATTCATCACTCGAACAACCAGTTATGCTGATGGATAGCAGCATAACAGCAAAAATCTGTAAAAAACAATTCTTCTTCATACTTATAGCTTTTTTATGTTTGTTACTGACAAGATAATGAGAGAAAGTAGGAATCCTTGTATGGTGAAGTGTATTTTTTACAATTTGTTAACGCTGGGGGACTTCCTGCGTTGGTAGATAATTCGTATCTTTGCAACCAAAATATCAATATTTTCTAACGAACTATGATCAGAAATGTTTTTTTGGTAGCCGCTTTGTTGGCTACAAGTCTCTGCGGGGCAGAGGAGGTAAAGGTGAAATCACCAAGTGGAAATCTGGAAGTTACAGTGAACGATGAGGGTGGCAAGGCTACCTATCAGGTATCACTTGATGGTAAGCAGATGGTTACCAAGTCGAACTTAGGCTTGAACACCAGCATTGGCGATTTAACCCAGGGCTTGAAGATTGTGGATAGCAAGACCGAGGCTGTGGCAAAGCAGTATGATATCCGTACCGTTAAGGCTTCGCACATTGATTACAAGGCCAACAAACTTACATTAACACTCGAGAACGAACAGAAGTTGCAGATGACTGTTACCTTTATGGTAGCTGATAACGATGTGGCTTTTAAGTATGGTATTGCCAAAGCTCCACGTGGCATGCAGCGCACGCTGGTTTTTGGCGAGGCTACCAGCTTTAACTTCCCTGATGGCACCACCACATTTATCACACCGCAGATTGGTCCTAAGACAGGTTGGGCAAATACCAAACCCAGCTACGAAGAGGGTTATAGCGTTGATGGCCAGCTGAACGAGAAGTCGCACTACGGTCGTGGCTATACCTTCCCTTGTCTGTTCCACCTGCAGGATGGCTGGGCACTGGTTAGCGAGACAGGTACCACCGGCGCTTATTGCGGCACACATGTTTCTGATTATCAGCCTGGTACAGGCTATACCATCGCTTTCCCCGACAAGGGCGAGAATGGTGGCTTTGGTTCGGAGTTTGTAGCGCTGTCGTTACCTGCCGAAACACCTTGGCGTACCATCACCGTAGGCTCAACCCTGAAGCCTATCGTTGAGACTACCGTGAGCTACGATGTGGTTGATCCACTCTACGAGGCCTCTGAACAGTATAAGGAGGGCCGATATACCTGGAGCTGGCTTATCTGGCAGGATGGTGCTACCGTTTATAAGGATCAGGTACAGTTTATCGACCTGGCTGCAGCTATGGGCTACGAGTACTGCTTGGTTGATGCCCTTTGGGATACGCAGATAGGTCGTGACAAAATGGTGGAACTCTCACGTTATGCACAGAGCAAGGGTGTAAGCCTGATGCTTTGGTACAACTCTAACGGCTATTGGAATGATGCGCCTCAGGGCCCACGTAACTGTTTGAATACCTCGCTGGCACGTAACCGCGAATTCAAGTGGTTGCAGCAGATTGGCGTGAAGGGCATCAAGGTTGATTTCTTTGGTGGCGACAAGCAGGAAACCCTGCAGCTTTACGAGGACATCATGGTTGATGCCAACCGTTACGGCATTCAGGTTATCTTCCATGGATGCACCCTGCCTCGCGGTTGGGAGCGTATGTTCCCCAATTACGTAGCCTCTGAGGCTGTGTTGGCCAGCGAGAACGTGTTCTTTGGAGAGGGCGCTGCCATCCACGAGCCATTCGACCTTACCTTGCATCCATTCTGCCGCAATGCGGTGGCCTCGATGGACTGGGGTGGTGTGATTATGAACAAGTATCTGAGTCGCGACAACAAGAGTCGTCACTCTCGCAAAACTACCGATATCTTCGAGATTGCTTCAGGCATCACTAACCAGACATCAATCCAGTGTGTGGCCATGTGTCCTAACAACCTGCAGGAGCTGCCTCAGTTCGAGCTCGACTTCCTGAAGACATTGCCTGCTACATGGGATGAGACACGCTATATTGATGGCTATCCTGGCAAGTACGTGGTACTGGCTCGTCGCCATGGTGCTGATTGGTACATTGCAGGATTGAATGCCCAGAAGGAGCCACTCAAGCTTACACTCGATCTTTCGATGTTGGCTGGCAAAACACCAACTGTCTATGTAGATAACCAGAAGGGCGAGCCTACCATGGGTACCCTGAAGGTTGATAAGAAGGGCAAGGCTAAGGTTACTATCCAGCCCAATGGTGGATTAATCATCAAATAACAAATGATATGAAGAAATTACTAACTACTATGTTGCTGGCTGCAAGTGGTGTGCTTGCAGCTTCAGCCGCTAACGAGCCCCTGCCATTAATCCAGAATGTGCAGGCTTATGAGAGTTGTTCGCTGAATGGCGATTGGAACTACATTGTTGATGTACAGGAAGAGGGCTATTACGACTATCGTATGAACCCTATGCGTAATGGTTTCTTTATCAATGCCAAGCCCCAGAAGCCTGAGGATTTGATTGAGTACGACTTCGATAAGTCGCCAACCATGAAGATTCCTTCTGACTGGAATACGCAAGACGAAAAGCTGTTTTTCTACGAGGGAACAGTTTGGTTTAAGAAGAGTTTCCAGGCTGTGCCTATGACCGAATGCCGCACCTTGCTGTATTTTGGCGCTGTAAACTACGATTGCCATGTATGGGTGAATGGTAAGAAGGCTGGTCACCACGTGGGTGGCTTTACCCCATTCAACTATGATATCAGCGATTTGCTGAAAAAAGGCGAGAACACTGTGATTGTCAAGGTGGATAACAAACGTCATGCCGAGGATGTGCCTACACAGATTTTCGACTGGTGGAACTATGGTGGTATTACCCGCGACGTGAAGCTGGTAAAGGTACCTTTGGTTTATATGCAGGATTACAACCTGCAGCTCTCAAAGGCAGCTGATAAGGCCAAGGTAAGAGAGATCACTTTCTCTGCCCAGGTGAGTGCCAAGGAGGCAGGTCATAAGGTGGTAGTTAATATCCCTGAGCTGAAGTTGGAAAAGCAGTTTACAACTGATGCCGAGGGACAGGTAAGTGGCACTTTGAAGGTGGCTGCCAAGAAACTGCAGCTGTGGTGCCCTGAGAACCCCAAGCGCTATGATGTGCAGCTCACGCTCGATGCAGGTATGGTTGCTGATTCTATCGGCTTCCGTACCATCGAGACACGTGGCAAGCAGATTCTGCTTAACGGTAAGCCTATCTTCCTGAAGGGTATCTCTATCCACAATGAGAAGCCCAATGGTGGCGGTCGTGCTAACAGCGTTGAGGATGCTCACACGCTGCTTTCATGGGCCAAGGAGTTAGGTTGTAACTTTGTGCGTCTGGCCCACTATCCTCACCACGAGGAGATGGTGCGCGAGGCTGAGCGTATGGGTATCCTGGTATGGAGCGAGATTCCTGTTTACTGGACCATCGCCTGGACTAATCCCAACACCTTCGCCAATGCCAAGCAGCAGCTTACCGATATGATTGCCCGCGACCATAATCGCGCTAACGTGATTATCTGGAGTATCGCCAACGAAACCCCACACTCTGCTGAGCGTGATAAGTTCTTAGGTGGTCTGGCCAAGTATGCCCGCACACTCGATAACACCCGTCTGATTTCGATGGCGATGGAGGTTACAGGTGCCTCGAACTACGTGAACCGTTTGAACGACAACATGAACGAGTATGTAGATGTGGTAAGTTTTAACCAGTACATCGGTTGGTATCGCGATGTAAACGATGCCCCAAAGATGAAGTGGGTGATTCCTTACGACAAACCTGTGATTATCAGCGAGTTTGGTGGCGGTGCCCGTTACGGCTATCATGGTGCCAAGAACCAGCGTTGGACTGAGGAGTTCCAGGAGAATCTCTATAAGGAGAACACTGCTATGCTCGATAAGATTGAGGGCTTGGCAGGTACCACACCTTGGATTCTGAAGGACTTCCGTTCACCTCGTCGTGTACTGCCTGGTGTGCAGGACTACTACAACCGTAAGGGTTTGGTAAGCGATAAGGGCGAGAAGAAGCTGGCCTTCTACGTGCTGAAGAAGTGGTACGAGACTAAATAATAATAAATAAGGTATTATCCAATGAAAAAGGAACTTAAGACTATTGGCAGTTGGGCTATGATGGCGCTTGCTGCATTAATTACAAGTTGTAACACAGCAACAGACATGGAACAGCAAATTGATGAACTCTACCAGAAGATGCCTCAGGAGGAGCGCATCGCACAGCTGAAGAGTATGTATATGGACGAACTCTTTGATGCTGACGGCAAGTTAGATACAGCCAAGTGTAAGGAACTGATACCTTATGGTATTGGTCATTTCTCACAGTTCTGCATGCAGCAGCCTCGCGATCCGAACGAATTGCGCGATCGTGCTGTGGCTATTCAGGACTGGCTGATGCACCATACACCCAATGGTATCCCAGCACTTTTGCACGAAGAGGTGCTCTCGGGTATCAATACCTTAGGTTCTACCATCTATCCCCAGCAGATTGGTCAGGCTGGTTCGTTCAACCCTGAGTTGGCTGAACTGAAAACACGTCAGACCAGTACGCAGCTGCGTAAGATGGGTGGTATCTTTGCCCTGTCGCCAATGGTGGATGTATGTCGCACCCCCAGCTTTAATCGCTTGGAGGAGTCGTATGGCGAGGATGGCTACCTGTCGGCTGTGATGGGTACCGCCTTTGTTGACGGCTTGCAGCAGGGCGACTTGAAGAAAGGTGTTGGCGCCTGCTCTAAGCACTACTTAGGTTATGGTGGTGGCGGCGATGCCGACGAGAAGGAGATGATGGAAGAGATTCTGTTGCCTCACGAGACTATGATTCGTTTGGCTGGTAGCGTAGCTGTAATGCCTGGTTATCATGATGTGCATGGCATCAGATGTGTGGCTAACAGCGAGATTCTGCAGGATATTCTGCGTGGTTACGTAGGTTTCGATGGTATGGTGGTGAGCGATTATACCGCTATCGACCAGATTCCAAATATCGACAGCGCAGTAGAAAAGGCTGCTGCTGCCATCAATGGTGGTAACGATGTCGACTTCCCCTTTGGTGCCAACTACCAGCTTTTGCAGGAGGCTATCGATAAAGGTCTGGTTAAGCCCGAGGTGCTGGAGCGTGCCGTGAAGAATGTGCTGCGTATCAAGTTCCGTATGGGATTGTTCGATAAGGATGCTTATCTCTACTCGAAGGAGGATATCAAACTCGATACTCCCGAGGAGCGAAAGACGGCTTACGATATCGCTACCCAGAGTGTGGTGCTGTTGGAGAACAATGGGGTGCTGCCACTCAAGGAGGTGAAGAACGTGCTCCTTACTGGTCCTAATGCCAACTCTATCTGGGCTATGTGTGGCGACTATACCTATCCTGCCATGTCGTACTTCTGGAAGAAGGTCGACTATAAGTCGGAGAATCCTCACATCGTGAAACTGCTCGAAGGTATGCAGAACCACAAGCCCGAGGGCGTGAACGTGATGTATTCGCGTGGTTGCGATTGGACCGAGGAAATTGAGACTAAATACGGTGAGCTGGGCGATGCACGTGCTTGGGAGTACGAGTTGCTGCACCGCAAGGTGGATGCAGGCGAAAAGGCCGACAAAGCCGAAGCCCTGCAGATGGCTAAGGATGCCGATGTGATTATTGCTGCCGTGGGCGAGAACGTGATGCTTTGTGGTGAGAACCGCGATCGTCAGGGCCTGCGCTTGCCAGGTAAGCAGGAGCAGTTTGTTGAGGAACTCATCCAGACAGGCAAACCTGTAGTGCTGGTGATGTTTGGCGGTAGAGCTCAGGTTATCTCTGGCTTAGCCGAGAAGTGTGCTGCCATCATTCAGGCCTGGTATCCTGGCGAGGAGGGTGGTAATGCTGTTGCCGACATCCTGTATGGTAAGGTATCGCCATCGGCCAAGCTGTCTGTCAGCTATCCTAATGTTGAGATCAACGAGCCTATCTGCTACAACTATGCTGCCGAGAAGGATGCACGTGTTGCATGGCCTTTCGGTTATGGCTTGAGCTATACCACCTTCGAGTATGCTAACTTAGAGGCTACAACCGAGGTTACTACCAAGGACGAGAGCTTTAACCTTACCTTTGATGTGAAGAATACAGGTAAGGTGGCAGCCGATGAGGTGGCACAGATCTATCTCTCGCCTGCCGATAAGAGTCAGCAGATTCGTCCTATCCAGCTGCAAGGCTTTGCCCGTGTATCGCTGAAGCCCGGTGAGAGCAAGAAGATTAGCGTGAAGATGTACACCGAGCAGTTAGGTTATTATACCCATGATGGTCAGCGCCAGTGGAACATCCAGCCAGGCAAGTATATCATTAAGGTAGGCGCATCATCGCAGGATATCAAGCTGCAGCAGGAGATAAATCTGAGTGGCGAAGCTGTTAAAATGCCTTTGAGAAAGTACTATTTCTCAGAGGCAAAACAGATTTAACCTAAAGATAACATTACGATAACTCAATGCTTGTGCAACTTTTCGTACCTTTGCAACGTCAAACAGATAAAAATAACAATTTAAAACGATAAAGGTATGAAAGCAATCATCACAGCAGCAATGGTTATCGCCATGTGTCTTAGCACTGTTAGTTCGTATGCAGCTAACAATCAGAGTGAGGCTCAGAAGGTTGAGTATCGTTATGAATACGATGAGCAGGGTCGCCTTGCCTTCAAGGAGATGCTGAGCTGGGATGAAGCCACACAGCAGTGGCAGAAGAGCAGCCGCCTGACTTATAAGTACTTTAAGAATGGCTACAACGAAGAGGTTAGTCAGTGGAATGCCGATAAGCAGACCTATGATATCCCCTCGCAGGTAACACTCTACCGTTCGCAGGCTCCTAATCTTACAACGGTTAAGACCTATAAGATGAACGAGGCACACGACAACATGTACCTTACCAGTCGTACGGTAGTCATGGAACCTTTGGATGCTTATTTGCTCGCGTTGAAATAAATTCTCTCTCTTTAAATTATAAAAACCCTTAAAGGGTAAAAGAATCCGTGGTCAGTTTATACTGATTACGGATTTTCTTAGTAACTTTGCACCCGAATTTATAATAATACAAAAACAATGGAACTAATTAGAGGTAAGGAATTTGGAGGCGAGAGGCCTCTGTTTGCCGCTCATGATTTGAGATTAGAAGAGATTACAATTGTAGATGGAGAGTCTGGTATCAAGCAGTGCCAGAACATGGAATGTTACGATAGCAAGTTCTATGGAAAATACCCTTGGTGGCACGTGGATGGTGCTAAAATCGAACGCTGCTATTTTGCACCTGGTTCGCGTTCGGCCATCTGGTACACCAACGATCTGGTGATGAAGGATTGTACGATTGATGGCCCTAAGTTCTTCCGTGAGATGAAGAACGTAGAGTTAGAGAACGTAGTGATTAACGATGCCGACGAAACTTTCTGGAAGGTAGATGGCTTGAAACTGAAGAATGTGAAGCTGCATGAGGGAACCTATCCCTTCATGTTCTCTAAGAATATCTATGTAGATGGATTGGAGAGTGATGCCAAATATGTATTCCAGTATTGTGAGAATGTAGAGATTCACAATGCTAAAATTATCACGAAGGATTCGTTCTGGGAGTGTGAGAATGTGACTATCTACGATTCTACGCTGGATGGTGAGTACTTGGCTTGGCACTCTAAGAATGTGCGCTTGGTTAACTGTCATTTGGCTGGCGAGCAGCTGTTGTGCTATGCACAGAACCTGGTACTTGAGAACTGTACCTTTGACGCTGCTTGCGACCGTGTGTTTGAATATTCAACCGTTGAGGCCGACATCAAAGGCCACATCGAGAACATTAAGAACCCCACCAGCGGCCACATCGTTGCCGACAGTATAGGTTCGATTACTATCGATGAGAACGTGCGTGAACCAAATAATTGTATTATAGAAACAAGAAAATGAAATACGATTTTGACGAGTTGGTAGAACGTCGTGGAACGGGATGCGTAAAGTGGGACGAGGAAGCCCCACGTTCAACGGGGGGCTGGCTTCCGCCAGGGGGCAATTCCGAGTTTAAGGAAATAATCCCACTTTGGGTGGCCGATATGGACTTTAAGGCTGCCCCAGCTATTCTGGAGGCCGTTCGTAAGCGTGCCGAGCACGGTGTGTTTGGTTATGCTGTAGTTGAGGATGATTACTACGAGGCTGTTATCTCGTGGTTCCAGCGACGCCACGATTGGACTATCCATCGCGAAGAGATTCTCTATACCACAGGTGTTGTTCCTGCCATGAGTGTGGCCATAAAGGCACTCACCATGCCAGGCGAGAAAGTGCTGATTCTCTCGCCCGATTACAACTGTTTCTTCTCGTCGGTCCGTAACAATGGCTGCGAGGTGCTTGAAACCGCATTGAAGCGCGTAGGCGATACCTTTGAGGTGGATTGGCAGGACTTTGAGGCCAAATGTGCCGATGAGAAGACTACCGTTTTCCTGCTTTGCAATCCTCATAACCCCACAGGACGTGTTTGGACTAAGGCGGAGCTGATGCAGATGAACGATATCTGCTTGAAGTATGGTGTAAAAGTGGTTAGCGATGAGATTCACTGCGAACTGATGATGCCAGGCCATCAATTCCAGCCGTTTGCGGCTGTGAACGAGGCTTGTCGTCAGAATAGTGTTATCCTTAATTCGCCTTCAAAGTCGTTTAATATTGCCGGTTTGCAGGCAGCAAACATCATTTGTTCGCAGCCTGCATGGCGCCGCCGATTGGATCGTGCTATCAATATTAACGAGGTGTGCGACTTGAATCCCTTTGGTCCTGTGGCGCTGAAAGCTGCCTATAACGAAAGCGAAGACTGGATAGATGAACTGAACCAGTATCTCTGGGGAAACTATCAGCTGCTTTGCGAGTTTGTGGCTGAAAACATCCCCCAGTGGAAGGTTTGCAAATTGGAGGGCACCTATCTGCCTTGGGTTGATATCTCGGCCATGAATATCACATCGCAGGCCCTATGCGATAAACTGCTTGATGAGGCTAAGGTATGGCTTAATCCTGGCACGATGTACGGACCTCAGACTGGCGAGGGCTATGTACGCTTTAACATCGCCACCCAGCGTTCACGACTGAAAGAAGCCTTGGAAAGAATAAAGGATGCACTCGGTTGAGTGCATCCTTTATTTATGTTAGTTAATCAGGAATATCTTAGTCAAACCATTGTAGGTTGCCTTAATAGTGGCGCGGCCTTCTACGATTTTACTAATCTCGAACTTTACTTCAGGTACATCTGATGTGGCAACAATGTTTGAGTTGTCGCTCATTTTACCATATACCTGATAGCGAGTTTGGTCGGTATAGCCGTTCAGATTAGTAAAGCGGATAGGTGTTGTGGGCATGACTAACTTCTGTCCGTCAACCTCAATGTTGACCTGAGGCACAACAGGAGCTTCGAACTTATCGCCAGCCTTTGAGAAACCGATACCGTGCAGGTCGAACAGTCCCTGAGGGCGCTGAGGTCTGCGTGGGCCCCACTGTGGGCGTATAGGCGCTTCGATTTCTGCACCATCAGCCACCAGATAGATAGCGTGCTTACCTGTCAGTCCTTCGACTGCAGGTGTGCTTACCTGGTAAATCTTAGCGGTGCGTGGTGCATCGGCTGGAATATCCAGTACGGCAATCTCTTCGCCCTTCCATGGGTTATCCAGACGTACGTGAATCTTAAAGGCACCATGTCCGCCTGGAGTTAGGTTCAGATTCAATGTGGCGCCATCGCCTTTACTGATGCCTTTAAAGGCCTTGATGCCCTTGGTGTCGGCTTTCAGTCCGCCAAAGCCAAAGTACTTAAAGCCTACAATACCAGTATTGGTAATGCCAGCCAGGTCCATCGAGTTGTTCCAGATGTCGTGGTTATCCTGCATCCAGTCGTTGCTGTTGGTGCCGCCAGTCAGAAAGCAGGCGATACCAGCCGAATAGTACTGATATGGGGGCAGACCGAAAATCTGGAATCCCTCTGAAGTTACTTCGGCACCAGTATATTCTGTGCCATCGGTAGCCTTGGCTGTCCAACTGTTATCAGCAGCATATGGATCGTAACCGGTAATCTTTACGGTACCGCCTTTAGCCACAGGTTTCTTGTCCCAAGTAATCTTAACAGGGGCTACCATTGCCTGACGGGCATAGCCGAAACCACGTGGTGGACGATGATAGAATACGTACCACTGACCGTTAATCTCCTGCAGCGAGCCATGGGTGTTGTGGGCGGCATTGGTGGTAATCAGCTTCGAACCGTCTTCGCCAGTTACTACACCACGCGAGTCAACCAATACACCACCAGAGCGCCAAGGACCTAATGGTGAATCACCAAAGGCATAACGCAAGGCAGAGTTGGTAGAGCCCTGTCCGTAGTCAGGACCGCTATAACCAGAGAATACCATCACGTATTTGTTGCCTACCTGACGGATGCTCGAAGCCTCGAAGAAGTTAAACTCGCCAGGATTCTGTCCTTTATAGAGGGCTGGATACTGCGTGCCCTCTGGGTCACGAACCTTACCGTAACTGGCCGAAGCGGGGATAAAGTAATCGTGCAGCTCAGTGCCTGGGCGCATAGAGTACATGGTGTTCTGATCCAGCTCACAAGCGGTTGAATGTTGGAAACCATAGAATACGTAGGCACGGAAGCCTTTAGCGTAATCCGGATCCTTTTTGTTGGTAACTGGCTCGATGAATACTGATGGGTCGAAATCAATCAGTGAGCCAGGCAGGCACTTGCGACCATCCTCGGTGAGATTGATAGGGGTGAAGGGACCGTTGGGGCGGTCGCCCTTACAAACCATGGGCACGCGTTGCCAGCCACGAGAGTGGGGATACAGATAGTAGGTCTTCTTACCTGTGGCCTTATCCTTTACCTCAACCAGATCTGGGGCAAACATGGTGTCCCACTGACCGTCAACATAATGGGTAAAGATAGGACCTTCGTCGCGCCATTGGCTTAAGTCCTCTACTGGTGCCGACCACATGCGGATATCGCTACCGCAGTAGGCTGTGTAGTTGGTGTCGTGCGAACCGATAATGTATGCACGGAACTTTCCTGGCTGATCGGGATCCTCAAATACACGAGGTTCACCGTCAGGCAGATGCTCCCAAAGCGGGAGGTACGGATTCTGTGCCTGAGCCGATAAAACAGCCAGCAACAGAAGGGGTAACATAAAAAGTCTTTTCATATAAATATGGGTTGGGTTTTGTGAAAATTGCTTGCAAATTTAGTAAATTATCTACATTTATGCTGTTATTTTTAAAGGAAATGTTTAACTTTGCAACATATATGAAAGTAATTGTAACTATTCTGGTGTCTTTGTGTATTGCATCGATGCACGCAGCCGACTTTAACATTAAAAGTTATGGTGCCAAAAACGACACCACAGTACTCTCTACGCACGCTTTACAACAGGCCATCGACGCTTGCTCTGATGCAGGTGGTGGTCGTGTGGTGGTGCCTGCTGGTATTTATAAGATTGGTACCATACAACTAAAGAGTCATGTACACTTGTATTTGGAACAAGGAGCCACGCTCTATGGTAGTACCCGATTAGAGGATTATATACCGATGAAATCGGACTATTTGTCGCTTCGAACACAAACTACCACCATCCAATTGATTTATGCCGATGGTGTGCAGGATGTGTCGATCGATGGCTTGGGTACCATAGATGGTCGTGGACGGGCCTTTAAGAAGCTTTCGTGGAACGATGAGGGTATCACCCGTCCGCATCTGATTCGCTTTATCCAGAGTCAGGACATCCTGGTGCGTGGTATCACCTTGCGTAATTCGGGCTGCTGGATGCAACACTACTTGGCTTGCGACCGCTTGAATATCGATGGAATCAAGGTTTTTAATCGTAATAACTATAATAACGATGCGCTGGATATCGACGGCTGCCATGAGGTGATTGTGCGTGGTATGATAGCTGATAGCGACGACGATGGTATTACACTGAAGAGCACCTCGCCCCGTCTTTGCGAAAACGTGCGTATCAGCGATTGTGTGGTATCGAGTCATTGTAATGCCGTTAAACTCGGTACTGAGACCAATGGCGGTTTCCGTAATATCAATATCAGTGGTATCGTGGTAAAGCCCAGTTACAATCAGCAGGAAAAGTTCTTCGGACAGTGGATTGGCTCGTCGGCCATCTCGCTTGAGATAGTGGATGGCGGTGTGCTCAAGAATGTGAATATAGCCGATTTCACCGTCGAAGGTACCGAGTCGCCTATCTTTGTGCGTTTGGGCAATCGTGGACGTGGCTACAAAACTGGACAGTATATCGATCATGTAGGTTCGATTGATGGTGTACGCATCAATAATATCCAAATCCGAAATGCCGGTTCTATGGGCTGTTCGATTACAGGTCTGCCAGGCTATCCTGTTCGTAATGTATGGATATCTAATGTGTCTATACATCATAAGGGAGGGGTGAAGAAGGATCAGTTGACAGAAATTGCCGATTCCATCGCTAATGAGAAGGCTGCTGATTATCCTGAGGCCACCATGTGGGGTAATCTACCGGCAAAGGGTTTCTTTGTGCGTCATGCCCGTAACGTACAGTTCTCTAATATCCATGTATCTACTGTTGATGAGGATGTGCGCCCTGATTTTGTGGAAGTGGATACCGAGGGATGGGGCGATCAGGGTGACGGAACGTATCGTAATCCTGTGCTGAATGCTGATTTTTCCGATCCTGATGTGATTCGTGTGGGCAACAAGTTCTATATGGTAGCTTCTGATTTTCACTTTATGGGTATGCAGGTGCTGGAGAGCGACGATATGGTGAACTGGCGTTATATCTCCCAGATTTATCGCCGTTTTAACGAGCCAGGCTGGGATGCCAACCTGCATTATGCTGGTGGCTCGTGGGCACCTAGTATCCGTTATCACAGCGGCTTGTTCTATGTATATTTCTGTACACCCGATGAAGGTCTATATATGTCAACCGCCAGCAATCCTGCGGGCCCATGGGCGCCGCTGCATCTTGTAAAGCGTGTGGCTAAGTGGGAAGACCCTTGTCCGTTTTGGGATGAAGACGGACAGGCTTATATAGGGCGTAGTCAGCATGGTGCAGGTCCAATCATTGTGCATCGTATGTCGGCCGATGGCAAAACGCTGCTCGATGAAGGTAAAACGGTGTATGAAGGACCTATTGCCGAGGGAACTAAGTTTATGAAACGTAATGGTTGGTATTACCTTATAATCCCCGAGGGTGGTGTCGGCACAGGTTGGCAGACTGTTTTGCGTGCTCGCAATATCTATGGCCCTTACGAGCGCCGTATCGTGTTAGAACAGGGTTCAACTGGCGTTAACGGCCCTCACCAAGGTGCGTTGGTAGATGCACCAGATGGCTCCTGGTGGTTCTATCATTTCCAGGAGACACCAGTACTAGGGCGCGTGGTTCATCTGCAGCCTGCCCGTTGGGAAGCTGATTGGCCTGTGATAGGTATCGACTATGATAAGAACGGTATTGGCGAGCCAGTGGCTGCTTGGAAAAAGCCTGTTTCTTCGGTAGGAACTGCTGGTTTCCAGACCTGTGACGACTTTAATGATGCATTAGGACTGCATTGGCAATGGAATCATAATCCGGTTGATACACATTGGAATCTCACTGATCGTAAAGGCTGGCTCACACTCAAAGCCATGCCTGCCGATAGCTTGAAAATGGTCCGTAATATGCTTACTCAGAAGGTAGTTGGCTATCAGAGTGAGAGCACAACCAAAGTAAGCATTAAAGGCGACAGTTATGCAGGACTTTTCTGCTCAGGTAAGTTGTTCTGTGGGGTAGGTTTGTGTAAAGATGGTGTGTTTATCGAGTTTGGTGGACAGCGTAAGATTATCGACAAGGGGAGTTATCAGGAAGTATGGTTCAAGGTAACTAACGATTGCGAGCAGAATCGCCACCTATTTTATTATAGTATAGATGGAGAGCATTATCAGCCTGCGGGCTCGGCATTCGCCATGAGTGGTGGTTATTGGAAAGGTATCCGGGTGGGACTGTTTAACTACATTCCTACAGGCGAAACGTCTGCTAAGAGCCAGACATCTTCGTATGCTCAATTCGACTATTTCAATCAAAAATTCGCCCAATAGTTTGGCTGATTGCTAAAAATCTCGTACCTTTGCACACGAAAGAATACGCGCCCTGATAGTTAAATGGATATAACAAGGTCCTCCTAAGACTTAGTTCCGCGTTCGATTCGCGGTCGGGGTACGAAAAAAGAGCTGCATTCCATCAGGAACGCAGCTCTTTTTTATATGCGATTGTATGATTACTTGTTCTCAGCAACCTCAACGTCGTCCTCCTTGATAGTACGGCCCATCCAAAGGAAGGCTGTAGGAGCGGCGATGAAGAGCGAACTCAGAGTACCGAATACAACACCCAGGATCATAGCCAGAGAGAACGAGCGGATGCTATCACCACCAAGGATGAAGATAGCCAACAGCACGATCAGTGTGGTTACAGAGGTGTTGATGGTACGAGCCAGTGTCTGGTTCAGTGAGTCGTTGAACAACTGCTGACGGTCGCGCTTGCCATACAGACCGAGGTTCTCACGGATACGGTCGAATACTACCACCTTATCGTTGATAGAGTAACCGATAACGGTCAGGATAGCACCGATGAATACCTGGTCGATCTCGAGCGACATTGGAACCCAACCCCAGCACAGTGAGTAAACACCAATTACGAGCAGAGCGTCGAGAGCCAGAGCCACAACAGCACCTACAGAGAAGGCGAGGTTGCGGAAACGCAGCAGGATGTAGAGGAAGATTGCAATCAGAGCGATACATACGCTGATGATAGCACCATGTGTGATATCCTTAGCTACTGAAGGACCTACCTTAGCAGAGCTGATGATTGAACCACCCTCGCGAACATCAGGATTCTTGAATGCCTCAACATTCTCCTGACTTACGAGACCAGCCTTCTTCAGGGCAGCGAACAGAATGTTCTCAGCCTTGTCGTCAACCTCAGGATTATTTGACTCGATATCCCAGTTGGTAGAGATACGAACAGTCTTGCCATCGGTACCCAGAGCGATAACAGAGGTGTTAGCCTCCTGGTTAGCCTTCTCGCCGATAGTGTTGATGAAGGCACCTGCCATAGCCTTACGAACCTCCTCAACAGGAGTCTGCTTGTCGAGTGTCACAACGTAGTTACGACCACCAGTGAAGTCGATGCTCTGGCTCAAACCACGAACAAAGAACGAACCAATGCATACAACAGCAATTGTAGCCCAGAGAGCATAGGTCTTCTTATATGAGCCCATGAAGTTGTACTTAGCGTTCTGCATCAGATTCTTAGAGTAACCTGTTACGAAGGTGAGGTTAGTCCACTTATCCTTTGACAACATAGCATCGTAAACTACACGAGTGAGGTAAACGGCTGTGAAGAATGAGATAACGATACCAATGATCCATGTGGTAGCGAAGCCCTTAACAGGACCTGTACCGAAATAAAGCAGGATGATACCTGTAATCAGCGAAGTGAAGTTAGAGTCGAAGATAGCGCTGAAAGCGTTAGAGTAACCCTTGTTCAGAGCCTCCTTAACACCAAGACCCTTCTTCAGCTCCTCCTTGATACGCTCGTAGATAAGCACGTTAGCATCTACAGCTGTACCCAGAGTCAGCACGATACCTGCGATACCAGGCATTGTAAGAGCGGCCTGGAACGAGGTAAGGATACCCAGTGTGAAGAACAGGTTGAACAGCAGAGCGATATCCGAGAGGAGACCTGGTACAAAGCCGTAAAGCATGATCATGTAGATCATCAGCAGTACGAAAGCTACTACGAATGAGATAATACCCTGCTGGATTGACTGAGCACCCAGTGAAGGACCTACAACCTCCTCCTGTACGATACGGGTAGGAGCAGGCATCTTACCTGAGTTCAGTGTGTTAGCCAAGTCCTTAGTAGCCTCGATGGTGAAGTTACCAGTAATCTGAGAGTTACCACCGTCAATCTGAGTAAGGATACGTGGAGCAGAGTAAACGGCATCGTCGAGCACGATAGCTACAGCCTTACCGATGTTCTGCTTGGTAATCTGGCTCCAACGACGAGCACCGTCAGAGTTCATCTGCATTGATACAGAGGGGTGACCCATCTGGTCGAAGTCGTCCTTGGCACCGGTGATAACATCACCCTCCAGTGGAGCACGACCTGAAGGCTCAGTAACCTTCAGAGCATAGAGCTCGAAGATGTCGCCCTTAGTATTCTGGCCTCCGAAGTCCTCAGGTGTAGCACCCCAACGGAGCTTCAGCTCAGCAGGGAAGATACGACCAGCGAGGTCAGAGTAGATCATCTTGTTAATCTCGGCAGTATCGCGAGCGTTAGCATAACCAACTACAGCGAGGGTGTTACCCTGTGTAGGCTGGAAGATAGAGAACAGAGGATTCTGTTTCTTAGCCATTTCAACAGCCTTGTTGTCCTTGCTGTCCTTCTTAGCCAGTTTAGCAGCCAGGTCGCCTGTAGCAGCCTTAGCGCTATCGGCAACAGCAGCAGTAGCAGCGCTGTCAACAGCAGTTGTGTCGGCTACGTCAACACCACCCTGAGCAGCCCAACGCTGGTTAAGCTGAGCCAGCAGAGGAGTAACCTCCTGTGAGTTGTAGGTCTCCCAGAACTCAAGGTTAGCTGAACCCTGGAGCAACTTACGTACACGCTCTGGCTCCTTGATACCAGGCATTTCTACCATGATACGGCCGCTCTGGCCTTCGAGTTTCTGGATGTTTGGCTGAACAACGCCGAACTTATCGATACGGTTACGAACTACATTGAATGAGTTATCAACGGCACTCTGTACCTCGGTACGCAGTGCAGCCTCTACCTGTGAGTCGGTAGATGATGTGCTAACCTTGCCCTTCATCTGCTGGGTAGCAAAGATAGCAGCAAGTGGACGACCGTTGCCCTCCTGTTTCCAATACTTCACGAACAGAGAGATGAAGTCGTTCTGACTGGTCTCCTCTTCCTTCTTAGCCAGCTCCATGGCCTTCTTGTAGGCAGCGTCAGTCTTGTGGTCGGCCAATACGTCAACCACATCAGGTACTGATACCTCAAGAATAACGTTCATACCGCCTTTCAGGTCAAGACCCAGGCCAATCTCCATCTCACGGCACTGCTTCAGAGAATAGATACCCATGTACACCTTCTCGTTGTTGATTGAATCGAGGTACTCCGCACCTGCCTCTTCGCCCATAGCAGCAGCCTTACTTTCGTAGTGGCGTGTTACGAACGAGAAGGAAAGGTAGAAGCAGCACACGAGAATCAGAAGCACTGCGATAAATTTTACAATTCCTTTGTTTTGCATTTTGTTTTTAATTATTATTTATTTATATTATTTTCTGTTCGCGTATAAAATAGCGTGCAAATATAGGCATTTTTTTACACAAGGAAAAATTTATTGGCAAAAATTCACTCATTTTTATTGATTACTTTTCATTTTTAGGGTACAGATGATAGGATTATGGTCACTTGCGTCCATTTTACTATCAATATGGCAGTTATAGGGTTCAAAGTGGTCGGATACTAAAATATGGTCGATACGTACAAAGAAACCTTTCTGATTATATGACAAACCGATGCCTTTTCCGGTCTCCTGGTAGCAGTCTGTCAACCCCTGTGCGATGGTACGGCGCGAGTACGAAATGGGGTTGTCGTTAAAGTCGCCACACACGATAATCGGGTAATGTCGGTGTGCCTCGATATAGTCGTGGACAGCTTCGGCTTCAGGTGCTCGTTTGGCGGCGTATTTGCCTAATTTCTCGATAAGGAACAGCGTTTCGGCCTTAGCGGTGTCTTTCTTCATTTTACCGCTAATCATCTGTTTGTATTTATCACGGTCTTCGTTCGAAAGAT
This sequence comes from Prevotella sp. RM4, assembly GCF_000701965.1. Classification (NCBI taxonomy): domain Bacteria; kingdom Pseudomonadati; phylum Bacteroidota; class Bacteroidia; order Bacteroidales; family Prevotellaceae; genus Prevotella; species Prevotella sp. RM4. Next base: position 275,543 of record NZ_JNKG01000009.1, read on the forward strand.
GTGTACCTTCTAAGTGGTTGTTAATCACCAGTACGGTGTCGTTACCTACTTGGAGGAAGTAGGCTACAGAACCATTGCCTGACGACTCGTAGGGGATACGTTCCTTCCTGATAATCGGGTACTTAGTATGGATACCAACACCATTGATGCAGGCATCCTGAGGGTTAAAGATGGTGGTATCGTTATAAGGGTAGATTTTCTCGTACCATTGTTTCACATATCTGCGCCAGGTATCGACATCTTCCTGTAAGCAAACAATATCGGCATCCTGCTCTGTCAGGTATTCGTGTACCTTCTCAAAGCCTTGCTCATATTTGTAGTTGCCGCCATACTGACATACGTTGTAGGATATCAGCTTGATGGTGCCTTCTGGGGCTGTTTGCGAGACGTGTAGCGGCATATAGAGCGTGATAGGACCATATACTATCACATAGCCTACGACAGGGATCCAGGCCTTCTTCCATTTAAATGTCAACCAAAAGAACAGAAATAGCAGGTTGGCAATCAGGAAGCCAGGGAAAGCCATACCCATACACGAAAGCATGGGGTGCTCTACAGGATTGATACGGTCGGCATAGCCCGCCAGTATCATCAGCAGTACAGTAGCCACATTGGCGCCTGCAATAAGGTTTACCGTTATGGTCTTAAGTTGCTTGATCATGACTGGTTGCTTGCATCGAAGAGCTTTTTCTTCTCTTCTTTAGTCAGACTGTCGTAGCCACTCTTGCGAATTTTATCAAGAATGGCATCTATCTCTTCCTGGTTCTGGCGCTTACGGGCATTATACTCCATATCATCTTCTTTCGAACCGCCACCTCTGTTTACGTGCATGTTGGGATTGCTGTACCCGCTGCCCTGATGGTGTTGGCGCTGTTCAAAGTTGCGCTTCAGGTTGTCGAAGAACTGCATACCGCGACCACGGTCGAAGCCGGAGTTGGGATGACGGTTCCAATAACGAATCATCAGGAATCCGAACAGCATACCACCTAAGTGGGCTGTGTGTGCTACGCCATCGCCACTGGTTTGGATAGACATGTAAAACTCGATAGCGGCATAACCTAATACAAACCACTTTGCTTTAATTGGGAATGGAATGGGAATGATGAAGAGACGTTCATTGGGGAATGTCATTCCAAAAGCAAGTATAATAGCATAAATGGCTCCAGAGGCACCTATTGTTCCCCAAAGATTAAGAGACTCCGCAATAGTCATCTCTGTGATGCTACCGTTATTGTTTACGGAAATAATTGTTTCAAGAGGCATTGCCGAGAGATATGTGTCAGAAATATACTGTATATACTGAACCAATTCTTGGCAAAGACCAGCACCAATGCCGCAGGAAATGTAATAAAAAAGGAATTTCTTGGATCCCCATACATTTTCAATCACACAACCAAACATCCACAATCCAAACATATTACTAAGAAGGTGCATGAAGTCTGCATGAAGAAAAAGATAAGAAACAAATTGATACAAATGGAAATCACTTGCTAGAAAAAAATGCAGACTCCCCCAATCTGCAATGGTGGAATGAGCTGGGACATGTGGATTCATAATATATTGAGCAATATAGACCAATATATTAATGATAAGCAGATTCTTTGTGATGGTTGGTATGCGGAACATCATATCGTTTACTATTTATCTATTATTACTTTTTATAATGAGTGCCTTTTGGCATCTATCGGGTGCAAAATTACTAAAATAATCTCTTTTTTAGGCCAAAATGCCCTCGATAACAACTATTTTTTATTAAAAAGTGAAATTTTTCTGTTTTTTTGTTGTTTCTTTAAATACTTTCCCTTATATTTGCCAAAGTTTTCGACTATACAACAGTTATTACTATTAAATATTTCATTAAATTTTTTAAGATTATGAACAAAACAGAATTGGTAGAGAAGATTGCAGCAAGTGCTGGCATCTCAAAGGTTGACGCTAAGAAAGCTCTCGACGCAACAGTAGTAGCTATTAAGGACGCTCTCGTTAAGGGCGACAAGGTTGCTCTCGTAGGTTTCGGTACATTCAGCGTAAACGAGCGTCCTGCTCGTGAGGGTATCAATCCTCTGACAAAGCAGAAGATTACAATTGCTGCTAAGAAGGTTGCTAAGTTCAAGGCTGGTGCTGAGCTTGCTGACGCTATCAAGTAAGTCGATTGTAAATAAAAATTTAATGGGGATCCTTTTCAGGGTCCCCATTATTGTTATATATGTATAATGTGCTTATTTAGGCTGCTTGCCGATATAAGCCAAGATACCACCATCTACATAAAGCACGTGACCATTTACGGCATCCGAGGCGTGTGAAGCCAGGAATACAGCAGGACCACCTAACTCTGAAGGATCGAGCCAGCGACCGGCAGGTGTCTTAGCGCAGATGAATGAATCGAATGGATGACGGCTTCCGTCTGGCTGACGCTCACGCAATGGGGCTGTCTGTGGGGTAGCGATATAGCCAGGGCCAATACCATTACACTGGATGTTATACTCACCATACTCCGAGCAGATGTTACGTGTAAGCATCTTCAAACCACCCTTAGCTGCAGCGTAGGCAGATACAGTCTCACGGCCCAGCTCACTCATCATAGAGCAGATGTTGATGATCTTACCCTCGCGACGCTCCATCATCTCAGGGATAACAGCTGAAGAGCAGATGAATGGACCAACGAGGTCGATATCGATAACCTGCTGGAACTCGGCGCGCTTCATCTCGTGCATAGGGATACGCTTAATGATACCGGCGTTGTTCACCAGGATGTCTATCTGTCCAACCTCAGCGTGAATCTTCTCAACGAGTGCCTTTACAGCGTTCTCGTCGGTCACGTCGCACACATAACCCTTAACGTTGTCGATACCAGCCTCCTTGTAGTTGTCGAGACCACGCTGCAGAGCAGCTTCGTTAATGTCGTTGAAGATGATGGTTTTGATGCCAGCAGCAACAAATGCCTTAGCAATGTTGAAACCAATACCGTAAGATGCACCAGTAATCCAGGCGTTCTTACCCTCTAATGAAAATAGATTTGCCATAATTTGTTTGTTTTAGAAAAATGTTCTTAGTAGTTGGACGACTCGGATTCGAACCGGGAATGACAGAACCAAAACCTGTAGTGTTACCATTACACCATCGTCCAAGGATATTTGGCTGCAAAGGTACGAAGTTTTTTTCTAAGTACCAAATTTTGCAGCCAAATATTATTTAACGATCAGCAAGTAGTAGTTCTTTTTGCCTTTCTGGGCCAAAAGATACTTGCCATCAATCAGATCCTCAGCTGTGATAGCGCGGTTCTGATCTGTAATCTTTTCTTTGTTCAGCGATACACCACCGCCCTGAACCATCTTACGCATTTCGCCCTTAGATGGGAATACAGGTGCAACGGTTGTCAGCAGCTCGATAGCGGGCTGACCAAGCTGATCCTTAGAAATCTCGAACTGGGGAACGCCGTCGAATACATCGAGCAGAGTCTGCTCGTCAAGCTTCTCAAGGCCTTCCTTGGTTGACTTGCCAAACAGGATGTTTGATGCCTCGATTGCAGTGTCGAGAGCCTCCTTTGAGTGTACCAGTACGGTAACCTCCTCAGCCAGACGCTTCTGCAGAACACGACGACCAGGATCCTGCTTGTGCTCCTCAATCAGGGCGTCGATAACGTCCTTCTCAAGTGATGTGAAAATCTTGATGTAACGCTCGGCATCGTCGTCGCTTACATTCAGCCAGAACTGGTAGAACTTATATGGTGTGGTACGAACAGGATCGAGCCAGATGTTTCCACTCTCGGTCTTACCAAATTTCTTACCATCGCTCTTGGTAATCAGTGGACAGGTGAGTGCGAAGGTCTCAACCTCATTGCCTAGAGTACGACGGATAAGCTCAGTGCCGGTAGTCATGTTACCCCACTGGTCGTTACCACCCAACTGCAATTTTACGCCGTAGTGCTGGTAGAGATACAGGAAGTCGTAACCCTGCAACAGCTGATAGGTGAACTCTGTGAACGACAGACCGTCGCGGGCAGTACCATTCAAACGCTGCTGTACGCTCTCTTTTGCCATCATATAGTTAACGGTGATGTGCTTACCAACCTCGCGTGCAAAATCAAGGAAGGTAAAGTCCTTCATCCAATCGTAGTTGTTAACCATCAGTGCAGCATTTGGTTCTTTCGACTCGAAGTCGAGGAACTTGGCAACCTGTTTCTTGATGCACTCCTGATTGTGATATAGTGTTTCGTTGTTAAGCAGATTACGCTCCTGGCTCTTACCCGATGGGTCGCCAATCATACCTGTGGCACCACCTACCAGAATAACAGGACGGTGACCGCAACGCTGAAGGTGGCGGAGCATCATGATACCGCAAAGGTGTCCGATATGCAGCGAATCGGCTGTAGGATCGGTACCCAGATAGGCTGTAACCATCTCTTTCTGGAGCAGTTCTTCTGTACCTGGCATCATCTGTGCCAGCATACCACGCCATTTCAGTTCTTCTACAAAGTTCTTCATCTTTATCTAAAATATTATTTCTTTATTCTTTCTTTACTAAGGAACGGGGTCGTAACCTGAACCGCCCCATGGGTTGCATCTTAATATGCGCCAGATGGCCAATCCTAAGCCCTTGATGGGGCCGTGCTTCATGATGGCCTGCTTGGCATACTCGCTACATGTGGGAGTGAATCGGCACGAAGGTCCTAAAAGCGGAGAGATGGCCATTTGGTAAAAGCGGATAGGTAATACCAACAGCCACGAAATGAAATGTATCAGTCTCTTCATGCTTTGTCTTTAGCAATCTGCTTCATGAGGCTTATCATCTTCTTCTCAACATCAAGTGTTGGGAAGTGTTTGTCGGTCAGCCAGATGATGGCAATCAAGAGCATCTCGTCTTCGTTTACCTTACCTTCGAGCAGTGATTTGTTCTTGCGGTAGGCCTCACGTACCTGGCGTTTCACCCTGTTTCTGTCAACTGCGTGCTTAAAGCGTTTCTTAGGCACGCTGATGAGCAGTTGCACAGGGGCACACCCCTCATGGTGTTCTGTTTTAAGAAAAACAGCCCTTAGAGGATAAGCAGTCAGCGAATGACTATTGCCTTTCTCAAAGAGCGTTTCTATCAGCAGGTTGCTGACGATGCGCTCCTCTTTACTGAAGGTAGGCGCTGTCGTCATCAATTCTTAGTCTTGTATTTCAAACAGGTAGTGCTGCAGAGCACCTGTCATTGATGGATACTTCTCGTTAGGAGCCTCGATATCCAAGCGCAGACCGGCTTCCTTGGCAGCCTTTGCTGTTGCTGGACCGAAAGTGGCGATAGCAATCTTGTCCTGCTTGAAGTTGGGGAAGTTCTTGGTCAGCGACTCGATTCCGGCAGGGCTGAAGAAAATCAGCATGTCGTAGTCGAAGTTCTTAACCTCTTCCTCAGTGAAATCGTTGCTCACAGTCTTGTACATGACGCACTCGGTGTGCTGCAGCTTCTTAGAGTCGAGCAGGTTGGCCAGACTGTCGGTATGTACATCGCTCAGTGGAACAAGATACTTCTCGGTCTTATGCTTAACCATGGTAGGAATCAGATCGTCGATACGACCAGTCTCACCAAAGAAGATCTTGCGCTTTCTGTACTGCACATATTTCTGGATGTACAAAGCAATAGTCTCGGTAACACAGAAATACTTCATGTCCTCAGGAATGTTGATTCTGAGCTCCTTGGCCATGTTGAAGAAATGGTCAATGGCATGACGCGAGGTAAATACGATGGCAGTGTGATCCAGGATGTTCACCTTTTGTGCACGGAAATCTTTAGAGCTGATTGCTTCGACCTTGATGAAAGGACGGAAAACCAGTTCAACACCAAACTTGTTCGCAATATCGAAATATGGCGACTTCTCACTTGTTGGCTTAGGTTGTGAAACCAAAATCTTTTTGAGCATATGTGTCCTAAATATTTATTTTCAAATTCTCAGTTATTACCAGCAATCCGCTCCAGAGCGAAATTAAAGGTATCATTTCGAGGGCACAAAAGTACAAAATATTTTGCAGAAAACCTCCTTTTTGATTAAAAAAGATAACATAAGACTTATAAAATGTGAGAATTTTAGCAAAAATAACGATAGTTGCGGTATAATAGATGGCATTTTGGAGTGAAAACTGGAAATATGCCAATAGTAATACCAATGGGAATAATGCTACCCCTTCGAGTGATGTTATGAGTAGTAATGATCCCTGGAATTGTAAATTTTCTTTCTTTGAAAAGAATACACTGTTCACTATCGAATACAATATCATTCTGCCTAACATATAAATCAGTATGCTCAATCCGTATATGAATAGCAGCGTGTATTCGGATGAGAATACAAAGGTGTTAGCCACAAAATGGTTGGTGTAGAAATAGTATAGCAGTGCATAAAGCAGACAGGTGATAAACAGGAACAGAAACTGGAATTTGATTTCGCTGCCTGTCTCGTCGAGCATTTGGACCGACTTGGATGGCGAGAAGAAATGCTTGGTCTGCTTGATGATAAATCCTGATATGCGCGATAAGGTGAATGTTATCAGCAGGAAACAGAAAATCAGAATGCCAGTAACAAAGCTGTCGTTCTGAATGGTGTAGGGGATAGGGGCGCCCGAAACGCCAATACGCTCTACATTCAGTTCCGGATGATACATCGTGTTGTTCGAGAAAAAGTTCTCGCGGTAATAGTTCGGCAAACTCACTTCCTTCAGGTCGCGAGGTATCTCTTGTCCTGGTAGGTGCAGTGTGTCAGGTCTGCTGCTGTAATGAATCTCCTTGGGTTCAAACCACTCTTGTATAGCCGAGTCCTGTTGGGCAGGCGTAGCATCTTTAGGCAACAACCGCAGCACCTCGTAGGGTGTCTGCGGTTTCGCCGTATGAACTGCCACCGTATCTCCGGGGGCAGATGTTATAGTAGTTAGGATGCTATCGTTTTGCAGCATATCTGATTACAGTCCGAACTCTTTGCGGATATCGTCTACACGGTCCAGCTTCTCCCATGTAAACAGTTCTACATTCATCGTTTTTGTTTCGTGATAATGACTGGTGAAAGTCTTCTGTACTACCTCGCACTTACGTCCCATATGTCCGTAGGCTGCTGTCTCGCTGTACATAGGCTGACGGAGCTTCAGGGTACGCTCGATGGCCTTTGGACGCAGGTCGAAGAGCTTCTCAATCTTCTTGGCAATCTCGCCATCGCTCATCTGCACGTTGCTGCGACCGTAGGTGTTTACATAGATGTTCATGGGCTTAGCCACACCGATGGCGTAGCTTATCTGTACCAGCATCTCATCAGCAACACCTGCTGCAACCATGTTCTTGGCAATGTGACGGGCTGCGTATGCGGCACTGCGGTCAACCTTCGATGAGTCTTTACCCGAGAAGGCACCACCTCCGTGTGCACCCTTACCACCATAGGTGTCGACAATGATCTTACGACCAGTCAGACCTGTATCACCGTGAGGACCACCAATCACGAACTTACCTGTTGGGTTAACGTAGTACTTGATGTCGAGTCCGAACAGGTCGAGTACCTTCTGTGAGTGAATCTGCTTCTTTACACGTGGAATCAGGATGTTGATGACATCGTCCTTGATCTTGGCCAGCATCTTCTCGTCCTCGTCGAACTCGTCGTGCTGTGTTGATACTACGATGGTGTCGATACGCTCGGGGATACCCTCGTCTGAATATTGTACAGTTACCTGACTCTTAGAGTCGGGGCGCAGGTAGGTCATTTCCTTACCCTCCTTGCGGATATCTGCCAGGGTACGCATAATGAGGTGTGCCAGATCGAGACTTACGGGCATGTAGCTCTCAGTCTCATTGGTGGCGTAACCGAACATCATGCCCTGGTCGCCAGCGCCCTGTTCGTCTTCGTTGCCGTTGTCAACACCGCGGTTGATGTCGGCACTCTGCTCGTGGATGGCACTCAGGATTCCGCATGAATCGCCGTCGAATTGATACTCTGCTTTGGTATAGCCAATGCGCTTAATTGTTTTGCGGGCCATAGTCTGCAGGTCGATGTACACATCACTGCGAACCTCACCCATGATTACAACCTGACCTGTAGTGACAAACGACTCGATGGCACAGCGTGCCTTCGGGTCGTAAGCCAGGAATTGGTCAAGTATTGCATCAGAAATCTGATCGGCCACCTTATCGGGATGGCCTTCAGATACTGATTCTGACGAAAATAGATAACTCATTCTCTCTTAATTCTAAATACTTAATTCTAAATTTTACTCTGCGGGCAGCATGATCACCTCGGCACGGTTACCCGACTTCAGAACCTCTTTTACAAAGGCACTGATGCTTTCAGGTGTCTGTGCATTTACCAGCTTCTCAAAGTTGCTGTGGAAGTCGATGCCATACTTGCGCCAGCCATTAATGATGCTCAGCCAGTAGCTGTTCTGCTTTACCTGGTCGCCATGACTCTTCAGCATGTACTCCTTTACCTTCTGCAGTTTTTCTGCATCACAGGTCTTGGCCATAGCTGTCACCTCATCGCGCAGAATCATGATGGCAGTATCTGCCTTCTCTGGCTTCATGGGGCAAACGGCAAGGATCTGAGCGATAGTCTCAAAGTCGTTGCGCTCAACGCCGGCCATTGCCTGTACGGTATAGGCGGCACTGGCATCTTCACGAATCTTCTTCAGATATTCCATGCTGAGAATCTGTCCAGCCATGTCAATTTTGATATCGTTCTCTGCTGTCATAGGAATATCTTCTGAGTACCACTGCATAACGGCAAAGGCCTTTGGTGTTTCAGCCTTCTGCTTGAAGTTGTTGATGGCAACACCCTTGAAGAGGGTTGATACCTTTGGACTCTTTACCACTTTTTTCTTGGCAGGAAGTGATGCCAGATAGGTTTCGATAAGTGGACGGATAGTGCTCTCGTCGTAGTTACCAATGATGGTGAAAGTAAAGGCAGCAGCGTTGGCTGTCTGTTCCTTGGCCATCTCGAGGATACGATCGTAGTTAACCTTAGTCAAATCGGCTGTTGTCAGCACCTTGTTGCGTGGGTTGTTGCAGGTCAGGGTGGCAGTCAGTGAATCCTGAAGTACAGCCTCGGGCTGCAGCAGACGGTTCTTCAGACTAACCTCTGTGGTCTGCATCAGGTTGTCGTACGACTTCTGGTCCTTTGCAATGTTGGTGAAATAAAGGTAAACCAACTGCAACATGGTCTCAATATCCTTTGGTGTAGAGCTACCGCTTACATTCTGGCGGTTAGTTCCGAGTGAGATAGATGCACTGGCAATCTTACCGGCAAGAGCTTTCTCGAGCTCAGTGTGTGAGAAGTTGCCCAGACCGCTGGCTTCAATCACATCGTCGAACATCTTGATGTTGGCAAAGTCTTTCTCGCCATAGAGGGCTGAACCTCCAAATCCTTCACCACGCAGCAGTACCTGATCCTTCTTGAAGTCGGTCTGCTTCAGGATAACCTTTGCACCGTTAGAGAGAGTCAGCTCGGTGTAGCCGAACTGGTCGTTCTTGGTCTCTTTCTTGATGCTACCCTTCTTAGGCATGGTGGTCATCAGTGGCTCGTCCTTTACATTGTCAACGTAGGCCTCGATCTGGGCCGAACGCGCATCGGCAATAGCCTTCTTCATGCTCTCCTCTGTAGGATATGCTGAACCCTCCTTCTCTGTGTTCATACTGAATACCACCAGGTTACTGTCGTTGGTCAGGATCAACTCCTTCATCAGGGCGTTGATGGCCTCCAGAGGCAGCACTGGAATAATCTGCTTCATGGTGGTATAGGTGTAGTCAATGCTTGGCATTGGAGTATTGTTCAGGAAGTTCTGAACACACTGATTTACAAACTGCGAATTGTAACGCTTGTCTTTGTTTGAGTACTGTTTCTCAAGCTGACTGGTGTAGTTCTGCTTGAAACGGTTGTACTCTGTAGCTGTAAAGCCGAACTCTGCAGCACGGCGTGCTTCGGTGAGGGCAGCAGTAACAGCTGCTTCAATCTGGCCGTCCTTAGGACTTAAGTCTATTTCAAAGGCATCCTTTGTGCTTGAGAGTATGTATCTGCCGTCAGCAGCTCTTGCGCTCAGGAATGGGCTCTCGGGCTTCTCGGCATACTCCTTCAAACGGTCGTTAAGCATCAAAATACATGCATCTTTCAGATAGTCGGTCAGCATGTAGGTAAGAGTACCCTTCAGTGTGTCGGGGAAAACCTCATGCTTCATCATAATCATCACCTCGTTGGTGCGCTGCTCTTTATCCTTGTCGATAACGTAAATAGCCTCGGCATTGTCGGGCACCGACTCTTTGGTAACGAGTGTGCGGTTCTCTGGCAGTACGATAGATGAGAACAGATCCTTGATCTTCTTCTCAATCTGATCTACATCTACATCACCTACTACAATGATACCCTGATTGTCGGGACGGTACCACTTCTCGTAGTATGACTGCAGGAATGGACGCTCAAAGTTGTCGATGATATCCATCAGGCCGATAGGCATACGATGACCGTACTTAGAGCCTGGATAGAGCTTGGGCAGGTCACGCTCAAGCATGCGCATGAAAGCACTGGTGCGCAGGCGCCACTCCTCATGAATCACACCACGCTCCTTTTCAATCTCTTCCTGCTCCAGCAGCAAGCCGTCGGCCCAGTCGTAGAGAATCAGCAGACAAGAGTCTACGATACCCTCACGTGTGGTGGGGACATTACTGATGTTATATACGGTTTCATCGATTGATGTGTAGGCGTTCAGGTCACCACCAAAGTTGATACCTACGCTCTCACACCAACGAATCAGCTCGTTGCCCTTAAAGTGTTTCGATCCGTTGAAGGCCATGTGCTCAAGGAAGTGAGCCAGACCACGCTGATCGTCGTTCTCCTGAATAGAACCTACCTTCTGAGCAATGTAGAACTCAGCACGGTTCTCAGGCCAGTTGTTGTGACGGATGTAATAGGTTAATCCATTGTCAAGTTTACCGATGCGTACATCGGGATCTACGGGAATTGATGGCATCTGCATCTGTGCCATCATCGCTACTGTGCCGATCAGTGTCAGCAAAATGGTCGATAGAATTTTCTTCATGTCATTTAAGTTTGGTTGTTGCATAACTGTTATCGGGTGCAAAGTTACACCTTTTTTACTTATTTGTTGCAAATTCTACGTTAAACCTACGTTAAAACTAAATTACCTACACTAATAGTCGCTTAGCAAAGTAGCGAACGGGATACCATACAGAGAGGAAACCTACAATCAATACCGTGCAGAATACCAGGATAATATCCTCGGGATGCACGCTTACGGGGTAGGCGTTAATTACAAATGTGCCGCTCGATGAGCCTAAGGCCACAATGCCGTATTGCTGCTGAAGCCAGCACAGGGTCAGACCAATGACGATACCTAAGATGGCACCGATGGCTGAGATCATACGACCCTCGAACAGGAAGATGTGAACAATCTGCTTGTCGCTTGCGCCAAGGTTACGCAGGGTAACTACATCGTCTTTCTTATCGATAATCAGCATCGACAGCGAGCCGATGATGTTAAAGCAGGCCACCATCAGAATGAAGGTCAGGAAGATATAGGCAATCAATTTTTCAATCTTCATAATCTTGAAAGTGTCGTCCTGCTGCTCAAAACGGTCTTTTACAACGAACTTGGTGCCACACAGTTGCTTAATCTGATCTTTCGTCTTGTCGAAGTTGCTGCCTGGCTTCAGGCGTAGCTCGAGCGACGAGAGCATGCCCTGCTGTCCGAAGATACGACGGGCGAATGCGATGCTGGTCAGGATGTAGTTCTTGTCATAGCGCGACTGCTTTACGTTGAACAGAACACCGGGTGAGTAGAGCTCATCTTCCTCGAATGCCTCGTCGGGGTTGGTCATGTCTAACTGGCCTTCGCGTCGTGGGGCATAAATATGGATAGGCTCTTCGTAGGTGTAGCCTGTGCCTAACGTCTCGGCCAGTCGGATACCTAAGGTGCCGTAGTCCATATCGGCAGCATGCAAGCTGAAATCGCCATCGCCCACCAGAATCTCGTTGATGTGGGTAAGCTGGGCAAAGTTGTCGTCAACACCTTTGATTACCACCATCGCCTGTCTGCCACGATAGATGGCCAGTGCCATGTCCTCTACGCTCTCGGTAGCCACCTCAATCTCGGGCAATTGTCTGATTTCTGTCAGAATCGGGTCGTCGGCAGCTACGGTCTTTCCTTCGGCAGGCACCACTTTCAGCTGCGGGTCGAAACTGGTAAAGAATGTTGCTACCAGATCGTGGAACCCATTAAACACTGATAGTGTGACCACCAGCGCCATCGTAGCTACGGCCACACCAATCACAGAAATACCACTAATGACGTTGATGGCATGAGTGGATTTCTTTGAGAACAGGTACCTGCGGGCAATAAAGAAAGGAAAGTTCACCTTTTTACTTTTTCAAAAGTTCGTCGATGTGCTCAATATAGTCGAGCGAGTCGTCGATAAAGAATCGCAGCTCTGGGATGATACGCATCTGGTTTCTTACGCGAGTGCCTAACTCGTAGCGTATCTGTTTGGTATTGGCATTGATGTTGGCCAATATCTCTTCGCCCTTCTCGCTGGGGAATACGCTCAGATAAGCGGTGCAGATACTCAGATCGGGTGAAATCTTGGTACGTGTAACCGATATCATCACGCCGTGAGTAGCACGCGTCTGCTGCTGGAATATCAGCGAGAGCTCCTTCTGCAGCAATCTCGCAATCTTGTTTTGTCTTGTCTCTTGCATCTCTAAAATCTTAATTCTAAATATCTTTTTTTCTTATCAGTGTCAACCCGTCTCTCAGTGGCAGTATCACCTGCTCTACGCGAGCGTCGCGGGCTAAATAGTCGTTAAATGTCTCAATGCCTTGGGTTTGTCGGTCCTTATCGTAGGCATGGTCTATCACATGTCCGTCCCAAAGTGTGTTGTCGGCCAGTATAAAACCGCCGGGCTTCAGTATGCTCATCACCATCTCGTAACAGTCTCGATAGGTGCGCTTATCACCATCCATAAAAGCCATATCAAAGGCTATGCCTAACTTGGGGGCCTCTTGTAACGCATCGCCAATGATGAACTCTATCTTATCACCCACACTCGAACCTTCTATCCACGGACGGGTAAAGTCCTCCATCTCGTCGTTAATCTCGAAGGTATATAGGCGTCCGCCTTCGTCCAACCCCTCTGCCATCGATATAGCGCTGTAGCCGCTAAAGGTGCCTATCTCTAAGATGCTCTGGGGGCGAATCATCTTCACCAGCATCTTGAGCAGTCGGCCTTGCAAGTGGCCGCTCGCCATACGTCCATGAATGGTATGTATGTGGGTGGCGCGCCATAGTCGGTACAGGTAGTCGGGCTCTGGCTCCGTATGCTGCAGGATATACTCGTCGAGCGTCATCCCTTCAGAGCTTCTATGGCCAAACGGTACGAGTCGAGACCGAAGCCGAGAATTACACCTTTGCAGGCGCATGAAATCATCGACTTATGACGGAACTCCTCGCGCTGGTGCACATTCGAGATGTGAACCTCGATCACAGGTGCCTTGAGCGAACGGATACAGTCCTGCAGAGCTATAGAGGTGTGGGTGTAGGCGCCAGCATTCAGAACAATGCCGTCGTAGCTAAAGCCAACCTCTTGCATCTTGTTAATCAGCTCGCCCTCTACGTTGCTCTGATAGTACTCGATGTCGATGTCGACAAAGCGCTTACGCAACTCAGGCAGGTATGCGTCGAACGACGACGAACCATAGATGCCTGGCTCTCTCTGGCCCAACAAGTTCAGGTTCGGACCATTGATAATCAGAATCTTCATTTTTGTAACTTTGTATTAATACGGCTGCAAAGTTACAAATATTTTTCTATATATTAGAAAAAAATACTAACTTTGCACCAAATTTGTGCAAATGATTGACCAAAAGGGTATTGTAAAGGCTTATGTACGCTATCTGAAGCTGCAACGTAATATGTCGGGTAATACGCTCGATGCCTATCAGCGCGACTTGCGTAAATTGCTTGACTATCTCGAACATGAGCAGCTTGCTATAAACGATGTGACGTTAGCCGATTTGGAACATTTCTCGGCCAGTTTGCATGATATCGGCATTCATCCTCGTTCGCAATGTCGCATTCTGAGTGGTATCCGTAGCTTCTTTAAGTTTGTACAGTTGGATGGCTATCGTGATGATGATCCTACCGAACTGTTGGAGTCGCCACAGATTGGCGACCATCTGCCCGAGGTACTCACTACGCAGGAGGTAGATCGTCTCGAAGAAAGCATCGACCTTTCCAAATGGGAGGGCCATCGCAATCGTGCCATCATTGAGGTGCTCTTTTCGTGTGGCTTACGTGTCAGCGAGTTGGTAAATCTTAAACTTTCCGATCTTTATCTCGACGAAGAGTATGTGCGTGTGCTGGGTAAAGGCTCCAAGGAACGTTTGGTGCCTATCTCGCCCAAAGCCATTCAGGAGTTGGGGTACTGGTTTGATGATCGCAACCTGATGAAGATAAAGCCTGGCGAGGAAGACTATGTGTTCTTGAATCGTCGAGGCTCCCACCTCACTCGTACCATGATTCTCATCATGATCAAAGCCCAGGCCAAGGAAGCCGGTATCCAAAAGACCATTTCTCCTCATACCTTACGTCACTCCTTTGCCACCGCATTGCTCGAAGGCGGCGCCGATCTCCGTTTCATCCAAGCCCTCTTAGGCCACGAAGATATCGGTACGACAGAAATCTATACCCACATAGATACTTCAACCCTAAGACAAGAAATCTTAGAGCATCATCCACGAAATAAGAAAACTAACCTAAAGTGATGTTATCTACCTCTACGGGTTCGTGGAGGAAGATTTGGGCTTGTTCCTTGAACTTGTTGGGGTTCTCGGTGGTGAGGTAGTGTACACCTGCACCTTTTGAGCATTTAGCTTCGATATTTGGATGGCGCTCCAAATATTGTTTCAAACTCTCGGCTACGTATTCGCCTTGGGGTACAACGCGTACTCCTGCGGGCAGATACTTCAGAATCTTAGGCATCAATAAGGGATAATGGGTGCAGCCTAAGATGATGGTATCGATGTCGGGATCCTTACGCGTGATTTCGTCGATACGCTTCTTGACGAAGTAGTCGGCACCTGGTGAGTCGGCCTCGTTGTATTCTACCAATGGAACCCAGAATGGACAGGCCACGCCTGATACCTTGATGTCTGGGAATAGCTTGTGAATCTCAAGGTCGTAGCTCTCACTCTTGATGGTTCCTTCGGTGGCTAAAACGCCAACATGCTTGGAAGTGGTAAGATCGCCAATCACCTCGGCTGTAGGACGGATGATACCCAACACGCGACGTTCGGGATCAATCTTTGGAAGATCGTTCTGCTGGATGGTGCGTAGTGCCTTGGCTGAGGCTGTGTTACAACCTAAGATAACCAGGTGGCAACCCATCTCAAACAGTTTTACTACGGCTTGGCGTGTAAACTCATAAACCACGTCGAACGAACGTGGTCCATAAGGCGCACGGGCATTGTCGCCCAAATAAAGATAATCGTATTCGGGAAGCAGTTGACGGATGCCATGCAGGATGGTGAGTCCGCCGTAACCGCTATCAAAAATACCAATTGGTCCTGGATTACTTGAGAGCATCCTTAACTATTTCGTTGATATCTTCGCCCAGAGCGGGATTGATGAATGGGCAGGCATCGCTGTCGGTATTGACAATGAGTGCCAGACCACGTTGCTGGGCAATGGCGCTAAGCGTCTCGTTAAGACGAGTCTTGAGGGCATTCATTGCCTCTTTCTCAGCGGCTTCAAGCTCCTTTGTGCTCTTGTTCTTAAACAAGATGTTCTGCTGCATCAGCTCCTGAAGTTCTGACTGGCGCTTCTGCAGAATGCTTTTAGGGAAGTCGCGCTGACCATCAAGAAATTCCTCGTACTTCCTGTTGAATTCGTCTTCTACACGCTTGGCCTCTGCCTGATACTTGGCTTTGAGGTCGGCCATCTGCTGCTGAACCAGCGCGTAGTCGGTCATCGACTGGATGGCAGCCTGATAGCTCAGGTAGCCAAACTTGATGGATGATGTGGCGTCGCCCTGTGCAAATGCGTTGAGCGATACGAATGCCACAAGAAGTACGAGGAATCGTTTCATGATGTTATAATTTGGTAGTTATACTTTCGAATTACTTCAAACCTAACTTTGTCTTAACCTGAGCAGTTACATCGGTAGAGAGGGTAGTGCTGATGTAAGGCAGCGAGTTGTTCTCCATGATGTAAACATACTGACCAGCCTGACCTACGGCCTTGATAGCATCAAGAATCTTGGTCTGGATAGCCTGCATCTTCTCAGCCGAAGCCTTCTGCAAAGCCTGCTGGTTGTCCTGGTAGCTCTGCTGAATCTTCTGATACATATCCTGCAGCTCCTGCTGACGGCGCTGCTTGATGTTCTCGGGCAGTGAAGCCTGCTCCTTCTCGAAAGCCTCACCCTTCTTCTGCAGTTCGTCCTGCATGCTCTTCAGGTCAGCCTCATACTGGTCCTGCAGTGCCTTAATCTCGTTCTGAGCCTTAGTAAACTCAGGCATGGCCTGCATAATCTCCTGGGTGTTCACATGGCCGAACTTACCCTGTGCATTGGCGGTAGTGAAACCGCAGATAGCGCAAAGTGCGCAGATAATCAATTTTTTCATATTACTTATTGTTTTTAATTATTATTTTTTCAATTATCAATTCTCAATTAGTTAGCGTATCCCAACTTACGAAGCACCTCTGACGAGATGTCAATCTTGGGCGAACTGAAGATGATACCGGCATCGCTGGCACGATCGAGTACCAACTGATAGCCTCGCAGTTCTGCTATATCTTTAATCACGTTGTAAACCTCTTCCTGTATGGGGTTCATCAAGGCGGTACGCTTCTTAAACAGCTCGCCCTCTGGACCGAAGTAGTGCTTCTTCAGCTCGGCAGCCTGCTTCTCCTTGTCAACGATAGCGTCCTGCTTGGCTTTCTTCTGCTCCTTCGAGAGGAACACCACCTCGTTCTGGTAGTTCTTATAAAGTGTCTGGGCTTCGGCATTCAGAGCGTCAACCTCAGCCTGCCACTGCTTTGATACCTGACCTAACTGCTCGTTGGCACGCTCGTAGGCTGGGATGTTCTTCAGGATGTACTCCATGTCGATCACTGCCACCTTCTGGGCGTTGATACTTGTGAAACCACAGATTGCGCAGATTGCGCAGATAATCAATTTCTTCATAACTGTATAATTTAGAATTCCTGACCGAGAATGAAGTGGAAGTTGCTTCCGCCCTTCTTCTGTGCACCATACTGGCTGGTGTAAACATTGTCGAAACCGTATGCCCAGTCGATACCCATCAAACCAACCATAGGCAGGAAGATACGAACACCGAGACCTGCCGAACGCTTCATCTTGAATGGGTTGAAGTCCTTGGCGTTGGCCCAAGCGTTACCACCCTCCAGGAAGCCCAGTCCGTAGATAGTGGTGTTACCCAGCATGAATGGGTAGCGCAGCTCGAGTGTGAATCGGTCGTAAGCGTAAGAGTTGTAAGATGAGATGGTACCACCCTTCATCATGGTCTCGTAGGCTGAAGAGTAAGAGAGTGATCCATTCTCGTATCCGCGCAGTCCAATGGTCTCTTCCGAGTAGCCGTATGAGTATCCGCTCATACCGTCACCACCCACGTAGAAGGTCTCGAATGGTGAGCGCTTATTGCTGTTGTAGCTGCCTAACAGTCCCATCTCTACACGGGTCATCAGCACAAAGCACTTCTGACCGCCTGTGAGGGCTGTAAAGGTGCGACTCTTAAACTTCCACTTGTGGTACTCAATCCAGCGATAAACGTCCTGCAACTCGTCCTCGTAGGTAGCCGAGTTAGAGTTCTTGGCCAGATTAGCATAGTCCTTATTGTCGAAGAGCGACCAAGGTGGTGTAACGGTTACCGATGCCATGAACTCTGAACCACGACGTGGGAACAGCTGGTTGTCGGTAGATGTACGACTCAATGTCAAACCAAGGTTGATATTGTTACAGTTACCGTTGTGGATGTAGAAGTAGCTCCAGTCGCGCAGCATGTAGCGTGAGAAACCGAGCTGTGCCGACAGTTGGAAGTAGTCGTCGGGCCAGCGCAGACGCTTACCCCATCCTAACGATGCACCGAATACGGTCATGGTCTTATCATCGTCGAGCATCGACTCATAGTTGTAATAGTAATTATTGTATGAGCCGTAGCCACCGCTGTACATGTAGTAGTTGTTGTAGAATGAATTGTTACGGTAGTAACTTGAGATGTCGCTCTGCTTAGAGTAGAACACACCTACATTCAAACTGTTAGGACGCTTGCCACCAAACCAGTTGGTACCGTAGTTGGCACTCAGTGAACTATAGTAGCTACCGTTGGTCTGGAAGCTGAAACCCAGCTGCTCACCATCGCCATAAGGCAGAATACCGCGGTGCAGTTTGTTCTTACCAAACAGGTTACGGATAGAGAAGTTGTTGAACTTGATACCAATCTTACCGATGATACCGGTCTGTCCCCAACCTAATGAGAATTCCAACTGGTCGTTACTCTTCTGCTCCAGGCGCCAGTTCACGTCAACCGAACCATCCTCAACGTTTGGCTTGATATCTGGAACAACCTTTTCAGGATCAAAGAATCCCATTGATGCGATATCACGTACCGAACGTGTCAGTGCCTCCTTGTTGAACAGGTCGCCTGGCTTGGTGCGCAACTCACGACGTACCACCTCTTCGTACAAACGGTCGTTACCATAGATACGGACATGGTTCAGGTGAGCCTGAGGACCCTCAGTTACTCGCATCTCGATATCGATAGAGTCTCCGTCGATGTTTACCTCAACAGGGTCGATATTCGAGAAAACATAACCGTTGTTATAGTAATAGTTACCAGCGGCATCCTCGTCTTCACGCAGGCGCTTGTCGATGTGCTTCTGGTTATATACATCACCCTTCTTCATGCCTAATACGGCATTCAGGTAGTCGGTTGTAACCACAGTGTTACCTACCCATGTGATATTGCGTACAAAGTATTTCTCACCTTCGTCGATCTTTACTAAGATGTTTACGTGCTTGTCGTCGCAAGGATAAACCGAATCCTCGACGATGGTTGCATCGCGGAAACCTAACTCGTTATATTTGTCGATCAGAGCCTGCTTTGCCTCCTTATAGCGCTCGTCGGTAAACTTCTTGGCCTTGAAGAAGTTGGTAAACTTACCTGCTTCGTGAATCTTTCCGAAAGCACCCTTGCCAAACAGCGAGCCTTTAATCTTGCCAGTCTTCAGCTTGTCGTTACCCTGGAACACCAGCTGGCGTACCTTCATCTTGTCTTTCTTGTCGATGTTTACGTCAAGTGTTACCTGTCCAGAGGCGTCCTCATGCTGTATGATGTCGATCTCGGCATTCTTGTAACCCTTGTCGTCGAAGTATTTCTTAGCCAAGATCTTGGCACGGTCGATGATGTTACGAGTCAAACTCATACCCTTAACCATACCCAGCTTAGCCTCCATATCCTCGCGCTCGGCCTTTTTGATACCGTTGTAGTTGATGGTCTTGATACGTGGACGCATACCTAAGTGAATGCACAGGTAAATCTTGTTGCCAACAATCGAGTCGGCAGTAATCTGAACCTTCGAGAACAGTCCGTTACGCCAGTAGCGCTTTACGGCTTCGGTAATCTGCGAACCGGGTACCTCAATCTCCTGACCTACTGTCAGTCCCGAGAGACCAGCTAATACATAATCCTCGTATCCCTCAACACCCTCAACTGCGATACCACCGATTTCGCAGGTACGAGGTGTACCGGCGTACGAGATATCAGGGTTTACAATCTTATCCTGAGCAGAAGCAGTGAAAGGTAAAAAGGTTAAAAGGCAAACAGGTAAGATACCTTTCACCAGTCCTTTCACCTTATTTATAATATATATATAAGTCACTTTCTTTTTTACTTTATTACTTTCTTACCTTTTTACTTTTTCTCTTCGGCCTCTACCTGTGCCTCTGTCTTGCCGAATCTGCGCTGGCGGCTCTGGTAACTATAGATGGCCTTATGCAGGTCCTCTTCCATAAAATCGGGCCAGTATGTATCGCAGAAGTAAAGCTCTGAGTAGGCAATCTGCCACAACAGATAGTTTGATATACGAATCTCACCACCAGTACGGATCAGCAACTCTGGATCGGGCATGAAATTAGTCCACAAACGTTCGTTGATGGTCTCCTCGGTAATGCTGTTTACATCCAGTTTTCCTTCCTTTACCTCCTGAGCAATCTGCTTGGTAGCTGTGGTCAGCTCCAGCTTCGATGAGTAGCTCAGTGCTACTACCATGGTCATGGCGTCGTTCTTGGCAGTATGCTCCTCGGTCTCGGCCAACTTCTTGTTTACGGCATCGGGGATACGTGAACGGTCGCCCACCACGCGGAAGCGTACGTTATTCTTCATGAAGATCTCGTCCTCAAGCGATGTGAGTACCAGTCCCATCAGGGCTGCAACCTCGTCGGCTGGACGATTCCAGTTCTCCGTAGAGAAGGTGTATAGCGTTAAGAACTTGACTCCCAGTCGGGTACACTCAGAAGTGATGCGGCGCACTGCGTCTACACCTGCCTGGTGGCCAAAACTACGGTCTTTACCACGCTCCATGGCCCAACGTCCATTACCGTCCATAATGATGGCAATGTGCTGGGGAATCCTGTTCATGTCTAAAAGTTCCTTCATATATCTTAATATCTATCGTTGTTACACGTTTTGCATTTCTCCCAAAGGTCGTAGGTTAGTGCTATTTGTAGCACGCTGTAGCCATCGGTGTTCTTAAACAGACCGCTGCTCTTAATGCCTAAGGGATCCTTACTGCCGTCCAGCTTGTCGCTCAGCGTAAAACGCATGGCCCACTCAGCTGTCAGGTTCAGTCTGTTGCCTATTTTATATTTTATGCCTGCGCCT
The DNA here is from genome assembly GCF_000701965.1 of Prevotella sp. RM4. Lineage (NCBI taxonomy): Bacteria > Pseudomonadati > Bacteroidota > Bacteroidia > Bacteroidales > Prevotellaceae > Prevotella > Prevotella sp. RM4. The sequence continues at coordinate 296,449 of NZ_JNKG01000009.1, forward strand.
ATTGGCAGGTTCATCGTTGCTCCTTTCTCTGGTCCGCCATAAAAGCTTGCGCCTGCACCTATGGTGATAAATGGTGTAAAGCGCCTTGCGCCTCGGTATTCATAACCTGTTCCATACGGCCAGAAGTTGTATTCCAATCGTACGTCAGCCTCGGTTACATTGTGACTGAACTCGTAGCCATTGGTTATTGTTTCGGCTTTGCCTTTCAGTTTGCCTGTGCCTAAATCAAAGGCTATGGCCACACGTGGATCCAGTCGGTATTTGGCTACTAATGCCAGCCAAGGCTGCATTCCTTTCAGTGGATTGCTGTTGTAGTCGCCTACATAGCTTACCAAGCCTACACCGGCACCTATCTCCATCTTGTACTCAGGCTCGTCCTGAGCAGAGGCGGCCATCGTTATGGCCAGTGCGAAGATTACTGCCAGCAGCTTTTTCACTGTTATTCAATAATAAGGCCTCGCCATACTTCACCGGTATCCTTGCCTACCAGCCAGAGATAGCCGTTGTCGTCGGTGATGGCGGTGAGATTATTGGTGCCCAAAGCATCGGGTAATGTATATTTCGTTGTCGTTTTCCAGGTGATGCCCTGATCGCGACTTACGTAAATGTTCTTGTCGTTGCCGATAGCCAGAACCACGTTGTTAAAGCGTACCAGGTTCAGGTTCTCCATCTTAGGCAGATAGTAACCGCTGTATTCCTCGATAGGAATGAGCACCCATCTTGAAGGCAGACTGTTATGGGCATATTCTGCTATCTTGCGCCATACCATACAAGCTTTATCGCTCTTGTCGTTGGTGCCTATCAGCATCTGGTAATCGGTAGAATCGTTGGCAGCAAAGGCCCACGATGCAAAGGCGATATTATCTGTTGGCAGCCAGGCTGCATCATCGTCGAGCATATCTGCAGCCCATGTGTCGCCGTTGTCCTTACTTACCATCAGCATACCGTCGGTGCCAAATGCATATCCCTCGGCTGTGCCATAGCCTAACAACTGTTTCATACCTGCTGCAGCAGCTTTCTGTTCCCAAAGGGCTTTCTTAGCATCGGTAGGCAGGTCGGCAGCAGTCTTCTGCTCCCAAATCATCTTATTTGTCTCGGCCTGGTGTACGTTGATTGATACAGCATAAGTGCGATAGCTGTTACCGCTCTGTGCGTATACACGCAGGTCTTTCAGCTTGGTAAAGTCGATCGAGTCGGTACTGCTGTAGTAGAGCAGTGAGTCTTCGCCGTTCTTATCTGGGTAGTTTACTACCACCGTACCAGAGTTAAGGCTGCTGATTGTGGCCAGAACGTGGTTCAAGTCAACATCCGATGGCAGCGAGTCGGTATTATATATCTTGCGCTGTGCCTGATCGATGGTGAATACAACAGGGTCGCTCAACGTTTTCTTGTAAACAGAATCCGCACCTGCCGAAGTTGTGGTATGTACATAACGATTTACACACGACAGCTTGAACTGTGTAATAGCCGTGTTGTTGTAATACTGGGTGGTGTCGTTGTTCTCGTCCTTCAGGCACGAAGTCATCAGCAGGGCACCCGCCAGCATCATGCAAAGCGTAGAAATATATCTTTTCATTGAGTCAATAATCTCTATTTTGTTCAATTTGGCTGCAAATTTACGCACATTTCTGCAAAAATGAGCACATTTCTACTTATAATTAATGAAAATATGCCATAATTTGACCGATTTTAAGTTAGTTTAGGGTTTTAATACCAAAAAGAGCGCGGTATGAATCACTCACCCCGCACTCAATTCAACGTATGTTAGTATGCATGAGCGTATAAATGCTCAGGCCGGCAGATAATCCAACCGTTACTAACATAACAGTTGTTTGAAAATCTAATAACATAATCTTTTACCTTAAAATCTAACTAATAAAAAACCTAATGAAATACATGTAATCTCCCGATTACAAGTGCAAAGGTACAAAGAAAAAGTGAGAAACTAAAAGTGAATAGTGAATAGTTGAGGGTCTCAAGAGTTGATTTTGATATATATCAATAAAAATTGGCCACGCCTTTCGGCGCAGCCAATTCTGATATTTAAAGTGATAAATCTCTTATTAGAGCTTTGGACCAGCAGCTACCAGAGCCTTACCAGCCTCGTTGCCCTCGTACTTCTTGAAGTTCTTGATGAAACGGCCAGCCAGATCCTTAGCCTTCTCCTCCCACTCAGCAGCGTTAGCGTAAGTGTCACGAGGATCAAGGATGTTGGTGTCAACGCCCTCAAGCTGTGTTGGAACCTCGAAGTCGAAGTAAGGGATCTTCTTGGTAGGAGCGTTCAGGATAGCACCACCCAGGATAGCGTCGATGATACCACGAGTATCGCGGATAGAGATACGCTTACCAGTACCGTTCCAACCAGTGTTTACGAGGTATGCCTTAGCACCGCTCTTCTCCATCTTCTTAACCAGCTCCTCAGCATACTTTGTTGGGTGCAGCTCGAGGAATGCCTGACCGAAGCAAGCAGAGAATGTTGGAGTAGGCTCAGTGATACCGCGCTCTGTACCAGCCAGCTTAGCTGTGAAACCTGAGAGGAAGTAGTACTTAGTCTGCTCAGGAGTCAGGATAGATACTGGGGGCAGTACACCGAATGCGTCAGCGCTCAGGAAGATAACGTTCTTAGCGTCAGGACCTGCACTCTTACCATTTACCTTCTGGGCAATCTTCTCGATGTGGTCGATAGGATATGATACACGAGTGTTCTCGGTTACGCTCTTATCAGCGAAGTCGATCTTACCATCCTCAGCAACAGTTACGTTCTCGAGCAGAGCGTTACGACGGATAGCATTGTAGATATCGGGCTCGCTCTCCTTGTCAAGGTTGATAACCTTAGCGTAGCAACCACCCTCGAGGTTGAATACACCCTCGTCGTCCCATCCGTGCTCGTCGTCACCAATCAGCAGACGCTTTGGATCGGTTGACAGAGTGGTCTTACCTGTACCAGACAGACCGAAGAAGATAGCGGTGTTCTTACCCTCCATGTCGGTGTTAGCAGAGCAGTGCATTGAAGCGATACCCTGCAGAGGCAGATAGTAGTTCTGCATTGAGAACATACCCTTCTTCATCTCACCACCGTACCATGTGTTGATGATACACTGCTCACGGCTTGTTGTGTTGAAGGCAACACAAGTCTCTGAGTTCAGACCCAGCTCCTTGTAGTTCTCAACCTTAGCCTTAGAGGCGTTGTAGATTACGAAGTTAGGCTCGAACTTCTCCAGCTCCTCAGCAGTAGGCTGAATGAACATGTTTGTTACGAAGTGTGCCTGCCATGCTACCTCAACGATGAAGCGAACAGCCAGACGTGTAGCCTCGTTAGCACCGCAGAAAGCATCTACTACATAGAGGTTCTTGTTAGAGAGCTCCTTGATAGCGATGTCCTTAACCTGCTTCCAAACCTCCTCGCTCATGGGGTGGTTGTCGTTCTTATATTCCTCAGAAGTCCACCATACCTTGTCCTCGCTCTGTGCATCCTTTACGATGTACTTATCCTTAGGTGAACGGCCGGTGTAGATACCAGTCATTACGTTTACAGCGTTGAGCTCGGTGTTTACGCCCTTGTCGAAACCCTCGAGGCCAGCCTTTGTCTCCTCTGCGAACAGAGTCTCATACGATGGATTGTGTGCAATTACGGTAGAACCTGTAATGCCATACTGAGTCAAATCTAACTTTGCCATATTACTAATCTTTATTTTAAGTTGTGAATATTATCCTTTTGTTATATATAACTTTTAAAAAGCGCTGCAAAGTTACAAATTATTCTCGAATTGACAAGTGGCATTTAGCAATATTTTGTGCGCACACAATTCTTTTTAGGTTAAAGAAATTAAAAAATAATGCCGGAGTAGCGCTTTTGCCACTCCGACATATCATTTTATGATTTTGGATATTTACTTTTTCAGCTCTTCTGGAATCACGGGCATGGCGCCGTTCTGGGTGCATACAAAGGCACTTACTCTGACGGCGATTTTATGGGCTTCCTGTACGGGTTTCCCGTTGATGATTGATGCACAGAACGAGCCGGTAAACGAGTCGCCAGCGCCTACTGTATCGGCCACTTCTACCTTTGGCGTATCCTGGAACGATGTCAGACCGTCGTCGGTAAATACATACGATCCGTTAGTGCCGCAGGTTAGTACCAGCATCTTCAGTTGATAGTCCTGAACTATCTTCTCGCAGGTACCGCGCATATCCAGTCCGTCGTAGCCGAACATGCGGTTAACCACTACCAACTCTTCGTCGTTGATTTTTAGAATGTTACAAATGCAGAACGAGTCCTCAAGAATCTCCTTCGTGTAGAACTGTTGGCGCAGGTTGATGTCGCAAATCTTCAGGCAGTCTTCAGGGGTGGCATCCAGGAACTTACGTATATTCTCACGACTTACTACGTTGCGCTGTGCCAGCGATCCGAAACAAACTGCACGTGCATTCTTGGCTATCTCCTCCATCTCGTCGGTAAAGGGGATATTGTCCCATGCTACGTTTTCCTTAATGTCATAGGTGGGTATGCCGTCGCCCGTTAGCGTCACTTGTACCGTACCGGTAGGATAGGGTACCTGGGGCATCAGGTAGTTCAGATTGTGCTCCTTCAGCGCCTCGATAGTTTCCTCTGCCAATGCATCTTCGCCTAGTGCGCTGATGGCAATAGTATTCAGACCAAATTGTCCAGCATGATAAGCGAAGTTGGCTGGTGCGCCACCAAGTTTCTTTCCTTCGGGAAGTACGTCCCACAATGCCTCTCCGAGGCCTACTATATATCTCTTCATAATACTTAGTTGTTTTTTACGTTTTTAATATAGGTAAACAGATAAATCACGCCAATAGCCATGACAGCTACTGCGCCGGCCTGGCCCATGGCGTCGCTGGCAATTCCCATCAGCAGTGGAAAAATCGTGCCTCCAAACAAGCCCATAATCATCAAACCCGACACCTCGTTCTGCTTCTGTGGCATGGCTGTGAGTGCCTGTGCAAAACAGATAGAGAAGATATTTGAGTTGCCGTAGCCCACCAGTGCGATTGCTGCGTAGAGAATCCATTTTTCTGTGCCGATAAAGAGTCCGCACATCGATAGCGCCATCATCACTACGCTTATTACGAAGAATGTGCGATTAGGCAGTACTCGCAGGAAGAAAGAGCCTGTCAGGCAGCCGATAGTACGGAATATGAAGTACAGACTGGTAGCAAATGCTGCGTCGTTAAGTGTCAGTCCCAGTCGTTCCATCAGAATCTTTGGCGCTGTGGTGTTGGTGCCCACGTCGATACCTACGTGACACATGATACCAAAGAATGATAGCAGTACGATAGGTGTGCCTAGCAGCTTCAGGCATTCAGTAAATGTAGATGCGTTGCCTGTGGTGTGTTCTTCTTCGATAGGCGTAACTGCCAGCAGTGCTGCAGCCAGAATACCCACCACGAAGTAGATCATAAACAGCACTCGCCAGTCGTAGCCGAACGAAGGCAGTACCTGTGTGGCGCCCCACATGGCCAGATATGGAGCCAAGAACGAGGCGATGGCCTTGATAAACTGTCCGAAGGTGAGTGTCGATGCCAGATTGCCGCCGCCCATCACGGTTGATACCAGTGGGTTAAGCGATGTCTGCATCAGTGCGTTACCAATACCAAGCAGCGAGAATGCGCAGAGCATAATCGGGAAGTTCTCGCCAAACAGAGGCAATAGCAGCGATGCGATGGTCACGCCGAGCGACAGCAGTACAGTGTTCTTTCGGCCGATCTTGTTCATCAGCATCCCCGTAGGTACGCTGAAGATCAGGAACCAGAAGAATACGAGCGACGGGAAGATGTTGGCCACGCTGTCTGTCAGCTGCAGGTCTTCCTTCACATAGTTCGATGCAATGCCCACCAGGTCGACAAATCCCATGGCGAAAAAGCAGAACATCACGGGGATCAGAGCAAATTTCTTCATATTACTATATATTCTCTAAATTCTAAATTCTTACTTCTTAATCTCATATATGGTCACCTTTCCGCCCTTCACCTTTATGTTATTATAAGGTTCTGATGGGAATACCAGGTTTGTCATTGCCATCTTTCCTTCTGCATCGAAGGCCTCGATAGAACAGCGGTCGATAAACAATCGCAGCTGTTTGATATGTCCATAGGTGGGCGCGATAGTTGTGCATGCGAATGCTTCGCTGAAGCTCACGTCGCCACTCTTTGTGCGGTCCATGCTGAAGCTCTGGCGCTGTCCGTCGTAAACCATCACAACCTCTTCGCCCATTGAGTTCGAGAGCACAATCTCCGCCTGATTCTTCATGTCAACCACTATCTCGCAAGCCTCAGTAGGCTTCCTCACTTTGGCGCCACGCATAGCCAGCATCTCCTTCGATGGTACTACGCTTACGTATGTCTCCTCGCCAAAGTTAAACAGTCCCAGGTCGCGAGGAATGCTGTTGTCCGAGCGATACTGCTTGGTTGGCACCTGGTTGGCATACTGCCAGTTGCTCATCCATGCCAGTACTACATGGCGGTTCTCAGGTGCATTGTAGAACGATACGGTAGCATAGTGATCCTTGCCATAGTCCATCCACTTGGTCACCTTAGGCATCGACTCGCAGGTAAACTTATGTCCGTCAAACTGGCCCACAAAGTACTGTGTGGCGCTGCCGCCGAAGGGGCCTCCGGGGTTGATGTTGCAGATAAGCACCCACTTGTCGCCAATCTGAATCAGGTCGGGACACTCCCATACGCCACCGTGATTGCCATACTCCTGACCGAAAGCTGACTCGTATTTCCAGTCTTTCAGGTTCTCTGACGAGTAGAGCTGCATCTCCTGACCTACTGCCAGAATCATGATCCAACGTTTGGTGCCTTCAAACCAGAATACATTGGGGTCGCGGAAGTCGGGCTTGTCGCTGGTCAGTATAGGGTTTCCTTCATATTTCTTGAATGTCATTCCACCGTCTTTTGATATGGCCATCGACTGTGTCTGGTGGTGACCGGCTGAGGTGTAGAAGGCTACTACATCATCTCCGTTGGTGATACATGAGCCACTGAAGATGCTGCCTAACCAGTCGGGCTCGAATGTCTGTGGCTGTGCTTCCCAATGCACCAGGTCTTTCGACGTAGAGTGGCCCCAGTGCATGTTCTCCCATTGTGAACCATAAGGGTTGTACTGATAGAAGAGATGCCAAACACCATCTTTGTAGAACATACCGTTAGGATCATTCATCCAACCATATACTGGTGTATGATGATAAACCGGGCGGAAGCGCTCGCGATTGGTGGTGTCGAAGGTATCGCTATACTTGATTTCCTTCCAACAGGCGAATTCGCCTACGGCACCTTTCAGACGGCGGTCGCCATGAAACTCGATGTCGAGCAGCTGGGCATCTTTCAGTTCATAGGGCACATAATAGTCTACGCGATCTACTGCCAACTTCACATTGATGCGCTGCACCATCTCGTTCTTCCCGTTTACCACAGCTATTGCTGCAATGTCCTCAGTTTCCTGTACGGGCAGCAGTAAGTACTTGGTTGGTTGTTCCACTCGCAGCATGGCATGCTTTTCGCCCAGTACCATAGGTGTTACTTGGGCCATTGCCGATGCAGAGGTAAGCACGGCTGTCACCATCATCATTACCGTTTTTCTCATTTTGCTATTCATTTTTTGTTGTACGATTTTAGATTTCTGCTGCAAATGTACTATAAATCATATTTATATCCTATAATTTATGTTACATTTCCTACGAAAAATCGTTCATTGCAACAAATTTATATGCAATGAACGATAATTGAAAGGTTTAATTCTCTAACTACTTTTCAATTGCAAAGTACCTGGCGTGCAATTGTTTTCTAGGTACTTTGCAAATACTACACTTAATAAAAAAAGTGCGACTCTCATGAGCCGCACCGTTCTTACTCAAAACCAATCTATTACCTTATTACTAACTAACATTTAACCATTTGCTAGATTTTATTGCTGGCTTACCTTCACATCGTTAACTGTGATTGAGCCGCCGTAGTTGTTGATGCTCCAGCAGTTCTTCTGGATGCCGTAGATGCGCTGGGTGTAGGCACATACATCGTTAATGTAAAGTGTCAGAACGCTGTTATCTGTGTAGATGTCGATATTGTACACGTTGTCGGCGGGACGCTCGAACCAGTAGCCGTCAGCAGCCTCGATGAAGCCCTTGCCTTCTTCGCCTTCCTGCTCGAAATTGAGCTTGCGGTGGTTATCGTCCTCGGGGTTCACTACGATGGTGTAGTACTTCTTAGAATCTGTGCCACGTACGAACGATACACCAAACTTATCCCAGACGTTAGAAGTCTTTACGGTGAATGAGATGTGGTTGGATGTGCCCAGACGGTTGTAGAGCACGTAGGCACCATCGCCGCTCAGTGAACCACTGTTGTAGCCATTCGATTCCATCACTGTAGCATTAACAGTCTGATTGTACTTGGCAGCCATTGCAGGCACAGCACCCAGAGTAAGTGTTCCATCGCTGTGCTGGATAATCTTGTGGCAAACCAATGCGCCACTCCAGTTGGGCTCGTTGCCGTCGCCAGCACCTACGTTGGTGTTCTTCTCGTGAATATCGCTACCAGAACGGAATGGGCACCATCCCCAGATGTAACGGTCGGTGCCGTTAGAAGCAGTCTTGGCGGCATAGAGCGAACGGCTGTCGAGCACGCCCTCGTGTCCGTCAGGAGCCCACTTTGGTCCGTCGTTCAAACAACTCTTCAGCTCCTCGTAGGTTGAGGCTACCATGTACTTCACCTTACGGCTCCAGCTGGCGCGATAGCTCTCGCTGAACACGATGTACCAGTAGTTGCCCATCTTGAAGATGTCAGGACACTCCAACATGCGGTCCCAGATCATACGGATACGACCTACATGCTCCCAGTTCTTCATGTCGCTCGACTTGAACTCTGCAAATACAGGGTCGCCACCACCATTAGGATAGGTAGAGATAACCATGTGATAGAGGTTGTCGTCGGCCACGAATATCTGTGGATCGCGGAAGTCATTACCTGAGTAGCCAAAGTCAGGACCATTCAGAGTCCAAAGCTCATCCTTAGTCCAGGTCTTAAAGTCGGTAGATGTAGCACGCATCACCACTTCGCGGTTCTTGCAGTTGCCGTTGTGACCAGTATAGTAGATGTAATATGTGCCATCCTTCTCATAGGCGCAACCTGTACCCAGTGCTGCATCCTGCTGATAGTCGTTAGCACCGTATGCCAGCAATTCGCCCATCGACTCGTAGTTAGCACCATCCTTGGTAGATACAGCCCAGATGGGGTGGAAACGATAAGTCATGTTGTTGATGAACTCCTGCAGGTAGAGCACCTTGAAGTCGCCACTCTTCTGATCGTAGAAAGGCATTGGGTCGCCTACACGGCCAACAGCTGGTGTATAGAATGTGCCAAAGCCGGCAGCATCAGTCGAAGCGAAGAATGTGGTTGTGCCGTTCCAGTCCTTAGCGGGATCGCCGTTGAACTCCTCGTCGCTGCACGCCGTCAGCGCAGAGGCTGACAGCATGAGTGCGAATACTGAATATATCATTGTCTTCATAACTTTCTGTTTTTATTTTGTTAGATAATCAAATGCGTTGAGCATAATCTTGCCCATGTTTTCGTGATAGATCGACTCGTATGGAGTAGGAGAGTTCCAGTCGTAGAGGCCTGAGCCCAGACAGATGATACCACCCTTGCCAAATTCGCCGTTAGCACTCTTCAACTCCCAGGCGTTCACGCTGTTGTCGCCAGTCAGTGCGCGTCCACCAGTCTTGGCCTCGAATGCATCCTTACCATCCTGATAGGTATCCCAGAATCCGTACTGTGATGTGGTGTTACAGATGGTGTAGCCATTGTCGAGTGTGTAGATGGCGTTTTCAGGTGCTCCTGGATAGGTGGTGAGTCCTTTCCATAGTGGGTGAGCAGCGTCGTAGGCCCATGTGTGCCAAGGATCGTCGCCCATCAGGTCGGAGCCTTCGCCGCCTCCGCCGCCCCAAACATTGTTTGGATAAGCGTCCTCAGGCATAGCGCCCAGAGCAATGGCATAGTTCACGGCCGAACGTCCCAATACGAATCCTACGCCGCGCTGCCAGAGTTCCTTCATCTTAGAGAGGGCTGTCATGGCACCCTGCTCGGCCTCTGCAAATCCGTTGTAGTTGCCGTATGAAGAGCAATGACGGTGGAAGAATATCAGCTTACACTTCTCGAGCGAGATGTTACCGCTGGCCACGTCACTCCACGATGCGTAGGCAGCGCTTGCGATGTTACCAGTGAGCCACTTGGCAGCGGCCTTCTCCTCATCGTTCAGCAGTTCGATATTCTCAGCATCACCAACGAACAGTGCGATAGGATCCTCAATCAGTGTTACGTAAACCGTATAAACTGTGGTAGCAGTATTATCGTTGAGTGTAATCTGGAATGGCTCAGTGAAGTTGCCCTTAGTGCCGCTTGCTGGACTACATGTGGCATCCTCGCTGCATTCAACCTCGAAGGTAGCATTGCTCAGGTCGATACCGCTGTTAGCCATCACGCTTACGGTGATAGTTTTGTCCTGCTGGTTGATGGCACCTTTCACACCCTCAAGTATGAAGAGCGACATCAAGGCCTCGTCGTTACGTACGCTTACCTGATAGTCCATTACCAAGTCGCCATTGCTGATGTGAAGATTGCGATCGGCATCAAAGTTGATGTGGTCGCCCACCTTCATATTGGTCTGTGCGCCAGCAGATACTGTCAGACTTGTTATCTCCATATCACCCTTCTGGGCGAAATCTACGGGCACTTTTACTTTTACCAGTCGCTTCTCAGTATTAATGGTACCTTCATATTGTCCGTTCAGGACGAACTTCTCAACGAGGCATGAACCGCTCACGTCGATGCTGCCTGTATGGTCATCGTTACAGGCGGTGAACCCGCATACGATGCATATTGCGCAGATAATGCTATATATCGTTTTCATATAATTATCAATTTTCAATTATCAATTATCAATTCGTTTCTTACCACTGTCCACAGTTCTGAGTGTAGTGTCCGTTAGATGCTGCCATCTGCTCGAATGGTACAGGCAGGTACTCATTCTTGTTGGCTGTAAACTGCGATCCGCTCAGGAAGTTCATCTTCTCACTCTCTGTAGAGTAGTACTTGTTGAGTACTGTAGCTGCATCGCCCCAACGTACCAGGTCGAAGAAACGCTCACTCTCCATAGCCAGCTCCAGTCGGCGCTCCATCTTTATTATCTTCATGGCCTCGTCCTTGCTGTAGCTGCCACTGTACTTACCTACTGCATAGTGTACACCATACTTATTAGAATAGTTGGATACTACGCTGCTTGTAGCCATACCTGCTGCACGCTCACGAACCTGATTTACCAGGGCGATAGCCTCAGAAGTCTGTCCCAGTTGAGCCTGTGCTTCAGCACGCATCAACAGAACGTCAGCATAGCGTAGGACGATACGGTTCATCGAACTTGCCCACTGTGAATCGCACAGATACAGATAGCTGTCTGTCAGTGCAGGATCAACATTCTGCTTCAGCGATACAAAGTATCCGAATGTACCACCACTGCGGCTCCAAGCGTTGTTCTCGGCAATCATAAAGCTTGGGTTAAACATATATGGTGTACCTGGAACGCCTACTGTTACGAACAGTCGTGGATCTACAGTCTGTGCTGAACCAACGGTATATTCCTCGTCGGCAAAGGTGTCAAGCATTGGCAGACCGTCGCTGTTGGTGCGATAGGCACTTACCAGATTGTGCGATGGCTTGTAGAAATCGCAACCAGAGTCGTGTACCTTTGGAATACATGGTACAATCAGACGGTATGAGAAGTTCAGGTTACCATATACGGTACCATCGTTTCTTGAGTACTGGATGGCCCAGATACTCTCCTTGCCGTTCTCATACTGCTCCTCAGGGCGGAAATTATTGTGCAGGTCGGGCTCCAGACCATAGCCGGCAGCAGTGTAGATGGATGGATTGGTGTATTCTACCACCTTCTGTAGGTCGGCATCGCTGATAGATGTCACCTGATTGCTGTTGGCATCGTCCTGATGATAAGCCTTATAGAGATAAACCTTAGCCAGGAATGCGGCACATGCAGCCTTTGTGGGGCGTCCCTTGTCGGCCTGGGTAACAGGCAGTACGGCGTAGGCATCCTCCAGATCGTTGATAATCTGCTGCCAGCCCTCGTCGTTGGTGTATTCCGTGTTCGAAAGGTTGTTGTAGTCCTCTTCCGTCATGTTGGGCTTGTTCACGAATGGAATCTTCTTAAATAGGCGCTTCAGCTGGAAGTGTCCGTAAGCACGCAGGAACTTCATCTCGGCAGTACGCTGCTTGATGGTGGCGTTCTCCTGATCGGCGCTGGCCAGAATGTCGAGCGACAGACTTACGCGGCTCAGATAATTGTAGAAACGTGTCCAAATCGAGCTGAAAGGCCAGTCGGTAGTCATCACGCCAGTGCTCTTTTCCAAGCGGTGGAATGGTTCACCATCCGAGAAGTCGGAACCGCCTACGTATGCATCGTCCGAGCGTGTATCATAGTTCCAGAGCGAGAACGAAGCGTTCATATCCTCAATCGAAACCAGTCCGGCATATGCTGATATCAGCACATTGTCTATATATTCTGGGTTCTTCACCTCGTCCTGTGTCAGTGTGGCCTGTGGTACCTGCTCTTCCAGGAAGTTGGAGCAGCTCATGAAACCACAGATGACGCAGATTGCGCAGATTGATCTATATATTGTTTTCATAATCATCAATTTTCAATTATCAATTTTCATTTATCAATTCAATTAGAATCCTACGTTCACACCAAATGTAAGGTTGAGAGGTATAGGATAGTTGAATCCAGGGTTCTCAGGATCGGCACCAGTAAACTTGCCGCTCTTGATGGTAATGAGGTTCTGAGCCGAGGCATATACACGGATGCGGTCCATGTGTAGTTTCTCTGTAACCTTCTTGGGCAGGTTGTAGCCCAGCTGTATGGTGCGCAGCTTGGCATACGAACCGTTCTCAATGTAGTAAGATGATACACGACCCTCGTTGTTGGTATCTGATGTGGTGAGGGCAGGGATATTGCTGCCAGGATTAGCTGGACTCCAAGCGTCGAGTGCACGCTTACCCTTGTTCAGATAAGGAACGTTGATGGCAGAGTTGGCCCAGAAGTCGGTCTGCGACTTATATCCGCGACAGTCTACATCAACACCCTGTACGCCCTGCCAGAACATGGTCATATCCCAGTCCTTGTACTGCAGGTAGATGTTCAGACCCCAAGTGAAGTCGGGTGTTGGGTCATATATCCAGTCCTGATCGGCCTCTGTGATGATGCCATCGCCGTTAAGATCCTTATAACGGATGCGGCCCAGTCCTGCACCTTCCTGTGTGGCATGATTGTCAATCTCCTCCTGACTCTTGAAGATGCCGTCGTAGATGTAGCCAACCTGTGAAAACATAGGATGACCTACAACACTCTTCACGCCGTTACCACCATACTTACCGTTGGCAGCTACTGTCTCAGGCAGTTTTGTAATCTCATTCACATACTTACTGATGTTTCCGTTGATATCCCACGAAAAACCGTTCTCCAACTGGTGGCGATAGCCAATGCTCAGTTCCCAACCGTTGTTCTTAACCTCGCCGGCATTGATCCACTGACCAGATCCTTCACCCATAGCAGCGATACCTTCCATGAAGAGCAGAATGTCGGTGGTCTTCTTGTTGAACCAGTCGAAACTACCGTAGATTTCGTTTCGCAGGATAGCGAAATCAATACCTATATTATGCTGTGTGGTGGTTTCCCACTTGATGTCGTCGTTACCGCGCTGATTGCGTACATAACCGTTAGCCAGGTCGTAACCACCGTTCTTACCGCTGATGTCGTATGAAGAACCAGCCTGACCGCTGCCCCAGAGTCCTGTAGATACTACGCTCTTGTAGAGGGTATATCGTGCAGTGTTCGAGATTTCCTGGTTACCAGTCTGTCCCCAAGAATAGCGAAGTTTCAGATTGTCGAGCCAGCTCTTTGTCTTAGCCATAAACTTCTCTTCTGAGATGCGCCAACCGGCTGATACTGATGGGAATGTACCATACTGGTTGTTGCTACCGAATCGGCTCGAACCGTCGCGACGGATGGTGACAGATGCCAGATACTTGTCGTCGTAGGTGTAGTTCACTTTACCGAAGAATGACAGAAGACTGAATCCTTCGCCTGAACCTTCGGCTAACTGCTTGCCTGCACCAGCACTTGGCCACATATAGTCGGTGTTCAGAATAGCCAGTTCATAGCGCTTGGCACTATTCCACTTATAGTCCTGACGGTTCACCTCTGTACCAATCATGGCATCGCCGCGATGCTTGCCGATTTCAAGATTATAGGTAGCAATGGCGTTCCACATCCAGCGCATCCAGTGTTCCTGCTTGCTTTCAACAGCGCTATCGGTACGCTTAACCTTACCATTTTCGATAGGGTAGGTAAAGAAGCGCTGCTCCTTCTGTGTATAGTCCATACCCAGTGTGGTGCGAACCATAAAGTTCTTGAATGGGGTGATGCTCAGGTGCACATCGCCGAATGAGCGCCACTGTGTGTATTCGTTGTCCTTGTTATTATCAATCATGCTCAGAGGGTTCTCGCGCTCAGAGTAGGCACCCAGTGCCTGAGCATATTTACCGTTCTCTGCCCATATTGGGAAGTTAGGGTTAAACTCAAGTGCGTGCTCCAGCACTCCGCCAGGAGCGTCATTGCCCTTGGTACGGTTCATGGTGAAGTTCTCACCAATCACTACCTTGCCATCGAACAGCTTATAGTCTGCATTAGCACGAGCCGACAGACGGTTGAAGTTACTCTTCTTAATGGTACCCTGGTTGTCGTAGTAGCCAATGCTGAAGAATGAACTGCCCTTCTCCGAGCCGTTGCTTACCGAGAGGTTGTACTGCTGTACCACGCCTGTGCGCGTAATCTCATCGAACCAGTCTGTATCACCTGCACGTACACTGGCGTTCTCGTCCAGATACATATTCATAGTCATACGGTTCAGTACGGGATTGCCTTTAGCGTCGTAGCTCCAGTCGTAGTTGTATCCTAGGTTATTGTTGCTTGGGTTCACACCATCGTTCACGCAAGCCTGCCAGTATGCGCGTCCCCACTCGCTGGCGTTCATGGTCTCAATCTTATTAGTATAGAACGAGGTGGCCACACTGCCGTCGAAGTTCACCTTTACCTTGCCGTCCTTACCCTTCTTGGTGGTGATGATGATCACACCGTTGGCGGCGCGGCTACCATAGATACTGGCAGAGGCTGCATCCTTCAGCACCTGGATGCTCTCGATATCGTTACCGTTCAACTCATGCATACCAGCCTTTGTGGGCACACCGTCGATAATGTAAAGTGGATCGTTGTCGTTCAGGGTTCCTACACCACGGATACGGACCGTTGCAGCACCCGAAGGATTACCATCGGCTGTGATATTCATGCCTGGTACACGACCCTGCAGTGCCTTCATTGGGTTGTTCTCGTTCTGCTTGGCAATCTCGTCTACGCTTACGGTCGAGATGGCACCCGTCAGATCGGCCTTGCGCTGGGTGGTATAACCTGTTACCACAACCTCCTTCAGAAGTTCGCTGTCGTCTTTCATAGTTACCTTCATACCTTGTTTCGCAGGTACCTCTTGTGTCTGGTAGCCGATGTACGAGATAACCAGAGTGGCATTCTCGTTCACTTTGATGGTGAAGGCTCCATCGAAATCGGTTACTGTACCGTTCGTGGTCCCCTTCTCCTTTACTGTAGCACCGATGACCGATTCTCCTGTAGCGTCGACCACCGTACCACTGATCTCTGTCTGCGCGTACATTATAGTACTCATCAGCAAGAGTGCAAAACTCAGAAACATTTTCTTTAGTTGTTCCATTGTTGATCGTTTTAATTGTTAGTACTCATTTGATTTTAAATTTCTGCTGCAAAAATACTAATGTATAGTCTGTACAGCGTTAAAATATCGTTCATCACGTTCAAAAATTGTTTCAATGTATCATATTTGTTATCAAATGAACGTTTTTTGTTAGTATTTGTTGGCAAATATACAAAAATTACGCAAGAATGTCTTGTATATCAGAACTTTTTTTTATATTTGCCGACAGAAAGCTTAAAACAATTATGAGGAACTTATCAATTTACCTTCTTACGTTAGCTGCAGTCCTGCTGATGGGTTGCAAGCAAAACGAGCCTAAATATATAATAGGTGTTTCACAATGTTCTGAGGATATATGGCGTGATTGGCAGAACGCCGAGATGAGAATGGAGGCCAACTTTCATGAGGGTGTAGAACTCCGTTTTACTGCTGCTCACGACGATTCTGAACTTCAGAGCAACCAGATAGACAGTCTGGTGGAAAGTGGTATCAATCTGCTGATTGTGGCTCCCAACCAGCTCTCGACGGTGTCGCCTGCTATCGACCGTGCCTACGATAAGGGCATCCCCGTTATCGTGTTCGAACGTAAAACCGACTCGCGAAAATATTCTGCCTTTGTGAGTGCTGATAACTACGAGATGGGACACCTGATGGGTGAATACATCGCTACCCAACTTGGTGGTAAGGGGCAGATAATGGAAGTGAAAGGACTGAAAGGTTCATCGCCTGCCGAGGAGCGTTATAATGGCTTCCATGTGGCTTTGGCTGCCTATCCTGATATTAAGGTGGTGGTTGAGTTACAAGGCGACTGGACTGAGCCGACGGCTTATCAGGCCGTTAAGAACTGGAAGGGCGATATGAATAGTATCGATCTGGTTTTCGGACATAACGATCGCTCTGCTATTGGGGCCCGTAAGGCCTTCGAAGAACGAGGCGCCAAACTGCCCATGTTCTGTGGTATCGATGCCTTGCCAGGACCTGATGGTGGTATCCAACAGGTGCGCGATTCGCTCCTCGATGCCTCGTATATCTATCCTACACATGGCGACCAACTGCTACAACTGGCCCTCGACATCCTCGATGGCAAAGAATATCCAAGAGAAACCTTGTTTACCTCGGCTTTGGTAACCCGCGATAATGCTACGGTGCTGTTACTCGAAAGCGACGAAGTGGTGCGCCAGGCGCATAATCTGATTAAACTTCAGAAAAAGGCCGCCAGCTATCTTGAACAACTGTCAACACAGCGCACCATCTCGTTGCTGGCACTCGTCTTGTTGGCATTGCTGGTACTTATATTAGTACTCTTTATTCTCTATCATCGTTCCAGAGTGTCGGCCCAGCGCGAGCGTATTGTCAATAACCTGTGGAACATGAAGGCACCAGCTGAGCCGGTACGGCCTGCGGCTGCACAGCCCGTCGTTCAACCCGAAGATGAGGCTGCTGAATCGGCCAAGGAACCGCTATTCATTGTGCGCTTCAAGGATGTGGTCGAGGCCCGTCTCTCCGATAGTGATCTGACTATTGATGATTTGGCAGCTGCCATGAACCTGAGTCGTGTACAGCTGTACCGTAAAGTTAAGGCCATCTCTGGTTCGTCGCCTGTCGAGCTGTTGCGTTCTGCCCGATTGAATCGCGGCTATCAGTTACTGGTAAAAGGCGATAAGACCATCGCCGAGGTTGCCTACGAGGTTGGTTTCACCGCCCCCAGCTACTTTACCAAGTGTTTCAAGGATGAATTTGGAATCAGTCCTTCCGATCTGTCCTAACTCAGCATGTTTTTCCTATTAAAACTTGTCACTGTCATTTTAAATTTGTACTTTTGCCGCAAAAATGTAAGTATATGATTGAAGTAGTAGATTTTAGCAAAACCAATTCGGTTATCAATTTGTACATGTCGGAGCTGAGAGACAAGAACTATCAGAAGAACCGTCTGTTGTTCCGTCATAATATCAAGCGTGTGGGCGAGATGATGGCCTACGAGTTGTCGAAAACTCTGGAGTATCGTCCCAAGACCATTACAACACCATTGGGCACTATCGATATCCAGCTGCCAAAGGAAGACCTGCTGATTGCCACTGTATTGCGTGCCGGTCTGCCTTTCCACGAGGGTTTTATCAATGTGTTCGATCATGCCGACAATGCTTTCGTATCGGCTTATCGTATGTACACCAACCGTGAGCATACCGAGGTGGGCGTGCATACCGAGTATCTGGCTGCACCAAGTGCCAAGGGCAAAACACTGGTAATTGTTGATCCTATGCTGGCTACGGGCGGTTCGATGGCTGCCAGTATCGAGGCTTTGGTAAAGACAGGCAAACCCAAGAAGATTCACGTGGCTTGTGTGATTGCTGTACCCGAGGGACTTGAGGTTGTGAAAAGTGCGCTTCCCGATGGCTCTACCATCTGGTGTGCCGCCATCGACCCAGGTATGAACGAGCATAAGTATATCGTTCCAGGCTTCGGTGACTGTGGCGACCTGTGCTACGGCGAGAAACTGTAGTTTTTTTATAGGCACGGATTACACAGCTTTTTTTTATAAAAAGACACGGCTTTAGCATCGCAACTAAAGCCGTGTCTTAAATTTTATTTAAGCCGTGTAATCCGTGCCTAAAAATCTAGAATTAAATCAAGTGGAGTGTTCCCATCAGGTAAACCAGACCGAAGCCTAATACCATAGAGATGATACCCATTACAATACCCATCTTTGCCATATCATTCTGCTTCACATAGCCTGTAGCAAATGCCAGAGCATTTGGTGGGGTAGAGATAGGCAGAATCATGGCCGATGAGGCTGCGATGGCTACACCGATCAGTACGGTTGGTGTACCGCCGATAGGAGCCAGCTTGTCGCCCATGGCACCACAAACGATAGCCAGGATAGGCATGAGCAGTGCTGCAGTAGCTGAGTTAGAGATGAAGTTACTGAGCAGGTAGCAGATAGCACCTCCCATCAACAGGATGAGCAGTGGTGAGAACTCGCCGAAGGGGATGCTCTCAACAGCGTTAGCTGCCAGTCCCGAAGCGTTCAGACCGTAACCCAGTGCGAAACCACCGGCCACCATCCAGATCACACTCCAGTTAATCTGCTCCAGGTCACGCTTGGTAATCACACCTGTCAGGGCGAACACCATGAAGGGAATCATAGCCACAGTATATGAGTTGATACCAGTAACACGGTCGAGCAACCAGAGAGCTACGGTAACAAAGAAGGTGATGATAACCACTTTAGAGTGGAAACCCTTCTTCATACCACCCTCGATGTTCAGCTCAATCGTCTTCTGTGTGAATGGGAATGCCTTGAGCAGGATGCGCCAGCTGATGAACAGCAGCAGGATAACAAGTGGGAACATGAACATCATCCACTGACCAAAGCCCAGACCCATATTCAAACCTTCAGGATCGTTCAGGTATTTCAGGGCGATGGTGTTTGGAGGTGTACCGATAGGGGTACCCATACCACCCAGGTTGGCAGCTACAGGGATACTCATGGCCAGGGCTACACGACCCTTACCCTCGGGAGGCAGCTGGTGGAACACAGGTGTGAGGAATGTCAGCATCATGGCAGCTGTAGCTGTGTTAGATACGAACATCGAGAACAAACCGGTGATGAGCAGGAATCCTAAGAGCACCATCTCGCTGCGTGTGCCGAAAGGCTTCAGCAGCACCTTGGCCAACTGGGCATCGAGACCGGTCTTGGTGGCAGCAATAGCCAGCACAAATCCACCGATAAACAGCATAATCACTGGGTCGGCGAAGGTGGCCATCACACCTTTGTAACTAAGCAACTTACCTACTTCTTCTTCGTTCACCATGGGTAGGATACCACTGTCTGTGCAGAATAGAAGCATCAACACAATGATGGCTACCGAAGTGGCCCACGAGCTGACAACCTCGAAAACCCACATGAGTGTAGCAAACGCGAAGATAGCGATGATGCGCTGCTGAATGACGGTAAGGTTCTGGATGCCATACCATTCGGCAGGCATATTCCAAAGTAACAGAGTAATGAGAGCTACAAGTGCAATCTTAATAGCTCGTTTGGTACCATCGGCAGGATAGTACTTACGATTGTGACGCATTTTGTGATACGCCTCAACAAGATGAAATCCTTCGTAAATGTGAAACATATGTTATAAGTTATTATTTAATATTTGGTTTTAAGTAAAAATCGAGCGCAAAGATAATCATTTATTGAGAAATTAGTTTTATAGTTGAGAGAAAAAACGATAAATGAGTGTATTTTTACACAAAAATCATCCCCACGACGATTTGCCATGGGGATGATTGATATGTGGAGTTTGCAAAACTCGTGGGTAATTTAGAGGTTATTTAACCTCCCAGATGTCGTTGGTCTCGAGCAACTCCTCAAAGTTGTGATACTTCTTCTGAGCAGCTACTTCAGCCAGCTGTGCATGAACGGCATCGTTGTAGGTAGGAGCCTCTACATCGCGAATTACACCGAGAGCGATGGGGAATCCATCCTCAGGTGTCATCATAGCCAGCTTCAGCTGCAGAGTGTTGTCCTCGCAGTGAGCGTCGTGTACCAGTACATCGTCGATGGTGTAGCCATCCTTGCCAATCTCAACTACCTTCAGTCCGAAGCCCTGCTGTACCAGTCCGAACTCGTTGTTCTCGCCGAATACCAACTTCTCACCGTGCTTTACATAGATGGCGTTCTTCTTACGACCCTCGTTGTTGTAAACTACATCGTGGCAATGGTCGTTGAAGATTACGCAGTTCTGCAGAACCTCTGTTACGCTGGCACCTTTGTGCTCGTAAGCAGCCTTCAGAACCTCAACAGTACCCTTGGCATCGGTAGCCACGCAACGGGCAAAGAAGTGACCGCGGGCACCGAAGCAAAGCTCGGCAGGACGGAAAGGATCCTCTACGGTACCGTAAGGGCTCGACTTAGATACGAAGCCACGGGGTGAGGTAGGAGAGTACTGACCCTTGGTAAGACCGTAGATACGGTTGTTGAGCAGAATCATGTTCAGGTCGATGTTACGACGGTTGGCGTGAATAAAGTGGTTACCACCGATAGCCAGTCCGTCACCATCACCTGATACCTGCCATACAGTCAGGTTGGGGTTAGCTACCTTAGCACCGGTAGCGATGGCAGCGGCACGACCGTGGATGGTGTTCATGCCGTAGGTAGCCATATAGTGTGGCAGACGGCTTGAACAGCCGATACCAGAGATGACTGCTACGTTCTCGGGAGCTACGCCAATCTCGGCCATAGCCTTATGGAGTGAAGCCAGGAAGAAGTGGTCGCCGCAACCAGGGCACCAACGAGGCTGGCCTTTCTTAAAATCTTGTGCTGTATATTCCATACTTTTTATATTTTTTGCAAGGACTACAGGACTTAAGGACTATTTTTGTAAAGTCGTTTTAGTCCTGTAGTCCGTTGCTAATTATTTTTTTATGATCTCCTCAAACGCATTTACAAGTTCTTCTACTACGAATGGCTGGCCCTTTACCTGATTGAACTGGTAAGGTACGAAGGCGTCAACCTTCATGCGGAGGTAAGCAGCCAACTGACCCATGTTCTGCTCGGCTACAACTACCTTCTTGTACTTTTTCATGACATCGGCAGTATTCTTTGGCAGTGGGTTCAGATACTTGAACTGAGCCTGAGCTACCTTGTAGCCCTTAGCCTTCAGCTCATCCATAGCTGAGTGCAGGTGACCGTAGGTGGAACCGAAGCCAACAATCAGCAGGTCGGCATCGGCATCGCCGTCAACTTCAAGGTCGGGCACCTGGATATTGTCAATCTTCTGCTGGCGCAGACGAGTCATCAGATCGTGGTTCTCTGGGTTGGTAGAGATAGCGCCTGTGTTAGAGTCCTTCTCCAGTCCACCCAGGATATGAGCAAAGCCCTCGCGACCAGGAACAGCCCAGTAGCGGGTTCCGTTCTCGGCACGCATGTATGGTGTCCACTTACCCTTCAGCTCCTCAGGAACATAAGGAGGATTGATGGCATCGAGCTTAGCCATCTCGGGCAACTTAAAGGCACCAGAACCATTTGCGATATAAGCATCGGTAAGCAGTACTACTGGTGTCATATGCTCCAAAGCCATCTTGGCTGCCTGGTAAGCAGCGTCGAAACAGTCGGCAGGACTGGTAGCAGCCATTACAGGCATGGGGCTTTCACCGTTACGTCCGAACAGAGCCTGCAGCAGGTCGGTCTGCTCACTTTTGGTTGGCAGACCAGTAGCAGGACCACCACGCTGTACGTCGAGTACTACGAGTGGCAACTCCATAATCACAGCCAGGTTCATGGCCTCGCTCTTCAAGCAAACACCAGGACCAGAGGTTGAGGTAACACCCAGTGCACCGGCGAACGAAGCACCGAGAGCCGAGGCACAGCCCGAAATCTCATCCTCGCACTGTACGGTGATGACACCGCACGACTTGTGCTTACTGAGCTCGTGCAGCACGTCGGTTGCAGGAGTGATAGGATAAGAACCTAAGTAAAGGCGCAGACCAGCCTTCTCGGCAGCAGCGATGAAGCCGTAAGCGGTAGCCTTGTTACCGGTGATATCCATATAGCGTCCAGGAGTCTTCTCCTTGGTTTCTACGCGATAAACATTGATAGCGCTTGAGTGTGTGTTGTGACCGTAGTCCCAACCAGCCTGAATCACCTTGATGTTAGCCTCGGCGATAGCAGGTTTCTTGGCAAACTTTTCACGCAGGAAGTTAGCTACGAGGTTCAGGTCGCGATCGAAGAGCCAGCAAACCAATCCGAGCGCGAACATGTTTCTACATTTCAGCATAGCCTTGTTGTCCATACCGCTGTCGGCCAGACAATCCTTAACCATGGTAGTGAGAGGGCACTGGATCACACGGTCGGGGTCGATACCCATCTCGCCGAGGTAATCCTCGGTAGCAAACTGGGCCTTCTCCAGATCCTTAGGACCGAATGAGTCTGTGTCGATGATAATCGTTGCGCCGGGCTTGGCGTAACGATACTGTGTCTTCAGCGCGGCTGCGTTCATGGCTACGAGCACGTCGCACTTGTCACCAGGGGTGTAAACTTTACCAGCACCGATGTGTACCTGGAAACCTGATACACCAGTGAGCGAACCTTGCGGGGCGCGGATGTCGGCTGGATAGTCGGGGAATGTTGAAATGCCGTTACCAACGGTGGCACTGACCGTAGAGAAGATGTTTCCAGCAAGCTGCATGCCGTCGCCGGAGTCACCAGAGAAGCGTACAACCACTTGGTCAAGCTCCTTCACTTCCAATGTTTCTGCCATAATATTCAGTTTTGTTTCTAACGTTTCTAACTTACGGGGTGCAAATTTATTCAATTTTAGCGGAATATCCAAGGAAAAACGCAAAAAAATGCATTTCTGGACGAAAATTTATACATAAAGCCATAAAAAAGGTGGCCGTTTTACACAGTCACCTCTCTTGCTCTAGGTCGGGATGAGGCGACTCGAACGCCCGACCCCTACGTCCCGAACGTAGTGCGCTACCAACTGCGCTACATCCCGATTTTGCGGGTGATTCCGAAGAATCGCCTGCAAAGGTACATCTATTTTTTGAAATACGTGCACGAAAAGGGATAATTTTTACTAAATCCCTTATTTATGCTTACTGTAGTATTGACGGAACTGGTCGTACTCATCGCACTTGGTAATGTACGCTGGTTTGTTGGTCATAATCTCAACCATATTGTACAGATTCTGGAAGGCGCGGAACTGCCACGATTCGCGGTTATACTGCCTGATATAGTCGGCTGCCTGCTCGTTCCATTCATTGCTGGTCCACAGCTTGGCACCTGGTGTGGCGTTATAGAGTTCCTGCCAGCCCATGGCAAACATAGCCTTCAACTTCAGGTTCTTATCCTTTGTCATGGTTGTCTTCTGCAACAGCTCCGCAGCTTTAGCGCCAAAGTCAATCTCGTTTACACGTACCGAGTCGTAGATGTTCTTCGAGCTGCGGAGCAGCCACCAGCAGTCGCCCTTCAAACTGGCTTGGGCATAGCGTACGGCCAGGTTGTAATAACGCTGGTCGAGAGCTTTGTCTTGCAATAGGTTCAGCGAACTTTCCATGGTCTGCATCTCCTTACAGAATTCGAGTTTGATGTTTTTGTTCCACTTCTGCTCGCGCTTGTAGGCATTGCTGCTATCAAGCCACTGGCGTGTTAGCCAAGGTTCAACATCGTACTTGCGTGCTGTAGAATAATAAAGGTATTCCTGACTGTGGTGATAGTTAAAGTATGTCAGGGGCAGTTTGCTGAGCCACTCGATGGCTTTGTCCCATTTGGCTAAGCGCATGTACTTGGTGCCGATGAGCTCGATGTACGATGAATCGTTGATCTGGAACTGGCGCTGCAGGAACTGGTCGAAGGGCTTGTCGCCTGGTGCCTTGGTGTAATAGAAAAACTTCTCCAGGTCGGCCACAGGCATGGTCTCCATACGCTCGATGTAATCGGTGTTGTTGGTGATAATCATCAGCGCCAACTGCTGCTCGGGTTTGTTCTGATAGTGGGGCACGATAGCCTGATACGAGATTCGTCGCAATGCACTGTCAAAGAATCCGTCGGCTGTTTGCTGTTTAGACTGCAGCCATGTCAGCTCTTCGGTAAAATACGTGTCAAAACTGTCGCTGGGTTTAGCTGTGGCGGTAGTCATGAAGAATTTCAACACGCGGGCATTATCCTTCATACGCTGGGTACCTTCCATTTGCATGGCGGTGTTGATGTCTTTCAGGGCTTCCTGTTTCTTGCCTGCCAGGTATTCGAGCCAGGCCTTCGCACTCTGCCACATAATGGGTGTTTCGGTTTTACCTTCGCGTACCACTTTCTGACAGAACTGCTGCATCTGAGCCGACTCCTGCTGGTTGATGTCGCGGATAAAGAGCTTACCGCCCAAAGCTCCTTCGGTCTTGGCATCTTCAGCTTCCTGAGCATTGTTTACAAAGTCCTGCAACAGGAATGGCAGCACCTTGGCATTGGGGTTCTGCTGGTATTGCTGACTGATGGCCTGGAACGAGCGTTTCTTATAATAGATGGTCATCAAACTCTCGTAGTCGTCCATCTCGGCAAACATCTCGCCAGCTTCGGCTGTGCGACCGCTCTTATACAGGGCACCGGCATAGATGTTCTTCATCATATCCTTATATACGGTCTCGATGAACTTGCTGGCTGTTTGCTCCCAGAAGTTAATGTTGTCCTGATGGCGACCCAATATCATGTTGCAGCGCATATAGAGTAAGGCATGCTGCGAGCGCAGTTTGGTCTTGGTTTTGCCAATGGCATAGGTGCGTACCGTTTGCAGGTCGCGTTTCTGGGCGTTTATGTCCTGAGGAGTGGGGTAGTTCCACTCGTATTGCTTGCGCTGTTCAATATCTACGCAGTTCAGGTATTTCTTCAGGTTCTGTAGGTAGCTCACCATCAGGACATCGCCTTTCTTTCGGGCGGCCTTGATGGCATCGTCGGCATTAAACCAGAAGTACTCCTCGGTAGATCCGAGATAGGCTTTCCAGTTGTCGTTGCAGATACGCTCCACACGGTTCTTAAAGTTCTTCTGCTCGTACATGCTGAACAGATAGGAGTTGGTGGTGTCCCACCACAAGCATGCCATCATGGGCATGGCGAGTACACATAAAAGGCTAATGATGATAAATCTCTTCATAGGTCTCGGTCTTATATCTGTTAATGTTATCTGTTTCCAAATGATAGGTAATGACAGCCTTGCTTAGGCTGGGGCGCTCTTTTTCTAAGGCTTTCTTTACTTTCAATATCTCGGCCGCCTCAACGGTATGCTCTATCCTTACGTTCTGTATGTTGCGTATCCATTGGTAAACGGGGTAGGCTGCAGCAAGGGGTAACTGATACTGGGCCAGCTTGTTAAGGTATGGATACACATCGCGATAGTCGAGAATGGGATTTCGTTCCTGCCACTTACGTGGATCGCCCGTGTTGTAAACCATCAGCACACCATAATCCACAGGCGGCACGGGCATTGATAGCTGGTGCAGTCGGATGGTAGTTGACAATTGATAGTGGATAGTTGACAGTTGTGATTTGATGGTTTCGAGGAACTGATAGTACGTGGCGCGACTTTTTGAGGTGTAATCGCAGTCAATCTGTATCTCGTGAACGTTGCCGATGTGGTTGGTCTCGTTCATCTGCATAATGCGTTTCACCAGTTTTTCGGCCAGGTCCTTGTGGGGCTTGTGCATACAGTCCTCGGTAATATAAACGATGGGTATGAGCTCGATGCCGGCTGGTAATGTATCAGTAAAAGCGATGGTGGCATTGGGCTTGGGCTCAGTGCCATCATCGCTCATCACTACATCAAAATATCTGCAATATACCTTATTAATATGGTGTTGCTTTAAGAAGGCACGCTCGGTAGAATCGAGATGCAAGTCGGTGCGCCAGTAGTACACACCATTACTCTGCTCAAGGCTCTCGTCTTGATATCTCTGCTTTCCGCAACTAATCATTAGTAGCCCCAGCAGAATAGCCCACAGCGTGCAACCTTTAAAGTTCAAAGCCTAAACTTCAATGATCAATGTCTTACAGCAGTTCGGGCAGTTGATAGAGCTTTGTGCTGTTTGAACCCTTGATAAGAATGTAATGGCCTGTTGGCTGTTCGGCAGCGATGGCGGCTTTTACCTCCTCTACATCCTTAAACTTACGGAAGTCGCACTGGGTGTCCTCGAACTCTTCGCCTACCAACCATACAGTCTTGATATCCGATGTTTTCAGGTAGTCAACCACATGCTGGTGCTCCTCGGCCGATACCTCGCCGAGTTCACGCATGGCACCAAGGATGGCCATCTTGTTGTCGGCCTGCATAATCTTGAAGTTCTCGAGGGCAGCCTGCATTGATGAGGGGTTGGCATTATAGGCATCTACTATCAGATGGTTCTTCTCGGTAACGGTCATCTGACTGCGGTTGTTGGATGGCTCGTAGGCTTCGAGGGCGGCTACAATCTTTTTACGATCTACACCAAAGTTGATACCTACGGCGATGGCTGCCAACAGGTTGTCGATGTTGTACGATCCAATCAGCTTGGTCTGTACCTTGTGCCACTTGGTGCTGCGACCTTCTTCTTCGAGTACCATCAAAGGCTCGCGCCAACGGAACTTCAGGAATGGGTTGCACTCCAATACCTCGCCGCTGATGCACGAGTACTGGTTGTCGGGATCGGTAGAGTAGGGTGATAACCACATCTCCTCGTCGTCGCTAATCTGATCTATCAGGTGCTCGTTGTCGGCATTGATAAAGATAAGGCTGTCCTCGCGACTGCGCAGGAAATCGTAAAGTTCGCATTTTGTTTTAATCACACCTTCGAACGAGCCGAAGCCCTGCAAGTGGGCACGACCAACGTTGGTAATCAGTCCGCAAGTAGGTTCAGCGGTCTCAGCCAGCGTCTTGATGTCGCCAGGGTGACTGGCACCCATCTCAATCACGGCTATTTCGTGCTCCTTGTTCAAACGGAACAGCGTCTTGGGTACACCTACATCATTGTTAAAGTTGCCCTGGGTGTAGAGCACATTGTATTTCTGTGAGAGCACAGCGGCAATAAGCTCCTTGGTGGTGGTCTTGCCGTTGGTGCCTGTGATACCGATTACGGGGATATCGAACTGGCGGCGATGCTCGCGGGCCAGGTCCTTGAAAGTCTGCAGACAGTTGTCAACCTTGATGATGCGGGGATCGTTGGCCACGTCTTCATCTACGATGGCATAAGCACAGCCTTTTTCGAGTGCCTGCAAGGCGAACTTATTACCATTAAACGACTCACCTTTCAGTGCCAGAAAGATGCTTCCTTCGGGGCAGTCACGACTATCGGTTGTGATGCACGGATGCTGCTCATACAGCTTGTATAGTTCCTTAATATCCATAAACTTCGTTATTTTTGGTGCAAAGATAGTGAAAATTCTTAATTCAGGATTCTTAATCCAAAAAAAATGTGTATCTTTGTGGGCGATATGAACGAAACGATTCAAATTCGAGGCAAATTAGTGGATCTCAGCACCCCGCAGGTGATGGGAATCCTGAACGTTACGCCCGACTCTTTTTATGCAGGGAGCCGAGTGCAGACTGAGGCTGAAATTGTGCAGCGTTGTCATCAGATTATCGATGAAGGTGCCAGCATGATTGACGTGGGTGGCTATTCTACCCGTCCTGGTGGCACCGAGGTGTCGGAGGCCGAGGAGATGGAGCGCCTGCGTTTTGGCTTGAAGATTATCCGTCGTGAGTTGCCCGATGCCATTATTTCGGTAGATACGTTCCGTCCCGATGTGGCCCATATGACGGTTGAGGAGTTTGGTGCAGATATCATTAACGATGTGAGCGAAGGCAACGAGACCATGTACCGGTTAGTGTCGCGCTTACGCGTACCTTATATATTAATGTCGCAGCAGCCCACGCTGAAAAGCATGCTGATGTCGTTTGCCCGACAGGTACAGCAGTTGCGTGATTGTGGTGCTTGCGATATCATTCTTGATCCTGGTTTTGGTTTCGGTAAGACGCTGGAGCAGAATTACGAGATTATGAACCAGATGGAGCGTCTGCACGTGATGGAACTGCCCCTGTTGGTAGGCATCTCGCGTAAGTCGATGATTTTTAAACTCTTGGGTACTACGCCTATGGAGTCGCTCAATGGTACTACGGTGCTTAACACCATCTCGCTCATGAAGGGGGCTCACATCCTCCGAGTGCACGATGTACGTCAGGCCGTAGAATGCGTAAAAATGGTGCAATCGTTAAATAGTCAAATCGCAAAATAAACATGTTCTTCGAGTTTGGCATAAAGGACTTCATCGACATCCTGCTTGTAGCTATGATACTTTACTACATCTACAGGCTGATGCGCGAATCGCGTTCGCTTAACGTGTTCATAGGCATTCTGATGTTTGTGATTACGTGGCTGTTCGTGTCGCAGGTGGTCGAGATGAAGTTGCTTGGCTCGATACTTGATAAGCTGGTGAGTGTGGGTGTTATCGCGCTCATCGTACTTTTCCAGGACGAAATCCGTAAGTTCCTTTATAACGTAGGTGCCCACCGTCGTATGCGGGCATTTGCCAAACTATTTACATCAAGGGATGTGGGCGAAGATGATAAGAAGGCACTTAAGGAGATTATCATGCCTATTGTGATGGCATCGATGAATATGAGTCGTGGCAAGGTAGGTGCGCTCATCGTGATAGAGCGTGCGATGCCACTCGACGAGATAGCTGTGACCGGCGATCAGATCGACTCCAATATCAATCAGCGACTCATCGAGAACATCTTCTTTAAGAACTCACCCTTGCACGATGGTGCCATGATCGTATCCAAGAAACGTATCAAGGCCGCAGGTTGTATCCTGCCGGTAAGTCACGATATGGATATCCCAAAGGAGTTGGGTTTGCGACACCGTGCTGCCATGGGCGTATCGCAAGAGAGCGATGCTGTGGCCATCGTTGTATCCGAGGAAACGGGTGGTATCTCTGTCGCTGTTAAAGGCGAGTTCCATCTGCGTCTCTCGGCCGAGGAACTGGAGAGTATCCTCACCAAAGAATTAGAACAATAAAGAATTCATATATATAACATTTTAAAACAAATCAAAGTTATGGATCTATTAAGTTCAATTGTAGCGCGTGCTAAAAGTGATAAGCAGCGCATTGTGCTCCCTGAGGCAGAAGAGGAGCGTACACTCTGTGCAGCCGATAAGGCTCTGGCCGACGACCTCGCCGACATCATCCTGATTGGTAACCCTGCTAAGGTTGAGGCTCTGGCTAAGGAGAAGGGACTCACCAACATTGGTAAGGCAACATTGATCGACCCTGAAAACTACGACAAGAGCGAAGAGCTTGCTGAGAAGCTGGCTGAGATTCGCAAGAGCAAGGGTATGACTATCGAGGAGGCTCGTAAGCTCATTAAGAATCCTCTGTACCTGGGTTGTATGATTATCAAGACAGAAGGTGCCGATGGTCAGATTTCTGGTGCACTCTCTACTACTGGCGATACACTGCGTCCTGCCCTGCAGATTATCAAGTGCCAGCCTGGTATCACCTGTGTAAGTGGTGGTTTGCTGCTCATCTCTAAGCAGAAGCAGTATGGCGAGGATGGCGTATTGGTAGTTGGCGACGTAGCTGTTACCCCAATGCCAGATGCTGCTCAGCTCTCACAGATTGCTGTCTGCACCGCTCAGACTGCTAAGAGCGTGGCTGGTTTTGCTGAGCCACGTGTGGCTATGCTCAGCTTCTCTACTAAGGGCTCAGCTAAGCACGAGGTAGTAGATAAGGTAGTTGAGGCTACTCGTTTGGCTAAGGAACTCGATCCAGCACTCAAGATTGATGGTGAGTTGCAGGCCGATGCCGCTCTGGTTCCATCAGTAGGTGCTAAGAAGGCTCCTGGTTCTGATATCGCTGGTAAGGCTAACGTACTGGTATTCCCTAACCTCGAGGTAGGTAACATTGGTTATAAGATGGTTCAGCGCCTGGGCGATGCTATCGCTATCGGTCCTATCCTGCAGGGTATCGCACGTCCTGTAAACGACCTGTCGCGTGGTTGCTCTGTTGATGACATCTACTACATGATTGCTATCACAGCTTGTCAGGCAATGGATGCCAAGAAGTAATACATTAAACATTCTTGCTTAGGCAAGCGTACTAAAGAAACGATTAAAAGATTAAACATTAAATATGAAGATTCTTGTATTGAATTGTGGCTCTTCATCTATCAAGTACGCCCTGTACAACATGGACGATAAGAGCGTGATGACCAGTGGTGGTGCTGAGCGTGTAGGCTTAGACAATGCCTTTGTAAAGGTGAAGCTGGCCAATGGCGAGAAGAAGCAGATTATGCACGATATCCCCGAGCATACCGAGGGTGTTAAGTTTATCTTCTCTCTGCTTACCGATCCCGAAATCGGTGTGATCAAAGATCTGAAGGAGATCGACGCTGTAGGTCACCGTATGGTGCATGGCGGCGAGAAATTCAATAAGTCAGTTATCCTCACCGACGAGGTTCTGAAGGCTTTCGAGGAGTGCTCTGATCTGGCTCCCCTGCACAACCCTGCTAACCTGAAGGGTGTTAATGCTGTTAAGGAGCTGATGCCAGGTCTGCCTCAGGTTGGTGTGTTCGACACCGCCTTCCATCAGACCATGCCTGCTAAGGCTTATATGTACGCTATCCCTTACGAGCTGTACGAGAAGTACGGTGTGCGTCGCTATGGTTTCCACGGCACCTCTCACCGTTACGTATCAGCTCGTGCTTGCGAGTTCCTGGGTATCAAGGCCGAGGGTACTAAGATGATTACCTGCCATATCGGTAATGGTGGTTCTATCGCTGCTGTTCTGGATGGCAAGTGTATTGATACCTCAATGGGTCTTACCCCACTCGAGGGTCTGGTAATGGGTACTCGTGCTGGTGATATCGACGGTGGTGCTGTTACCTTCATCGAGAAGAAACTCGGTCTCGACGCTGATGGTATGAGCGACCTGCTCAACAAGAAGAGTGGTGTAGCTGGTATCACTGGTGGCTCGAGCGATATGCGCGACGTAGAGAACGCTGCTAAGGCTGGTGAGCCAAAGGCTGTACTGGCTCAGCAGATGTATTTCTATCGTATTAAGAAGTATATCGGTGCTTATGCTGCTGCCATGGGTGGTGTTGATGTGATTGTGTTCACCGCTGGTGTTGGCGAGAACCAGATTTCTATGCGTTCTGAGGTTTGCAAGGGCCTGGAGTTCCTGGGTGTGAAGTTCGACGACGAGAAGAACAACGTTCGTGGCGAAGAGGCTATTATCTCTGCCGATGACTCAAAGGTGAAGGTTGTTGTCATCCCAACCGACGAGGAGCTGATGATTGCTACCGACACTATGAATCTGCTGAAGTAATTTAGCTTATAATAATATGACAATCCCCGCCCAACAGGCGGGGATTGTTGTTTAAAAGGCATAGCCTACGCTGACGTAGGGGTATGGAAATATGGCCCAGATGGGGGTAACTCCCAGTCGTAGTGTTAGGCCACGCTTAGGTTGTAATCTGATACCAGCATTCAGGAATGGAATAAAACCGATACGATTTTTTATTTCCTCTGGGTGATCAGGGGCAGTCGCAAAATTTCTTGTATGATAGTAGCCAACCGTGCTACCGCCTCCCAGCTCAAATTTCAATACTTTGCTACCGAAGAGGTAGTTTAGTTCTAAAGGGACGGCCACACCATGCGTTTCTTGGTCTTGTCCTGGAAAAAGATGGGAATAGCTTAATCCAACTCGATAGCCAGTACCTTCGTTACCTTTAAATCGCGAGTCGTAGTTGATGCCATATCCTAAGTGTGCACCAAGAAACTCTGCAGAGATACTCCTGGCGGGCTTTTCGCTGGTTTGTGCGCTTACCATCAAAGAGAGGGTAAGTAGTGAGAGTAATAATAGTTTCTTCATTTTGGTGAGTTAAAGTCGAATCTGAGTCCCAACTGTAGATTGAAACTTGTAGGTTTATCTTTAAAATAATTATTGATAGTACTACCATTATCTATATAGTGCCGAATGCCAGGCTCGGCATACAAACTCAGCTGAGGGATGATATGGTAGGCCAATCCCAAACTGCCACCTATCGACCATTGCATGCGATCCTTGTCCATCACCTGATTCACCCCATCGGTATTCGATTCGGCCTTGATATTCCAGTCGGCTTGGGCGCCTGCAGTAAGATAAAGACTGATGCCATGCCATTGCAACAGGTGGGTCTGCAGGTTCAGGGGCACGCCTATGTAGTGGAGCTTCTGATGGCGCTGTATCTCATGGTTGGGCATCAGGGTGGTAAAGGTTGAATTCAACTTGGTATAAACCAAACCCGAACTGAGCGACAACCAGCTATTGAGTGGATATCCAACAGAAAGACCGAACGATATGGGCTGGTTGTGACTCTCTTGCTCTTCGTAATCTGCTAGAAAAGCACGCGTTGCAGCCACGCGATGCATCAACTGCGGGTTCATTATCACCGCATTCTTGTTGTTCATATCGTTGGTGTTACCCTGAGCAAACAGGCCCATGGTAAGGCGCCTCGGCTTTTGCTGATGATGCTTCGCATGAGAATATGCTTTAGGCTCTGCTGACAGTAGGGGATGTACCTGTGGGCTTGGTGTATCTTCCTTGGGCTTGTTAGCCGTTTCATCGGGCTGTGTGGCCTTCTCTGTAGGTTCAGGAACTTCGCTTTCTGTTTGCATAGCTGTTTCTGCTATCTGTGTAACTGCTTCTGCTGCTGTTACTACCTGAGCAACTAGTTTCTCTGGAGCCTTTACTGCTGCATCTGGGGTGATATCAGCTTGGGTGGCTACGGGCGCTTCTTCCTTATCGGCATGATTGGTAGCCTTAACCTGTGCCACTTGTGGCTGTACGGGCTCGTTGTTCCACATCAGATAGGCACCACCAAACAGCACACCGATGATAGCAGCTGCCATCATCCAACGACGCAGAGCTATGTGGCGCGTCTGACCTTTAGCCTGCTTATCGAGCGAAGCCTCAATGCCCTCCCACAAGTCGCGTGTTGGCTCCTGGTGGTAGTCCTTCAGGTGGTTGTTAAGCCTTTCGGCCCATTCTTCTTGCTTCATATCTCGTGTCGTTTGATGTAATCTGTTATCATTTGGGTGAGTATCTGTCGCGCTCTCGACAGCTGTGAGGAGGATGAACTCTCTTTGATACCTAACTTATTGGCTATTTCGCGATGCGAGCAATGCTCGAACACATACAGGTTTAGTACCATTCTGTAGCCTGTAGGTAGCTTGGCAATCATTGCCGTCAGTACATTGGGCGGTATCCGTTCTATCTCTGGCTCTTCGTCCTGTGTATCAGGGATGACATCGGTAAACGTCATGCGCTCATGATGTTTCACAAAATCAAAGGCCTTATTAGCAACAATCCTGCCTATCCAGCCTTTCAGCGAACCCTCACCTCGGTAATCGAACTTGCCGATAGAGGTAAGGATGGTCACAAAGCTGTCCTGCACCACGTCTTCCACGTCGCTCACTTCGGGTATATACCTTAGTCCGATTGACATGGCATAGCCCTTGTAGCGCTCGTAGAGTTGCCTCATGGCAGCACGATCGCCTTGGTTGATGGCTGATAGCAGTTGCTGTTCGTTCTCCACTTCTTTTTACTTAACTCTTTCGATACTGGTGAACTTGAGCTGCATCGTGGGATTGAGCGTTTGAATTTCCTTCTGCCCGTCGATGATGGTTTCTATCTGCGTTACTGTTAGTATGTTTGTGAACGATGCGCCACTACGATCAAGCAAAGCGGTAGATTCGGTAGGTGCTATCGTCAACACTACTGCCATCAGCGTGCCGTCATCCTTGGTTACAACAAATGGCAGGTATATGGTGCTATATGTTTCGCTGGGCATCATCTCCAGATAGAACGATAGATCTGATATGCCGATAATGCGATAAGGAACGGCGAGGGTCGACTCCAGGCAACTTCCGTTTCGATAGTCAATCAGGGTCTGCATCCAAAGCTCTTCTTCGGGTGTTGGTGTGTTGCCATAGGGTGCTTCAGCCGAAAGTTTGGCCACCTTTACCTCAGGCAGGAATTTCTCCATGATAGCTGCGTAAGGATAATCCGCGCAAGCTACGTAGTTTTCGCCTTTAAAGCCTAATACAGTACGTATATAAGTCTCGTTGCCTTTCACGTTGTCAACCATCCATACACCTTTGAAAGTGTAATCGAGGGATGGTTGGTCAGAAGGGTCGAGATGTGGGTCACCTGTTTCAAGCATATCGCTGCCAGGGCTGCATGATAGCAGCGTTACTAATACTATAAATAATGGAAATATTCGTTTCATATTTATATACGTTTTATTGCTTCTTTATCCATTAAACGATGAAGAAGGCCAAATACTGCATCAAGAAATGTTAAATTTTCACATCAAGAATCTCTTCCTCGGTTGAGAGGTTGAAATCGCCCGGGATGGTGTTCTTGAGGGCTGCGGCAGCTAACGAGTAATTCAACTGCTTCTGCATGTCGTTAGGGAACAGACTGATGGCATGCAGCCAACCACCCATAAAAGCATCGCCCACACCAACTGGCTCCACCACATCAGGGATATCCATGATAGGTGCCTGCAACAGTTTATTGTCGGTATAAAGCAGGGCTGTAAGGGTGTGATGGTTCGAACTTACGATATTGCGCATACCCATCATCCAGTGTTTTACTCGGGGGTAGGCAGCATGCAACTCGTCGAACCACTCTCCATACTCTTTCATCTGCATCTCGAAGTTAGAGTCGGTAGCCGTGAATGGTGGCTGTGGATGCTGCGACAGCCAGTCGAACTCGATGGCATCGCCAAACATCATATCGCAACGCGACAGCATGCGACTCAATGTCTTTCTAGGCTCAGCGCCCTCATACTTCCAAAGGTTCTTGCGGTAGTTGATATCGAAGCATACAGTAATCCCCAACTCATCGGCCACGTCGAGTGCCTCGAAGGTGGCATCAGCAGCCTGTTGCGAGATGGCTGCCGTGATACCCGATACATGGAAGTAGTTGCAATCCTTCAGTATCTCGCGCCAGGGAATCATGCCTGGTTTCAGATCGGAATAAGCCGAGCCATTACGGTCGTAAATCACCTTGGCAGCACGCATGCCGGCAGCAGGCTCAAAGTAATAGGTACCAATACGCTGTCCGCCATAAAGCACACGGCTGGTATCCACACCAAGCTCTGCTAAGCTCATGGCTCCTGCATGACCTACTGGCGTATCAGGCAGTCGGGTAATATAGGTTACATCTTCGCCCTGGGTAGCCAACGATACGGCCACATTAGCCTCGCTACCACCATACTTACTGGTAAACAGGTCGCCCTGAGTCAGTCGCAGTTGTCCGGGCTTCGAAAACCTGAGCAACAGCTCGCCAAACGTTACTATCTTCTTTCTGTTCATGTTGGTCATTATCTGATAACTTCGCTGCAAAGATACATATTTTAATTCAAAAAGACTTAATGTTACATTAATTTTTATATCTGTAAGATAATATAATATTTCATTTTGAAAAGATATGCAGAAAAGTATTACATTTGCACCCGTATTGAAAAGACTAAATGATGAAACTGTATCTGATCATATGGTTAATGTTGTGGGGTTCTGAGGTGTTTGCTCAGCGCAAACTGGTGGTGGCCAGTTTAGAGTCGAAAGCGCCGCAGCGTGATATCAAGGTTCGTGTTGATAATGGCGATGAGATTGTTACCCCATGGAATGGCGAGATTGAGGTGCCCGACAGCTTTAAGCGTATCACCCTGAGTCATCCCAAGTTCCAGCACCGTTATGTGCTGCACGATGAACTGAAGAACGATACCATTTACTTGATACCAACCTTGCATGCCATCGACGAGGTAGTGGTGTATGGAACCGACCGTAGCAAACAGATGATGGCCAACATCATGCGTCCTGCAATCCCTAAGGAAGTGCCACTGCCACAAGTGGTACCAGCTGGTCCCAATGTGTTAGCCATGTTAGGCTGGCTATTCGAAAAGACCGTGGCCCCAAAGATTGAGGCTAAACAGCGTAGAAAGAGGGCCCTGAAAGTAGTACGCCAGAAAGAGCAGGAGTATGAAGCCAAATGGGATGCCCTAAAGGCACCCCAGAAGTGACCACGATACTCTTTAACATATTTTGATGCAGTATTTTTACTTCTTAGTCGTTTAATGAGTAAAGAAGTTTTTTAAAAGCATTGAAATGAAACTAAAGACAATCTTGATAGCGATGGTATTCGCATCGGCTATCACAACAAAAGCTCAAGATGTAAACTGGCAGGCCCGGGTAGGTGGTGGTGTTACATGCCTGATGGGTGGTGTGTCTAATATCAACGAACGTACAGGTTTCCATGTTGGTGGTGGCGCTGATATTGTTTTGTCGAAAAACGGTGTATTTAGATTGCAACCAGAATTACGATTTGTGCGTAATGGCTGGCAGTTTGATGGATATTATGGTAGCGAGCAGATTATGAAGGCACATTTTAGTACGCGACTCGACTATCTGAAACTTCCAGTGACGGTTGCTGCCCGTTTGCGATTAGCCAATCAATGTTTCATTACTTTCAAAACTGGTGCTTATGTGGCTTACGGTCTACAAGCTAAAACCCGTATGCACATCC
The DNA here is from genome assembly GCF_000701965.1 of Prevotella sp. RM4. Taxonomy (NCBI): domain Bacteria; kingdom Pseudomonadati; phylum Bacteroidota; class Bacteroidia; order Bacteroidales; family Prevotellaceae; genus Prevotella; species Prevotella sp. RM4. The sequence goes on from NZ_JNKG01000009.1 coordinate 333,412, forward strand.
TGAATACGGATTATGAGGAAACCTTCAGCGAAAACCACTTTAGTGCCCCCTGCGATTTCCATGGTGCAGCTTATGATAAAGATAATCGCCGTACGGGATATCCTAAATTCAACCATTGGGACGTTGGGTGTATCGGTGGTGTCGACTTAACTTTCCATCATTTCATCATCGGTGCTGAAGTGTCGTATGGATTAAAGCGCATCAGCGAACCCGGATTTATCGGAAGTTCGCTTGCCAACATCACTACATTACTCCTAACCGGTGGTGGTCCCAAGAATATAAGCGCAGGTGTCTCTTTGGCGTATCAATTCTGATTTTTGATGTCATAACGTCATATCTGATGTAAACATCTGTAAGATAGTAAATTACAGATGATGATATTATATGATATTAAATTCTTTAACGTCATATTGGGGCTGTTATATGACATTGAGATAGGTTGTATAAAGTGTTTCATCTGGAGAAACACTTTGTTTCTCAGGGCGAAACACTTTGTTTCTACTGATGAAACATGTTGAAAACATAGGTTCTTTTATGCAGTGATGTACCTTGTATGACATCATGTGTTTTAATATGACATCATAACGTCATATATAACCAACTAAAAGTCAGATGGTTATAATGAATATGACGTTATGACGTTAAAAATACGAATAATTTGCAGTGAAGTGCTTTTTCATGGGCGGCTTTCGCCTTCGATGTATTGCGAAAGGAGCAGGTGTTCGCCATCAAACATTACATAGGAGAACTGACTGATCCAGTCGCCTAAGATAATCATGCGGGCTTTCTTGGTGAGCTGCAGATCTACTTCGATGTGACGATGACCGTAGATGAAATAATCTACGTTAGAGTGGTACTGGATGTACTTTTTGGTAAACAGTACCAGATGCTCGCGGTTCTCGCCCATATAGGCAGGCTCTTCGCCGTTAGGACGCTTCATGCGGCTGTGCTTGGCCCAGTTCAATCCAAACCACATGCCCCAACGGGGATGTAATGACGAGAAGGCCCACTGACAAGCCTTGTTGTGGAAGATACTCTTGATAAGTTTGAACTTCTTATCAGGATCGCCCAGTCCGTCGCCATGCGCCAGGAAGAACATCTTTCCGTATATCTCCGTGGTCTCAGGTTTCTTATGCAGAATCACCCCGCACTCCTTTTCCAGATACTCGTAGGCCCAGATGTCGTGGTTGCCGGTAAAGTAATGCACCTCGACACCCATGTCGGTGAGCTCCGAGATTTTTCCAAGGAAACGGGTATAGCCCTTGGGTACTACATATTTATATTCGTACCAGAAGTCGAACATGTCGCCCAGCAGGTAGATGGCAGCCGCCTTCTCCTTGATGCTATCGAGAAAGCGAACCAGTCGGCGTTCCTGCATGCGCTGGTGCGGAATGGCTAACGAGCCCAAGTGGGCATCGGAAAGGAAATATACGTTCTTCATATTAATCGAATCCAAGTTCAACTCTCGCTTCTTCGCTCATCATACTCTGATCCCAAGCGGGTTCGAACACGAGATTAACATTGGCTCCCTTTACGCCATCCACACTTTCTACCTTGGTGCGGACATCCTCAAGGATAAAATCTGCAGCAGGGCAGTTGGGGGCTGTAAAGGTCATGTCCAACTCAACAGAACTATCGTCCTGTACATCTATCTTGTAAATCATTCCCAGGTCGTAGATGTTGACGGGAATCTCTGGATCGTAAACGGTCTTCAGTACATCTACAATCCGCTCTTCTATCTGTGTCTTCTCTTCCTGTGTCATAACTGTATATGTATGTTTGTTAGCATTTTCCTTGTTCGTGGTAGCTGTAGTAGTGGCCATCGGTAACGATGACGTGATCGGCAAAGTGGATGTCCATCAGTTTACAGGCATTCATGATGCTGATGGTTAACTGGTCGTCTTGTTTGCTAGGTGTGATGCCACCCGATGGGTGGTTGTGGCATGCCACCAGCTGTGTGGCGTTGCAGAGTACTGCCTCGCGGATGATGAGGCGAATATCTACTGCTGTTGCGGTAATGCCGCCACGGGCAATACGCAGTTTTTTTATCAATCGGTATTGCTGGTTTAGCAGCAGTACCCAGAACTCCTCTACATCCAAATCCTGCATCACTGGGTGCATGTGGTTGTAGATACGAGTGGCTGTGCCTAAGTCGGGACGCTCCTCGGGTGTTTCCATCTGTCGGCGCTTGCCCAGTTCGCAGGCTGCCAGGATGGTGATGGCCTTGGCCTCGCCCACGCCATTATACTGGCACAGGTCGTGAATGGATTTCTTGCCTAAGGTGTTCAGACTGTTGTTGCAGTCGGCCAGGATGCGCTTCATTAAATCTACGGCGCTCTCTTTGGTTGAACCCGAACCAATCAGTATGGCCAATAGCTCTGCGCTGCTCAGTGCCTCGGCACCCTGCGTAGCCATCTTTTCGCGAGGACGATCCTCTTCGGCCCACTGATTAATGTTCAACTTCTCGGTCATTTGTAGAAGTTTTTTTCGAATGCGGTAAACTCATCTTGCTTCAGTACGCAGCGTTTCCACCACGACTCGATGAAGCCGAAACCATAGCCCATCAGCTGTACAAAGGCGGCGGGGATGCTGAGCAATCCTACCCACAAACTCTTGTTTCTAAGGCTTGAGTCGATACAGAGCAATAGGCTATATAATATAATAGGTACGCACGCGAATGGCCAGAAAAGCGTAATGAGCAGCAAACCGATGACACCCAAGGTGAACACGGTTGGTAGCAGATGCACTAACTTCATAGTGCCGGGGTGGCGCTTTTCGAGATTGATGCGGGCGATACCGCTGTTGTACACCTGACGGAAGAACTTGCGGAAATCGGTGCGACGCTTGTGCCATACCCAGGCCTCGGGGAAGAGACGTGGCATATAACCTGCCTCGACGATACGGTATGAGAAGTCGATATCCTCGCCAAAACGCATCTTGGTAAAGCCGCCCAACTGAAGATACATATCGCGACGGATGCCCATGTTGAACGAACGGGGATAGAACTTATCAAGCTTAGCCTTTCCACCGCGGATACCACCTGTGGTAAAAAAGGATGTCATCGAGTAGCTGATGGCCTTTTGTATCGGGGTGAACGATGGGTGCGTGGCGTCGGGACCTCCGAAAGCTTCGCATGGGTTCTGTTTGAGCTCATCCTCGACTGCTTGAAGATAGCTTGCGGGCAGTACCACATCGCTGTCTAAGATGATAACATACTCACCGTTAGCACGTTCGGCACCATAGTTGCGACTCTGACCGGGGCCGCTGTTCTCCTTGGCGTAATAATGCAAATCAAGGATGCTTGCGTATTTATCGCAAACATCCTTGCATGGTTTTACTGATCCGTCCTCTACTATCAGAACCTCAAAATCCTTAACGGTTTGTTCACAGAGGCTCTGTAACAGTTCGTCTACCTCGTCGGGACGATTGTAGACGGGAACGATGATCGAGTATCTCATTATTCCTTTACACGCTGCAGGTAAGAACCGTCGCGAGTGTCAACCTGAATCAGGTCGCCCTCGTTGATGAACAGAGGAACACGAATCTCAACACCAGTCTCCAGAGTAGCAGGCTTCAGAGTGTTGGTAGCAGTGTCGCCCTTAACACCAGGCTCAGAGTGAGTAACGCGGAGAACGGTCTTAACTGGCATCTCAGCGTAAAGGATAGTACCATCGGTAGTGTCAGAAACAACCTCCACGATGTCGCTCTCCTTCATGTACTCATGACCGATTACGAGCTCGTTGTCGATGGGGATCTGCTCGAATGTCTCCTGATTCATGAAGATACGACCAGACTGGTCCTCATAGAGATACTGGTAAGGACGACGCTCGATAATCACATCCTCGAGCTTCTCACCGATGTTGAAGCGACGCTCCAGTACGCGACCGTCTGAAACGTTCTTAACTTTGATAATCATGATGGTGTTACCCTTACCTGGCTTGCGGTGCTGGAAATCGATACACACCCAGATGCCACCGTCCATGCGAATGGCGGTGCCCTTTTTAATGTCCTGTGAATTAATCATAAACCTTTAAAATATTACTTTTATATCGTTTTCGGGTGCAAAGGTACTGCTTTTTTGGAAAAAAACATAAAAAGTTTAGCTAAAAATCGTATAAAATTTGCGTAATTCAAAAGAAATGAGTACTTTTGCACCCCAAATCGGTAAATAAATAACAAAATTAAATAAGTATATCACAATGAAGAGAACATTTCAGCCACACAATCGCCGTCGCGTAAACAAGCACGGCTTCCGTGAGAGAATGGCCACCAAGAACGGTCGTCGAGTACTGGCTGCTCGTCGCGCTAAGGGCCGCAAGAAGTTGACAGTTTCTGACGAGAATCACGGAAAGTAATCCGAGAGGAACTTAGAAAATGAGTTAAAATAGAAAGAAGTAGAGTGAAATCTTTGCTTCTTTCTGTTTTTTTATATAACTTTGCAACCTAATAAGTAAAGTTAAGATGAAAACAAAAGAATTCTTCGGCAAGTTCTGTAGTAAGTTCCTGTTTTGGAACCTGATAGCGATGGCACTCGTGGTCATCCTGCTGGTTGTAGGTGTGAACTACGGACTTGACTGGTACACCCACCATGGCGAAAGTATCAGAGTGCCGAATATCGAGGGTATGCGCATCACTAAGGCTCGCGAAATGATGGAAGAGTGCGGACTGGAGATTGTGGTAACCGATTCGGGTTACAACAAACGCTTGCCTGCCGATTGCGTATTGACGCAGAGCCCTGGTGCTGGACTGACCGTTAAGTCGGGGCATACCATTTATGTAACCATCAACTCGTCGAACTCACCATCGGTGGCTATCCCCGATGTAGTGGATAACTGCAGCTACCGCGAGGCCGAGGCTAAGCTGATATCATTGGGATTTAAAGTTCTTCCGCCACAGTATGTAACAGGCGAGAAGGATTGGGTTTACGGTGTGTCGTGCAATGGTCGTAAGGTTTCTACAGGCGAACGTATATCCATCGAACAGCCCCTGACGCTGCTGGTAGGTAGCGGACAGTATGGTGCCGATGAGGAGCTGAACGTGATTGGCGGCGACGATGCTATGATGCAGAGCGGTAACGGCGAAGTGGATGATTTTGAGGAGGTAACAGAATGACAAACGAAACCATCGATATCGAAGAGCAGGAGCAAGAAGACTTGCTATACGAACACTTTCGTATGGAGGTTGATAAAGGACAGGTGCCTATACGTATTGATAAGTACCTGGTTGAACATCAGCCACACTCCAGTCGTAACCGTATCCAGCAGGCTGCCGATGCAGGTTTTATACATGTAAACGAAAAGCCTGTAAAAAGTAACTATAAGGTACGCCCGGGCGATATCATCACATTGATGCTCGATCGTCCGCATTACGATACCACAATTGAACCCGAAGATATCCCATTAGAAGTGGTTTACGAGGATGCCGACCTGATGGTGATTAACAAGCCTGCCGGCATGGTGGTTCACCCTGGATGTGGAAACTTTAACGGCACCTTGGTAAATGCAATAGCCTGGCATCTGAAGGATTTGGCCAGCTACGATCCTAACGACCCGGAAGTGGGCCTGGTGCATCGTATCGATAAGGATACCAGTGGCCTGTTGGTAGTAGCCAAAACACCCGATGCCAAGACATCATTAGGAAAACAGTTCTTTAACAAAACCACTCACCGCAGTTATAATGCCTTGGTGTGGGGAAACTTTGTGGAGGACGAAGGTCGTATCGAAGGAAATATCGGTCGCGATCCCAAGGACCGTCTGCGTATGGAGGTGTTCCCACCCGATTCAGAGATAGGAAAACCAGCCGTAACCCATTACAAGGTGATGGAACGTTATGGCTATGTAACACTGGTGGAGTGTATCCTCGAAACAGGTCGTACCCATCAGATACGTGCTCACATGAAACATATCGGACACCCGTTGTTTGCCGATGAGCGCTATGGCGGTACCGAACTGCTGCGTGGCGAGCGCACTGCCAGCTACAAGGCTTATATCCAGAACTGCTTTAAGCTCTGTCCGCGTCAGGTGCTGCATGCTAAGACCTTAGGTTTTGTACACCCCACCACGGGAAAGCAGATGGACTTTACATCGGAGTGGCCCGCTGATATGGCGGCTCTGATTGATAAGTGGAGAAAGTATATAAAGGCAAAAGAATAAGAAGTAAAAACATAAGATACAATGAAGAACTTAAAGAGAACGATTGCCATCGTATGTGGTGGCGACTCATCAGAACACGACGTTTCTCTGCGCTCGGCACAGGGACTTTATTCATTTTTTGATAAGGAACGCTACGATGTGTATATCGTAGATATCAAAGGACAGGACTGGCACGTGGAGCTGCCAGATGGAACTACAGCTAAGATTGACCGAAACGACTTCTCGTTTATGGAAAACGGCGAGGCCAAGGTTTTCGACTATGCTTATATCACCATTCATGGCACCCCAGGCGAGAACGGTCTGTTGCAGGGCTATTTCGACCTGATTGGTCTGCCTTACAGCACCAGTGGCGTATTGGTCGAGGCTATGACTTTTGATAAGTTCGTGCTGAACCAGTATCTGCGTGGCTATGGTGTTAAAGTGGCAGACTCGTTGCTGATTCGCAAGGGCTACGAGGAATTGGTAAGCGACGACGAGATCGAGGAGCGTATCGGTATGCCATGCTTTGTAAAGCCTGCTGCCGACGGTTCGTCGTTCGGCGTGTCGAAGGTTAAAGAGAAGGATATGCTGGCTCCTGCCATCCGTAAGGCGATGTTGGAGAGTCCTGAGATTATGGTCGAGAGCTTCCTCGAAGGTACCGAGATCTCTATCGGTGTTTATAAGACCAAGGAGAAGGCAGTGGTTCTGCCTGCCACCGAGGTGGTTACCAGCAACGAGTTCTTTGATTACGATGCCAAGTACAACGGACAGGTACAGGAGATTACTCCAGCCCGTTTGCCCGAGGATGTAACAGAGCGCGTACGTCAGATTACCTCGCATATCTATGATATCCTGCATTGTAATGGCATCATCCGTATCGACTTTATCATTTCGAAGGAGGGTAGCATCTCGATGCTCGAGGTTAATACCACACCAGGTATGACAGCTACCAGCTTTATCCCTCAGCAGGTACGTGCAGCTGGTCTCTCGATGACCGATGTGCTGACAGAGATTGTTGAGAATCAGTTTGATTAATATATGAGAGAAGAGTTCGACGAGATCCGACCTTACGAGGCGGGAGAGATGAAGCAGGCGTTCGACGACTTGCTCAACGACAGACAGTTCCAGATGATACTGAAGGGTTTTACCCCTTGGTTGCCTAAATCGATGCGTAACGCCTTGTTGCGCCTGGCATTTACTGGTATCAAAACACCACTCGATTTCCAGAAGCGTTTCATGAAACCGGTGGTTAACTACATCATCCGCAAACATACCGACGGATGCTCGTTCCTGGATTCTTCGATTGCAGCTTACGATAAGAGTCAGCGATACACATTTGTGTCGAACCACCGCGATATCGTGCTCGATTCGGCATTCTTGGATGTAAAGCTGGTTGAAGCAGGTTATCCCACTACCGTTGAGATAGGTATTGGCGATAATCTGCTTATCTATCCTTGGATAAAACGACTGGTGCGTATGAACAAGGCCTTTACCGTGCGTCGTGGCTTATCGCTGCGCGAAACGTTGGCGGCCTCGCAGCTCATGAGTCGTTATATCCACTATGCCGTAACCCAGAAAAAGGAGAATATCTGGATTGCCCAGCGCGAGGGTAGAGCCAAGGATTCGAGCGACCATACCCAGGATGCTGTGCTTAAGATGCTGGCGATGGGTGGCGACCTGAAGGAGCTGAACATCGTGCCCCTCACCATCAGCTACGAGTTTGACCCTTGCGACTATCTGAAAGCGCAGGAGTTCCAGCAGAAACGTGATAATCCTGCCTTCAAGAAATCACGTCAGGACGATCTCGACAATATGAAGACGGGTATCTTCGGCTATAAGGGACGTGTGGTTTATCGTCCTGCAGCCCCTATCAATACCTGGATCGACGACCTCTCGGAGTTGCCTAAGACAGAGTGGTTCAAGGCAGTTGCTGAACGTATGGACCGCGAGATACATCGTGGTTACGAGCTTTACCCCTGCAACTACATCGCCCTGGATGAGTTGAATGGCAATCAGGCCAATGCAGCCCATTATACCGAGGCTGATGTGAAGCGTTTCAATCAGTACTTAGCTGGTCAGATGGCCAAGATCAATCTGCCCAATAAGGACGAGGCATTCCTCCGTGAACGCATGCTCACCATGTATGCCAACCCAGTACGCAACTTAATGGCCGCCCAATGAAGAAACTTTTTAGACTGATAGTAATCATAACTGTCAACTGTCAACTGTCAACTATCATCTCGTCGTGCTCTCAGGATGTTTACGATAAGGGCGAGGGGAAGTACTCTTTGTTGCGAGGCGACTTTGCTGAGGCTGTGGTGAACAGCAACCAGCAGGTAACAAAGATTGTTACCGATGATGGCGACGAATTGTCGCTCACAGCACCTTATACTGCCAAGTGGGTCAGCAAGGCCGATACCACCTATCGCTGTATGCTATATTATAATAAGGTGGATAATCAGGCCGAGGTGGTTTCGATGGGCCAGGTGCCATGTGCTTCGATCACGCTCTTAAAAGATCTCAATAAACCCTTATTGACCGACCCCGTGAAGTTTGAAAGCACCTGGATGAGTAAAACGGGAAAGTATCTGAACCTGAGTCTGCAACTGAAGACGGGTGTTACCGATGATTCTACCGCCGCTCAGAGCTTAGCGATTATCAGCGATACACTGGTTAAACATGCTGATGGCAAGCAGATACGTCATCTTATTCTGTATCACGACCAAGGTAACGTGCCTGAGTATTACTCTACCAAGGTATATCTCAGTATCCCTACAAATAGAATTGATGCCGACTCGGTCAGAATCAGCATCAACTCGTACGACGGTGAGGTTATTGCCAAGCACCGTATCCGTTAATGATTAATTGGCTTTATACTCCTTGTTCTCTATCGCATTCCAGTTAATCTGGTCGGTGCGCTGGGCTAGTGGGGCGTGTGGTATCACGCTGCCGTCTTTTACCAGGATGATACAAGGTATCTCGCCAGCCTCGATGGTCTGGTAGCCGCCCTCATAAACCTTACCTGTCTGATAGTCAATCCACTTGCCTTTAGGCAGGTACACATTGCGACTGTTGCCACTCTCCAACAGTGGAGCCACCAGCATCTTTGAGCCGAACATATACTCATCTTCTACATACCAGGCACCCTGATCGTGTGGGAATTCTACCAGTAGGGCACGTACCATGGGCAGTCCGAGCTGTGAACACTCCTTGGCCTGCTCCCAGACGTATGGCATCAGTTTATACTTCATTTCGGCACAAGCACGGAAAGCATTGGTAAACGATTCGGAGATGAGCCAAGGCTCTGTGGGAGGGGCGCCATGGGCACGGGTGTGACTGCTCAGGAATCCGAATGGCAGCCAACGACGATAGATATCCTCGGGCGATGCTGTGACGAAACCGCCCATATCATGACTCCAGAACGAGAAACCACTCAGTCCAAAACTCAGTCCACCTCGCAAGTCGCCAAGCATGCCGGTGTTGGTAGTGGCGGCATCGCCACCCCAGTGCAGGGCATAGCGCTGACTGCCTGCCCATGCCGAACGGGCCCAGATGATGCCTTCGCCAGGATGATTGCGCTCTACAACCTCCCAGAGTGCCTTGTTGTAGCGCAGAGGATAGAGGTTGTGCTCATACAGTCCGCCCTTGCCGCTATGATAGAAACCATTGTAAGGCGCAGCTTCGCCAAAGTCGCACTTGATGGTGGATACGCCTTGTTTCAGTAGTCCCTCAATCTTTTGCTGATACCAATTTACGGTTTCGGGGTTTGAGAAATCCAGAATGGCATCCTCAACAGGCATACCGCCTGTAGCGTTCTTAACGTGTAAGCCTTTGTCGATAATCTCATTAAAGAATCGGTTTTTGGGGGTGAAGTAGGGGAGCTGCCATAAGCAGGTGTGGAAACCGTCCTTTGCTAACTGCTTCAACATCTTTACCGGATCCTTAAAACGGTCTTTGGCAAATTGGTAGTCGCACTGCCAGTCGGTGCCAAACCAGCCTGTATCAAAATGTATCACATCGGCAGGAATGCGGTTGGCTCGTAGCTGACGGGCAATCTCCAAGCCTTCTTCTTGTGAGAAATAGGTGATGCGACTCATCCAGGTGCCGAAACTCCACAGTGGGGGTAGGGGCGACTTACCTGTAATCTCGGTATATTCGTAAAGGATATCCTTCGGCTCGCCAAAGAAAACGAAGAAATCCATCTGCTCATCGGCCATAAACAAGCGGTCGGCTCCAATATACGAAGCTCCGAAGTCGCAGGTGACCGGTGCTGAGGTGTGCATAAAGATACCGTAGCCTCGATTTGAAAAGAAGAAGGGCACGGGCTTATACTGTCCGTCGGTCTCAGGTCCCTGTGGGTCGGTCACACTCAGATGCACCTTCTGTCCCACTTTGTTTAACGATGTGAACGACTCACCACAACCATAGATACGTTCGCCAGGGGCGAGTGTCAGTACGGGGTTGATGCTTCGGCTGTTGTCGCTGCCTCGCTTAATAAACGAGAAGGGTTGCAATTTTACCTGCGAAGAATCGTTATCAATGAGGTGGCGTGTCTGTGTCAGCACTTTACCGTTAGCATCCTTAATAACCAGTCGCCAAGGATATTTTTTTATCTCTATGCTGCCATACTGCGATTTGTAGCTAATAGCATCGCCAGTCTGCGATGTTTCCCACATCGCTCCAGCGCCTTTGGCTTTAAACCCATCGCAGAACATGATATCCTCTTGGTCGCTGTTCTTTGGTTCAACAGGTGATGTCAGCATGCGGATGCGTGCTGTTCGGGGTGAGATAAACTCAATCTTGAGTTTCAGGTTAGGATCATTGTCGTATGCCGCATCGGGGAAGTCGAGCATCTGCATGCGAACTGGCCAGTAGCCGTTCAGGTTGAATGCCTGTCGTGGACTCATGCGGTATCGTTTCCACTGTACCAGTCCTTCGCCTTTGGCAGCATCGAAACTTACCAAAGAATCTGCAAAAAAGTACGTGTTCGACAGGTCGTAGAAGTCTGTCGACATATCTTTTTGCATACACTGCAGGTACTGTACACCTGCGTTTGTCTGAATCTGTGCTGCGGCGTGTAATCCCCATGTAGCACACATTATTAATATTAAGCGTTTCATTGTTAAAGGTTATTTGGCAATATGTTTCTTTCCGTTTTGGATGTAGATGCCCCTTTGTGGCTTAGCTATCTGCTGCCCCTGCAGGTTGTAGATGCGGTTGTCGGTTTGGGGAGTGTAGTGCAACTCGTGTATGCCGCTAACTGGTGTTGATTCTGTGCTAAGCGTGCAGCCCCAGGCGGTGGTAGGACTCAGTTTAACCTCTGAGTTGTCGCTCTTGATCAATACCACCTTGTTGATTTTAGCTTTCGTGGCGCCGACATTGGTTTGCAGGGTGATGCGTGATACGGTGGAACCTGTCTTGGCGTTTTCGAAGTTAACAGTGGTTGTTTTCGAGTTGGCCGACAGGGTATAGTAGGCTTCCTTGAAACTTGAACCTGTAGCATCGCCATAAACTTTTACCTGTAGTTTGCTGCCATAGTTGTCGTCCATTTCTATGCGTAACCCTTTGTATTCAGTGAGTTTTAGTGGTGATACACTATTGTAGTTGCCATAAAGGAACAACTCTGCCCATTCTTTCTCGTACTCTACGAGATAGCTGATATTGAAATCGTTCTCGGTAGGGTAGGTGCCAGCAAAGTCGCTACCATGATAGGCTTTGGCAATGCGCTCGGCCAGGTCAGGCTGGTTAAAAGCGGGTAGCGAACGGTAGGCACCGTCGGATAAGCCCATCCAATAGAAGGTGGCCACATGGTGCTCCTTGCATTTGGCAATCATATAGTCAACAAACTCAAACATTACATCTCTGCGTACATCATAGTCGGTCTTGCCGTCGCCTTCATCCACATTGGCTGTGCCCCATTCGCCCAGAATCATGGGTATGCCTTTCGAGAGGATATGCGTGTTCCAAGCAGTCATCATGTCGTCAATCTCTTTCTTGACATTGGCAATGCCATTGGCGATGTTGGGATAGTCGTGAACCTGAACCATCAGATGGTTGGCTACCGGGTCGGTGGGGATGGTCAACTGCGATAAGGGCTCTTTCAGGTGATCGTTCCAAGTGCCGCTGCCACAACAAGCAGCGTAGGTGTTGACCACCAGATTGCGGGTGGCATTGTTACCGCCTGTGTTGCGAACAGTGGTCACAAAGCTCTGGGCATAGCTGTTGATGGCATTGTAGGCCGACTTGGCTACTGCTGCGTCGTATTTGTTGGTCGAAGCATACGAGGCAAAGCACCACGAACTCAGCTTATCCAGCATCTCGTTATAGCTTTCAAACAGCAAATGCTCATCGTAATCCTTAAACTCTTCGGCAATTTGCTTCCATAGGTTCTCGTATCTGGTTTTGTTCTGCTCGTAGTTAGCCTCGTCAGCTTTTATCCACGATTTAAAGGTACTGCCATCTGCTCCAGTATCGTGGTGCACGTTGACGATACAGTACAGGCCTTGGTTGATGACATAATCCACCACCTCGTGAACGCGTTTCATCCATTCGGCATTCACCTTACCGTCTTTGTCCATGTGGTTATACCAGGTCACAGGTACACGGATGGCACCAAAACCGGCATCCTTCATCATCTTGATGAGCTCGGGCTTGGCTTTGCTCTGGCCCCAACAGGTTTCTGATTCCAGTCCCTGCTGTCCCCAGTAGTTGTCTTTCGTGAAATCGTGATTGGTTTGATTGTTGGCATCGAGCGTGTTGCCTAAGTTCCAACCCACGCCCATATTCTTTACGGCTTGGGTGGCTGTTTCAAACTCTTGGGCCTGTAGATGCATACCACATATCAGTAGTAAGGTAAATAATACATTTAATCTTTTGTACATATTAGTTTTAGATTGATAATTTGGGCGCAAAGATAATTACTTTTTGCGAAACCTGCAAGGTTTTTTGTGATTATCTTTTTACGCGTACCTAATTATATATATAAGGCTTTCATAGTGTATAATTTACATTTATTTAGTAAACGGCATGTTTTTGCTATTTTTGAGTTCGAGTTTTACTCTCTTTTGGGTATTTTTTACGTATTTTAAATGTTAAAAAACGGCCTTGAGCAAAAAAGTATCAGTATTTGGCAACAAATTTTTATTCTAATTCTTGGAAAATGTTTACCTTTGCCACCGATTTGGTATGACCATATTCAACTATAACTTATTATAAAACTTAAAAAAAAAAGAAACTTATGACCCGAAACAATTCGTCTTAACTGTTGAGTCATGCGTACCTATTTATTGAATTTAGGCTGCGTGCAATAGGAGTATTTATATACTTCCCCAACTAAGAAATTATCACAAACCAATTATCTATAGTTTAAAACTTAAGTATGAATCGAAATTTTAGAAGAACAGCGCTGATGATGAGTGCCATGGCTATGTTTGGCCTTGGTTACTCTTCGAATGCCTATGCCGCCGGAGCTCCTCAGGAAATCCAGCAGGCAACGAAGAAGATTACAGGTACTGTAGTCGATGCATCAGGTCCCGTTATCGGAGCCAGCGTAGTTGAAAAAGGTAAGTCAGGTAATGGCGTTATTACCGATTTCGACGGAAACTTTACTCTCACAGTGTCACCCGGTGCTACGCTTGTTATCTCGTACATCGGTTATGAGACTCAGGAAGTTAAGGTGGGCAACCAGTCAACCATTAACGTTACATTGCAAGAAGACAACGCCCAGCTTGATGAAGTGGTAGTAGTAGGTTACGGTACCATGAAGAAGAAGCTGGTTACCGGTGCTACTGTTCAGGTTAAGGGTGAGGATATCGCCAAACTGAACACTACTAATGCCCTTGAGGCCATGCAGTCAAGCACTCCTGGTGTGCAGATTACAAGTTCATCTACACAGCCTGGTAAGGGTTATAAGGTTTACATCCGTGGTATGGGTACCATCGGTGATGCTTCACCTCTTTATGTAATCGATGGTGTAGCAGGTGGTAACCTCGACGGTATTAACCCTAACGATATCGAGAGCATCGACGTGCTGAAGGATGCTGCATCAGCTGCCATCTACGGTTCTCGTGCTGCTAACGGTGTTATCCTGGTAACAACTAAGCAGGGTAAGGCTGGTAAGGTTGAGCTTAACTACAATGGTGCAATGGGTTGGTCAAATGTCTATAAGCGCCCACAGTTGCTCAATGCACAGCAGTATATGACCATTATGGACGAGTACAGCTTTAATACCTCTGGTGCAAAGATGGATTGGTCTGGATGGGTTCCACAGGATATCCTTAGTAGAGTTGCTAGTGGTTGGGAAGGTACCGACTGGTGGGATGTATTCACCAATAAGAATGCCGTTCAGCAGAATCATTCTGTAACCCTGACTGGTGGTTCAGATCGTTCTAAGTTTGCTATGTCTTACACCTATACCGGTAACGAAGGTATTATGGGTGCCGACAAGGCTTCTTACTACAATCGTCACACCATCCGTATCAACAGCGATCATGTACTTTTGAAGGCAAAGGATTTTGATGCTATCACCATTGGTGAGAACATCTCTATCGGCTATAATAAGAGTCACGACCTGGCTGAGGATGGTATGTATTGGAGCTATATCCACAGTTTGCTGCAGACTACTCCATTGATGCCACAGTATACAGCTGATGGTGAGATTTACAACAATGCCAACAGTGGAACAGGTTGGAACTCTGTATTGTTCAGCAATCCATGGGAAAACCTTAGTAAGGGTGGTTTCAATTCTATGGCCGAGAGCCGCAATTTCAATGCTAGTGCAACTGCATTCTTGACTATCCAGCCTATCAAGGGCTTGAAGTTCCGTTCTCAGTTTAACTACAACTGGGGTGCTGGTGCCTATCGTAGCTATGCAGAGCCACGTTCTCCAAGTCCTGGTACAGGTACTGTTACAGAATATAGCGCAAGCCAGAGCACTTGGTTGAACTCTTCTTTCTCTATTGAGAACACACTTACATACGATCTTCCTATTATTTCTGGTCACAAGATCAGCGCTATGGTCGGTCAGAGCTTCCAGAGCAGCGCTTGGGGTACAAACCTCAACGGCTCGAATAAGATTGCTGCAGGCGAACAGCTCGCTACATTGAAGGGCTGGGATTCTGCATGGCTTTCTAACTTCAAGGTAGGTGAGTCTGGTGTTTCTTTAGGTGGTTCACCAAATGATGAAGAGTATCTCGCTTCTTGGTTCGGTCGTTTGACTTGGGACTGGAATGAGACTTATATGGCTACCGTAACAATGCGTTATGATGGTTCAAGTATCTTCTCTGATGGTAAGCGTTGGGGCTTCTTCCCATCTGTATCTGCAGGTTGGGTAGTAAGCAACGAGAAGTTTATGGAGAGCACTAAGAGCTGGATGGACTTCTTGAAGATTCGTGCATCTTGGGGTCAGAACGGTAATAACCGCATTCCTAAGTATCAGTATCTGGCTACTATCGCTCAGTCTGGTGGATACTACGACAATGGTTATAAGTTCGGTTCTGACATGGATCACTCTGTTGTTAGTAAGCCTGTTACAGGTGCTTACGCTAACATCGTACCAAATCCTGACCTGACTTGGGAAACTTCTGAGCAGCTTGACTTTGGTTTCGACGCTCGCTTCCTCAACAGCCGTCTGGGTGTAAACTTCGACTGGTATAAGAAGACCACTAAGGACTGGTTGATCACAGGTCCGCACATTGCTATTATGGGTACAAATCCTGCTTACATCAATGGTGGTGACGTAGAGAATACCGGTTTTGAGCTGGCTCTTACTTGGAACGACAGAATTGGTAAGGACTTCAGCTATAACGTAGGTGTAAACCTTGCTACCAATAAGAATAAGATTACTCGTATCGCTAACGAGAAGGGTTATATCAATGGTGCAAGTAGTGTCCTCTCACAGGGTACAGAATTTATCTATCGTGCTGAGATTGATAAGCCAATCGGTTACTTCTATGGCATGTCATACAGTGGTATCTGGCAGAATCAGGAGCAGATTGACGCTGCACGCGCAGCTGGTAAGGCTGTTCTCGACAATGCACAGCCTGGTGACTGCATCTGGGATGACTGGAATGGTGATGGTGTGATTACTTATGCAGAAGGTGATAACTGCGACCGCCATGAGATTGGTAATCCTAACCCAGACGTAATGCTTGGTGTAAACCTCGGTTTGCAGTACAAGGGATTTGATTTCGCTGTAAACGGTGCTGGTGCATTTGGTCAGCAGATTATGCGTTCTTACCGTTCATACGGAGATACTCCTTATCATAACTATGATACTACAATCCTGAATCGTTGGCATGGTGAGGGTACCTCAAACACTCAGCCACGTATTTCTGGTACAGGTCATAATAATACAATTTGGGTATCTACCCGTTATATGGAGAATGCCGACTACTTCAAGATTAAGGCTGTAACTCTCGGTTACGACTTTAAGAAGATCTGGAAGTCTTGTCCTTTCCAGCAGCTCCGTTTCTATGTTCAGGCTCAGAACCTCTACACATTCACCAAGTACACAGGCCTCGATCCAGAGGTTGGTTCTGCCGGTGGTGCTGATAGTTGGGCTTCTGGTATTGACCTTGGTCTTTACCCACCATCTCGTACTTATTTGGTTGGTGCAAGTATTAAATTCTAATTTGACAATTACGTTATGAAGAAATATATTTTATCAGCAGCAGCTGTTTTGTCAGCTGGTTTGTTTACATCTTGTAACGACATGTTGGATACTGATCCACGTGTGACTGAGATGACCCAGGCTACTTTCCCTGGTAAGCCTGCAGATGTTGAGGCATTGAATGCAGCTACCTATAGCATCCTGAATGTTTTGGGTGGTAGCGATAATGGTGGCTTGCAGAATAACCCTAACTATTGGTGGGAAGTAATGTCTGATAACTGCTATGGTAGTGGTGGTTTGCAGGATAAGGAAGTTAAGGCTCTCCACTATCTGGTAGAGTCTGGTGTTGACCAGTACCAGAACCTGTTTGTAACTCTTTATGGTGGTATTGCACGTGCTAACAACCAGATTGAGACTATTGATAATGTGCCCTGGACTGATGCTGAAAAGAAACAGCGTGATCAGCTTCTTGGTGAGGGCTACTTTATGCGTGGCTTGTATACCTTCTGGCTTACCCAGTTGTATGGCGATGTGCCCCTGATTACTTCTACTACCATCACTGCAGAGATGGAAGAGCAGGTAAGTGCTGAGGATGTAATCTATCCACAGATTCTGTCTGACTTCGTTTCTGGTAAGAACCTGATGGGTACTGATAAGGGCTTTGGTGATGGTCATGCTAATAAGTATGTTGCCGAGGCTTACATCGCTCGTGCTTATATGTTCTGGGCTGGTTTCTATAAAGGTGTAGGTGAGCTTGCTTCTGGATCTGCTCCTGCTGTTACTTTGGTTGAGCAGGAAGGTTGTTCAGGTTCAATCTCTCAGGCTGATGTTGTAGCAGGTCTGAAGGACATTGTTGGCAGCGGTGCTTACAAACTTTGTGAGGACTTCCGTTCACTCTGGCAGTATTCAAACAGCTTACTGTGGGATGAGGCTCATGACGGTGAAAAGCATGCTTATGACTTCATTAAGGATATGAAGCGTGAGAACTGCTTCGACCAGCCAGGTATGGGTAATGGTAATACTGAGGAACTCTTCCAGATTCAGTTCATGAATGCATCAAGTTGGAATATTCCTAATGGTTATTATAGCAACAACCGTCAGTATTCTAACTATCTGTCATGTTTCTGGGCACTTCGTTGTAATGGTGATAATGGTGATGTTAACCATACTTATCCATTCAATGAGGGCTGGGGTCAGGGTACTCCTTCATGCAATATCTGGGACGACTGGACTGCTGCAGAGAATGCTGGTGGTTACAAAGATATCCGTAAACTCGGTTCTATGATTGACTGTGTTAACGAGCTTGAGGATTATACCTTCGTGAAGGATGATTGCGAGGAGTCTGGCTATTCTGTAAAGAAGTATGCTCCTGTAACTCTTGATGCTTGTGTTGACGACAAGGGTAATCACAAGAAGAACGATACATGGTGGACCAAGGCACCTGGCTTCACAACAGGTTCACTTGGTAATAGCCAGCAGGGTGACCACTTTGAGGACTTCTATCTGATGCGTTATGCTGACGTTCTGCTGATGCTGACAGAGCTTACTGGTGATGCTCAGTATATGAATCAGGTTCAGAAGCGTGCTGGTGTCCCTGAGACCGCATATTCACTGAAGGCCGTTCAGAATGAGCGTCGTTGGGAGTTCGCATTCGAGGGACTTCGTTTCAACGATATGCGTCGCTGGTCTGGTAAGGATTGTAAGAATAGCGACTATGCTCCAAAGGCTCTTGAGGCCCAGTCTGGTAAGATGGTTGTATGTCTTGGTGATAAGGCTAACAAGCGCGCCCTGAAGCACATGACTTGTTCTTGGACAGAGCGTTATAAAGCTACCAATGGTTTCTTGTCAAAGCCTCAGGCCCAGATTACTCTGATGAATGGTAAGTTGGAGCAGAACCCTGGTTGGGATGCTGCTGATCCTAAGACACAATATGTTACACTTTATTAATTTTATTAGTAATCAATATGAAAAAGATATTTTTGCTTTTTGTCGCAGCATGTGCAGTTTTAGCTTGCGATCCTGTTCATGAGGATATCAAGAATGACGGTCACATTACTGTTGATGAACTCATAGCTAAGACTTCTGTTACTGTTGATAAGGCTGCTAGCGGTCAGAATGGTAATGTTATTACCTGTACTACCTCTGCTCCTGTTAATGCCAAGTGGACTATCGCTGGTAAGGAATACATCGGTAACTATGCTTGGAAGAAGATGAAGCTTGGTGAGCATACCGTCACCATGACTGCTATTTGTGCTGATGGTACAGAACTTACAGCAAATTTCCCCGTAAGTTGTCAGGAAATTACTGATCCACTTGAGAAGTACTATATCTATCAGGGTGAGCCATTTACTCTTGTTACTAACGGTGATGGTGGTCCTGGACGTTTCAGTGATAATGAAGGTAAGTACCTTCCATATCTTTCTGATGATATTTACTTTGGTCTCAAGACTCTTATCTTTGAAGTTACAGATGTAAAAGAAGGTCCATTTATTTGGGGTGATGGTGTTAGCGACGTAGGTTGCACAGCACGTATCATGACTGGATGGTGGGATCCTGTCTTTGCTGATAATGTTCCCATTTCTGTTGGTTTGTGGGAGCTGCCTATTACCGAGGATATGGCAAAAGCTTGTGCCTCAGGTGGTGATAACAAAGACCTGGATATCTTGATGACTCGCGGTTCTATTACCATTAAGTCTGTTTACTACGAGGAATAAACTCTGTTTTACAGTATAATTCACAATGGGGGTGTGTCTAAATTGACACACCCTCTTTCTTTATGATGAATTTTTCAGTGAAAAAGTTTGGGTATTATAAATATTGTTACTACCTTTGCAGCAGCAAGTTGATCAACAAATATGAACATAAAAAGTATATTACCTAAAGCTGTCCTCTATGTGAGCCTGTTGGCTTTCTTTTTATTTGCTGTATATATCATATACATCAATCAAGAGGTATTCTATACGGCGCACGATCGTTCCGAATTCCTATTCGGTGAGCCCTTCTTCCATACGTTGATGTCGAAGCCTTTTGGCTTGATGCAGTATGTGGGAGCCTGGCTTACACAGTTTTTCTATCATCCAGCCTTAGGGTCGATTATTTTGGTAACTATCTGGGTACTCATCTTCTTTGTAGGTGCTAAGGCGTTCCGTTTACAGAATAATGCTTCAGCAGTGATGCTCTTGCCTGCAGCCTGCTTGCTTACTTCTGTTGTCGATCTTGGTTACTGGATATATATATCACCTGTTAGGGGCTATTGGTTCTCGCAGTCAATAGGCTATCTTGCTATGCTGTTGTTATTGTGGGTAGCACGTTGCACTCCACGTAAAATGTATATTGTATGGTATCTGTTGGGCTTTTGTCTATATCCGATACTGGGTTGGTTCGCTTTGCTTTTCATACTATGTTTAGTAGTTACAGTAAAGCCAACATGGCGAGAGCTGTTAGGTATTGTTATACTTATCTTTACTGCAGCCATTTGGCATACACAATTCTATTGCAATCTTAAGTTTGATGATGTAGTGCTAGCAGGTTTGCCCCGTTTTGAAACGCCACTTGACAGCGGTGAGAAACTATCCATACCATTTTGGTGCCTTGGGGCAGTATCAGTACTTATCTCTTTCTATGGTCGATATCTTACCAAATGGTTTGTTCCTGTGGTATGTGTGGCTATAGGTTTCTTCTTTACAACATCACTGATGTTCCGTGATGAGAATTATATCAATGAGATGCGTATGGTACGCTATGCTGAAAGCGACAACTGGAATGAGGTCTTGAATATGGCTGCTGCGAATGACAAGCCCACAAATACAATGGTATTCCTTAAGAATGTTGCTTTGATGAATGAAGGAGGCTTGCTTAATCGCTCGTTCAAACTTGGAAATATTGCGACTGATATTACTAACTCAGATTCACTCCATGTATCCCTCTTAGATATCGCATCCCCTATAGTTTATTACAACTATGGTATGCAGGATGAGGCTATTCGCTTGAATTACGAAAAGGCTATACAAACGGGTTTCTCGCCATTCTATTTGAAAATGTTGTCTCGTTGTGCTTTAGCTAAGGGATATAAAAAAATGGTGGAACGCTATACTACTTTGTTGCATTATCATCCGTTTTACGGTCAGTGGCAGCCATCATCTGTAAGTACCAAGATTAAGGAACTGCAGAATTCCTATGTTGATGAACTCTCTGGCATAGAGAATACCGATAGTTATATTGTGAATAGTATCAGCCTTTGGTATGATTCCGATAGTAAAGTGGCTTCTGAGCAGGCGTTGTTCTATGCCATGTTGCGTTATGATTCAAGTCGTTTTTGGCCATCGCTACGTAAATATTTGAAATTGCACGTGGGCGAGGAATTTCCACTATATGCACAGGAGGCTTATATTTTGTTCATGGATAAGTTCCCGGAGGAAAAACGTATGATGATTCCTGTGGAACAAGATGTCTATGAGCGTTATAAACAGTTCAGAAAGGCCCTTGAACAGCGTGTTAAACCCGGTTTGACACTTGGAAAGGTTGCTAAAGATATGCGTGCTGAATGGGGAGATACTTATTGGTATTATACATTCTTTGGAAGAACAATTAATTTGAAATAATGAAAAGATATATTCACTTATGCATTCTGCCTTTAACAGTTACTATACTGCTGTTATCCTCGTGTGTACATCATCCTGATGTCCCTTCGTTAAGTAAGGAGGCTAAATGCCTACCTGTTATCTATCCTGACTATTGTAATGTTACGGTGCCTTACAATATAGCACCACTTAACTTTATGCTACCTGATGGCGAGTTCGACGAGTGTATTGCTCGTATCACAACCCCAGATGGTCAACAGCAGACTTATGGTCATGGTGTAAAGGTGCAGATTCCTGAGGATGAGTGGCGTGAGATGCTGAATGTCGCAAAAGGTAAGAGCCTGAAAGTAGATGTTTGGGGGCAGAAAGCTGGCGAATGGCTATCGTTTAAATCGTTTGAAATACATGTGGCAGAAGAGCCTATTGACGAATACCTATCATATCGACTCATCGAACCGTCATATGTAGCATGGGACTTTATGGAAATTACCCAACGTAATCTCACTTCGTTTGAGGAAACGCAGATTTTTAACAATGAGATTACCTGTAATGTTCGCGAAAAAGGGCAATGCATAAACTGTCACAGTTATCAGAATTACAAAACAGATAATATGCTTTTTCATGTACGTCATGCTAATGCCGGTACTGTGATTGTTAATGATGGTAAACTTTTAAGAGTTAATCTGAAACGTGACTACACCATCTCCGCAGGTGTGTATCCTGCATGGCATCCTACAGCAAAACTGATAGCTTTCTCGACAAACCAGACACGACAGGCTTTTCATACGGCGAATCCTGATAAAATAGAAGTGTTTGACCTAGCAAGTGATTTGATTCTTTATGATGTAGCAAAAGATTCGGTAAGCATCATTTGTAATGATTCAACGTTGCTGGAAGTGTTCCCAACATGGTCACCTGACGGAAAATATCTCTATTATTGTAAATCTGTTCCACTTCCTGAAGAATTGCAAGGTAAGGACAAGGAAACAGAAATAAATGCTTACTATCAGAGAATACAATATAATGTTTATCGTCGTTTGTTTGATGTATCGTCGCATAACTTTTGTGATGAAGAACTGGTATATGATGCTGTTTCGCAGAACAAGAGTGCTACGCTGCCACGTATCAGTCCCGATGGCAGATATCTGTTGTTTGCACAGGGAAAATATGGATGCTTCCATATTTGGCACCACGATGCTGACATCGTTTGTGTTCCGCTTGGCCAAGAAACACCATCGCCTCTTGACTTAAGAGGTCTCAATAGTAAAGATTATGCAGAAAGTTACCCAACGTGGTCGAGCAACGGTCATTGGATGATGTGTGCCAGTCGCCGCGATGATGGTAACTATAGCCGTGTGTATATATCCTATTTTAATAATGGCAAAGTGGCGAAGGCTTTCCTCTTGCCACAGGATGACCCCGAGCAGAATACCTTCCGCTTAAAGAGCTATAATCGTCCGGAGTTCATGGTTGAGCCGGTTAAAGTTAGTGTTAGCGAATTCAGTAAAGTGTTTGAGTAATAGATTAAATGAAACATTTACATATTATATGTACGCTCCTCTTGGGCGTGGCTATTCTTCTTTTTTTCGGAGTTGCTTATCCACACCATTTGCATTATCAGGAGCAATACCAACTATTCCTGTTTGATAGTACTTATGTATGGGATATTGTAAAACATCCTGGTGGAATTGCTGATCTGTTGGGACGATTCTGCACACAGTTCTTTCTTTATGCATGGGTTGGTGCCGCTATAATTGCACTTCTACTCTCGTTAATACAACTTCTTGTGTGGCGTCTGATGAGGGTGGATCGTCTTTTTGGCCTGAGTTTTGTTCCTTCTTTCCTGCTCTGGCTTTACTTGCTTGATGAGCATGCTTTGCTAAGTGGCGTGTGGGCTGTCCTGGTTACGCTGCTTGTTGGGCAGGTCATCCGTAGAACCATTTCCTCTGTCACCAAAACCGTCCTATCTATTATTGTTGCCATTTCTATCCTCTATTGGCTGGTGGGACCAGTCTGCTTTCCTCTGCCTATTGATGGTATTTGGACTGGAATACATTATTATCGCTATCCTACCGTTTTCCCTTGGTTGCTTTGGGCTGCTTCGCTTTCAGTTTGGGTACTCAGCCTGTTGCCTTGTGT
Source organism: Prevotella sp. RM4 (assembly GCF_000701965.1). Classification (NCBI taxonomy): domain Bacteria; kingdom Pseudomonadati; phylum Bacteroidota; class Bacteroidia; order Bacteroidales; family Prevotellaceae; genus Prevotella; species Prevotella sp. RM4. Next base: position 356,871 of record NZ_JNKG01000009.1, read on the forward strand.
GTGTCGTAAGTGGGTTAATGCACCGAGCGGCTATGTATGGGGGCTTTCAACTTTCCTGTTGGTGACTATTGGTATGGGTAGTATTGTATGGAAAAACAGTAATTTGAAGGCTGAGAAAGTGATGCAATATGATTTTATGGCTACTCATCAGCAGTGGAACCGCATACTTGAAACTGCCAATGCCGAGAAACCTAATAACCAGATTGGCGTGACTGTACAAAATCTTGCCTTAGCGATGCGAGGGATGCTTTTGGACCATATGTTCGAATACAACCAGAATGGTATTGCTGGTCTTCTGCCAGATGTGCAGACTGACGCTACTAGTCCGATGCCTACAGCTGAGGCTTTCTACCAGTTGGGTATGATTAACGTGGCGCAGCGAACAGTGTTCGAAGCCCAAGAGTCGATACTTGATTTCCAGAAGAGTGGGCGTTGCTACAAGCGATTGGCACAGACAAATTTGATAAATGGCAACTATAAGGTGGCCCGCAAATATCTTATGGCGCTGCAGAAAACGCTTTTTTACCGTACATGGGCAAATGAAACACTGCCGCTTTTAGGTAACGAAAAGGCAATAGCAAAACATCCCGAGTACGGACGCTTACGCCAGTGTGCCTACAAAAATGATTTCTACTTTGGCGATCATGTGACACCAGAGATGCTCAAGGATCTTTATTTTAGTAATAAGGATAATCACATGGCTTATCAGTATCTGGTAGCTTACTATCTACTAACTGGTGACCGCGAAGGATTAAATAACTTTATTTCCATGACTCGATGAAACAGATTGTTTATACACTGATAGCTCTTTTGTTGTTCTCTGCATGTACAGAGACTGTTAGCGATGCAAAGCAGGAGGCAAATCAGCCTCATATATATCCTGATTATCTTGACGTTACTGTACCAGTAAATATAGCGCCACTCTGCTTTAATATGGCAGATGAATCGGCTATGCTTATCGATGCTGTTGTAACAGATAGTCATGGTAACAACTTACACTCCCAAGGTGATGAGGCTGTTGATTTTGATATTGATGACTGGCATGCATTGCTTGCTCAGAATCAGGGTGACTCTCTGAGCGTAACAGTCTCGGCGAAGTATGCCGATGGGTGGCATACATATCAGCCATTCTCAATTTCTGTAAGTCCCGACAGCATCGACTACGGCATCTGCTATCGTTTGATAGCACCTGGTTATGAGGTGTGGAGTAAGATGGGAATATATGAACGCGATTTGTCTTCGTTTGATGAGCGTGCATTGATTGAGAATACACAATTTCAGGGCTGTGTGAACTGTCATAGTTTCAATCGCGGTAATCCTGCAGATATGAGTCTGCATATCCGTGGCCCTCATGGTGCCACACTGCTGCGACAGAACGATGGTCCTATTGTGGCTTATAACACTAAAACCGATCAGACGTTAGGCTTTTGTGTGTATCCCTATTGGCATCCATCCGGGCGTTATATCGCTTATTCTACCAATGCAACGAGTCAGCTGTTTCATAGTGCAGATTCAAACCGTATAGAGGTATTTGATACTGCCTCCGACCTTCAGGTTTATGACGTGGAAAAGAATGAGTTGTTGCTTTCGCCTATAGTTAAGCAAGACTCTATCTATGAGACTTTCCCAGTATTCTCTGCTGATGGTAGATCACTCTATTTCTGTGCGGCACGTGCTCTGCCAGAAGATAGTCATCAGCTTGATTCTATCCATTATAATCTGTATCGCATAGGTTTCGATCCGGCAACAGGTACCTTTGGAGACCATATAGAAACCATTATAGATGCTGAGGCTCAGCACAAGTCAATCGCTTTCCCTCGCCCCTCATACGATGGTCGTTTCCTTTGCTATACGCTGGCTGATTATGGCCAGTTTAGCATTTGGCATCATGAGGCCGATCTTTATCTGCTTGATCTGAAAACAGGAGAAAACCATCCGATGACTATGGCGAACTCAGATGATACAGAATCGTTCCATAACTGGAGTACTAACTCACGCTGGCTGGTACTCAGTTCGCGCCGTGATGATGGACTTTATACACGACCATATTTCTGCCATGTTGATGCCGATGGTCATGTAAGTAAGGCATTTATGTTGCCACAGCGCAATCCACGTCGTTTCTATCGTGATAGGTTTCTGTCCTTTAATGTGCCCGATTTCATCATTGCTCCAACTCGTTTTGATGGTAACAAAGCGAGTCGGATAATCAATGACGAATATCGTAAGAACTTTGGGGTTCGCAAAGAGTAGAATTAACGGATGGCGTAAAGGTAGGCCAGAAGGGCCATCTTACCACGCATGGTCTCGCGAGGAGTGAACTCACCGTTTACCCAGAAGTAACGCTGATTGAAGTAAGACTCCTGACGGGGCCAGCCGCCATTGTTCCAGTCGGGATAGCAGTAGGCTAAGATGACACGTGCATCGCCACCGTTATGACCTGGCGACCAGGTCTCGGTGCCGTTGAAAGGTGTCTGACCTGGGTGGGTTCCAGGTGCACCATCGTTACGACCGGTGGTATAGACATCGGTGATGTGGCGCTGACCAAGGCCTGTCATTTCAACTATATTACCAGGATTGCGACCTAAAGCCCAGCTGGCCTCGGTGTACATGGCGTGCTCTAACTGCTTGCGCTCAGCCTTGTTCGCTATGTAGTGAGCCAACATCACTAGTTGCAGGTTCTGTGAGGTTTGCCAACGGTCGTCGTTGGCTGAACGACGACTAGGGCGTTGGGCCATGTGCCCAAAATTGTAATCTTCGGCCTGGGTCTTAATGCTGGCTTTCAAGTTCTGGTAAAGCTCGCCATAATGACGGGTATGTGGGCAGGTAAGATAGGCTGCGGCTGCCCAGTACTGGCAGAATGGAACCAATTGCTTGTTCTCCTCGTGCATAACACCTACACCAAAGAAACCGTGCCTGCCTTTGCTGAACACCTGTGAGTTAGGGCTCTTAATCATGCTCTCATCGGCAAATACCTTTTCCCACTGCTCATCGCCTGTGAGGTTGTATAGGAAGGCTGCAGCCATCTGACGGAAGTCACGACCACGCATCTGCATGGAGCCCACATCCTGCAGGTCGTCGAGCTGCTGATGGTCTTGTTTTGAGGCAAAGCGGAAGGCCTTGATAGCCTCGGCAGTATAGTATTGGCTCAGGCTGTCGTTGCCGTTCAATCTGAAGGCCTCGGCAATGATGGCGCAGTTGGCGGCATTGGCCCAGGCTGCCATGGTGGTGCAGCCTGCCTGGAACATCACGCTCCAGTCGGCACAAGGGTTGGTGACACCCTGTGAGTAAGCCTCGCCATCGCGGATAGAGAGGAAGAAATCTACCTCGTTGCGGGCCTCGTCAATCAGGTCGGGGATACCATTACCACTCTCGCGGATACCTAACTGATCTTCGTTCAAACGTCCCCCCGAGAGGATATAAGGCAACAGCATGTCGTAGATGTTGCTGACGTGGGCCAGGTGGCGGTCCCAGTCGAAGGCATCAGAGTGTCCGCCTTTTACCTCGGTATTTACTGGATTGCCAGGCAGGCGATGCTGCCAGAAGATTGACTGCTTAAGCTGTTTAAAGTGGGGCTCGTCCCACACATCGGTATGCAGTTCACGCCAACCTGGGCTCCAAGGATGGAAGTCGGTTTTATATACAGTAAAGCCCTTAGGGTCGGTTTCAGGAATGAACTGTGGCTGGCGTGGGGCAGGGAATACCTTGGCGGTGTCGATAGGTTCGCCCAAACGCATGTAGTAATAACCGCGAACCGAGTAGCGATAAGGCTCGTAGTAGATGTCGTTCTTTACCTCGAAATCCATACTACAACCCACATCCTCTACTACCAATCGGTAGTAGCCAGGTTTGTTGGCGCTGAAATCGATGTTCCATACATCGGTACCTATCAGACTCTTACTGCCGGCTTCTTTCTTGGCAGCTGAGGCAGGTTGCCAGAACTTTACAGTGCCCACCTTCTGTTTTTTCTTGGTATTTACATTATAGAGCCAAACGCCCTTTCCTTCCAATTGCTTGTAGTTGCGTTGACCGCCATCACCTAACCATTGGTAAAGGTCGGCAGCATGAACGGACTCAAAAGGCGAATAACCTATTATGTTGATGTGTACAGCTTCGGATTGGTTGTTCCATACATCGAAGCGGATAGTGGCCTCGGTTTTATCAGCGCCTATGCCTGCGGGGATGGACACTTTGTAAGTGCAGCCCTGTTTCATGGCCTTAGGCATCTGCAAAAACAGCCAATGGTCTAACTCGCTTGTCAGTGTGTTGTCGGTGTTCATTGGCTTGGATTTGCGCCAAACGGCTAAGGGTTGCGCTGTAGCAAAGGTCTTGTCATCGGGCGAGCTGATTTTCCACAAGCCGGCGTTCTGTGCTTGTGTTGCTTTCAAACGCTCGCCGAATACCAATAGGGTGTCGTCGCCCTCGGCAAACGAGTGACCTAAATAGGCGCTGGGCCCAGTACCATTGTCGCGATAATGCACCTCGCCATCGCGGAAGTGCAGCATCAGATAATCTTTGTCGATAACTTTAATGGTGATGAACTTGGTGGCTGTCATCGGGGTTGCTGTCAGCAGGCATAGTGCTGCGAGCATGGTTTTGAATAGTTTTTTCATTTTTTTTTTTTATTCTAGAATCTTCTCTAATTCGTCTAATTCTTCTTCGGTGGTGGCCCAGCTGGTTACGAAACGGCAGATGGTATGGTATTTGTCGGCCTGACCGAAATGAGTGAACTTCATCTTCTGACTCAGTGCCTCAACCAGTGTATTGTCCATAATTACAAACTGCTGGTTGGTGGGTGAGTCGACATAGAACTCGAAGCCTTTCTTGATGAATATCTGCTTCATGCGCATAGCCATCTTGATGGCATGTTCTGAGAGTTTGAAGTAGAGGTCGTCGGAAAAAAGCGCATCGAACTGCAAGCCTATCAAGGCGCCCTTGGCAATCACGGCACCATGCTGTTTCTGGATGGAGAAGAAATGCTTGTGGGCATTCTGGTGCGTAAATACCACAGCCTCGCCGCAAAGGGCACCAATCTTAGTGCCACCGATATAGAACACATCGCAGTGGCGGGCCAGATAGGGCAGGGATATATCATTGCCCTCTGCCATCAGGCCATAGCCTAAACGGGCTCCATCTATATAGAGAGGTATCTCGTAGCGCTGGCATACCTGATAGATGTCGTCTAGCTCTTTGGCTGTGTAGAGTGTACCAAACTCGGTGGGGAACGTGATATATACCAGACCTGGGTGAACGGCGTGATCCTTGTTGCCATCGTGCATATAGTCGTCGAGATACTTGTCGAGTGTCTTGGCTTCCATCTTACCATTATTATCGGCAATGGTTATGATTTTGTGCTCGGTGAACTCTACAGCACCAGCCTCGTGTACGTTGATATGACCGCTGCCAACACAAATCACACCCTCGTACTGATACAGCATCGAGTCGATGGTGGTGGCATTGGTCTGGGTGCCGCCGGTGAGGAAGAATATCTGGGCATCGGGCAATCCGCATGCTACACGGATGCGCTCTTTGGCGCGTTCGCTAAACTCATCAAAACCATAAGGGGTTGGTTTGGCATCGTTGTATTTAATCAGGTTCTCCAAAACTTTTGGATGAGCCCCGTTGTTGTAGTCACATTCAAATGAAATCATATTGTTTATTAGTTGTTTTTGCGTGCAAATTTACATAAAGTTTTGCGATTTATTTGCTAACTTCGCTTGAAATTTGTATTTTTGCACGCAAATTAGTCAATTATATGTGTACGAATAGACTAAAAACGGCTTTTGTTGCGCTTTCTTGCGTATGCGCTTCGCTATTCTTCGGTTCGTGGGATAGTGATAGTCAGTCGGTTATCGGTCCAATTCCCCCATCACCGCATTACGATGATCCCAGCCAGTGGTTTATAGTTAACCGCCAGGGTGAGGCCGATTTGTTTTATATCATCTCTACAGAAACAGGCGACCATATGATAGGTAGTGATACCTGCCATTTTGCCGACACTTACAACGCTGGTCAGCGTGGACAGATGAGGATTGAGATGCATGCTGTGGATTCATTTTATTCAGGCAAACTGAATTACTATTCGCCTTATTACCGTCAGGTGTCGCTACAGTCGTGGTCGTCAACCGAAACTGCGCTTGCACGTTTGCCATTAGCCATGTCGGACTGCGTTCGGAGTTGGGATTACTATATCAAACATCTGAATCAGGGGCGCCCCTTTATACTGGCAGGCTTCAGTCAGGGAGCTCATGCTATGTTGGAGATTATGAAACGTATGCCGGATGATGTGGCCGACCGCATGGTGGCTGCCTATTTTATTGGTTATAGGATTACTAAGGAAGATACGGCCTGTTGCCGACATCTGCATCCGGCTTGCAAGGCTAACGATACCAAGGTGTCGATTTGCTTTAACTCGGTAAAGACACCTGAGTGCGAAATACCAGTGGTAAGTGCGGGTAATCTGTTCTGTATTAATCCCATCAACTGGCGAACAGATACGGTAGGCGCGTCGTTTGTGTATTACGACAAGGAACATCAGAATGATACGCTCTCGGCACGACTCGACCCGAAGAGCAAGTTACTGTTGATAGGTGGCTATAAGAATGATGAACCGATGCCGGTAATCGGTATTCCGGGAAACTATCATCACATGGAACTAAGATTCTACTACCCTTATATCAGGCAGAATATGGCTGATCGTGTGGAGGCATTTTTTAACAATAGGACTAAATAAAGAATTGTTGTAACTATGAACAGAAAACTATTCATGACGGGGCTGCTGATGCTGGCTATGACCATGCAGGCCCAGACCGCAAAGAAGTTTACCCTGAACCTGACCGATGACGGAAAGGCTCAGATGGTGTGTTTCCTGCCAGAGAATCCCTCAGGCAGAGCTATTGTTGGCGTGCCTGGAGGTGGCTACTCTATGCTTTCGAATACGCATGAGGGCTATCAGGCTTCCGATTGGTTAAACAAACAGGGTATCGCTTATTTCGTGGTAAACTATCGTTTGCCGCATGGTGACCGTACCATTCCAGTAGGAGATGTGGAGCAAGGCTTCCGTATCGTTCGCGACTCGGCTAAGGTCTGGAATATTAATCCTAACGATGTGGGCATTATGGGCTTCTCGGCAGGTGGACATCTGTCGTCGGTCATCTCAACGATGTCGCCTTATGAAGTGCGTCCTAACTTCTCGATACTATTCTATCCAGTAATCTCGATGGATGAGCGTGTATCACATAAGTGGTCGTGCATCAACTTTCTGGGTAAAGAGGGGTATAAGGATCCTAAACTTATAGGACAGTACTCAACCCAGAATGCCGTTCGCAGTCATCTCACACCACCTGCTTGTATCATCAGCGCTAACGACGACCGTTTGGTGCCTGTGGTAACCAATGGTATACAGTATTATTCGGCTATGCGCAATGCCGGTAATGAATGCAGCTTGTTTATCTACCCTTCGGGCGATCATGGCTTTGGCTTTGGCACGTGGTTTAAGTATCACGACCAACTGTTGCAGGACTTAGGTAACTGGCTTAAGTCGATTCCTGCCCCCAAGGAGGATGCTATCCGTGTGGCTTGCATCGGTAACAGCATTACTGATGGTTTTGGTATTGATATGCGTGCCAAGTACGGCTATCCGGCACAACTGCAGGGTATCCTGGGTGATGGCTACTGGGTAAAGAACTTTGGTGTTTCGGCACGTACCATGCTGAACAAGGGCGACTTCCCTTATATGAACGAGATGGCCTGGAAGGATGCCTTGGCATTTAAGCCCGATGTGGTTGTGATTAAGCTCGGCACCAACGACTCGAAGCCCGAGAACTGGCAGTATGGCTCAGAGTTTAGGCAGGATTTGGAACAGATGATTAAGACCCTGCGCCCAGACCTTGCCCAACCAGCTAAGAAAGGTAAGAAGAAGGCTAAGGCTGCAGCTCAGCCTGCAGGTCCAAAGATCCTGCTTTGTACGCCCATCCCTGCCTTCAAGCCTAGTTGGAATATCAACGATAAGGTGATTACCGACGAGATTATCCCCATCCAGCAGGAAGTAGCTAAGCAGTATGGCTTACAGATTATCGATCTGCATGCCCTGATGCTAAACGATGGCGATAAGGTGGTAGATGATGGTATTCATCCCAACGAAAAAGGGGCCAAGAAGATGGCCGAGATCATTGCGGCAGCCATCAAATAAATACAGTAATCCCCGTTCTGTTGTGAACGGGGATTATTTTTTATTTTAATCTAACCACAAACCGGGCACCTTGTGTGTAAGTGGTGTCGAGGGTGAGGGTGTATCCCATCGAGGTGGCTAAGCATCGGGCCAATGGCAAGCCAACGCCAAGTGTATGCTCGTCGGGTGACAGACGTACAAACGGCACAAAGATATGCTCAGCATCACTCGCTGGGATGGTGGGGCCTTCGTTGCTTACAGCAATCGCATAGCTACCATCGGTTAGGGTGTGACAGCTTAACTGCAGCGTATCGCCTGTGGCATATTTTACAACATTGTCGAGTAAACAGTTAATCAGCTCCTGCAGCAGCATATTGGTGGTAATCTTCACATCGTCGGCCACATCTGTTACAAACTCGATGTTCTTGGGTTGGGTTTTGAAATGCTGGTCGTAACTGTTTAGAGTGGTACGTGCCATTTCGTTAAGACCAATCTCGTAGTTCATAGGGATAGGATAAGCATCGCCATAGAGACTGAATAATATCAGCTTGCGGGTAGATGTAGCTACATCGTAGGCATCACGGCAGATAGCTGAGCGTAACTGCATATACTCATCGTGGGGCAACTGTCCGTCGGCATCGATGATAACTTCTGCAGTACCAATCAGTGTCTGTAACGGCGAGCGGAGCGCATCCTGACAAACACGTTTCTCCTCATCAGTAATTCCTAAATCGCCACGTGAGTAAGAATCAAGTACAGGGTCCATCAACGATTCGATGTTCTTGGCTGCAGCAACAATATCGCGATAACGCTTACTGCGTTCCTCGGGTTTGAGTTTGAATTCTGGATCGTTGAATATGCGTGCATAGTTTAGCAGCGAACTGATAGGTGATTTGAGCTTTTCAAAGATGGTTGTTACAAAGGCACGACGGATAGCCTGACCGGCCTTAGCTCGACGGCGGGCCTCCTGTAACTCATGGAACTGCTCTTTCAACTTGAGATTTTTGAAATAGCGATAGATAAGTACTGCTATCAGCAGGGCGATGATGGTGGCTGCCATCAGACCTGCAGACATCAGTTGTTTGCGTCGTAGTTCGGCCTTTTCCTGCTCGGCTTGTAACAGGTCGATGTCGTGGGTCACGTCCATCAGGTGTTCCTCCAGTACTTCGCGCTCGTCGGCTTGTTCCATACTGTCTTTCAGCTGAATTTCACGGAAGGCTTGCTGCCAATTGCCTGTTGTCTGGAAAACCTCCAATCGTAGTTGGTTGGCTAACTGTGGAACTGCGGCTGAGTCGCACCATGCCAGCGCCTGCTTGTAGTCGTTACGTAACAGGTAGTGGCATACCATCACCTGCTGCAGGTTTGCAGGATTAAACCCTGCGGGATTATGCTGGCGTATACTGTCGTAACGGGCAAAGTATCGGTCGAATGCCTGGCGGTCGCCTTGGTGGCTGGCAATGATACACCGGTAGCCAAGCACACCGCTGTCGTACATGGGGTTCTCGAGCATTTGTTTTGGTAGACTGTCGAGACAAGCCATCGCCTCAGCAGGGTGCTTGAAACTAAGCGACAGTGCCAGCGAAAGATAGCAATTGAATACTGATACGGGTTCCTTATTAGCATCAACACCCTTCAGTGCGCGACGGAAGTAGGTCTCGGCCATCTCCGGCTGGTTTCTGCTACTATAGAATAAGCCAAGACACATATTGGGGATGTATAGGTATTGTTCTTGATGACGTTTACGGATATCATCGGTTAGACGGTGAATCTGGGTGAAAGCGCGGTGAAAGTGTTTGTGGTTAACGTCGTAGTTCACACGGCTCATCCAAACACGGTAGTATTTGTCCCAAGCCTGGTTCTGTTCCAGGTGGTTGAGAAATATCTTTTGAGCATTGTAGAAGTCGGAATCGCTGCCACTTACCTGCGCTTGTTGAACGCGCATGGCTAGTTCCTGTTCTATGTTATCGGTATCAGCATAGATCTTGTTGCTACCGAGAAGTGCCAAGGTTAAAAGTACAAAAAGGTATAGATAATGTTTCATGATGTTTTTGGGGTAATGGATGCCCCGCGCACTTCATTCATGATGACGCGGGGCATTGTTATTGGGAATTATTGTTTGTGGTTAAAGGGCTTCGAGCATGCGCTTGATAACTACCGAACAGCTAATCTCGCGGTTGGCTGCCTCGGGGATAACAAGGCTGTTGGGGCTCTCAATCACATCGTCTGTTACAATCAGGTTACGACGAACGGGCAGACAGTGCATGAACTTACCATTGTTTGTCCATGACATGTGCTCGGTGTCAACTGTCCACGACATATCCTTGCTGGTGATCTTTCCATAATCGGCAAGGTTTGATACACCTGGGTTACTCCAGTTTTTTGCATAGATGAAATCGGCACCCTCGAAAGCTTTCTTCTGATCGTACTCTACGCGGGCATTACCTACGAACTTTGGATCGAGTTCGTAACCCTCGGGGTGGGTGATGACGAAGTCAACATCGGGAGCGGCGTTCATCCACTGGGCGAACGAGTTAGGTACAGCCTGAGGCAATGCACGGCAATGAGGTGCCCAAGTGAGGACTACCTTTGGACGTTCTACTACCTTATGCTCCTCGATGGTGATGAGATCGGCAAAGGCCTGTAGGGGATGAACTGTAGCTGTTTCCATTGCAAATACGGGACGACCGCTATATTTGATGAACTGTTGCAGCACGGTCTCGGCATAGTCGTACTCACGGTCGGTAAGCCCGGCAAACGAGCGTACACCAATCAAGTCGCAGTAGCATCCCATTACAGGAATTGCCTCAAGCAGATGCTCGCTCTTGTCGCCATCCATAATCACACCACGCTCGGTTTCCAACTTCCATGCACCGGCATTTACATCAAGCACAATCACATTCATGCCTAAGTTCATTGCTGCCTTCTGGGTGCTGAGACGGGTGCGGAGCGAATTATTAAAGAAGATCATCATCAGGGTCTTGTTTTTACCCAGATGCTGATACTTGTAACGATCGTTCTTAATCTCAAATGCTTCGGCCATCGCCTTATCCAATGGGCCGAGGTCTTCTACGTTGATAAAACTCTTCATATTTTTATTATTAATTATCAATTGTCAACTATTAATTATCAATTCTCAAAGCCTTGAGGCACATGATGGTCATGTCGTCGTTAGGTTCGGCACCATTACGATGGCGCTCCACTTCGGCTTCCATCAGTTCTACTACATGGCGGGCGTCTTTGAATTTTGTATGCCGTAGTATATCCAGCATATGCTCGTCGCCAAACTGTTCCAGCTTAATGTTCTCGGCTTCATTAAGTCCATCGGAATAAATGAAGAGAGGACGCCCCTTGATGGATGCAATCTCCTCGCCGATATATTCAAGTTCCGGCCATAGACCGATAGGGGCATTCGACTCCATCTCAAGGAATGAACCTTGCTGCTCATCGCCTCCGATGACAGGGGGATTGTGCCCGGCATTGCAGAAATGGAGTTGGCCGTTGGTAAGATTTAGCTGACCAATGAACATAGTGACGAACATGCCGTTGTCGTTTTTCTCTGTTAGTTCATCATTCAAGCGTGTGGCTATGGAGGCTGGCATCATGTGCTGCTTTGCTAAGGCACGGAATAGACGGATGGTCTGGGCCATAAATAGTGAGGCAGGCACTCCTTTTCCAGATACATCGCCCAAACAGAAATATAAGATGTTATCTTCAAGCAGATAATCGTATAGATCGCCGCCAACCTCCTTGGCTGGGTTCATCGAGGCGTAGAGATCCAGGTCGGGACGCTCGGGGAATTCGTGTGGCACCATCGACATCTGAATTTCGCGGGCAATACGTAGCTCGCTCTCAATGCGCTCCTTTGCTGCGGTGGTCTGTTCCAACTGCTCGTAGGCAGTCTCCAACTTGTCGTAGGCCACAGTCAGATCTTTCATGTGGCGACTGCGACGATATAGATAGATGCACAGGAAAGTGATGATGAGCAGACCAACACTGATGGCTGCCCAGAGGGTGATGCGTTCTGTCTTCTCCTTACTCTGTCGCGCTTCCAGCTTCGACTGGTATTCGCTTAGCTTTAGCTGTTGTGCGTGACGGTCAAGGCTATCGTTCTTTAGTTTTATGGCGGCATTGCTTAGTTCGATGTCGCGATTCTTAAGTGTCAGATCTAATGCTTCTTTCTCCAAGCGTTCTTGTTCCAGTTCGTTGGCTTGGCGTTCCAAACGTAGTTCCTGGTTGTGCAACTTCAATTTCTTTGCTTCGTTCTCGGCTCGGATGATGTCCATCTGCATGGTATGCTCTGCCGATTGCTTACGTATGTCGGCCGTGTTGATGGAGTCGCTAACCCTTTTATACTCTTTGAAGTATTTGAGGGCATCTTCCCATTTCCCCAACCATTCGTAAGCGTAAGAGATAAACTGGGCTCGTTCTTGGGGCAACTTCACTTTTTGGGCCAATTCGAGCATTTTCTCGTAGTCGCCGTTAACACGGGCATGGTAGATTTCAATATCGTTAGCAAAGAGCGAACGGTAATGATACTTCTCTGAGACTTTTTTCCATTCCGCGTAAGCCTTGTTCAACTCTGTTTTTTGATTGGCTCCCTGATGATACATGGCTGCGATGCATCGATAACTCCATGCATCTACAATCGAAGGTCCTGTGAGGTTGGGTTCTTTCAAGGCTTTGTCGGCCATTTCGAGCACTTTCTTCTGGTCTCTGCGATTGTGATAGATTTTTGCTAGTCCCAAATAGGCCGGAGCGGCATTGATATGGGGCAAAAAAGATTGTTTATATTTTAAGGCTTTTAAGTAATTCTGCTCAGCCTGTATTTCCATCCTGAGGACGCTGGACTGGCTGGCTGTGATGAGTGACGAATAGTATATACCTAGTTTGCTGTCGTGTTGCTGGCTATACTCGTTCAGAGCCTTGGCTATCTCAATGCCTTTGTCTCTGCTGATTTTTGAAAATGCAAAGGAGGCCTGGTTGGCCCAGGTCCGGTAGTAGAGATCTTCGTCTTTCGCTTTCTGGCAAGCGTCTTTCAGTTGGTCGGTGATATTCATGAACTGCTCAACCTCGTGTGAGGAGTACAGACGGTACATCTCCTTTGTCAACCGATCAAGTTCGGTCTGATGACTTTGGGCCGCCACTATAAGTGGCAGCACAAAGAATAGTAGGTATATAGTAATGTTTCTTTTCATTTTGTTCCCTCCTTATATATAACCTATGGACGTATCTGTCCTTCACCTTCGATAAGCCACTTGAACGTGGTAATCTCCTCAAGTGCCATAGGGCCACGGGGGCCGAGTTTCTGAGTAGAGATGCCTATCTCGGCGCCAAGACCGAACTGAGCACCATCGGTAAACGAGGTGGGGGCATTCCAGTAAACGCAGGCTGCATCAACATGAGCCTGGAACTTACGGGCAGTTTGTTCGTTCATCGTAACGATAGCCTCGCTATGTCCGCTACCGTTCTGATCTATATGGTCGAGAGCTTCGTCAAGCGAAGCAACAGTCTTGATAGCAAGCTTATAATCCATAAACTCGGTTCCGAAACTGTCGTCGGTGGCTGGCTCCAAGAAAGGATAATTGCCATCGAGGGCTTGGTATGCCTGTTTGTCGGCATAGATGATAACATGCTTGTCGGCCATTTTCTGGCAGAGAGCAGGCAGATCGGCCAGGCGGCTCTCGTGTATTAGCAGACAGTCGAGTGCGTTGCAAACAGATACACGGCGGGTTTTGGCATTGTTAATGATTGCACATCCCATCTCTAAGTCGCCCTCGGCGTCGAAATAGGTGTTTACTACACCGGCACCTGTTTCGATAACAGGTATACGAGCTGTGTCGCGTACGAAGTCGATAAGCTTACGACCGCCACGTGGAATGCAGAGATCTACATAACCCACAGCATTCAGCATCTCGCCTGTAGCCTCATGAGTGGCGGGCAGCAGGGCAACCACATCTTTGGATACACCAAACTGTTCCAATATCTCATGAATGAGTGCAACTTCCTCGCGGTTACTGCAGTCGGCATCCTTTCCACCTTTCAGTATGCAAGCATTACCGCTCTTAAAGCAGAGCGAGAATACATCGAACGTAACATTAGGGCGCGCTTCGTAAATCATACCAATTACACCAAAGGGCACGCTGATACGACACAGACGAAGTCCGTTGGGCAGTGTTTTCTGTTTAGTGATATGTCCTAATGGTGAGGGGAGGGTGGCTACTTTGCGCATGTCGGAAGCAATACCCTCTAAACGGCTATCTGTGAGTTGCAGACGGTCGTACAATGGGTTGGCTTTCGACATCTTGGCCAAATCCTGGGCGTTTGCCTCCAGGATTCTTGCCTTATGATTAATGATAGCATTGGCAACGGCATTGAGTATCTCGTTGCGCTGCTCGTCGGTAAGCAGAGCCAGACTCTTGCTGGCACGTTTTACACGTTCGAATGTATCTTTGAGTTGCATAGCTCTATTATGTTAGGAATTCAGTGTGAGGTGTTGACTCTGGTCTTTCAATCAAGTCGATCAGGATATCATCGCGGGTACCATTAGCGATGATAACGTGGATGCCTGCCGACTGGATGTTGCTGGCCGTGTGGTATTTTGAGTGCATACCACCACGTCCGAAAGCACTCTTCTCCTTCTGGATAAATTTTGAAAGGTCGGTGCAAGGTGCAACGGTCTGTATCAGTTCCGATGAAGGATCATCGGGGTGACCGGTATAGATACCATCGATGTTAGAGAGCAGAATCAGTGAATCGGCTTTCATCATCTGTGCGATGAGGCCCGAGAGTTCATCGTTATCTGTAAACATCAGCTCGGTAACTGATACGGTGTCGTTCTCGTTAACGATGGGGAGAACATCGTTCTCCAGCATCACCGTCATACATGCCTGCTGGTTGCGATACTGCTCGCCTGGCTGGAAGTTCTCCTTCATGGTGAGCACCTGACCAACGTGAATACCAAACTCGCGGAACAAGTCGTAGTAAAGACCTACGAGTTTTACCTGACCGACAGCAGAGAACAACTGGCGCTGTTCAACCGAATCAAGCGAGTGGTCGACTGTGAGTTCGCGTCTACCGCAGGCTACGGCACCCGAGGTAACAAGGATCACCTCGATATTCTGCTTGCGCAACCAAGCTATCTGATCGACCAACGCCGACATGCGGGTGACGTCCAGTTTGCCATCTGCTCGTGTCAGTACGTTCGAACCTACTTTGATAACAATTCTTTTCTTCATCTTCTAATATAATCGTACATCTTTGATGTGATCTATTTCTGGTTGCTGACCCATCGTGCCGACTACAGTAATAATGTCGAACCTAACATCGCTATTGATACGGCGGTACTTGATGTAGTGGTTGATGGCCAGACGGAGATTCTGTAACTTACGGTAGTCGACAGCCTCTTCAGGGTCACCGAACAATCGGTTGCGACGGGTTTTGACTTCAACAAATACCACTTCGTTACCGTCTGTGGCGATGATGTCGATATCCCGACGCCCCGACTTCCAGTCGCGTTCTATTATACGATAGCCATGATGCTGTAGGTATTCGGTGGCTTTGTCTTCGCCCCATTTCCCTAACTCATTATGTGCAGCCATAACTATTCTTTCATCATTATTTCTCCGCGTCTTTCTTGCGAATCTCTACGCGGCGAATCTTACCACTGATGGTCTTTGGCAGTTCGTCAACAAACTCCACAATACGTGGGTACTTGTAAGGCGCTGTCTCCTTTTTAACATGCTGCTGCAGTTCCTTTACGAGATCGTCGCCAGCCTTGTCCTTCCACTCTTTGCCGAGTACAACGGTTGCCTTTACCACCATACCGCGGATATCGTCGGGTACACCTGTGATGGCGCACTCAACTACGGCAGGGTGAGTCATCAGGGCACTCTCAACCTCGAATGGGCCAATGCGGTAACCTGAGCTCTTGATCACATCGTCGATACGACCTTCGAACCAGTAGTAACCGTCTTCATCGCGCCAAGCCATATCTCCGGTGTGATAGATGCCGTCGTGCCAGGCCTCGCGGGTTTTCTCCTCATCGCGGTAGTAGCCCTTAAACAAACCGATAGGCTTCTTATCGCCTACGCGTACCACGATCTCACCTTTCTCACCATCCTCACATGAAGTTCCGTCGGCACGCAGCAGATCAATATTGTACTGAGCATTAGGGATACCCATCGAACCGGGCTTTGGTGTCATCCAAGGGAAGGTACCGAGGGTCATGGTGGTTTCGGTCTGACCGAAGCCCTCCATCATGCGGATGCCGGTCTTCTCGTAGAACTTATCATATACTGCGGGGTTCAGGGCCTCGCCTGCGGTACAGCAATACTGGAGACTGCTCAGGTCATACTTGCTCAAATCCTCACGAATCATAAAACGGTAGATGGTGGGAGGTGCACAGAAACTGGTAACCTTATACTTCTCCATCTGGCGCAGCAGGGTGTCGGCATTAAACTTCTCGTGGTCGAATACGAACACGGTAGCACCGGCAAACCACTGACCGTAGAACTTACCCCATACAGCCTTACCCCAACCAGTATCGGCTACGGTGAGGTGGAGTGAGCCTTCGTGCAGGTTGTGCCAGAATACACCTGTGGTGAGGTGGCCCATGGCATACAGATAATCGTGTGCAACCATCTTTGGCTCGCCACTGGTACCAGAGGTGAAGTACATAATCATGGTGTCTTCGTTGTTATTAACGAAGGCAGGACGCTCGAACTTGGGGGCCTGCTGCCATTCTGCCTTCCAGTTGTGGAAACCTTCCTCGTCGCGCAGTGTGATATATTGCTTTACCGTAGGACTCTCAGGCATGGCCAGCTTGATCTGACTGATGATATAGTCATCGTCAGCACAGATGATGGCCTTTACTGAGGCACGTGTGTTACGATATACGTAGTCGTGCTTGGTGAGCATGTGGGTAGCGGGAATTACAATGGCACCGATCTTACATAACGCCAACATGATAACCCACCACTCGTAGTGACGCTTCAGGATGAGCATGACGGGATCGCCCTTACCGATACCCAGCGACATCAGGTATGATGCAGCCTGATCGCTCTGTTCCTTTAACTCACCATAGGTGGTACGTATCTCTTCGCCCTGGTCGTTGGTCCAAAGCAATGCTAACTTCTCGGGTGCTTCCTCTGCCCACGCATCCATCACGTCGTAGGCAAAGTTGAAGTTCTCTGGAATGATAAACTCCAGATTCTTATTGTAATCCTCTACAGACTCGAAATGTGTCTGCTTTAAAAATCTTTCTACCATAAATTTATTCTTCAATCTTTCAATTCTTCAATTCTTTTCGACTGTAAAGGCGAGGAATTTCACGGGTTTGTCGCCTACGGCCAGCATGCCGTGGGGCTTTGATGAGTCGAAATAGATGCTGTCGCCCTCGTCGAGAATGATGGTCTTGCCACCGATAAAGAGTTCCATCTTACCCTCGAGTACCATGTTGAACTCCTGGCCTGGGTGGGTATTTTTGTAAATGGTGCGAGCGCCTGGCTTAGGCTCAACAGTTACAATGAATACATCGGCCTGGTGGTTTACGAAACCACTTACCAGACTCTGATACTTGTAAGCCTTGGTGCGCTCTACGCTCATGCCCTGACCTTTACGTACTACAAAGTACGACTTCATATGGGGTGCCTCGGCAAACATCAGTTCCTCGGCTGATACACCATACTTGTGGGCTATCTTCATGAGGTTTGAGATGGTGATGTCAAGCTCACCTTTCTCAATCTTCTCGTACTTTTCTGAGTCGATACCGATTGTCTCGGCCATCTCGCTTACTGGAATGTCGAGAACATCGCGCAAACCGCGAAGGCGTTCTCCAATTTGCTTTAATTGCTCGTCCATGTGTTCTATGTTATTTATCGTTCATCTATGATTTTGTAATTCGCATATTTTTCTTTGGGGAAAACGAAAATGCTATCGTCGATGTTACCTGCCTTAAAGTTTGAAAAAGTGATAGTGGCCCAGAAAATGCTAACTTTTATACGTAGCTTCTTGGGATAGTAATTGCCTGGATTGAGCAGGGCAATTATCTTTTTCATCTTTACTTTGGCACCAGGCTTGGCTTGGAGGGTGACCAACAAACCGTCAGGATCCTTGGCGATAGAGTAGTTGTAGCTGTCGGGTTCGAATTTGAACATCTGCAGCTTTTCGTTCTTCTTGTTTACTTTAGGGTCGTGAATCTCGACGATGCCTTTCTTCTCGCGGAGAATATATTTGAGGTTACCGTCGTTCCACATCTTGGAGTCCTTATATTCCGACTTGGCTTTGTCGCCCTTATTCCATGAGGTGCCTTCTTCTTTGTATACGTGAAGAATGTCTATCTTATAATGGAATGTAACGCCCTCCTTACCATAGATATGGTTCCAAGCGGTATTAAACACACGCTTGGCTTGGCGGGCGTTGGCATTGTCCTGCGCCTTTGTATTCAGGCTTAGGCATAAGACAAGCAGAATATAAAGGAGGCGTTTCATTTGAGTCCTGCTTTAAGACCGCGGATAACAGCAGAGGTGAAACCTGCATGTTCCATCTCGTTGAGACCCTTGATGGTTAAACCACCAGGAGTGGTAACCAGATCGATGGCAGCTTCGGGGTGCATACCGCTGGCTTCCAGCAGTTCAACAGCGCCTTTCATGGTCTGCATCACAATCTTCTTGGCATCATCGGCCTTGAAACCTAACTCTACACCACCTTCGGCTGCTGCGCGGATATAGCGCATGGCATAAGCGATACCGCAACTGGCCAGCGTGGTACCTGATGCCAAGTGTTGCTCGTCGGTGAGGAGCGATGTGCCCATATCGTTAAAGATACCCTGAACCAGTTCAGTCTGCTGCAGGGTGGTATCGCAAGGTACGATGAAGGTCATCGAAGCCAACTGGGCAATGGCGATGTTTGGAATAACCAGGAAAAGTGGGGGACAGTTTGCACCCAACCATTCCTTGATACTTGCTGAAGGAACGCCTGCGGCAATTACAATCAGGAGTTGTTTCTTGGGGTCGAGTTCGGCTTTGATGTCGGTGAGTACACGCTCTACTAACCAAGGTTTTACAACTACGCAAACAATATCGGCAGTCTTGGCAGCCTGCTGGTTGTCGGTAGTTACGTTAACACCTAACTTGGCAAACTTATCTACAACCGCTTGCGAAGGATCGCTTACGGTGATATCTTCGTTCTTAAACTGATGGCCTTTGATCAGACCTTCGACGGTAGCGCCACCCATGGCGCCTGCGCCTATTACTGAAATTTTCATAATTCCTCGGGTTTTACTCTAATCAGTCTTTCGATAAAGTCGTCGGCTTCTGCCTTGGTGAGACAGAGTGGTGGCAGCAAGCGCAGAATGTTCTGACCTGCACATCCGGTAAAGCAATGCTCATGCTTGATGAGTGGCTTACGTACCATGGCGTGTGGCATGTCGAGTTCGATACCAATCATGAGTCCGCGACCGCGAACCTCCTTGATGTGCGAACTACCAATGTTGCGAATGCCTTCCATCAGGTAGTCGCCTACCTCGCGGGCATTCTCTACAAGACCTTCGTTCTCAAATACATCGAGTGTAGCCAAGGCTGCAGCACAAGCCAGGTGGTTACCACCAAAGGTGGTGCCTAACTGTCCGTAAACAGGCTCGAACTCTGGTGAAATCAGCACACCACCCATGGGGAATCCGTTAGCGATACCCTTGGCAACGGTGATGATATCGGGCTTGATGCCTAACCATTGGTGGGCAAAGAATTTTCCGCTACGACCATAGCCGCACTGAATCTCGTCGCAGATAAGTACGGCGCCATAACGCTTACAAGCGTAAGCCAATCCCTGGGCAAACTCAGGTGTGGCCATCTGGATACCGCCTACACCCTGGATGCATTCCAGAATTACAGCTGCTACGCCACCTTTCGACAGTTCGCGAACCCAGGGCTCCAAATCGTTCAAAGGCAGGAAACGTACGTGGTGGTTGTCGTTGATGGGAGCCACAATCTTGGGATTGTTTGTTACCTCGACAGCCAGACTGGTACGGCCGTGGAATGCTTTCTCGCAACTCAGCACGCGGGTGTTGCCGGTTTTGAACGAGGCCAACTTCAGGGCATTCTCGTTAGCTTCGGCACCAGAATTAATCAGGAACAACTGATAATCGTCGTAGCCCGAAATCTTGCCTAAACGCTCAGCCAGCTGTACTTGCAGTTTGTTGATAACAGAGTTAGAGTAGAAACCGATGTTCTGCAACTGTTCTGTTACCTTACTAATATAATGGGGATGTGAGTGGCCGATGCTGATAACAGCGTGTCCACCGTAAAGGTCGAGATACTCCTGACCTTTGTCGTCCCACACTTTACAACCTTTTCCTTTTACGATGTTAACATCGAACAATGGATAAACGTCGAATAGTTTCATGTCGTTTCCTTTCTTTTAATTGTTAGAAAGCTGATGCTTTAAGTTTCAGTCCGGCAGTCTCGTCAATGCCGAACATGATATTCATGTTTTGTACAGCCTGACCAACAGCACCCTTCAACAGGTTGTCGATAGCAGAGGTAACAAGCAGTTTACTGCCGTATTTCTCTACATGTACCAAAGCTTTGTTGGTATTTACTACCTGCTTCAGGTCGATAGCTTTGTCGCTATAGTGGGTAAAGGCTGCATCCTTATAGAAGTCCTTGTAAGCTTCAATCACATCTTCTACTGGGGCTGGTGTCTTGATAACTGCTGTGCAGAAAATGCCACGGGCAAAGTCGCCACGATAGGGGATAAAGTCGATATCAGCGTCAAGATAGCCCTGAATCTGCTTCAATGACTGACGAATCTCAGCGATGTGTTGGTGCTGGAAGGGCTTGTAGATGCTCAGGTTGTTGTTGCGCCACGAGAAGTGTGTAGTGGCGCCTGGCTTCTGGCCTGCACCGGTTGAACCAGTGATGGCATTCACAGCCACATCCTCTTTCAGCAGATTCAGATAAGCGGCAGGCAGTAGTGCGAGCTGGATACAAGTAGCAAAGCAGCCTGGGTTAGCCAGGTGCTGAGCTTTCATAATCTCCTCCTTGTTAATCTCGGGCAGGCCGTACACATAGTCGTGGTCGCCTTTGATGCGGAAATCCTGTGCCAGATCGATGATTTTGACGTTAGCGGGGATGGTATGCTCCTTCAGGAACGCCTCGCTCTTGCCATGACCGAAACAGAAAAATACCACATCCACCTTGTCGAAAGGCATCTCGCTGGTAAACTTAAGATCAGTGTCGCCAATCAGACCTTCGTGCACATCCGATACCAGATTGCCAGCATTACTTTCTGAGTTGGCAAACACAATCTCTGCTTCAGGATGGTTCAGCAACAAGCGGATGAGTTCGCCGCCTGTATAACCTGCTGCACCAAGTATTCCAATCTTTATCATAAAATCGGTATTTATCCGTGTAATCCGTGATTCTTATCTTTTCTCGTCCTTGTGGATGCCGTAGTATACACGCAGTGGGGTAGAGCTAACTTTGATGAAGCCCTTGGCCTCGTCGGCTGTCCAACCTGTCTGAGTCTCACCATATTCGCCCAGCTTACTCTTGGTCAGGTCGTTCGCACTGTCGATACCAACAGTCTCAAATCCGTAAGGACGGAGTTTCAGAATAGCTGTACCAGTTACGTTGCGCTGCGAAGAGGTAAGCATAGCCTCGATATCGGGCATCACTGGCTCCAGATACTGACTCTCGTGCAGGAACATGCCATACCAGTTGGCAACCTGATCCTTCCAGTACTGCTGCCACTTAGAGAGTGTTGACTTCTCCAGTAGACGGTGAGCCTCGATGATGAGCTTGGGGGCTGCAGCTTCGAAACCTACGCGGCCCTTAATGCCGATGATAGTATCACCAACGTTGGCATCACGACCGATAGCATAGCTGGCTCCAATCTCTTCAATCTTCTGGATGGCTTTCACCTTATCATCGAACTTCTCGCCATTTACGGCTACAATCTCACCCTTGTCGAACTGAATCTTCAGCAGTGCTTCCTGCTCCTTGGCAGTAACATGCTTCAGGTAAGCCTCTTCAGGCAGTCCCTGTGTGGGATCGAGCAACTCGCCGCCACAGATACTGGTACCCCAGATACCAACGTTATATGAGTACTTTAGCTTGGTGAAATCAGCAAAGAATCCGTGCTCGTTCAGGTAGTCAACTTCTTCTTTACGAGTCAGTTTCTTATCGCGGGTCAGGGTGATGATCTCTACGCCTGGTGCCATTACAAGGAAGGTCATGTCGAAACGAATCTGGTCGTTTCCGGCACCGGTTGAACCGTGGGCGATGGCATCAGCACCAATCTCCTTGGCATAGCGGGCGATGGCGATAGCCTGGAAAATACGCTCGCTTGATACAGAAATTGGGTAGCAGTTGTTACGCAGCACATTTCCGAAAATCATATACTTCAACGATTTCTCGTAATACTCGTGGGTTACATCGAGGGTTACATAAGCCTTTGCACCAAGCTTAAAGGCGTTCTCCTCGTTCTTCTTCAACTGCTCGTCGCTAAAACCGCCTGTGTTGGCGCAGGCTGCATATACATCCCAGCCATCCTGGGTGAGTTTCATAACGGTGTAAGAGGTGTCAAGACCTCCTGAAAATGCGACTACTACTTTCTTGTTTGCCATATCTTTGTTGCTTTATATTATTTACTATTTGATACTTCGTATCGAACCTTTACTATTCACTAACAGAATCAATTTTGCGTATTCTCTCCAGTACATCGTCGGAGATCTTTGCTGGCAGATGCTCTGTTGGATCGTAAAGCATCGCTGTACAGATGCAGTATTTGCGACCTGTACGATGCAGAACGTCAACATTGCAACAACCCTCGCAACCTTTCCAGAATGCCTCGTCGTCGGTTAAGTCGGCAAAGGTAACTGGCTGATAGCCTAATGCGGTGTTCATTGCCATCACTGCTGCACCACTGGTCAGCGAGAAAATCTTGGCGTGTGGCCATCGGGTTCTGGCTAATGTAAAAGTCATGTCCTTGATGCGCTTGGCAATATGCTTACCTCTGAAGTCGGGGTGTACAATCAGTCCCGAGGTGGTTACATATTGCTGATTCTCCCAAGTCTCGATGTAGCTGAATCCTGCAAATCTACCATCTTTGGTCAGGGCGATGACAGCTTTTGCTTCCATCATCTTCTTGGCCAGATACTCATGCGTTCTCTTGGCGATACCTGTACCGCGCACCTTTGCAGCCTCTGCAATGGTGTCGAGGATAGTGTCTACGTACTTCTCGTGTTCAGGTCCTGCTACCAAGACATCAATTTCTTCTTCCATTTCTTTCTTCTTTATTTCATGTTTGGCACGACATCAGTCAGAGCTTCTACCACATCCTGATGCTTTACGCCTTCTTTAATTACAATGAATATGGTGTCGTCACCAGCAATGGTACCCAAGATTTCAGGTACATCACTATTGTCGATGTTCCAGGCAATCGAACTGGCATAGCCAGGGCGTGTCTTGATGATACCCATGTTGCCCGAAAAGTTGATACTGATAAAACCAGGTACCTTCATCATCTCACGAATGCTGTTGGGCGTGCTGACTCGCTTGTACATGGTCTCGTTGGGCAGTACATACACGTAGTTGCCACTCATCGAGGCGGCTTTTGCAACCTTCAGTTGCTTCAGATCGCGACTCAGTGTGGCTTGCGTCAGTTTGAAACCTTCCTTCTGGAGGGCGTTCAACAATTCGTCCTGGCTTCCTAACTGCTGACTTGATATGATCAGTCTCAGGGCTTCTAATCTGTTGGTCTTTACTTTCATCTCAGTATATTTATTCAGAAATCGGTTGCAAAATTATACAAAATTTCGCAACCGACCAAATATTTCTGCATATATTTGCAAATTTTACCGTTTCATATCGAATCCAACACGTACGCCATCGTAATTTTTGCTCAAATCTCCAATTGTTTGCAAATCTTTGTTCCCGCTCATAGCCGACATGGTCTGGAGGACAGTCAACAGTTTCTTGGCTTCGAACAGGATAGAAATACCATTTGCCTCTTTCTTTGCATAGCAGTTCATCGAGAGCAGTAATCCTTTTAAGGAAATTTTCTGTGTAGCCTCGTCGAAAGTGTATTTGCCGTTGAATGGAGTGCCGGCTATTTTTGAAGAGAAGGTGCCATCTTCGTTAAAGGTGATATATGTGTTACTGGCTGAGAGGCCAACCTGCTGGTAGTAGGGCAGTAATTTCTCTTCAATCTGTACGGCGGCAACTTCACCACCAGCTTTGGCCAGCAGGTTCTCGCTGGTAAATGCGCAGCCAGGACCAGCATATTTCCATGTGGCAATCAGATTCTGTTGTTTTACCTTATCAAGACCGATAACACTTGTGATGGCATTTACTACACCAGTACCATTGGTCATGGCACCGAGTACCTGACCCATGTTGCCGCAGCTTGTCATGGCGATGCATGACAAAGCGGCAATTCCTACCATTACTTTCTTCATTTTGCTTTTTTTCCTTTTTGATGGTTTTACTTCTTTTGATAATGCAAAAGTAATTTAAATCCCTTAAACTACAAAACAATTATCAGAAATTAACGTAGTCATTTCTTAGTTGGGTAGGTAGTCTCTTCTGAACTCAAAAAATGCGGTGAGTTAATTCAAAAAGGGTTTTGAGTTAATTCACGAAGGGTTTTGAGTTAACTCATGGTTTTTAGGGATATGCCGGTCTGTCAATATAATATATAATAATGTGTCAGCATTTTTGAAGTTGATATTTGTCAAGAGCAACCAAAAAAATGCATGAAAAATGAAAATTTCTCTCGAAAAGTTTTGGTAGTTCCAAAAAAAGCCGTACCTTTGCACCCGCAAATCAGGAACACCACCTGACAAGCACTAAAAGAAAGAGTTCTTTGAAAGATTTACATAAACAGAAGTAGTACAAGAAGCAAGAGCAGAAATACTCTTGGGTAAATGAACAAACCGTTTCAATTTCTTGAATTTGGATAGTTGTTCTGAGACAGATACATTTCTATTTTAAATAGAAAAAACAAACAAATTTTTACAGTGAAGAGTTTGATCCTGGCTCAGGATGAACGCTAGCTACAGGCTTAACACATGCAAGTCGAGGGGCAGCAGATCGAAAGCTTGCTTTTGATGCTGGCGACCGGCGCACGGGTGAGTAACGCGTATCCAACCTTCCCTATAGTAGAGAATAGCCCGGCGAAAGTCGGATTAATGCTCTATGTTGTATTTAGAGGACATCTGAAG